>NZ_JABTTS010000030.1 GCF_018638295.1 Streptomyces sp. CHD11
GCAGCTGGGTCCGGTGGGTCAGGTGCTGGCCGGGCCGCAGATGGGCTGTGATGTGGAGTTCTGGCAGGACGGGGCCGATGTGCTGGCCGGTCCTGAGGCGGAGGCGGAGCTGGCGAGGGTGTCGCCGCAGGCGTCGGCCGATGTGCTGGCGGATTCGCTGGTCGCCCCGCGCCGCAACCGCATCGCGGACGTCCTGCCGGCCGACGAGCGGAAGCCCGCGACGGTGACGGTCCGGGGTCGTGATGTCCCGACGCTGGAGGCGTTCACCGTGACGACGGTGGACGACGTGACGTTCCCCGTCGACGTCGTCTACACCTGGGTCGACGGCGAGGACCCGGAACTGCGGGCCAAGCGCGAGCGGTATTCCGCCGGATCGGATGCCGGCATCGCGGCGCGGGAGGTCGGCGAGTCCCGGTACACCAGCCATGACGAGCTGAAGTACTCCCTGCGGTCACTGCAGATGTACGCCGACTTCGTGCGGCACGTGTACATCGTCACCGACGGCCAGACTCCGGAGTGGCTGGACACCGAGGCGCCCGGCGTGACGGTCGTCGACCACAAGGACATCTTCCCCGAGGGGGTGCTGCCCGTCTTCAACTCGCACGCCATCGAGACGCGGCTGCACCACATCCCGGGGCTGTCCGACCACTACCTCTACTTCAACGACGACGTCTTCGTCGGACGCCCCGTCACCCCGCAGCACTTCTTCTACGGCAACGGCATCGCCCGTATCCCGGTCTCGCCCTACCAGATAGGGGTGGGCGCCCCGCATCCCATGGCATCCGCCCCGAACTCCGCCGGCAGGAACGTGCGCGGGCATCTCCTGAAGACGTTCGGGCGCTCCATCACGTACAAGTTCCTCCACACCCCGCATCCGCAGCTGCGGGACGTCATGAACGACCTGGAGCGCGACTACCCGGAGGCCATGGCGCAGACGATGCGCTCGAAGTTCCGCTCCATCGACGACGTGGCGCCGGCGACCTCCTTCCATCACCATATGGCGATGCTGACGGGCAGGGCCGTACCCGAGAAGTTCAGGTATCGCTACGTCGATGTGGGGAAGCCCCACATGGAGAAGCGGATGGAAGATCTGAAGGAGCGGCGCGGTTATGACTTCTTCTGCCTGAACGACGTGGACACGGAACCTAACCGACGGGAATACGTGCGCGCTTACGTCCGTGATTTCCTGGATTGGTACTTCCCCTGCCCGAGCAGCTTCGAACGCGCTTGACGGGCACGTACTCACGTCAAGGAACCCCGTTCTGCCGGGGCGTTCACGAGAGCCGCATCGTCCGTGAGGCGCGGCGTACCCGGGGTCGGTGCGTTCTCGTTCGGTGAGCCGCCGCACCGCTTCGGCCGGGTGCGGGTGCCGCGAACGTGTTCCGGGAGACCGCGGGACGTTGAAGACGCCGACCGTCGCTGCGGACGCACCGCTGCCCGGGTGCGGCCGGACACCTGGCGGAAGCGGCAGGTCCTCACGGCATCGACCGCGGTGAGGTCCCGCGGTCGATGACCACACCCCCGCCGTGGGACGTGTTCGAGCCACACATAAGATCTTGGCGCTCTTACGAAATCTTCACGTTCTCGTCAGGCGGAGAAGTGCTGCCCGGATCCGTTCGGTCGTGGCCACCTCCACCGCTGTGCGTCGGCCGCGCGGTCGAACGACCGCGGTCCACCACAATCCTCCCTTCCTCCAGTTGGTGCAGATGATAAAGAGACTGTGCGGCGTGGGCATAGCCATCGCCATCGGAGTCCTCATCACGGTGAACGTGCCGTCGATACAGACGTCCTCGGCCGCGAAGGCGGGGCGGAACGTCCTGCCGCTGGGCCCCTCCGACCTGGCCGAGACCCGCATCACGCGGACCCTGCAGCCGGGCGTCACCCTCACCCGCATCGTCCGCGGCGGCAAGGATCCGGCGCTCCGCTGGACGGTCGAGGTCGCCGTTCCGGGCGGTGACACCTCACCGGACCCCGACGCGCCGCCGACCGTCCTGAAGGACAGGGCGAGCGCCGAGGAGTGGGCCGCCGACCTGGAGCTGGACGGTTTCCGGGCTCGGGCCGAGGAGGTGAGGACACCGAAGGTGGCCGACTACGCCGGAGGCACGCTGGGATGGCGGGTCCGCGTCGGGTCGTTCGGCTCGGAGTCCGCCGCGATGTCCGAGCGGGCACGGTTGAAGGCGGCCGGCTACCCGGGGGCCGTCGTGTACACGGGCTGGGACGGTGATTCCGCGGCCAGGGGCCCGTGGCGCGTCGACGTCCTCACCATCGACCCGCGCCGGTTCCGCGGGAGTCTCCGGGCGTCGTACGGCCCGGACCTGGAGAACCGGGAGACGACCAGCGAGCTGGCGAACGCGGCCGGTGCCACCGCGGCGGTCAACGCCGGGTTCTTCGTCTTCGATCCCCGAGCGGGCGCGCCCGGAGAACCGGCCGGCACGGGTGTGTACGACGGGCGCCTGCTGAGTGAGCCGGTGAGGGGGCGGCCCAGTCTGGTGGTCCACGCCGACGGGCAGGGCACGGAGGTCACCCGGTTCACGTGGCAGGGGAGTGTCGACGGCCCGGACACCTCGCTGCGTCTGAGCGGCGTCAACCGCGTCCCGGGTCTGATCCGCAACTGCGGCGGATCCACGGGCGACATCCCGACCTCGCTGCCGCTGCACGACGTGACCTGCAGCAACGTCGACGAACTCGTCGCCTTCACGTCCGCCTACGGTCAGCGCACGCCGCGGGGCGAAGGGCTGGAGGCCGTGCTGGACGCCCAGGACATCGTCGTCGAGCTGCGCTCACCGCGCGGCGGAGTGCTCCCGCCGGGCGGCAGATCGGTCCAGGCGACCGGTCGCCGCGTCACCGAACTGGCGGGCCTCGCGCGGATCGGCGAGAACCTGCGCGTCACGACGACCCTGCTGGACCCCGAGGGGCGCCCGTTCTCGCCCTCTCCGGGGACCGACGTCCTGAACGCCGGCCCGGAACTGGTCCGCGACGGACGGCTCCACATCACCCCCGCCACCGACGGCATGGTGAACGAGGACGACCCCAGTTCCTACTACGGCTGGGTACACAAGCGGAGCCCGCGCACGCTGGCCGGGGTGGACGCGTCCGGCCGCACCGTGCTGATCACCGCCGACGGGCGCGGCGCCGACGCCCTCGGGCTCAGCATCGGCGAGAGCGCCGAGGTCGCCAAGGCGCTCGGGCTGCGCGACGCGGTCAGCCTCGACGGCGGCGGCTCGACCACGATGGTGATCGACGGCGCGGTGCTCAACGCCCCGTCCAACGCCACCGGTGAACGACCCGTGGGCGACGCCCTGCTGATTCTGCCCCGCAGGGACTGACCTGTTCGTCCGGCCCGGTCGGTCCGGACCGCCCGTGCGACGACGCACGGCGACGGACAGCAGGGCCGACGGCCACGACGCTTCTCCGCCGCAGTCCGCCGCCGCCACGGCCCGCACCACGTGATCGCCCGCCGGTGCGGCAGGACCCGTGCCGGCGGGCCCGCCGTCGCCGCTCGCCCGCCGCGTCCGCTAGGCCAGGTGCCCGGGCCGTTCCGGCACGGAGTGGAGGGGTGCCGGCGGGATCCGCGCCGGCACCGACTGCTCCTGTCGTGGAGCGGGGACCTCCGCGGCCGACCGCCCGGTCATCCGCGCCCTGTGCGTCCCGGCCGCCGTGCACAGGGCGCGCACGGCCGCGGCGAAGCGTTCCTGGGAGGAGGGCTCGTCCGGGCCCAGCAGCCGCAGTCTCAGGTCCGCGCGCGCCTGCGCCAGACCGTCCTTCTCCGGATTCCGGACCGCTTCCAGCAGGGCCGGCACCCCGGCCGCGTCCGGTGTCAGCACCGTCGCCGCGGCCACCGTCGGGAACGCCGCGCGGAACGCCTCCTCGGGCAGGTCGCCGGTGTTCACCACCGCGTACGGCTTGCCGCTCGCCAGAAAGTCGCTGATCACGCTCGATACGTCGCTGATCAGCAGGTCGGCGACGTTGAAGCAGGAGTACAGCGCGGGCCGGGAGTCCGTGACGATCCGGTGTTCCCACTCGGGCAGCGAGGCCCAGTACGCCTCCTCCCAGGCCGCCGACGCCCGCGCCACCCCTTCCGCCCGGCCCGGTTCGGGGGCGGACTGGGCCAGCATCCGCTCGACCTGGTCCGCGCCCGCCCGGAATCCGGCCGCGGTGAGCCGGCCCCACCCCGCGCCGGGGTGGGCGGCTTCCCCCGGCGGAGCGGGGTGTGGCCCGGACCGTGCCCGGCCGGCCGAGCGGATCAGGTCCCGGATGCGGCGGTCCGCGGCGCCCGCCCGCGGGTCCACCGAGCCGGTCAGCGGGTGTGGTTTGTACAGCAGCCGCAGGCCCGGGTCCGCGAGCAGTGCCCGTACCAGGTTCTCGCCGGCCGCGACGACCGAGGTGTTCCCGGGGTTGCCGTCCCAGCCCTCCCAGGTGGGCGCGTACAGCACGGTGACGCGGCGCCCGTCGGCGGCCGCGCCGCGGTTCCCGGCCGGTGGGCCCGAGTACGGCCGTACGACACCGAGCTGGGGCCGGCCGACCTCCACCACGTCCTTGTCCTCGACCCCGACCTCCGCCAGCGCGTACCGATCACGTGCCGCCGGACCGGCCACCCACACCTCGTCGTACGCCTTCGCGTACGGATTGCACGACGACAGCTTGTCGCTCTCGCCGTGGTTGACGAAGGCGTGCTTGATCGTGGGGATGCGCAGCACCTGCGAGGTCTTCCCGGAGTTGGAGGGGTGGAGGAGGACCCGGAGGGTGGAGTGTTCCAGGCGCATCAGCGTGGACACCTTCGGCAGGCACACGACCGGGAGGTCGGTCGCCGCGATCCGCTGCACCATCGACCGCTCCCGCAGCACGATCAGTGCCCGTTCCTCCAGCCGTGCGAGAGGCTCCAGCCACATGTTGGCCTGGTACGCCGAGGACTCCCCGCCCGAGAAGTACAGGCCGACGGTGGGCCGGTACTCCGCCAGCCACGCCTCGAACCAGTCGAGCACCTCCTGCTCGCCCGCCGGCCGGCGCCCCGGCAGCAACCGCAGCAGCAGTGCCACCAGGCCGGCCAGCGCCAGGGCCAGGGAGAGCGCGAGGCCGGCCGCGCCGTACACCGGCGCGCCGGTGGCCGCCGTGGTCAGCAGCCCGGCCGTCGACGGCAGCCCGAAGACGGTCAGCCGGTGACCGGGGTGGCGCAGCGGCACGGGCGGGGCCGGGGACAGCCGCAGCGCCGAGGCGTCGATGTTCCGGGTCACCACGGGCAGCGTCCGGGTGCGCCGGACCAGGACCGACGCCGCCTGGATCGCCCAGTGCAGCCCGTAGAAGGCGAGCAGGCCGGCGACGAGCGGGGCGTACACCGCCTCCCGGTGCTGCTCGCCGAGCCGCAGCAGGCCCACCACGAGCAGCAGGTCCCGCAGGACGTGGCGGACGGTGCTGTCCGCGTGCGCCTTGGCGAGCAGGGCCAGCACATCCCGCCGCCACCGGTACAGCGCGCCCTCGGCGGTCATCGACACGACGGTCGCGGTGAGGAGCAGTGGTACGTGCGGCAGGAGCGCCGCCACCGTCTGTGTGACCAGGGCGAGGGCGAGAACGGCGGCCATCAGCCCGTCTCGGAGGAGCGGGCGGGGGAGAGGTACGGGCACTGCGGTCACTCCAGGATCGTCGCGGGGCGTGCGCCGGGTTAACGCCGGCCGACCGCCGGACGACACGCGGGTGTCCCGGAACGTCCCGGCCGGCGCCCGATGTGCGGTACGGGCCTGTCCCGGAGCCTGGACCGCCGGGCGTCCTTCGCTCCGCTTCGCGTAGATTGCCTGGCGGGTGAAGGGTTCGACGGTTCGGCGTGAGGGGACGTGCGGCAAGGTGGCAGGGGCAAGGCGGGCCGTGGGCGAGGCGCACAGGATCGTCGTCAAGGTCGGCTCCTCGTCGCTGACCACCGCGTCGGGCGGTCTGGACGCCGACCGGGTGGACGCGCTCGTCGATGTGCTCGCCAAGGTGAGAAGCGCGGAGCGGGAGGTCGTCCTCGTCTCCTCCGGTGCCATCGCCGCCGGCCTCGCCCCGCTGGGCCTGCGCCGCCGCCCCACGGACCTGGCCCGTCAGCAGGCCGCCGCGAGTGTCGGCCAGGGGCTCCTGGTCGCCCGCTACACCGCCTCCTTCGCCCGCTACGGCGTCCGGGTCGGCCAGGTGCTGCTCACCAGCGACGACATGAGCCGCCGCGCCCACCACCGCAACGCCTCCCGCACCCTCGACAAACTGCTGGCGATGGGTGCTCTGCCGGTCGTCAACGAGAACGACACCGTCGCCACCGACGAGATCCGTTTCGGCGACAACGACCGGCTCGCGGCCCTCGTCGCCCACCTGGTCCGTGCCGACCTGCTGGTGCTGCTGTCCGACGTGGACGGCGTCTACGACGGTGACCCCGCCCGCCCCGGCACCGCACGGGTGGCGGAGGTCAGGGGCCCCGGGGACCTCGCCCATGTGGAGATCGGCAGCGCCGGGAAGGCGGGCGTCGGCACCGGTGGCATGGTCACCAAGGTCGAGGCGGCGCGGATCGCCGCCGCGGCCGGAGTCCAGGTGGTGCTGACCAGCGCCGTGCACGCCGCCGACGCGCTCGGCGGCGGTGACACCGGCACCTACTTCCACCCCACCGGGCGCCGCTCCGCCGACCGGCTGCTCTGGCTGCAGCACGCCTCCACCCCGCAGGGCTCCATCACCCTGGACGACGGTGCCGTGCGCGCGGTCGTGCAGGGCCGCAAGTCGCTGCTGCCGGCCGGGATCTGCGGTGTCGAGGGCGAGTTCAGCGCGGGCGACCCGGTCGAACTGCGCGACCGCGCGGGCCGTGCGGTGGCCCGGGGGCTGGTCAACTTCGACGCGAAGGAGATCCCCCTCCTGATCGGCCGCTCCACCCATGAGCTCGCCCGCGCTCTCGGCCCGGGGTACGAACGCGAGGTCGTACACAGGGACGATCTGGTGGTTCTGCTTCCGTAATATGACGGAACGTCCGCCCTCGGTGGTGGACGTTCCGCAAAACCGCCCCACGATCCGCGGCGGCCTGCTCAACTTTGTGGCAGGGACAAGCCCGCCCGACCCCCGGGCGGTCCGCGTGTGAAGGAGGCCGTCGTGAGACGAGTGCGCCCTGGGACGACGGCGTCCCGCGGTGGTCCCGGCTCCCGTGCGTCCGGCGACGAGCGCGCCCTGACCAGCGTCGCGGCCGGGGACCGGTTCCCGGGCGGCGCGTCCCGCGACCTCCCGCGGCTGTGGCACGTCACCCTCAGCGTCTCCGGTGAGTCCGCCCCGGTCGCGGAGGTCCGCAGGGCCCTGGAACAGCTCGCCCACGACCACCCCTTCCTGCTGACCAGCCGCTACGCCGAGGACCACGCGGAGATCCGCTACTGGGAGGAGGCCCGCGACCTGCACGACGCGGCCGCCGTGGCACTGCGCCTGTGGGGCGAGCACCGGCAGACGGCGGGCCTGCCGCCGTGGGAGATCGTCGGCCTGGAGGTCATCGACCGGCCGACCTACCACCAGCGGGTCGCCGCGGGGTACGGACCGGCCCTGGCCACCCCCGTCGGTGTCCATCCCTTTTGAACCCGTGTCTCATGGTTCGGGATGACGGCCGACGGCGTCCGCCGCCCGCACTACCCTTCCCCCATGACCACGCTCTCGCCGTACGACTCGATGTCCCCGGTCAACCAGGCCGCCTACCGGGCCAAGGGTGCCGCGGCCACGCTCGCCCCGCTGCCGCGTGCCGTCAAGGACGACGCGCTGCTCGCCGTCGCGGACGCGCTGGAGGTCCGCACGAGCGAGATCGTCGAGGCCAACGCCCAGGATGTGGCGAAGGCCCGGGAGGCAGGCATCAGCGAGGGCATGATCGACCGGCTCACGCTCACCCCTGAGCGGGTGCGGGCCATCGCCGCCGACGTACGGGACGTGGCCACGCTGCCCGACCCCGTCGGCGAGATCGTGCGCGGCTCCACCCTGCCGAACGGCATCGACCTGCGACAGGTCCGGGTGCCGCTGGGCGTCGTCGGGATCATCTACGAGGGCCGGCCCAACGTGACGGTCGACGCCGCCGCCCTCTGCCTGAAGTCCGGCAACGCGGTCCTGCTGCGCGGCTCCTCCTCCGCGTACCGGTCGAACACCGCGCTGGTGCGGGTGCTGCGCGACGCCGTGGGCGGTGCCGGACTGCCCGCCGACGCCGTGCAGCTGGTCCCCGGTGAGAGCCGCGACAGCGTGCGCGAGCTGATGCGGGCCCGGGGCCTGGTCGACGTGCTCATCCCGCGCGGCGGCGCCTCGCTGATCAACACGGTCGTCCAGGAGTCCGTCGTCCCGGTCATCGAGACCGGTACCGGCAACTGCCACGTGTACGTCGACGCGCAGGCCGACCTCGACATGGCCGTGGAGATCCTGGTCAACTCCAAGGCCCAGCGGGTGGGCGTGTGCAACGCCGCCGAGACCCTCCTGGTCCACCAGGACATCGCCGCCGAGTTCCTGCCGCGCGCCCTGGACGCCCTGGCCGGCGCCGGGGTGACCGTGCACGCCGACGAACGCGTGATGGCGTACGCCAAGGACTCCCGTGCCTCCGTCGTGGAGGCCACCACGGACGACTGGGAGACCGAGTACCTCTCCCTCGACATCGCCGCCGCCGTCGTCGACTCACTCGACCGGGCCGTCGAACACATCCGGCTGTGGACGTCCGGCCACACCGAGGCCATCGTCACCACCTCGCAGGCGGCCGCCCGCCGCTTCACCCAGCTGGTGGACTCCACCACGGTGGCGGTGAACGCCTCCACACGCTTCACCGACGGCGGCCAGTTCGGCTTCGGAGCGGAGATCGGCATCTCCACGCAGAAGCTGCACGCCCGCGGCCCGATGGGCCTGCCCGAGCTGACCAGCACCAAGTACATCGTCACCGGCGACGGACACGTACGGCGCTGAAACCGCACGGGGCCCCGCGGCCCGCCGGGGCCGGTGTCCCGGCAGATGGATGAATTTCCCTGCCGTCTGCCCAAAACGACCCCCCAGGTCTAGTCTGGACGTGTGCCGGAGGACGTGGGGGGCACGCCGTCCCCTGACGGCTGGGAGCCCGACGACGACCACGACCGCGGGGTGTCGGACGAAGAGTTCGCCTCCGTGGTCTTCGACGAGGATTTCGTCCGCGCGGCCGAGGTGCACGAGCCGACCGCCGTGGAGCGCCTCCTGGCCGCCGCCCGGGCCAGAGCCGAGGCATCCGAGGCCGCGGCCCGCCGGGCCCGCGCGCGCGGCGAGCGCCACGACGGGTACGGCGGCTACCGGGGCGGCCCCGGTGACGACCCGGACGGCGACGCCGACGCCCTGGAGGACGACTACGGCTCCCCGGGCCCGTACGGCAGGCAGGTGCGCTGGCACCGGCCCGTCGCCTGGATGCTCGCCCTGGTGATGGGCGTCGGCATGGTCGCGCTGGCCTTCTCGGCCGTCTACCGGGGCGGCTCCGCGGGCCGCCAGGACCCGGTCCCGCCGCCCGCCTCCACCGGCGTGGAGCAGGGCGGGGCGGCGCCCTCCGCGTCCGCCGACTACTCCCGGCCGGCCGTCCCGGTGATCCCGGGCGGGAGCCCCTGAGACCGCCCGGCCGCCCGTGGCCGGCTTGGGTGTCCGCCCGGGTGTCCGTCTGGTGGGAACCTGTCAGAACTTGAGGCGGGGCCGGGCGTTTACCGTGCCCTCCCCTGACCCACTCTGAACATATGGGAGGGCCTTCGGACCCGCCCGAGGGGACGCCCGAGGGAGCCCCCGGAGGTGGAGAGGACGCATACAGGTCCGTCGTCTTCGACGAGTCCTTCGTCCGTGCTGCCCGGCTGCAGGAGTACTCGGCCCGCGAGCGCATCACCGACCACACCCCCGCCGTACGCCGCAGCCCGCCCCGGCGCCTGCCGGGCCTGTCCCGGCAGGCCCTGGTCCTGGTGCTGCTGATCGCGGTGGCCTTCGGCACCGCCGTCTACATGGGCGTACGCCACCCTTACCGGGCGCCCGCCGGGGAGCGGCCCGCCGAGCCCCTGCGGATGACCGTCGTCCCGCTCGCCCCGCGGGGCGAGGTACCCGGCACCGCGGACGTCGAACGGCTGTACGCGAACAGTCCGGCGGCGCGGTTCCGTACCGGGGCCCAGGGGGTACCGCTGCCGGCCTCCCGCAGCACCGAGCACTTCTCCGCCGACCAGGTGGTGACCGCCCTGCTCACGGCGAAGGACTACCTCGTACGGTCCGCCCTCGACCCGGGCGTGCTCACCGGCGGCGAGACCCGCCCCGTGCGGGTGCTGCTCGACTCCGGACAGTTGGACCAGTTCGACCGGAGCCTCGAGCGGCCGGCCGCCGACGGGAGACACGCGTCCACCGGATGGCTGGTCCGCTTCGATCCCGCCCGGGTGGAGCTGGCCGACGACGGGGTCAGGGTCCGGGGCACCATGCAGGCCGAGGAGACCGATCCGGCCACCCTCGAGGTGACGACCGACCACACCTTCGCGTACGCGCTGCGGCCCGCCGGTGCCGGACGGGACGACCCGGCGTCGCTGTTCACCGTCCGCCGCGAGCTGCGATTCCGCTTCGACCGCGACGACCTGCGCCTGCACCGGGCGGAACTCGTCGTCGCCGATGTCCGGGCCGGACCGCTCTCCTGCGCCCAGGACACGGCCGGGCGGCTGCGCCCGCTGCTCGCCGGCCAGACGGCGCGGGAGAGCGGCCCCGCCGGCACCGACCCCTACGCCACGGGCAGCCCCCCGGCTCTGTGCGGCTCCCTGGCGACGGGGGCTCAGCCGAGCCTGTGAGCGGCCTGCTCCCAACCGGCGGACGGCCCCCGAGGGCGCGGAGGCCCTCAGGCGCCGTCGCGCGGAGGCTGCCCGCCGCCGTTCCCGTTGTCCCTGCCGTCGGTGCCGTCGGTGCCGTCCGACTCCGACGGTCCGCCCGGCTCCCGCGGCCCGGCCTTCGGCCCCGGGGCCGCGAAGCCGCCGAAGCCGCGGCGGACCCGGCCGCCCAGGTCACCGGCCCCGCCCGCGATGTCGTTGACCAGCTTCATCAGCGGGTCCTTGGAGTTCTTCACCTCACCGGCGTAGCTGGTCGCCGACTCCCGCCAGGAGTCCCGGACCGAGGCGTCCTTGTCCTCGTCGCGGCGCGGGTAGTGGCCGTCCATGATCCGCTGGTGGTCACGGGAGGCCTCCCACTTCTTCAGCTCGGCGGCCCGCACGGTGGTGAACGGGTGCGAGCGGGGCAGCACGTTGAGGATCTTCAGCACGGAATCGCGCAGGTCGCCCCCGGCCTCGTACTCCTCGGCCTGCTCCAGGAACGCGTCCACGTTCATCTCGTGCAGATGGTTGCCGCCCGCGATCTTCATCAGACCGCGCATCGAGGCCTGCAGATCCTGGCCGACCAGCAGCCCCGCGCGGTCCGCGGAGAGTTCCGACTTGCGGAACCACTCGCGCAGCGCGGTCACGATCGCCATGATCGCGACGTTCCCGAGGGGGATCCAGGCGACCCGGACCGCCAGCGACGTCAGGAACAGCAGGACCGTCCGGTACACCGCGTGCCCGGACAGCGCGTGTCCGACCTCGTGCCCGACGACCGCCCGCATCTCCTCCTCGTCGAGCAGCTCCACCAGCCCCGTGGTCACCACGATGATCGGCTCGTCCAGACCGATGCACATGGCGTTCGGGTTCGGGTCCTGCTTGACGTACATCGACGGGACCTTCTCCAGGTCCAGGATGTAGCAGGCGTCCCGCAGCATGTCGTTGAGATGGGCGAACTGCCGGTCCGAGACCCGTACCGAGTCGGACAGGAACAGCAGCCGCAGACTGCGCTCGGGCAGCAGACCGCTGAGCGCCTTGAAGACCGTGTCGAAGCCGCTCAGCTTTCGCAGCGCCACCAGCGCGGAGCGGTCGGCCGGATGCTCGTACGCGCGCGAGGAGATCCCGGGGAAGCGCCTGCGCTGCCTGCTCGGCACGCTCTCGTGCCCGTTGTGCTGATGATCGTCGGACATGTTTCCCCCAGGTGCGGATGAGTGACTCGGGCGGGCCGTCTTCGCTTCCCCGCGGCGGGGCCCAGCCTAGGCGGAGATACCCGGGAGGGGCAGTGCGGACGCCGGCACGGGCGGGCGGGTGCGCGGATGATGCTCCGGATCATCCTGATCGTGATGATGGTGGGCGGTGTGCTCACCGCGTGGTTCCTGTTGCGCGGCTACAGCCGGAAGGACGACGGGGAGCCGGGCATGGTTGCCTGCCCCGGAGGGTCCCGGACGGTGCCCGCGCCCGGAACGGCGGAGTCGGCGTGATCGTCGCGGAGGCGCCCGCATACGATGAGCGGACGTCTTTATCCCGCCCACACGCGATAGGTACTGCCGAAGATGAGCTTCCACAGCACCGCTGCCCAGTTGGTCACTCTCGCCGCCGAGGGCGGGGAGCACGGAGGCAACCACGAGAGCCTCAACCCCTACCTCACCGGAGGCGGAGCGCTGTTCGTCCTGCTGCTCCTGCTGTGGATCACCACCCGCTTCAACCGGGACCGCTGACCCGCGTCGGAGCGCCCGGCAGGGCGGTGGCGGACGGGGCGCCCGGACCGTGCCGGTAGGGTCTGCACGCATGGGAGAGCAGGACATGCCTACCGGCCCCGGCAGCGGCCCGGCCGAGCAGGGAAAGCGCCGTCTGGGTGTGATGGGCGGCACCTTCGACCCGATCCACCACGGGCACCTCGTGGCGGCCAGCGAGGTGGCCACGCGGTTCCACCTGGACGAGGTGGTCTTCGTCCCCACCGGCCAGCCGTGGCAGAAGAGCCACCGCGCGGTCTCCGCCGCCGAGGACCGCTATCTGCTGACGGTCATCGCGACCGTCGAGAACCCGCAGTTCTCGGTGAGCCGTATCGACATCGACCGCGGCGGTCCCACCTACACCGTGGACACCCTGCGCGATCTGCGCGCCCTGAACCCGGACACGGACCTGTTCTTCATCACCGGCGCCGACGCCCTGGCCCAGATCCTCACCTGGCGCGACAGCGAGGAACTGTTCTCCCTGGCGCACTTCATCGGCGTGACCCGGCCCGGCCACCATCTGACCGACGCCGGACTCCCCGAGGGCGGTGTGTCCCTGGTGGAGGTCCCCGCCCTCGCCATCTCCTCGACGGACTGCCGTGCGAGAGTCGCCAAGGGAGAACCCGTCTGGTACCTGGTGCCGGACGGCGTCGTGCGCTACATCGACAAGCGCGAGCTGTACCGCGGCGAGTGATCCGAGAGGGGCACCGGTGAACGACCGATACGACGCGGGATACGGGGGCGGCGCCCCGTACGAGATCGTCGGCTACGACGAGTACGGCCGGCCTGTCTACGGCCAGGCGACGGACCAGCAGGGCGGACAGTCCCAGCAGTCCCAGCAGTACGACACGTATCAGCAGCAGGGGCAGCAGGGGCAGCAGGGGCAGCAGGGGCAGCAGGGCTATGGCTACGACCCGTACGCCACGGGCGGGCACCAGCAGCCGTCGTACGACCCCTACGCGACCGGAGCCCCGCAGCAGCCGCAGGCGCCCTCCTACGACTCGTACGGCTCCTACGACCCGTACGGTGCCCAGCAGGGCGGCCCCGGCCCGACGGCCCCGTACGACCCCTACGGGCAGAGCGCGCACTCCGGCACCGGGCAGCAGCCCCGGGTCGCCGAGCAGACCGCGCACATCCCGCAGCAGGGCGGCCCGGTCGACGAGTACGAGGAGCAGACGGCGGACGGGCCCGGCCGGGAGTACCACACCGAGCAGTTCGCCTTCGTCGAGGAGCCCGACGGGGACTCCGAGGACGTCATCGACTGGCTGGCGTTCACCGAGAACCGCACCGAGCGGCGCGAGGAGGCCCGGCGGCGCGCGCGCAGCCGGATCGTCGCCCTGGTCGTGGTCTTCGCCCTGGTCGCGGCCGGCGGCGTCGGCTACCTCTGGTACGCGGGGAAGCTGCCCGGACTGTCCTCGGGTGAGGAGGAGGCCGCCACGACGGCCGCGGGCGCCCAGAAGCGGGACGTGCTCGTCGTCCACCTGCACGACACCGAGGGGGGCGGCACCGCGACCGCCCTGCTCGTCGACAACACCACCACCAAGCAGGGCACCACGGTCCTGCTGCCCAACTCCCTGGCCCTGACCGCCGACGACGGCACCACCACGCTCGCCAAGTCGGTCGACGACGACGGTTCCGAGGGCACCCGGACCGCCCTCGACACCGTCCTCGGCACCGACATCGAGGGCACCTGGCGCCTGGACACTCCCTTTCTGCTGACCCTGGTCGACCTCGTCGGCAACATCGAGGTCGACACCGACACCGACGTGCCCGACCCGGACGCCGGGAAGAAGGGCGAGGCGCCGCTGGTCAGGAAGGGGAAGAACCAGACCCTCAGCGGCAAGGCCGCCGTCGCCTACGCCACCCACCGCGGCTCCGGCGAGGCCCAGAACGCCCAGCTGGAGCGGTTCGGGCAGGTCCTGCACGGCGTCCTGCGCAAGATGACCTCCGACCCGGACGCCGCCACCCTCACCATCCAGACCCTCGGGCAGATCATCGAGCCGCCGCTGACCGACAAGGACCTCGGCGCCTTCCTCGCCCGGCTCTCCGACCTGGCCAAGGGCGGCGACCACAAGACCGCCGTACTGCCCGTGCAGGACGACGGCACGCTCACCGCGGAGGCGAGTGACAGCGTGGTCAAGGACGTCCTCGGCGGCACCGCCAAGAGCCCCGACCCGGACGCCGCCGTCAGCGTCTCCGTGCGCAACGCCACCGGCGCCGAGAACCGTACCGAGCAGGCCCGCGTGGTCCTCCTCAACGGCGGCTTCGCCTTCCGGGAGGCGGGCACCGCCGCCTCGGAGGCGACCTCGGAGGTCGTCTACGCGGACGCCGCCGACAAGGCGAACGCCGTCGAGGTCGCCAAGACCCTGGGCCTGCCCGCCGACTCCGTCAGCAAGGGCAGAACCTCCGCCAACGCCCGTGTCTCGGTCGTCCTCGGCCAGGACTACGACCCCGGCTCGTAGCGGCGCGGGGCGCGCCGGTCCGCAGGGGCCCGGCGTGCCCCGCGCGGCCGTCTCGGCCGCTCCGCGTGACGGGCCCGGCGCACCCCGCGTAAAGACGTGGGGTGTGTCCGGCGGTCCGTGAGACCCTTGAGGGCAAACGACCACCGAGCGAAAGCCTTGTAGTGACCGCAACCGACCGTTCCATCGAGCTCGTCCGAACCGCCGCCCAGGCGGCCGCCGACAAGCTCGCGCACGACATCGTCGCTTATGACGTCAGTGACGTGCTGTCCATCACCGACGCCTTCCTGCTGGCCTCCGCACCCAACGACCGCCAGGTCAAGTCGATCGTCGACGAGATCGAGGAGCGGCTCGGCAAGGAGCTCGGCATCAAGCCGGTCCGCCGGGAGGGCGACCGCGAGGCCCGCTGGGTGCTGCTCGACTACGTCGACATCGTCGTCCACGTCCAGCACAGCGAGGAGCGCGTCTTCTACGCCCTGGAGCGGCTGTGGAAGGACTGCCCCGAGCTGGATCTGCCCGGGGACGCCACGGCCACCCGGGGCAAGGCCGCCGAGCACGCCAGGCAGCAGGAGGCCGGGGAGGCGGTGCAGCCGGGCGGTGACTGGCGGTGAGCGCGACCGGTGAGGTGGGCGGATCCGGACGCCGGGGCCGCCGCGTCATCCTGTGGCGGCACGGCCAGACGTCCTGGAACCTGGAGCGCCGCTTCCAGGGCTCCACGGACGTCGAACTCACCGAAACCGGTGTCGCCCAGGCCCGCCGGGCAGCCCGTCTCCTCGCGGGCCTCAGGCCCGACGCCATCGTCGCCTCCGACCTGAAGCGGGCCGCCGCGACCGCGGCCGAGCTGGCCGCGCTGACCGGCCTGGAGGTCACCCACGACGAGGCCCTGCGGGAGACCTACGCGGGCGTCTGGCAGGGACTGACGCACGACGAGATCATCGCCAGGTTCGGCGACGAGTACACCGCGTGGAAGCGCGGTGAAGCGGTCCGCCGGGGCGGAGGCGAACTGGAGACCGAGGTAGCCGACCGCGCCGCCCCCGTGGTGCTGCGGCACGTCGACAAGCTTCCGGTGGACGGCACGCTCGTCGTGGTCAGCCACGGCGGCACGATCCGCACCACCATCGGCCGGCTGCTCGGCCTCGATCCGCACCACTGGGAGAGCCTGGGCGGGCTCACCAACTGCTGCTGGTCCGTCCTCGGCGAGGGTGCCCGCGGCTGGCGTCTGACGGAGCACAACGCCGGCACCCTGCCGGAAGCCGTGCTCGGCGACGACGACTGAGGCCCCGCGATCCGGCCCCGGCGGGCCCCGGGACCCGGATTTCACTTTCCGGCAGGACGCAGGCTAAAGTTCTTCTTGTTCGCCCCGCCGAGCGGGACCCGGACACCGGGAAGCCGCACCACAGGGCGACCAGGGGCTATAGCTCAGTTGGTAGAGCGCCTGCATGGCATGCAGGAGGTCAGGAGTTCAATTCTCCTTAGCTCCACATGACGAAGATCCCGTCTCCCTCCCAGGAGGCGGGATTTTTCGTTGTCCGCCGATGAGCAGGACGGCCCCATCAGGCGTATACCTCTGCGAGGCGTCGAGCCGTGTCCCGACCGGTACCACGGCGTCGCTGACCGTATTGGCCCGGTCGTGGCAGAATCAAACGACCGGAAGGGGGCGCGGCCCGACGGGAGGGAGTTGTGATGCCTGGGAGCATCCGCGAGGAGGTCGACCACCTTCTCGCAGCGGTGTCGACCCGACGGACCTCGACCAGGCTCAGCTGCCCTTCCTGCGGTTCCGCGCATGTCGCCCAGGTGCTCGGGGACAACGGCGGGATCTCCTACGTGTGCACGGCCTGCGGCCACAGCTGGAGCTGATCGATGGGTGCACACAGGCGGAAATGCGACTGGTGCGGCAGCGGCACGCCCATCGTCCGCGACATGGAGCCGATCAATCCCGACTACCAGTACTGGTGCGAGGAATGCGCCCGGGCGCTGATCATAAAAGGCGACCCCATCGAGACGTACCGCGAACTCGAGGGGGAGCCGATCTACGGGCGGCTGCTGGAGGAGCACTGCACCCTCAAGCGCTTCTATTCGTTCGTGACCGCTTGACCGCTTGACCGCTTGACCGCTTGACCGGCGGTGTGTTCTCCATGAGGGCATTTCGGACATGCGCGAGTGCGGTGAAACCGATTTGGTGTTGGGCCGGGTCGACCGTGTAAAGTTGGCGTCGCCGCGGGGGAAACCCCGCGGAGCGGTGCGAGGGGCTATAGCTCAGTTGGTAGAGCGCCTGCATGGCATGCAGGAGGTCAGGAGTTCAATTCTCCTTAGCTCCACAGAAGTCGAGGGCGGACCATCCGAACGGGTGGTCCGCCCTCGNCCGTGCCGCCCGGAGGCGGGCGGCACGGCGGACCCGCTTCCTCAGCGGCCCAGAGCCCGTCGGCCGCGCCCCTGGGAGAGCACCGGCAGATTGCGTGACGGCGCCTTGGCCTGCGGCGCCCCCTCCTCGATGCGCAGGGCCAGCGCCGGGCAGCGGCGCACCGCGCGCAGCGCCTTGGCCTCCGCGAAGCGGGGAACCTGCGCCTGAGCCACCGTCGGGAAGCCGTCCGCGCCGAGCTGGAAGACCTCCGGGAGGATGTCGGCGCACAGGCCGTGGCCCCGGCACAGCGTCCAGTCGACGAAGATCTTCTGGCGGCTGGGGCCGTTCTCCTCGCCTCCGCCGCCCGGGATGCCCGTAGGAGCTCTGCCCCCCTCGAAGAGCGGCAGCACGCCCGCCACGGGCCGTCCGCAGCCGTTGCCGAGGACATGGGCGGCGAGGTCGTCGGTGAACGCCTTGACGGTCGACTCCAGGAACATCGCGGAGCCGTCCGGATGCGAACACGCGCCGCGCCGCTTCACGTTCTTGGCGACCTGCTTGACCGCCTCCAGGGCGGCGGGACCGCCGCCGTTGAGAATGTCCTCCAGACCGCGCGCCGCGGCCGGCAGCCCCAGATAGCAGGGACCGCACTGCCCGGCGCTCTCCTCCGCCAGCCACTGGGCGACCCGCAGCGACTCGCCCAGCGGACAGGTGTCCTGACTGATCGGCAGAATCGCCCCGGCGCCGAGCGCACCGCCCACCGCGTCCAGCGAGTTGCGGGAGACGATCGCCTCGTTGACGGTGGCCGCGTCGATCCACTTGCCGTGGTAGCCGCCCGTCAGTACTCCCTGGGGCACCGGCGGGGCACCGGCGAGCTGGAGGATGTAGCGCAGCGGCACCCCCGTCGGAGCCTCGATGACCATGGGGCGGGCCACCGCACCGGACACCGTGAGCATCACGGTGCCCGGCTCGTCGTACAGGCCGGTGTTGCAGTAGCGCTCCGGGCCGATACGGGCGGCGATGGCGAGCTGGGCGAAGGTCTCGGCGTTGGACAGCAGCGTGGGAGCGCCGCCGACGCCGTTCTTCGAGGCGCTGGTCTTGCGGCCCGGCGGGATCGCCGGACCGCCGTCGATCGAGCGGATCAGGGAGGCCGCCGCACCGGTGACCATACGGACCGGGTTGCGCTGCACGCGGGCGCGCAGCGCGGAGCGGCGGCCGTTGTTCAGGCCGCGTTCGGCCAGCGCGGCCTCCATGGAGCGCTGGGTCGACTCCCGGGTGACCCCCACCACGAGCGTGCGGGCACCCATGGCCTCGGCGCACAGCAGCGCGCCGTCCAGGATGAGATGCGGGGCACGGTTGATCATCACCGTGTCCTTGCGGCAGGCCGGTTCGTCCTCACTGCCGTTGACGACGACGACCGGCCGGACACCGCGCTTGATCGCCGTCTCGGCGACCGAGCGCAGCTTCTTGTGGAAGGGGAAGCCCGCGCCGCCGCGCCCCCTGAGGTTGATGCGTTCGGCGAGCTGCGCGAGCTGCTCTCCGCCCAGCGGCTCGAGCGGCCCGTGCACCTTCAGGTGCATGGGCAGATCGAGCCGGTCCACAAGGTCGAAGCCCGACGTGAGCTGGGGAAGGCCGACCACGCGGACCTCGGGTACGTCGGGCAGGGCCTCGTTCACTGGCGACCTCCGGGGGTGCCCCCGGCTTCAGCCGGAGGATCAATCGGGTTCCTGCGGGGCGGGGAAGGACATGAGTCTTCGCCCCGAAAGGGACAGACCGCCGGCCCGGTGAGGCCGGCCGGCTGTCGTGCGTCGCGAGAAGCGAATACGCGCAACTCTTCCATCCTGAGGGCGACCGGGCGGGTTCCGTCCCGGCCGGTGTGATGAGCGTCAGACTCGATGGCCGGCTGGGTGGGTGGACAGCCTGAGCCAGGAATCCCCTGCTGTTGTCGGGGGAGGGGTCAATTGAAACCTCCGGAGGGCGTGTTCCAAGGTTCGCCCGAACCCGGTGCGTCGAAGTCATAGGACGGCGACGGCGACGCACCGGGGGGTGGATCAGTGGCGGGACCGCTGTTGTACGTGTCACCCGGGTTGTACGTGCCGTAGAGGCCGTTCGTCTCACCGGTGTCGTACACATCACTTGAACCGAAGCCGGAGCCGACCGAATTGTCATAGGCCGGGATGTTGTATCCGGTGTCATTGAGGGGGTCGTACGCCGAGGGCGGGGCCTCGCCGACCGGTGGCGGGGACGGGATCGGCCAGTTGCCCGAGGTGCTGGAGGGGCCGTCCACGCGCGGGATGGCCTCCGTGGGCTGCATGCCGAGCGGCATCTCCATGCGGGCGGTCGCGTCGGTGAGGGGGGTCTGGCCCGGTGGTGTGGCGGGAGCGGAGACCGCGCGGTAGGCGGCCGCGAAGCCGTTCGCCGGCTCCGGGGCCGGCACGCGTTCGGCGGTCTCGTAGAGCGGGGACTCCGCGCTCTCGTACCGCGGACGCTCCCCGCGCGGGCGCCGCTCGTCCCGCTCGGAGCCGCGCCCGCCGTCGTATCCGGGCTGGGCGGACCCGGCTGCCCGCGACCGGCTCTCCTCCAGCTGCTCGCGGTCCCGCTGGTCGGCGGCACCGAGCAGCTCGGTGAGCCGGTCGGCGATTCTGCGCTTGACGCGGGGCGGGGAGGCACGCAGCGAGAGCGCGCCCATGACGCCGAGCAGGGACAGGCCGTAGAGGACCATGAACAGCGGTTTCGCGGCTCGACCCGCGTAGAGGCCGTGCACCAGCGCGGCGCACCAGGCCGGGTAGGCCAGCATGTGCATCGCCCGCCAGCGGGCCGCGACCGGCGCCGGGGAGGCGAAGC
This sequence comes from Streptomyces sp. CHD11, assembly GCF_018638295.1. Taxonomy (GTDB): domain Bacteria; phylum Actinomycetota; class Actinomycetes; order Streptomycetales; family Streptomycetaceae; genus Streptomyces. Next base: position 20,156 of record NZ_JABTTS010000030.1, read on the forward strand.
GGTTGCGCAGGACGCCGGTGATGCCCACGAAGATCATCAGCATGCCGGCGAGGGTGCCGAGTCCGATGAGGAACGCCCGGCCGGTGACGGCCTCGTCGTCGGTGAGGAGGAGCCCGAAGGGGATCACCGCGGCGATCCACGTGGTGTGCTCCTGGCCCACCTTGATGCCGATGTGCACCAGCAGGAAGACGATCGCGGCGACCGCGGTGGAGCGGTGCACCGCCTGGGCCAGGATCCGCTGGCGCGGGCCGAGCAGGATCCGGTCCTGGGCGATGAGTCCCCAGATCACCGAGCAGCTGAGGCAGACGAGCGACAGCACGCCCACACCGAAACTGAGGAACTCGGCGAGCCAGTCGTCCGCCGTGCTGTCGTCCGGTCTCACGGCCTGCCTCCCGACGTCACGACGCGGAGCGGGCACGACGGAGCCGCAGCCGACCGGCCCCGAGCGAGGGGTGGGCTGCTGTCTGGACGAGGGTTCATGGGGGCAACTCCGAACGGTTCGGTAAAGCGGTCCCGCTGCCGAACTCTAAGCCCCGTCGTACCGATCAGTACGAGGTTTGAGTTATTGCGCTGTTATCAAAAGACAATGAGGACGTTGTGATGTCCCTTAGTGGTTGTTACGCGAAGTAACTTTGAACCGAGGTCAAGGTGGCGTGGAAGTGCGTCGCGGCGCGATCGGCGGCTGCGGTACCCTGACGCCATGCGTGCCGTACGCCTTCTGCTTAGCGGGCCGCGCTGATCAGTCCCGACCGCCGGTGACCGGCAGGCCGGAATCGGCGCGGCGTCCCCTCCTGTGCGAGGGGATTTTTCATTTCCGCCGGAGCCGCAGCAGCGGGCAGAGACGATCGATGGAGCTTTGAGGATCATGAGCGAGACGAACCCCGCAGCCGCGGAGGCCGCGCCGCACCGCTACACGGCCGCCCTGGCGGCCGAGATCGAGGCACGCTGGCAGGACTTCTGGGACGCCGACGGGACGTACGCCGCGCCCAACCCCAAGGGTGACCTGGCGGGCGACGCGGAGCTGGCCGCCCGGCCCAAGAAGTTCATCATGGACATGTTCCCCTACCCGTCGGGTGCCGGCCTGCACGTCGGCCACCCCCTGGGCTACATCGCCACCGACGTCTTCGCCCGTTTCCAGCGCATGACCGGGCACAACGTCCTGCACACCCTGGGCTTCGACGCCTTCGGCCTGCCCGCCGAGCAGTACGCCGTGCAGACCGGCACGCACCCGCGCGCCTCCACCGAGTCCAACATGGAGAACATGAAGTCCCAGCTGCGCCGGCTGGGTCTGGGCCACGACAAGCGCCGGTCGTTCGCCACGATCGACCCGGACTACTACAAGTGGACCCAGTGGATCTTCCTGCAGATCTTCAACTCCTGGTACGACGACGAGGCCGAGCGGGCCCGCCCGATCTCCGAGCTGATCGAACGGTTCGAGTCCGGTGAGCGCGGCGTCCCCGGCGGCCGCTCCTGGAGTGAGCTGACCGAAGCCGAGCGCGCCGACGTCCTGGGCGGGTACCGCCTGGCCTACGCCTCCGACGCGCCGGTGAACTGGTGCCCCGGCCTGGGCACGGTCCTGGCCAACGAGGAGGTCACCGCCGACGGCCGCTCCGAGCGTGGCAACTTCCCCGTCTTCAAGGCCAAGCTGCGCCAGTGGAACATGCGGATCACGGCTTACGCCGACCGCCTCCTGGACGACCTGGACGCCCTGGACTGGCCCGAGGCCATCAAGCTGCAGCAGCGCAACTGGATCGGACGCTCCGAGGGCGCCCGCGTCGACTTCCCCATCGACGGCGAGGACATCACCGTCTTCACCACGCGCCCCGACACCCTGTTCGGCGCCACCTACATGGTGCTGGCGCCCGAGCACCCGCTGGTCGAGAAGTTCACCCCCGGCACCTGGCCGGAGGGCACCCACGACGTGTGGACCGGCGGCCACGCCACCCCGGCCGAGGCGGTCGCCGCCTACCGCGCGCAGGCCGCCTCCAAGTCCGACGTCGAGCGGCAGGCCGAGGCCAAGGACAAGACCGGCGTCTTCATCGGCTCCTACGCGACCAACCCGGTCAACGGCGAGCGGGTGCCCGTCTTCATCGCCGACTACGTCCTGATGGGCTACGGCACCGGCGCGATCATGGCCGTACCGGCCGGCGACCAGCGTGACTTCGAGTTCGCGCGCGCCTTCGAGCTGCCGATCCGCTGCATCGTCGAACCGACCGACGGCCGCGGCACGGACACCGCGACGTGGGAGAACGCCTTCTCCTCCTACGACGCGAAGATCATCGGCTCGTCGAACGACCAGGTGTCCCTGGACGGCCTGGGCGTCGCCGAGGCCAAGACCCGCATCATCGACTGGCTGGAGCGCGGGGGCCACGGCGAGGGCACGGTCAACTTCCGCCTGCGTGACTGGCTGTTCAGCCGCCAGCGCTACTGGGGCGAGCCCTTCCCGATCGTGTACGACGAGGACGGCACCGCCCACGCCCTGCCCGAGTCGATGCTGCCGCTGGAGCTGCCCGAGGTCGAGGACTACTCGCCGCGCACCTTCGACCCGGACGACGCAGACACCCAGCCCGAGACACCGCTGTCCCGCAACGAGGACTGGGTGAACGTCACCCTGGACCTGGGCGACGGCCGCGGCCCGCGCAGGTACCGCCGCGAGACCAACACCATGCCCAACTGGGCCGGTTCCTGCTGGTACGAGCTGCGCTACCTGGACCCGCACAACGGCGGGAAACTGGTCGACCCGGAGATCGAGCGGTACTGGATGGGCCCGCGCGAGGGCATGCCGCACGGCGGTGTCGACCTGTACGTCGGCGGCGCCGAACACGCCGTACTGCACCTGCTGTACGCCCGCTTCTGGTCCAAGGTGCTGTTCGACCTGGGGCACGTCTCCTCCGCCGAGCCGTTCCACAAGCTGTTCAACCAGGGCATGATCCAGGCCTACGTCTACCGCGACAGCCGGGGCATCGCCGTACCGGCCGCCGAGGTGGAGGAGCGCGACGGCGGCTACTGGTACCAGGGCGAGAAGGTCTCCCGGCTGCTGGGCAAGATGGGCAAGTCCCTGAAGAACGCGGTCACCCCGGACGAGATCTGCGCCGAGTACGGCGCCGACACCCTGCGGCTGTACGAGATGGCCATGGGCCCGCTGGACGTGTCGCGGCCGTGGGACACCCGCGCGGTGGTCGGTCAGTTCCGGCTGCTGCAGCGGCTGTGGCGCAACATCGTCGACGAGGCGACCGGCGAGGTGACCGTCGTCGACACGGAGGAAGTGGACGAGGACACCCTGCGCGCGCTGCACAAGGCGATCGACGGCGTGCGCGGCGACCTGGAGGGCATGCGGTTCAACACCGCCATCGCCAAGGTCACCGAGCTGAACAACCACCTGACCAAGCGGGCCGGAGCCCTGCCGCGTCCGGTCGCGGAGGCTCTGGTGCTGCTGGTGGCGCCGCTGGCCCCGCACATCGCCGAGGAGCTGTGGCGCAAGCTGGGGCACACCGACTCGGTGGTGCACCGGGACTTCCCGGTGGCCGACCCGGCGTACGTGGTCGACGAGACCGTCACCTGCGTCGTGCAGATCAAGGGCAAGGTCAAGGCGCGCCTGGAGGTGTCCCCGGGCATCTCCGAGGACGAGCTGGAGAAGACCGCGCTGGCCGACGAGAAGGTCGTCACGGCGCTGGACGGGGCCGGGATCCGCAAGGTGATCGTGCGGGCGCCGAAGCTGGTGAACATCGTTCCGGCGTGAGGTGGCGCGGGGCCGGCTGGTCTCCTCGGGACCCGTCCGGTCCGGTGGCAGGTCCGGTCCGGTTCGGTGGCCGGTCCGGTCCGGTCCGGTGGCCGGGCGCGGGGCTGGGTAAAGGGCTGGGTGAAGGGTGGGCCTCGTGTCCGGATCCGGCCGTGGCTCGGGGTAGTCCCCTACGGGCAGGGTGGGGGTTCTCGCGGAACTCAGCACCCGCCCGTTGCGTTTACCGTTGAAGAGCGGCGCGGAGTGTGCCGGAACAGGCCGAAGGGCCCGGAGGAGGAGCCTCGTGGAAGCGGTGTTCGCAGTGGTCGCCCTGCTCTTCGTGCTCTTTGTGGTGCTCGGCGTCTACGCCACGGTGAAGGTCGTCGGCGCCGCCAAGCGCAGCGCCGACCGCCACATCACCCAGGCCCGGCGCACGGTCGAGGACCACACCCTGAGAGCCAAGGCCTTCGCCCAGACGGGCCCGGCCGGCGAGATCGCCCAGCTCCGGCTGCGGCTGCGCACCTCCATGCGGGCCACTCAGGACGCGCTGGAGTCCGCCGTCACCGAGGACGAGTCCATCAGGGAGTCCCTCGGCCTCTTCCAGCGCCTGAGCGCACACGGCCATGAACTGGACGGAGAGCTCAGGCGCCTGGAATCCGAACCGGACCGCACCACCCTCTCCGCGCGGCTGCCCGAACTGCGCGAGCGCACCGAGCGGGTCACCAGCTCCGCGGACTCCCTGCGCTGGGCGGTCCGCGACCGCGCCGACCGCTTCGCGGGAGACGACCTGGACTCCCTGAGCCGGCAGATCGACATGGAGACCGGGGCCCTGCGGCACTGGACCACCACGGAGCAGCAGCCCGCGCCCCCGCGCTGGCCCGAGGCGCCGGCCGCCGACGCTCCGGCGGCCGGCCAGACCTGGCCCGACACCCCGGAGCCCGCCGCTGGGCAGCAGCCGGAACAGGACACCGCGGACACCGCGCGGCCCGCACTCGACCCGCCCGCCCAGCGTCCCGTCTACCCCTGGCAGAAGAAGCCGCGCCCGGAGAGCACCACCTGAGAACCACCTGAGCACCACCTGATCCGGCCACGGCCACAGGCGGCCCGCGGGGCCGGGCTGCCGCACGGGCACTACGCCAGGTAACCTCCAGCTCATGTCCCGCCATGTCGCGATCGTCACTGATTCAACGGCCTACCTTCCGGCCCCGACGATGGAGCGGCACCGCATCACGGCGGTCCCCCTGACCGTGGTGCTGGGCGACCGGGCCCTCGAGGAGGGCACCGAGATCTCCACCCGGTCCCTCGCCCAGGCTTTGCAGAAGCGGCGCCCGGTGACGACGTCCCGGCCGGGCCCCGAGGTCTTCGCCGAGACCTACCGCAGGGTCGCTGAATCCGGCGCCACCGGCATCGTCTCCCTGCACCTGTCCGCCGAGCTCTCCGGCACCTACGACGCGGCGGTGGTCGCCGCCCGGCAGGCACCGGTTCCGGTGCGGGTCGTGGACACCGGCATGATCGCGATGGCGCTCGGGTTCTGCGCGCTGGCGGCGGCGGAGACCGCGGAGGCGGGCGGCACCGTCGACGAGGCGGTCACCTCCGCCGAGAAGCGGGCGGCCGGCACGTCGGCCTACTTCTACGTGGACACCCTCGACTATCTGCGCCGCGGCGGCCGGATCGGCGCCGCGCAGGCCCTGCTGGGCTCGGCGCTGGCGGTCAAGCCGCTGCTGGAGCTGGCCGGCGGCCGTATCGAACCGCTGGAGAAGGTGCGTACGGCATCGAAGGCGATCGCCCGCCTCGAGGAGATCGCCGCCGACCGGGCGGGCGCGGCGGATGTCGACATCGCCGTTCACCATCTGGCCGCCCCCGAACGCGCGGCGGCGCTCGCGGAGCGCCTGCGGACCCGGCTGCCGGGACTGGCCGATCTGCATGTCAGCGAGGTGGGCGCCGTGATCGGGGCGCATACGGGGCCCGGGCTGCTGGGGGTCGTGGTCTCGGCCAGGTGAGGCCGGTGCGCTCGCAGGGGTGACGGAGTTGTCCACAAGCAGGCGGTGATCCACCGAAAACAGGCAAGATCATCGTGTTGGGGCCGGTGTGCCGGATGCTCCTGGCATGGCACTTCGATCACGCTCACGCACAGCGACACCGACCAGCGGACCGGGCCGTGGCCCCTCCTCCGAGAGCCGTGCCCGCCACCGCCGCCCCGCCGGGCCCCGGCCCCGCCACGGGTACCGCTCCCGCGACCACGCGTCTGCGGAGGAACTCCGGCGCCGGGCGGAGTCACTGTTCGGCGACGGCGACGGCGACGGCGACGGCGGCGGCGACGGCGAGGTCGACGGCGATCGTGGAGCGGGGGACGCGAAGGACGCGGGAGTCGCCGGTGAAGCCGCGAGGCGCGTGCCGAGCTGGGCAGCGCGCGGGCCGGATGGCGCCGGTCGGACCGACGCGTCGGCGGCCGTGAACGCTGAGCAGGCCGGGGCCCGCGCGTCCGGGACGCGCGCCACGACGGCGCGAGCGCGCACGGAGGGCGGGCACCGCTCCACCGCGGACCGGGCAGCGGGAGCCACCGACCGTCAGTACCTCACGGGCCGAACGGCAGGGGGCCGTCGTGTGACGGTGGCGCGTTCGTTCGTGCCGGGTCCCCCGCCGGGCCGCCCACGCGCGGGGGCGGGCCGGGAGCCACGCGCGGATCACGCGGTGGCGGGCCGTGGGACGTCCGCGGATCATGCGACGCTCGGTCACCGCGCGCCGTCGGCGCGTTCGTCCGTGCCGGGACCTCCGACCGTTCCTCTGCGCGTGGTGGCGGTGGAGCACGGACCGCGGGAGGACCGCCGGGCGGGCCCGGGGCATTCTGCCCCGGCGCAGGGGGACCATCCGTCCGCGCGCCGCGGCGGTCGCCCGGTGGACGGGCAGGAGCGGGCCGGGGCCGGGGCCGGGGTCGGCGAGCGGGAGACGGGCGACGGCGTAACCGGGCGGGAGCCTCCCCCGGGGCGGCGCCCGGAGCGGGTGGGGTCCGCTCTGCGGGACCGCCTGCCACTGTGGGTGCAGACGCGATGCGGACTGGAGCGCCGGAGCGTCGTCGCCCTCTCGGTGCTTCTCGTCGTCGCCGTGGGATTCGCCGTGCAGCACTTCTGGACGGGCCGCACCCAGCCGGTACGGGCACCGGAGGTGGTGCGGGCCGCCGTCCCCCACGGGGCGCGAGCGGACGACGCGGACAGCGTGCCACCGGGTGCACCGGCCGACGCGGCCCGGGCGGGCGGTGAGGCTCCCGCGATCGTGGTCGACGTCAGCGGCAAGGTACGCGAGCCCGGGGTCCACCGCCTGCCGGCCGGCTCCCGCGTCGACGACGCCCTGCGCGCGGCGGGCGGGGTGCGGCCCGGTACCAAGATCGGCGCCCTGAACCGCGCCCGCTTTCTCGTCGACGGCGAACAGGTGGTCGTCGGAGGCCCGGCAGTCGCCGGCCAGACGTCCGGTACCGCCCCCGGTGCGGCCGGCGCGGCAGCCGGCCCCACCGCGCCGGTATCCCTCAACACCGCGACGCTGGAACAGCTCGACGGTCTTCCCGGAGTCGGCCCCGTGCTGGCGCAGCACATCGTGGACCACCGCACCCGCAACGGCGGCTTCCGTTCCGTGGACGAACTGCGCGAGGTCAACGGCATCGGCGACCGCCGCTTCGCGGACCTGCGTGACCTCGTACGGCCATGAGCGGCGGCACCACGGACACGGCCCCTGAAGCCGCCGCCTCCGCCACCGACGTCACGAGCACCACCGCCCGTCCGCCCGTCCACGCCGCCTCCGGGAAGCGGCTCGGGGCCGCGCATCCGCGGCAGGAGGGGCCCTTGGACCTGCGACTGGTCCCGCCGGCCCTGGCCGCCTGGGTCACCGCGGCGCTGATGCTGCACGCGCCGCCCACCTGGGTGGTGGGTGCCGTATGCGGCTCCCTGTCGGCGGCCGGCGTGCTGCTGGTGGCCCGTGGCCGGCTGACGGCGCGGGGACGCGCCACCGCCCACGCCGCGGCCGCCGCGCTGCTCTGCGCGGCCGCCGCCGCGGGATCGGCGGGACTGCACGGATCGGATCTGCGCCGTGGACCCGTGCCCGCGCTGGCGGGGGAGTACGCCCGGGTCACCGTTGAGGCCATGGTCACCGCCGACCCCCGGCTCACCCGGCCCAGGGTCAGCGGGAACCACCTGACCCCGGCGTCCGTGCTGATCGAGGCGGACGTGCGGCGCGTGGAGCGGGCCGGGGGAGGGGCGCAGCGGACCCGGGCGCCCGTTCTGCTGATCGTCGACACGGGCCCGGCCGGACGGACCACGCCACCCGGCGACGGCCGGGGCTCCCCCTGGCTCGGCCTGCTCCCCTCCACCCGGTTGCGGGTCGAGGCACGGTTCGCACCGGCCATGACCGGAGGCGACCGGTTCGCGGCGGTCCTGCGTGTCAGGGGGCGCGACGGACCGGAGACCGTGGGCGGGCCCTCGGCTCCGCAGCGGCTGGCGGGGCGGCTGCGGGCCGGACTGCGGGAGGCCACCGACAAACTGCCGGCCGACGCGCGGGCCCTGCTGCCCGGACTGGTCGTGGGCGACACCGCGAGGATCACCCCGGAGCTGGACGAGGCCTTCCGGGAGACCGACCTCACCCACACGCTCGCCGTCTCCGGTGCCAACTTCACGATCCTCCTCGCCCTCCTGCTCGGTCCGCCCGGCCTGGCGCAGCACACCGAGCGCCGCGGACTCGCGCCCCGGCTCGGCATCTCCCTGCGGACCACGGCCCTGCTCGGCGCGGTGCTGTCCCTCGCGTTCGTCGTCGTCTGCCGGCCCGACCCGAGCGTGCTGCGGGCCGCCGCCTGCGGATCCGTCGCCCTCCTCGCTCTCGCCACCGGCCGCCGCCGATCACTTCTCCCCGCCCTCGCGACCGCCGTCCTGCTCCTGGTGCTCTACGACCCGTGGCTGGCCCGCAGTTACGGCTTCCTCCTCTCCGTGCTGGCCACCGGCGCGCTGCTCACCCTCGCCCCGCGCTGGAGCGCGGGCCTGCGCCGGCACGGGGTGCCGCCCCGCCTCGCGGAGGCGCTGGCCGCCGCGGGCGCCGCCCAGGCACTCTGCGCACCGGTCGTCGCCGTGCTGGCGGCGCGGGTGAGCCTGGTGGCGGTCCCGTGCAATCTGCTCGCCGAGTTCGCGCTCGCGCCGGCCACGGTGCTGGGCTTCCTCGCCCTGGCCACGGCGCCGGCCGCGATGCCGGCGGCCCAGGCACTGGCGTGGTGCGCGAGCTGGCCCGCGGAGTGGATCGCCCAGGTCGCCAGAACCGGGGCCGCGCTGCCCGGCGCGGGCATCGACTGGCCCGGCAGCTGGGCCGGAGCGGCAGGACTCGGCGCGGTCACCGTGGTGGCGCTCCTGCTGGGACGCAGGCTCCTGGCACACCCCTGGTGGTGCGCTGCCTGCGCGCTCCTGCTGGTCCTGGTGATGACGCAGCCGAGACCCCTGACCCGGGCGATCACAGGCTGGCCGCCGCCGGACTGGCGCATGGTGATGTGCGACGTGGGGCAGGGTGACGCGATGGTGCTGGCGGCGGGGGAGGGCTCCGGCGTGGTCGTCGACACCGGACCCGACCCGGCCCTCGTGGACCACTGTCTGCGCACCCTGGGCGTCACCAGCGTCCCGCTCGTCGTACTGACCCACTTCCACGCCGACCACGTGGCGGGCCTGCCCGGTGTCCTGCGCGGACGCGCGGTGGGCGCCATCGGGACGACGGCCTTCGAGCAGCCCGCGGACCAGGCCGCGTCCGTGCGGAGGCTCGCGGCCGCCCGGCACATCCCGGTGACCCACGCCGCCGCCGGTGAGGAACGGCGCACGGGCGACCTGTCCTGGGAGGTGGTGTGGCCGCCGCCCGGCACCCACCCGGCGGCGGACGGACCGAACGACGCCAGCGTGGCCATGCTGGTCCGCACGGCGGGGCTGCGGCTGCTGCTGCTCGGGGACCTGGAACCCCCGTCCCAGCGGGCCCTGGCGAGATCACCGGCGGCCGCGGAACTGACCGCCGTGGACGTTCTCAAGGTCGCCCATCACGGCTCGGCCCACCAGGACCCGGACCTGCTGCGCCGGGCGGCCCCGCGACTGGCACTGATCAGCACGGGCGAGGGCAACACGTACGGACATCCCGCACCGGGCACGGTCGCCGCGCTCCGCGCCGGGGGAGCGACGGTGCTGCGCACGGACCGGGACGGCGCGCTGGCGGTACTCGGCGGCGAGAACGGCGGGAGCGGCGAGAGCGGAGACGGAGAAGCGGGAAGGAATGAACTGCGTGTGGTGCGCCACTGACCGCGCCCGGAGTGACGAACGATCGGAATTGCCGTCCCGTGATCGTGTGGAGGCGGGATGTGGTTCCCGCCGCGCATGGCACGCCCGCCCGCCAGACTGAGGACATGGACGCAACACGGATCGACGACTACCTGCATCGCCTGGGTGCCGCACCGCCCGACCGGCCCACCGTGGACGCACTGCGCGAACTGCACCTGCGGCACCTGCGGACCGTGCCGTTCGAGAACCTGTCCATCCATCTCGGCGAGGAGATCGTGCTGGACGGGAAACGGCTGCTGGACAAGGTGGTGCAGGCACGGCGGGGCGGGTTCTGCTACGAACTCAACGGCGCCTTCGGCGTGCTGCTCACCGCCCTCGGCTACGACGTCACCCTGCTCGCCGCGCGGGTGTACGACGACGAGGGTCGGCCGGGCATCCCTTACGACCATCTCGCCCTGCGGGTACGGACGGTGGACGGCGGCGACTGGCTGGCAGACGTCGGCTTCGGGTCGCACTTCCACCTCCCCCTCGCCCTCGGGGAGCGGGGCGAGCAGAAGGACCCCGGGGGCACGTTCCGGATCGTCGAGGCGGGGGCCGACGCGGCCGGGGTGCGCGGCGGGCACGGTACGGCGGACGCGGCGGACCTGGACGTGATCCGGGACGGCCGGCCGGTGTACCGCCTGGAGGTGCGGCCCAGGGCGCTCGGTGACTTCACGGCCGGGGCCTGGTGGCACAGCAGTTCGCCGGCGTCCCGCTTCACCCGCTCGCTCGTCTGCTCGCGGATCACCGGGGACGGTGGCCGGATCACACTCGGCGGCCGCCGGTTCACCGTCACCGCTCCGGACGGGACCCGGCGGGAACGGGAGACGGAGACGGACGAGGAAGTTCTCGCGCTCTACCGGGACCGGTTCGGGATCGTGCTGGACACGGTGCCGACGGTGCGGGACGCCGGGCGGGGCGCCTGACCTCCGGTGCCGGACAATGGTCCGTGTGAGTGATGTGCGACATGTGCTGGTGCTGCCCGACCGTGACAGCGCGGAGGAGGTGGCCGAGGCACTCGGGGAACGGTTCGGGGTGCACGAGGAGCCGCGGCTGGTGCGGGACGCGCTCGCCGGTGAGGACGACGCGGAGGACGCGCAGTGGCTCGTCCTCCTGCGCGACGAGGGGGAGCGGCTGGACCCCGGTGAGCTGAACGCGTTCGTGGCCCGGTGGGAGGGCTGGCGGGAGGAGCCCTAGCCGGGACCGCCGGGGCGGGGCGGCGTTGTCGGTGGTGCGTGGGATGCTTGCCGCAATGGCCAGGAAGACCGCATCCGACGACCTCCTCGCCCCGGTGACGCTCGCCGTGGGCCAGGAGGACCTGCTGCTCGATCGTGCCGTGCGGGAGGTGGTGGCCGCCGCGAGGGCCGCCGACGCCGACACGGACGTCCGCGACCTGACACCGGACCAGGTCCAGCCCGGCACCCTCGCCGAGCTGACCAGCCCGTCGCTCTTCGCCGAGCGCAAGGTCGTGGTGGTACGCAACGCGCAGGATCTGTCCGCCGACACCGTCAAGGACGTGAAGGCGTACCTCGGGTCGCCCGCCGAGGAGATCACCCTCGTCCTGCTGCACGCGGGCGGTGCCAAGGGCAAGGGTCTGCTCGACGCGGCGCGCAAGACGGGGGCGCGCGAGGTGGCGTGCCCGAAGATGACCAGGCCGGCCGACCGGCTGGGCTTCACCCGGGGCGAGTTCCGGGCCGCCGGCAGATCGGCCACCCCGGAGGCGTGCCAGGCGCTGGTCGACGCCATCGGCAGCGATCTGCGCGAGCTGGCCTCGGCGGTGTCCCAGCTGATCTCGGACGTCGAGGGCACCATCGACGAGGCGGTCGTCGGCCGGTACTACACCGGGCGGGCAGAGGCGTCGAGCTTCACGGTCGCCGACCGGGCGGTCGAGGGACGTACGGCGGAAGCCCTGGAGGCCCTGCGCTGGTCGCTGTCGACCGGGGTCGCCCCGGTACTGATCACCAGCGCGCTGGCCCAGGGAGTACGGGCGATCGGCAAGCTGTCGTCGGCGCGCGGCGGCAGACCCGCCGACCTCGCCCGCGAGCTGGGCATGCCGCCCTGGAAGATCGACCGGGTGCGCCAGCAGATGCGCGGCTGGACTCCGGACGGCGTGGCCGTGGCGCTGATCGCGGTCGCCGAGGCGGACGCGGGCGTCAAGGGCGGCGGGGACGACCCGGAGTACGTCCTGGAGAAGGCGGTCGTCACCATCGCGCGGGCGGCTCGCTCGAGGGGACGGGCGTAGGCCGCGCCGGCCGGGCTGATCGAGTCGCCCTCTCGGCCCCCCCGCGTGTCCTGGCTCCGCGCGTCCTGGTCCCGCGCGTCCTGGTCCCGTCCGCCGTGTGGTCCCGTGCGGCGTCGTGGAGCCATCCGGCGCGGAGCTCTGGCACCGGACGTCCGAAGGCCCCGTCCGTCACCCTGGGGAAGGGCGAGGGGCGGGGCCTTCGGATGAAGCTGCTGAGCCCGTACCCGCGTGGCGAACGCAGGCCGCGTACGAGCTCGGGGTGCCGGCCGGGGGCGGATGAGAGAGGGCCCGCCCGGGGTCCCGCCGGCGGTCAGATCAAAGGGTTGTTCAGCCCTTGACGGCCGCGACCTTCGTAGCCAGCGCCGACTTCTTGTTGGCGGCCTGGTTCTTGTGGATGACGCCCTTGGAGACGGCCTTGTCGAGCTGACGCGCGGCGACGCGCTGGTACTCGGTGGCCTTCTCGGTGTCACCCGCGGCAGCGGCCTCACGGGCCTTGCGGATCGCGGTCTTCAGAGAGGACTTGACGGCCTTGTTGCGCAGCCGCGCCTTCTCGTTGGTCTTGTTCCGCTTGATCTGGGACTTGATGTTCGCCACGAATGAGCCTCTACAGGTTCTGGCACGGGGCCGCACGGGAGCCGCACGGTCCGGTACCGGGTGATTTTCCAGAAGGCGTGCCTCGCACCGAGAGGGCATGAGACACAGCCCCCCACACTACCAGCGGCCCGTACGGCGGCCCAAACCCGTCTCCGCTCCGTACCCGTGGGACGATGGAAGCTACGTATCGATCCGACCCGAGACCGCAGACGGACAAGCACACGTATGCGGACGCCTCAAGAATCAGGACCCTGCGTGCCCGCGATCCCCAGCCATGTGCCCGAGCCGAGCCGTACCGACCCGGCGCTGATCCGCAATTTCTGCATCATCGCCCATATCGACCACGGCAAGTCCACCCTCGCCGACCGGATGCTCCAGCTGACGGGTGTGGTCGAGCAGCGGCAGATGCGCGCTCAGTACCTCGACCGCATGGACATCGAGCGTGAGCGCGGCATCACGATCAAGTCCCAGGCGGTGCGGCTGCCGTGGGCCCCGACCCACGACAAGAACGACACGCACATCCTCAACATGATCGACACCCCCGGGCACGTCGACTTCACCTACGAGGTGTCCCGGTCCCTCGCCGCCTGCGAGGGAACCGTCCTCCTCGTCGACGCCGCCCAGGGCATCGAGGCGCAGACCCTCGCCAACCTCTACCTGGCGATGGAGAACGACCTCACGATCATCCCGGTGCTCAACAAGATCGACCTGCCGGCCGCGCAGCCGGAGAAGTTCGCCGAGGAACTGGCGAACCTGGTCGGCTGCGACCCCGACGACGTGCTCAAGGTGTCCGCGAAGACCGGTCTGGGCGTCGAGGCGCTGCTGGACCGGGTGGTCGCCGAGGTCCCCGCACCGGTCGGCGTCAAGGACGCCCCCGCCCGCGCCATGATCTTCGACTCGGTCTACGACTCCTACCGCGGGGTCGTGACGTACGTCCGTGTCATCGACGGTCAGCTCAACAGGCGTGAGCGCATCCGGATGATGTCCACCAACGCCACCCACGAGCTGCTGGAGATCGGCACCAACTCCCCGGAGATGCTGTCCGCCGACGGTCTGGGTGTCGGCGAGGTGGGTTACCTCATCACCGGAGTGAAGGACGTCCGCCAGTCCAAGGTCGGTGACACCGTCACCAGCATGCACAAGGGCGCCGAGGAGGCGCTCGGCGGTTACAAGGACCCCAGGCCGATGGTCTTCTCCGGTCTGTATCCGCTGGACGGCTCGGACTACCCCCTGCTGCGTGACGCGCTGGACAAGCTCCTGCTCAACGACGCCGCCCTGGTCTACGAGCCGGAGACCTCCGCGGCCCTCGGTTTCGGCTTCCGCGTCGGCTTCCTGGGCCTGCTGCACCTCGACGTGATCCGCGAGCGGTTGGAGCGCGAGTTCGGCCTCGACCTCATCGCCACCGCGCCCAACGTGGTCTACCGGGTGATCATGGAGGACGGCGTCGAGCACACCGTCACCAACCCGAGCGAGTTCCCCGAGGGCAAGATCGACGAGGTGTACGAGCCGGTCGTGCGCGCCACGATCCTCGCGCCGACCGAGTTCATCGGCGCGATCATGGAGCTGTGCCAGACCCGGCGCGGCACCCTGCTCGGCATGGACTACCTCTCCGAGGACCGGGTGGAGATCCGCTACACCCTCCCCCTCGCCGAGATCGTCTTCGACTTCTTCGACCAGCTGAAGTCCAAGACCCGCGGCTATGCCTCCCTCGACTACGAGCCCACCGGCGAGCAGACCTCGAGCCTGGTCAAGGTGGACATCCTGCTGCACGGCGACAAGGTGGACGCGTTCTCCGCGATCACCCACAGGGACGCGGCGTACGCGTACGGGGTGCGGCTCGTCGCCAAGCTGCGCGAGCTCATCCCGCGCCAGGCGTTCGAGGTGCCCATCCAGGCCGCCATCGGCTCCCGGGTCATCGCCCGCGAGACCATCCGCGCCATCCGCAAGGACGTCCTCGCCAAGTGCTACGGCGGTGACATCTCCCGTAAGCGCAAGCTGCTGGAGAAGCAGAAGGAGGGCAAGAAGCGGATGAAGATGGTGGGCTCCGTGGAAGTGCCCCAGGAGGCCTTCATCGCCGTCCTCTCCAGTGACGAGAACGCGGGCTCGGGCAAGGGTAAGAAGTAACCCCGGGTAACCGCGGGTCACTCCGCGAACCGGGTGGAAAGCGGGCCCGTCGCACGTCGGTGCGGCGGGCCCCGCGCGTCCGCCGGGTAGCTCTCTGTACGAAGTAACAGGCCGTGGCCCCTTACGCCGAGGCCGGTCGGCCTTTACTCTGTCCGTGCTCGATAGTTACTCGCGAGTTAAACAACGACGCGAGGAAACCCTTAGCCGCACTGAGCCGGCCGCACCGTCGCGGGCCCCCGGAGGACGTCGTGAGCGACACACAGACACTGATCGAGAACCGACCGCAGACCCTTGCGGCCCTCTTCCTGGAGCGTGTGGCGGCCACACCGGACGCCGAGGCCTACCGCTACCCGGTCCCGCCGGCCTCCGGAGAGGGCCCGGACGACTGGAAGTCGTTCACCTGGGCGGGCGCCGCCGAACGGGTCCACGCCATTGCCGCCGGCCTGATCGAGCTCGGTGTGGGACCCGAGGAGCGCGTGGCACTCGCCGCCGCGACCCGTGTCGAGTGGATCCTGGCCGACCTGGGGATCCTCTGCGCGGGCGCCGCCACCACCACGATCTACCCGCAGACCAACGCCGACGAGTCCGCCTACATCCTGTCCGACTCCCAGAGCCGGGTGCTCATCGCGGAGAACGCCGAGCAGGCGGCCAAGGCTGTGGCCAAGCGCGCCGAGCTGCCCGAGCTCACCCGCGTCGTGGTCATCGACCCGGAGGGCGTGGAGACCGACGACTTCGTGATCACCCTCACCGAACTGGAGCAGCGCGGCGCCGCCCGGCTCCAGCAGGAACCGGAGGTGATCAAGGAGCGGGTCGCGGCGATCACCAGGGACCAGCTCGCCACCCTCATCTACACCTCCGGCACCACCGGCCGCCCCAAGGGTGTCCGCCTGCCCCACGACTGCTGGGCGTACATGGCCAAGGCGATCCCGGCGACCGGCATGGTCCACGGCGACGACGTGCAGTACCTGTGGCTGCCCCTCGCCCACGTCTTCGGCAAGGTGCTCATCTCCGGCCAGATCGAGGCCGGCCACGTCACCGCCGTCGACGGCCGCGTCGACAAGATCATCGAGAATCTGCCGCAGGTCCGCCCGACCTACATGGCGGCGGTGCCCCGCATCTTCGAGAAGGTCTACAACGGCGTGGCCGCCAAGGCGAAGGCCGGCGGCGGCGCCAAGTACAAGATCTTCCAGTGGGCCGCCGGGGTGGCACGCGAGTACGCCAAGGTCACCCAGGACAACTTCCGCCGCACCGGCGTCGCGAGCGCCCCCGCCGGCCTGCGCGCCAAGCACGCCGTCGCCGACAAGCTCGTCTACGCCAAGATCCGCGAGGCCTTCGGCGGCAACTTGCGCGCCTGCATCTCCGGCTCGGCCGCCCTCGCCCCCGAGATCGGCTTCTTCTTCGCCGGCGCCGGCGTCCACATCCTGGAGGGGTACGGCCTCACCGAGTCCTCGGCCGCCTCCTTCGTCAACCCCGGTGAGGCGTACCGCACCGGCACCGTCGGCAAGCCGCTGCCCGGCACCGAGGTCCGCATCGCCGACGACGGGGAGATCCTGCTGCGCGGCCCCGGCATCATGCAGGGTTACCACAACCTGCCCGACAAGACCGCCGAGGTCCTGGAGGAGGACGGCTGGTTCCACACCGGCGACATCGGCGAGCTCTCCGCCGACGGCTACCTCCGTATCACCGACCGCAAGAAGGACCTCATCAAGACCTCCGGCGGCAAGTACATCGCGCCCGCCGAGGTCGAGGGCCAGTTCAAGGCCGTCTGCCCCTACGTCTCCAACATCCTCGTCCACGGCGCAGACCGGAACTACTGCACCGCGCTCATCGCCCTCGACGAGATCGCCCTCTCCGCCTGGGCCGCCGAGAACGGCCTCGAGGGCAAGCCGTACGCCGAGATCGTCGCCGCGCCCGTCACGGTCGAGATGGTCGACGGCTACGTCAAGCAGCTCAACGAGGGCCTGCAGCGCTGGCAGACCATCAAGAAGTTCCGCCTCCTGCCCCGTGACCTCGACATCGAGCACGGCGAGATCACCCCGAGCCTGAAGCTGAAGCGCCCGGTGGTGGAGCGCGAGTACAAGCACCTCATCGAGGAGATGTACGAGGGCGCCCGCGAGGCGTGAGGGCCACTCCGTGACTGAGCGGGACGGAGGCGGGTGGTGATCCCCCGCCCCCGCCCGCTCAGTCCGCTGCCGCGAAGGCTACGAACGCGGCCCAGCCGTCCGCGCGCACGGAGAGGTGTGGCCGGTCCACGTCCTTGGAGTCACGGACATGGATCGCGGCGGTGCCGACCGCGACCTCCACACAGGCGCCGCCCTCGTTGCCGCTGTAGCTGTTCTTGTGCCAGGTGAGTCCTGCGTCTTCGGCACTCATCGCTCTGTCCGCATCCTGCTGCCGTACCCCATGGGGCAGTTGCGGCATCGTCCGGACCGAGGTCGCCGACTGCCGGGACGGCCGCCCGTCCCGGTGTCGGCGTCGTGGCCGGACGACGGGTGGGGGTGGGGCCCGTTCTCGTGGACGCGATGGCCGCCCGATGGGGTGTCAGCCCCGGCTGTTCCTCCGAGAAGGGTGTGTGGGCACCGAGCGGTGTCCCCGGCACACCGGATCCGTCCGCGGGCCCGGAACCGACGGGGCCTGCGCGGTAGCGCTCCAGCCCACCGGGCGCAGGGCAGGGTCCTGTCAACCGGCGGCATTATGCTGCCACTTCGAGGATCCTTGCTTCCTGATCACCGTTGCTGCGGTGCGAAGGCGTCCTCTTCCCGGACCTCCGGTCCGGCACTCCTTTGAGAGGTGACAGATGGCATCAGCCAAGAACGTCCGGTTCAGGTGGAAAGCGCGCCTGGTCTCCGTCGCGACGGCCGCGGCCGGCGTATTCGCCATGACCGGTGCTCCGCCCGCCGCCGCGGACGACCTGGGCAGCACCTGCCCCTACCCGCATGTGTGCTTCTACAACTCGCTGAGCTACTACGGGAACTACTTCCAGAGGTACCAGGACGTCACGAGTTACTACCAGAACGTCCCCGCCAGAAACGGCTACCTGACGGTCGTCAACACCCGCAACGACGACGTTGCTCGTGTCCGCTACATCTTCAATGGTGAGACCCGGGTGCGCTGTATGCCTCCCAGCTCCTCGTTCACCGTCACCGACGGACGCGCCACCGGCATCAAGATCAGCACCTCCTCGACCTGCTGACGTCTCCTGACGGAGCATGGCCCGGCTCCCCCACGATGTCCGCGGACATCGTGGGGGAGCCGGCTTCGGTGTTGCCTGAATGTGATCGTTTTTCGGTCAAGTAAGTGTCTGATTCGTGGTGCTGCTGTCGCTCGCAGTGGTCAACTTCGGTAACCGAGTGCTTATGGGCGGGCTCTGTCTGTCACCCTGTCGGCAGCGATCGAGATCTCTTCGTACGAACTGCCCGGGGAGCCGCCCATGCGGGCCATTCCGACCCAACGGGAGACCGCCTCGTGCGCCCCCGACGCACGGGGGTGCGCGCGGGTGGAAGCGACCCTGTCCGGAAGTCCGCTCGCGCCCGGATCCGCGCGGGCGCTGCTGCGCAAGACACTCACCGAGTGGGCGGAACTCGCCCTGCCCGGCGCCGAACACCTCACCGGCCGCCTGGGCGACGACGCCACGCTCATCGCCAGCGAACTGGTCACCAACGCCGTCGTGCACGCCGGCACCGAGGCACGGCTGACCTGCCGGCTGGAGCAGGAGACCGGCGCGCTCGTCATCGAGGTCACCGACCAGCACCCCTCCCGCGCCCCGCGCGGCGGGGAACCGGAGACCCCGCCGGCGCAGGACGCCCCGGAGTACGGGCGCGGACTGCGCCTGGTCGCCGCGCTCTCCGACTCCTGGGGGATCACCTACCGTCCCGGCACGAAGACCGTCTGGGCGCGGCTGCCCGGCGGGGACCGCACGATCGGTGAGCAGATCGACGCGTACGCGGGGGAGCGGTCACAGGCACACGACCTCAGGGTGGCGGAGAGCCTCGCGCCGGACCCGGTCGCCCCCTTCGGCGCCCGAGATGTGATCGGTCACCGGGAGGTGCACACCGGCGGCCGGGACACCTGGCACGCCGGCTCGTACGGCGACGACTGGCTCGCCCGCCGCCACGGGCGGGACGGGACCTGGCTGGGGCGCGGCGCCCTGTCCTTCCTCGCCGAGGCCTCCGACCTGCTCGCCGGGCAGCTCGACGAGGACCTGGTCACCTCCCTCACCGGACAGCTGATCGTGCCGAGGCTGGCCGACTGGTGCGCGGTGTGGCTGGAGGACGAGACGACCGGTCACGGCGGTTGGAACGAGGGCCGCCGACGGTCCGACGGCCCCCGCCTGGCCCGTGTCTGGCACGCCGGCGAGCACCACATCGAGGCCCTGAGCCGGGCCCTGCGGCGCAACCCGCCCGACCCCGGCGACCCGCTGAGTCCGGGCCCCGTCCCGTACCCGTGGCCGGGCAGGGCGCCGGACGGTGGCGGGCCGGACGGTGACGGGCCGGGCTGGATGTCCGACGGGCCGGGCGGGCCGGACGGCGGGACCGGTGTCCCGGACGGCGGGGACCGGGACGGAGACGGTGCCGGTGTGTCCGGCAGTGCCCTTGCCTACCGGCTCGCCGTCGGCGGACGGCCGCTCGGGACGCTGGTGATCGGGCGGGGCGGGATCGAACGCTTCCCCGACGAGATCACCGGGCTCGTGGAGGACCTCGGCCGGCGGGTGGCGCTGGCGGTCGGGGCCGCCCGGCAGTACTCCCGCCAGGCCACCATCAGCGCCGTGCTCCAGCGCGGTCTGCTGCCCGGCGCCGTCGCCGAGATCCCCGGCGTCCGCAGCGCCCTCGTCTACGAACCCTGCGACAAGGGCGGCCCGAGCGGCGACTTCTACGACCTCTTCCCGGCCGGTCAGGGCCGCTGGTGCTTCGCCGTCGGGGACGTCCAGGGCAAGGGCCCCGAGGCCGCCGTCGTCATCGGGCTCGCCCGGCCCTGGCTGCGGCTGCTGGCCCGCGAGGGCTACCGCGTCGCCGACGTCCTCGACCGCCTCAACCAGCTCCTCCTCGACGACGCCACGGAGGCCGCCGACGCCGCCGCCCGCGCGCTCGTGGCCGCCGGCGCCCGCCCCACCGCCCCCGGCGACGGCCCCCAGACCCGCTTCCTCTCCCTCCTCTACGGCGACCTGGTCCCCTTCAACGGCGGTGTCCGCTGCACCGTCGCCTCCGCCGGACACCCCCTGCCCCTGCTGCTCGAGCCCGACGGCTCGGTCCGCAGCGTCGCCCAGCCGCAGACCCTGCTCGGCGTCGTCGAGGACGCCACCTACACCAGCGAGACCTTCGAGCTGTACTCCGGCGACACCCTGCTCTGCGTCACCGACGGCATCACCGAGCGGCGCTCCGGAACCCGCCAGTTCGACGACGGCGACGGGCTCGCGGCGGCCCTGTCGACGTGCGCGGGGATGGACGCAGAGCCGATAGCGGAACGGATCACGCAGCTCGTGCACGAGTTCGGGGCCCGGCCGCCCGCGGACGATCTCGCGCTGCTGGTGCTCCAGGCGGAGTAACACGGCCGGTGCGGGACAATGGAGCACATGCCTTCCGCACTCCCCGACGGCGAGCCCGTCCCCGCCGACGGCGCGCTGCCCGCCTCCGCGCTCGCCGGGGCCCCGGGCCGCCCCCTCGGTTTCTATCTTCACGTCCCGTACTGCGCGACCCGCTGCGGCTACTGCGACTTCAACACCTACACCGCGACGGAGCTGCGCGGCAGCGGCGGGGCACTGGCCTCCCGCGACAACTACGCCGAGACGCTGATCGAAGAGGTCCGGCTGGCGCGCAAGGTACTGGGGGACGATCCGCGCGAGGTCCGCACGGTGTTCGTCGGGGGCGGTACGCCGACCCTGCTCGCCGCCGACGACCTCGTACGGATGCTGGGCGCGGTCCGGGACGAGTTCGGACTGGCGGCGGACGCCGAGGTGACGACGGAGGCGAACCCCGAGTCGGTCGACCCGGCCTACCTGGCGACCCTCCGCGCGGGAGGCTTCAACCGGGTCTCCTTCGGCATGCAGAGCGCCCGGCAGCACGTGCTGAAGGTGCTCGACCGCACCCACACCCCCGGCCGCCCCGAGGCGTGTGTCGCCGAGGCGCGGGCGGCGGGCTTCGAGCACGTCAACCTGGACCTGATCTACGGCACGCCGGGGGAGTCCGACGACGACTGGCGGGCGTCCCTGGACGCGGCGATCGGCGCCGGCCCCGACCACGTGTCGGCGTACGCGCTGATCGTCGAGGAGGGGACGCAGCTGGCCCGCCGCATCCGGCGCGGTGAGGTGCCGATGACGGACGACGACGTCCACGCGGACCGGTATCTGATCGCCGAGGAGATGATGTCGGGGGCGGGGTTCGACTGGTACGAGGTGTCGAACTGGGCGACCTCCGAAGCGGGGCGCTGTCTGCACAACGAGCTGTACTGGCGGGGCGCCGACTGGTGGGGTGCGGGACCCGGGGCCCACTCGCACGTGGGCGGGGTGCGGTGGTGGAACGTCAAGCATCCGGGAGCGTATGCGGGGGCGCTGGCGGAGGGGCGGTCGCCGGGGGCGGGACGGGAGGTCCTGTCGGACGAGGACCGGCGGGTGGAGCGGATCCTGCTCGAGCTGCGGCTGGTGGAGGGCGTTCCTCTCTCGCTGCTCCGTCCGGAGGGGCTGAAAGCGGCTCGCCGTGCCCTCGGAGACGGGCTGCTGGCCGAGGGGCCGTACGGGGAGGGGCGTGCGGTGCTCACTCTGCGGGGGCGGGAACACGGGTCTGTCAGGCCGGTGTCGTCACGAAGTCGATCAATTCCTCGACCCTGCCCAGCAACTGCGGCTCCAGGTCCTTGTACGACCGCACCGAGCCGAGAATCCGCTGCCATGCCTCCCCGGTGTTCGCCACCCGCCACCCCAGCGCCGCGCACACCCCCGTCTTCCAGTCCTGTCCCCGCGGCACCCGCGGCCACGCGGCGATGCCGGCCGACGCCGGCTTCACCGCCTCCCAGATGTCGATGTACGGGTGGCCCACCACCAGCGCGTGCTCGCTCGTGACCGCCTCCGCGATCCGCGACTCCTTCGAGCCCGGGACCAGGTGGTCCACCAGGACCCCCAGTCGCGCGTCCGGCCCCGGCGCGAACTCCTCGACGATCGACGGCAGGTCGTCCACACCCTCCAGGTACTCCACGACCACCCCCTCGATCCGGAGGTCGTCGCCCCACACCTTCTCGACCAGCTCCGCGTCGTGCCGGCCCTCCACGTAGATGCGTCCCGCCCGGGCGACCCGGGCCCGCGCACCGGGGACGGCCACCGATCCCGACGCCGTGCGGGCGGGCCGCCGGGGGCCGGAAGCGGGCCGCACCAGCGTCACCACACGCCCTTCCAGCAGGAACCCGAGCGGCTCCAGCGGGAACACCCGGTGCTTGCCGAAGCGGTCCTCCAGGGTCACCGTGCCCGCCTCGCAGCGGATCACCGCGCCGCAGAAACCGGTGCCGGGCTCCTCCACCACCAGGCCGGGCTCGGCCGCGACCTCGGGAACGGGAGGCTGGGGTTTCTTCCACGGAGGGGTCAGATCGGCGGAGTACCGGCGCATTCTGATGACGATACGAGGATCCCGGCCCCGGTGATCACTCCGACACGCCGAAACGGGCCGCCAGGGCGTCGCGCTGCGCCCGTACGAACGCCGCGTCCACGACCGCGCCGTGGCCGGGGACGTACCGCGCTTCCTCGCCGCCCAGTGCCAGCAGCCGGTCCAGCGCGGCCGGCCACCGTTCGGGTACGGAGTCGGGCCCGGCCTGCGGCTCACCCGACTCCTCGACCAGGTCGCCGCAGAAGACCACCCCGGGATCGCCGGGGACCAGCACCGCGAGATCGTGGGCGGTGTGCCCCGGGCCCACGTTCGCCAGCAGCACCGGCCGGCCGCCCTCCGGGCCCAGGTCGAGCGTCCACTCGCCGGACACCGCGTGCCGGGGCGTGACCAGCGCGTCCACCGCCTCCTCCGCCTCCCGCGCGTCCAGCCCCCACCGCACCGCGTCCGCGCGCAGTGCCTCCCGCCCGCGCCCCGTCAGCGCGGTCTCCACCCCCACCGCCCCGAACACCTCCGCGCCCGCGAACGCCGCCGCCCCGAGGATGTGGTCGAAGTGGGGATGGGTGAGCGCGAGATGTGTCACACGGCGGCCGGTGAGCGCGTGCGCCTCAGTTCGCAACCGTGCGCCCTCACCCAGCCGGGACCCCGCGTCGACGAGCAGGACACCGCCCGCGCCCACCACGAGCCCCGCCGTGCAGTCCCACACGGGCAGCCGGCGCCGGCCCACCCCGGGCGCCACTTGCTCCCATCCCGACTCTTCCCAAGTCACGGTCATGCGTCGACGCTAACGGGACGGCGCCCGGCCTTGCCCAGGGTGTACTACCCGGCCGTACACTGGGCCGGGGAAGTCTGGCACTCGAGTGCGAAGAGTGCCAGAACCGTTACGCGAAGGCCGCGGACAGCTACGGGAGGTGCGCGCGATGCTCAGTGAACGCAGGCTCCAGGTGTTGCGCGCCATCGTCCAGGACTATGTGGGCACCGAGGAACCGGTCGGTTCCAAGGCGCTCACCGAGCGGCACAACCTCGGCGTCTCCCCGGCCACCGTGCGCAACGACATGGCGGCCCTGGAGGACGAGGGCTTCATCGCCCAGCCGCACACCAGCGCCGGGCGCATCCCCACCGACAAGGGCTACCGGCTGTTCGTCGACAAGCTCGCCGGTGTGAAGCCGATGACCGCGCCCGAGCGGCGCGCGATCCAGAACTTCCTCGAGGGCGCCGTCGACCTCGACGACGTGGTGGCCAGGACCGTGCGGCTGCTCGCGCAGCTCACCCGGCAGGTCGCCGTCGTCCAGTACCCGTCGCTGACCCGCTCGACGGTGCGGCACGTGGAGCTGCTGGCGCTGGCGCCCGCGCGGCTGATGCTGGTGCTGATCACGGACACCGGCCGGGTCGAGCAGCGCATGGTCGACTGTCCGGCGCCGTTCGGCGAGGCGTCCCTGGCGGATCTGCGGGCGCGGCTCAACAGCCGTGTCGCGGGCCGCCGGTTCAGCGATGTGCCGGGCCTGGTGGAGGACCTCCCGGAGGCATTCGAGGCGGAGGACCGCGGTACGGTCTCGACGGTGCTCTCCACTCTGCTGGAGACGCTCGTCGAGGAGAACGAGGAGCGGCTGATGATCGGCGGTACCGCCAATCTCACCCGCTTCGGCCATGATTTCCCCTTGGTGATCCGGCCAGTCCTGGAGGCGCTGGAGGAGCAGGTCGTGCTCCTCAAGCTGCTCGGGGAGGCGAAGGATCCGGGCGTGACCGTCCGAATCGGTCATGAGAACGCCCACGAGGGACTCAACTCCACGTCTGTCGTGTCGGTCGGCTACGGTTCGGGCGGCGAGGCACTCGCCAAGCTCGGCGTGGTCGGACCGACCCGCATGGATTACCCCGGAACGATGGGAGCGGTACGCGCAGTGGCACGGTACGTCGGACAGATCCTGGCGGAGTCGTAGTGGCCACGGACTACTACGCCGTACTCGGCGTGCGCCGCGATGCGTCGCAGGAGGAGATCAAGAAGGCCTTCCGGCGGCTCGCCCGCGAGCTGCATCCGGACGTCAACCCGGATCCGAAGACCCAGGAGCGGTTCAAGGAGATCAACGCCGCTTACGAGGTGCTGTCGGACCCGCAGAAGAAGCAGGTCTACGACCTCGGCGGCGACCCGCTCTCCCAGGCGGGCGGCGCCGGTGGCGCGGGCGGATTCGGAGCCGGTGGCTTCGGCAACTTCTCCGACATCATGGACGCGTTCTTCGGCACGGCGTCGCAGCGCGGGCCGCGCTCGCGCACCCGCCGGGGCCAGGACGCCATGATCCGTATCGAGGTCGAGCTGGACGAGGCCGCCTTCGGGACGACCAAGGACATCCAGGTCGACACGGCGGTCGTCTGCACCACCTGCAGCGGCGAGGGCGCGGCGCCCGGCACCACCGCGCAGACCTGTGACATGTGCCGCGGCCGCGGCGAGGTCTCGCAGGTCACGCGGTCCTTCCTGGGCCAGGTCATGACGTCCCGGCCCTGCCCGCAGTGCCAGGGCTTCGGCACCGTGGTCCCGACCCCGTGCCCGGAGTGCGCGGGTGACGGCCGGGTCCGTTCCCGGCGCACGCTCACGGTCAAGATCCCGGCCGGTGTGGACAACGGCACGCGGATCCAGCTGGCCGGCGAGGGCGAGGTCGGCCCCGGCGGCGGGCCGGCCGGTGATCTGTACGTCGAGATCCACGAACTCCCGCACTCGACCTTCCAGCGGCGCGGTGACGACCTGCACTGCACGGTCACCATCCCGATGACCGCGGCGTCCCTCGGCACCAAGGTGCCGCTCGAGACGCTGGACGGCATGGAGGAGGTCGACATCCGGCCCGGCACCCAGTCCGGCCAGTCGATCCCGCTGCACGGCCGGGGCGTCACCCACCTGCGCGGCGGCGGCCGGGGCGACCTGATCGTCCACGTCGAGGTCCAGACCCCGAGCAAGCTCGACGTCGAACAGGAACGCCTGCTGCGCGAACTGGCCAAGCTGCGCGGCGAGGAACGGCCCCAGGGCACGTTCCAGCCGGGGCAGCAAGGGTTGTTCTCGCGGTTGAAGGACGCGTTCAACGGGCGCTGAGAACGGTGGCGGGTCCGCTCCGAAAAGTGGCTTATGCCAGAGGGAAGGGCGGATTCGGAGTTGTTCGGGGGACGTGACAACATGCCGTCATGTCCTCCGTACCGACCGATCTCTTCCCGCACCCCATCGTGCAGGCGCCGATGGCGGGCGGTGTCGCCGTACCGCAGCTGGCCGCCGCCGTGTCCGAGGCGGGCGGGCTCGGTTTCCTGGCCGCGGGATACAAGACCGCGGACGGGATGTACCAGGAGATCAAGCAGCTGCGGGGACTGACCGCGCGGCCGTTCGGCGTCAACCTCTTCCTGCCGCAGCCGGAGACCGCCGACCCCGCCGCCGTGGGTGTCTACGCCGACCAGCTGGCCGGTGAGGCCTCCTGGTACGAGACCGAGCCGGGCGACCCCGACAGCGGCCGCGACGACGGCTACGACGCCAAGCTCGCCGTCCTGCTGGACAACCCGGTGCCGGTGGTGTCGTTCCACTTCGGTGTGCCGGCGCGCGAGGTACTGGAGAGCCTGCGCCGCGCCGGTACGTACACGATGGTCAACGCCACGACCGCGGAGGAGGCCAGGGCCGTCGAGCGGGCCGGCGCGGACGCGGTGATCGCGCAGGGCGTGGAGGCCGGCGGCCACCAGGGCACCCACCGGGACATCCCGGAGGCGGACGGCGCCGGTGTCGGGCTGCTGTCCCTCGTCGCCCAGGTCCACGAGTCCGTCGGCATCCCGGTCGTCGCCGCCGGCGGCATCATGCGCGGCGGCCAGATCGCGGCCGTCCTCGCGGCCGGTGCCGCCGCCGCCCAGCTCGGTACGGCCTTCGTCGCCGCCCATGAGTCCGGCGCCCACGCCCTCCACAAGCAGGCCCTGACCAGCCCTCTGTACGTCCGCACCGAACTGACGCGGGCCTTCTCCGGCCGCCCGGCCCGCGCCCTGGCCAACCGCTTCCTGCGTGAGCACGGCCCGTACGCGCCCGCCGCCTACCCGGACGTCCACCATCTCACCGCGCCGCTGCGCAAGGCCGCCGCCAAGGCCGGTGACGCGCAGGGCATGGCGCTGTGGGCGGGGCAGGGACACCGGATGGCCCGCGAGCTGCCCGCCGGGCAGCTGGTGGAGGTCCTGGCCGCCGAGCTGGCCGCGGCCCGGACAGCGTTGTCGGCGGGAGGTGCCCGGTGACCGCGCCGGTGTTCGTCGTCAGCCACTTCGACACCGACGGCGGCGGCCGGTATGTGCTCGACGGCCCGGAAGGGCGGCACGCCGTCTCCGTGAAGCGGCTGCGGGCCGGCGAGGAGGTCGTCCTCACCGACGGGGCGGGCCGCTGGGCCGAGGGCGAGGTGGACGCCGCCGAGGGCAAGGACCGGCTGGTCGTGCGGCTCGGTGAGGTCACCGAGGAGCCCGGGGAGTCGCCCCGGCTGACGGTGGTCCAGGCCCTGCCCAAGGGGGACCGGGGCGAGGTGGCCGTGGAGACGATGACCGAGGTCGGTGTCGACGTGATCGTGCCGTGGTCGGCGTCGCGGTGCGTCACGCAGTGGAAGGGCGAGCGGGGAGCGAAGTCCCTCGCCAAGTGGCGGGCGACGGCCCGGGAGGCGGGCAAGCAGTCCCGCCGGGTGCGCTTCCCGGAGGTCGCGGACGCGGCGACGACCAGGCAGGTTGCCTCACTTCTGGCCGAAGCGGAGTTCGGGGCGGTGCTGCACGAGAGCGGCACGGAGCCGTTGGCGACCGCCGAACTCCCCGTCCGGAGTGACATCGTGCTGGTCGTCGGGCCCGAAGGGGGCGTCTCTCCGGAGGAGTTGGCGGTTTTCGAGGAGGCCGGTGCGCGGGCCTTCCGACTGGGGCGGAGTGTCCTGCGGACGTCGACGGCGGGTACGGCGGCAGCGGCGCTGCTGCTGGGGCGTACGGGCCGCTGGTCCTGACCCGAGGTTTCTTCGCCCCCGCCGCCCCTTCCCGTCCCGAAACCGGGGCTCCGCCCCGGACCCCGCTCCTCAAACGCCGGAGGGGCTGAATGCATCGGCCGGCAGGCTCAGCCTCGGTGGCGCTGGGAGCGCCAGATGAGGAAGAGGGCGGAGGCCACCGCCGCGCCGCGGATGACCCACGGCCAGGTCTCGGCGATCGCCGCGCTCATCTGTCCCTCGGCGATCGGTTCGCCCCAGCGGCCCGCTGTTCTGCCCCACAGCCACAGCACACCTCCCGTGAGCGCGAGACCGGGGATGATGACCACCGCCGCCTTCGATTCGGCGGGGCTGAGCCGCCGCGAGGCGTAGGCGATGAGCCAGCCGAGGATCAGGGCGAACCAGCTGCCCAGCACCGCGCCCGCGACCAGCAGCCCGGCGGCGAGCAGCAGCAGCGGGTTGCTCCAGCGCCGGGCCGGCAGCCGCAGCAGCCGGCGGCGGCCCGGCGCGGCGCCGACCGCGTCCGCCACGTCGGCCGGCTCGGCGGAGGTCTCCGGTTCGGGCTCCTTCTCCTTCGGCGCCGGCGGTTTGAGCAGTTCGGGGATCTCCACGCCCCCCACGAACCCCGGCACCTCGTCGCCGATGCCGAACGCGCTGTTGTCCACCCGCCACCAGTCGGGCCGGCCGGCGCTGTCCCCCAGTTCGTCCGTGCCGGCCCGGTGCGGCGGGGACGGTACGGACGTGGGGGCGGGGTCCGCCGGTTCGGCCGGGCGGGGCCGCGGGACGACCCGGCGCAGCACGCCCTTCGGACGGTCA
The DNA here is from genome assembly GCF_018638295.1 of Streptomyces sp. CHD11. Lineage (GTDB taxonomy): Bacteria > Actinomycetota > Actinomycetes > Streptomycetales > Streptomycetaceae > Streptomyces. Next base: position 48,502 of record NZ_JABTTS010000030.1, read on the forward strand.
CCGCGGGCGGCGGCGCCGCGCTCCGGCTCCCGCTGTTCCGGGACGGCTGCGGGCCGCACGGGGTCGCTCGGGGCGGCGCCGGGGCCGTCGGTCTCCGCCGCCGCCACGACCTCGGTCGGCGTGCCGATGCGGGAGATGATGCGGCGGACCGCGGCCGGTGAGTCGACCACCGCCTTGGACCTGCGCCGGTCGATCTCGTCGCGCAGCTCGGCGACCAGCCGCATGCGGGCCGCCGACGGCAGCTGCCGCTGCTGCGCGACATCGCCGACACGGCTCAGATACTCGTAGACGACCTGGTCACTCTCGATAGCCACGAAGTCCCCTCCGGGACGGATGCGCCTGGACACCGTCGCCCGAAGGTATCGCGAGTGCCACCGGCCGGCCCAACTCCGGGACACCCCACGGACGTGACCAAGCGCTAACGTGAGGCGGATGAGCACCGAGGAGAAGCCCGCGGCGGCCCCCCGATCCCTCGCCGAGGCCCTTCGGGGGCGGGACGACGTCTCCCTGGCCGCCCTGCTGCGCGGCCGGCCGGATCTCATCACGCCCGTGCCCGCCGATCTCACCCAGCTCGCCACCCGGGCGGGCACGCGCGCCTCGGTCGTGCGGGCCCTGGAGCGGCTGGACCGGTTCACGCTGCAGACGGCGCAGGCGCTGGCGGTGGCGGCGGACCCGGCGTCGTACGGCGAACTGCTCGGGCTGCTGGCGGGTGACGACGGTGATCCGGCGGTGTCCGCCGCGCTGCCGCACGCGCTGGGCGTGCTGCGGGAGCAGGCTCTGGTGTGGGGCGGTGACGACCGGCTTCGGCTGGTGCGTACGGCCCGTGAGCTGCTGGCGCCGTCGCCGCAGCATCCGTCGCCGACCGGTCTCGGTCCGACGGTGCGGGAGGCCACCGCGGGGATGTCGCCGGGGCGGATCCAGGAGATCGTGATGGCGGCGGGACTGCCGTCCACGCACGATTCCGTCTCCGCCGTCACCGCGCTGACGGAGCTCTTCAACGACCCCGCGCGGATGTCCGCGCTGCTCGACGAGGCGCCGGCGGAGTCCGTGGAGGTGCTGGAGCGGCTGGTCTGGGGGCCACCGTACGGGCAGGTCACCGCGGATCCGGCGCCCCGGCTGCGCTGGCTCCTCGACCGGGGACTGCTGCTGCCGACGGCGCCGGGGACGGTCGTGCTGCCGCGCGAGGTGGCGCTGCGGCTGCGGGCCGGGCGGGCGCACCCGACGCCGGAGCCGGTGCCGCCGCCCGTCGAGCCGACCGCCACGCACCGTCCGGAGGTGGTGGACGCGACGGCGGCCGGGCAGGCGTACACGGCGGTGGCGACGGTCGAGGAGCTGCTGAAGGACTGGCACGAGGGCGGGCCGGCGGTGCTGCGCTCCGGCGGGCTGAGCGTGCGGGATCTGAAGCGGACCGCCGCGGCCCTGGACGTGACCGAGCCGGTGGCCGCGTTCTGGGCCGAACTGGCTTATGCCGCCGGGCTGCTGGCCTCCGACGGGGAGGCGTCCGAGCGGTACGCGGCGACGCCGGCGTACGACGCGTGGCGTGAGCTTCCGGACGGGGAGCGGTGGGCGCGGCTGGCCACGGCGTGGCTGACGGCGACGCGGACGGCGGGGCTGGTCGGCGGGCGGGACGCGAAGGACCACCCGCTGTCGGCGCTGGGCCCCGGCCTGGACCGCTCGGCGGCACCGGAGGTACGGCACCGGGTGCTGACCCTGCTGGCGTCCCTCCCGGAGGGAGCCGCCCCGTCGGCCGACTCGGTACTGGCCCGCCTGCGATGGGAGCGGCCACCGCGCGGGGGGCGGGGCGGGGCCGGGGGTGCCCCGGCAGCGGCGGCGGAGACCGGCCGGGGCGGGTTCGCCGCACCGGCGGGCGGCGAGCACGGCGCCGGGTTCGGGGGCACGGCGGGATCCGGGGCGGGGGCCTACGCGGGCGAGGGCGGGCACGGGCCGGCGTCCGGACATGCCGGCGCGGGCGGGCACGGGCCGGCCACCGGATACCCCGGTCCGGGCGGGCGGGGGCCGGCGGCCGGGTATTCCGGTGCCGGCGGGCGTGGGGCGGGGGACGGTGGCGACGATCTGCGGGCGCGGCTGGCCCGGTGGGCGCTGGGAGAGGCCGAAATGCTCGGGGTGACCGGGCGCGGCGCCCTCTCGGCGCACGGGCGGGCGCTGATCGGCGCGCCCGCGCCGCGGCGGCCCGAGCCGGCGGTGGAGGCGCAGCCCCGGGGGCCGGGTGACAAGTTGCCCGTGCATCACCGGCCCGCCCCGGCGCCGGCGCCGCTCTCCCCCGCCGCGCAGGGGGCCGCCGCGGCTGCCGCCGCCCGGCTGCTCACGCCGCTGCTGCCCGAGCCGCTGGACCACGTCCTGCTCCAGGCCGATCTGACGGCGGTCGCGCCGGGACCGCTGGAGCGGCCGCTGGCGGACGTGCTGGGGGTTCTCGCGGACGTGGAATCGAAGGGTGGCGCGACGGTCTACCGGTTCACGCCCGGCTCCGTGCGCCGCGCCCTCGACTCCGGTCGGACGGCCGCCGACCTGCACGCCTTCCTGGCCGCGCACTCCCGTACGCCGGTGCCGCAGCCACTGGCGTACCTGATCGACGACGTGGCCCGCAGGCACGGGCATCTGCGGGTGGGTGCCGCCTCGGCGTACGTCCGCTGCGACGACGACGCGGTGCTCGGCGAGATCCTCGCGGACAAACGGGCCGCCGGACTGGGCCTGCGCAGGCTCGCGCCGACCGTGCTGGCCGCGCGGGCCGATCCGGCCGGGCTGCTGGCCGGGCTGCGCGCGATGGGTTTCGCGCCGGCCGCCGAGTCCGCCGAGGGCGATGTCCTGATCGCCCGCGCGGACGCCCACCGCACGCCGCCGCGCACCCCGCCCGAGCCGGTGCCGGACGGGCCGCCGGCCCCCGACGAGACGCTGCTCGACGCGGCGGTCCGCGCCGTCCGCGCGGGCGACCGTGCCGCCACCGCGCCCCGCAGGCCTGCTCCCGGTGACCGTCCCGGCGAGCGCGGGGAGCTGCCCCGTACGACGGCCGCCGAGACCCTCGCCACCCTGCAGGCCGCCGTCCTCACCGGCGAGACGCTGTGGATCGGCCACGTCGACGCCGAAGGCGCGGCGAGCCGGCGCGTGATCGCCCCGGTGCGCGTGGAGGGCGGCTGCGTCACGGCGTACGACCACACCGCCGACGAGGTCCGTACGTATCCGCTGCACCGGATCACGGGGGTCGCGGAGCCGGCGGAGGAGGAGGGCTGACCGCGCCGGGCCGGATCCGCGCGGGCCTGACACGTGTGGCCGCTGTCACTCGTCGTCCCCGTGCGGCGGCCGATCAGGCAAACTGGACGTTTGGCCGAGCTGTGCCCGTGCCGAGCCCGTCGCAGAAAGGCAGCCGCGCGTGAATGGTCCGCTCATCGTCCAGTCCGACAAGACCCTCCTTCTCGAGGTCGATCACGAGCAGGCCGACGACTGCCGTCGGGTCATCGCCCCCTTCGCCGAGCTGGAGCGGGCGCCCGAGCACATCCACACCTACCGTCTGACCCCGCTCGGTCTGTGGAACGCGCGGGCGGCCGGGCACGACGCCGAGCAGGTGGTGGACGCGCTGGTGCAGTTCAGCCGCTACCCGGTGCCGCACGCGCTGCTCGTCGACATCGCCGACACCATGGACCGCTACGGACGGCTCAGCCTGCTCAAGCACCCGGCGCACGGTCTCGTCCTCACCAGCACCGACCGGCCCGTGCTGGAGGAGGTACTGCGCTCGAAGCGGATCGCCCCGCTCGTCGGCGCCCGGATCGACCCGGACACGGTCGCCGTGCACCCCTCGGAGCGCGGGCAGATCAAGCAGACGCTGCTGAAGCTGGGCTGGCCGGCCGAGGACCTCGCCGGGTACGTGGACGGTGAGGCGCATCCCATCGAGCTGGTCGAGGACGGGTGGGCGCTGCGCCCGTACCAGAAGCAGGCCGTGGAGAACTTCTGGCACGGCGGCTCCGGTGTGGTCGTCCTGCCCTGCGGCGCCGGGAAGACGCTGGTCGGCGCCGGTTCGATGGCACAGGCCAAGTCGACGACACTGATCCTGGTCACCAACACCGTCTCGGCCCGCCAGTGGAAGCACGAGCTGGTGAAGCGGACGTCGCTGACCGAGGAGGAGATCGGCGAGTACAGCGGGACGAAGAAGGAGATCCGGCCCGTCACCATCGCCACCTACCAGGTGCTGACGACGAGGCGGAAGGGCGTCTACCCCCACCTGGAGCTGTTCGACTCCCGGGACTGGGGCCTGATCCTCTACGACGAGGTGCACCTGCTGCCCGCGCCCGTCTTCAAGTTCACCGCCGACCTCCAGGCCCGGCGGCGGCTCGGTCTGACGGCGACCCTGGTCCGGGAGGACGGCCGCGAGTCGGACGTGTTCTCGCTGATCGGCCCGAAGCGGTTCGACGCGCCGTGGAAGGAGATCGAGGCCCAGGGCTACATCGCCCCGGCCGACTGCGTGGAGGTCCGGGTCAGCCTGACCGACTCCGAGCGGCTGGCGTACGCGACGGCGGAGCAGGAGGAGAAGTACCGCTTCTGCTCGACGACGGCGACCAAGCAGAAGGTGACGGAGGCGATCGTCCGGCGGTTCGCGGGACAGCAGATCCTCGTCATCGGGCAGTACATCGACCAGCTGGACGAGCTGGGCGAGCACCTGGACGCGCCGGTGATCAAGGGCGACACCTCCAACGCCCGGCGGGAGAAGCTGTTCGAGGCGTTCCGGCAGGGCGAGATCAGCGTCCTGGTGGTGTCCAAGGTCGCGAACTTCTCGATCGACCTGCCGGAGGCGACCGTGGCCGTCCAGGTGTCGGGAACCTTCGGCTCTAGGCAGGAGGAGGCACAGCGGCTCGGCCGGGTACTGCGGCCCAAGGCGGACGGGCACAAGGCCCACTTCTACTCCGTGGTCGCCCGGGACACCATCGACCAGGACTTCGCGGCACACCGCCAGCGGTTCCTCGCGGAGCAGGGGTACGCGTACCGGATCATGGACGCGGACGAGCTGCTGACGGAGAACTGAGGCGGTCGTCCACTCTCCTCCGGGGTCACCCGCGGCCGTCCTTCGTCGTGTCCGCCGGCGTCCGCGGTCATCCCTCGGGAAGGTTGAGCACCAGCGCCAGGACGACCAGCCAGGGCAGCAGCGACAGCCCGGCCAGCCAGGCGCGCGTCACCGTCCAGCGGCGGGTCCAGGGCAGCAGCCAGGACGTGAGACAGGCGGCGACCGCGAGGATGCCGCCGATGACCAGGGTCCCGAAGATCACGGCCAGGGTGGTCGTCAAGGCGTCGGAACAGTCGTCGGGACCGCAGCTGTCGGTCGCCATGACGGACAGCGCGCCGAACAGGAACGCCGTGGGCGCCAGCATCACCCCGAGCGCGGTGGCGACGGCGGGCGCCACCCAGGCACGGGGGTCCCGCTCGGCCCGGTACTGCTGAACCGGTGACACGGGAGCGGAGGCGGGGTACTGGTTCATACGGCCAGTGAACCGGGCGGGGAACGCCTGCGTACCCGCCCGGATACTCACTTCGGTGCGTGTCCGCGTACTCACCCGGTACGCGGACCCGTGTGCGAGGGGAGACCGAGGGAGGCGGGGCTACTTCGGGTCACGGCCGAACCTGGCGGCCGACCAGAGGTAACCGAGCACGGCCAGTCCCACGCACCAGGCCACCGCGAGCCATCCGTGGTGACCGATCTCCGTGCCGAGCAGCAGCCCCCGCAGGGTCTCGATCGCCGGGGTGAAGGGCTGGTACTCGGCGACGGGCCGGAACCAGCCCGGCATCCCGTCGACCGGGACGAAGGCGCTGGACAGCAGAGGATCACGGACGCGACGCGGACGCCGTGCGCGCGTACGAGGAAACGCTCACGACCGCCTTCACAGCGTCGGGCACACCCAGGACGATGGCCCGGATCATGGCCTGCCTGACCCTCACCGACAGCGGCAGCCTCACCGCCGCCGAACTGTCGCAGCGCCTCCGGGTCAGCCCGGCATCCATCTCCAAGGGGGTCACGTTCCCGGAGGGCCAGGACCTCGTCCGCCGGAAACGGGACCAGGGCCGACGTGAGCGCTACAGCTTCGACGAGGACATCTGGTACCGGTCCATGATGGCCGGCGCCCGGTCCACCGCGCAGATCGCCGAGACGTCACGGCAGGGCGTCGGCGTCATGGGGCCCCGCACACCGGCCGCCACGCGTCCGGAGAACGCCGCCCGCTTCCTCGACTTCATCTCCGAGACCATCGCCCACGCCGCCGAGCAGGCACGCGAGGTGCTGCACACGAAACCCGCAGCGGCCTCGGAGGACACCGGCGAACCGCGTGCGGATCAGGAGTAGGCGGCCGGCCACACTCGGACCGGGGTGGACGGCCGGACCGCGCCGGGCCGAGGGCAGGCGGCCGGCCCGTGTTCGGGCCGGGGTGGACCGACGGCCGCGGGCACGGCGGGCCGCCGGCCCGGGACGGCGGTTACTTGCGGCGGATGCCCGCTTCCTCGCCGTACTCGCCCAGGACGAGCACGTCGAAGGCGGCGCCGAGGAAGACCTTGACGGCACGCAGGGCATCGCCGACGCGGTGCGGATGACTGCCCTGGACCGGGGTCGCGCCGGTCGGCCGGACCGGCGGTGTGGTGGGATTGACGGTCGCTGCGCTCATATGTCCATGGTTGCTCTCCGGCCCCGGTACGGGCATCGGTCGAAGGGACCGATTCACGGTCCTCCCGGGTACGCCTCCGGAACGACCCGTAGCCCTCAGGCCGGACGGGCCGCCCCCTAGGGGAACGACCCGGTCCTGATGGTGCCGGCGACAGCCGCGGTCGCTTCGGAGCGGATCAGCGGCCGATGGAGTCCAGCTCGGCGATGTCCTTCCCGGACAGGGCGATGCCCGCGCCGGTGAGGTTCTCCCGCAGGTGTGCCACCGACGAGGTCCCGGGGATCAGCAGGATGTTGGGCGACCGCTGCAGCAGCCACGCCAGGGCAACGGACATCGGGCGGGCGCCGAGCCGGCCGGCCACGGCGGTCAGCGCCGAGGACTGCAGCGGACTGAAGCCGCCCAGCGGGAAGAACGGCACGTACGCGATGCCCTGTTCGGCGAGCCGGTCCACCAGGTCGTCGTCCTGGCGGTGGGCGAGGTTGTAGAGGTTCTGCACGCAGACGAACGGGGCGATGGTCCCTGCCTCGGCGATCTGGTCGGCGGTCGCGTTGCTCAGGCCGAGATGCCGGATCAGTCCCTGCTGCTGGAGCTCGACGAGGGTCCCGTACGCCTTGGCGAGCGAGCCGGGCTGCGGGCCCTCGGCGTCGCCGAGCCGGAGGTTGACCAGGTCCAGCCTCTCGACGCCGAGGTTCTCGAGGTTGCTGTGGACGGACCGGCGCAGGTCGTCCGGATCCCGGGCCGGGGGCCAGCCGCCCTGGGCGTCGCGCACCGCACCCACCTTGGTCACGATGTGCAGCGTGTCGGGGTAGGGGTCCAGCGCTTCGCGGATCAGCCGGTTGGTGATGTGCGGCCCGTAGGCGTCGGCGGTGTCGATGTGGGTGATGCCGAGACGTACGGCTTCGCGCAGGACCGCGAGCGCGCCGTCGTGGTCGTCCGGAGGGCCCATGACGCCGGGGCCGGCCAGTTGCATGGCCCCGTAGCCGAAGCGGGTGACGGTCAGGTCGCCCATCGTCCAGGTGCCGCCGGGAAGGGAGGTGGTCGAAGTGCTCATGGCCCCCACCGTCCATGCCCCCGGCCGTCCGGCCCAGGTCCCTGGTGATCCTGGGAGTGACAGGGCCAGGGACGAACGGCCCGGCACTCCTACGATGGAACACATGCCTGAGGAGAATCTGCTCGGTGACTACCTCCGGGCCCGCCGCGAACTGGTGACACCCGGGGACTTGGGACTGCCGGCCCACGGGGTCCGGCGGGTGCCGGGGCTGCGCCGCGAGGAGGTGGCCATGCTCGCCGGCATCAGCTCCGACTACTACCTGCGGCTCGAGCAGGGCCGTGACCGCAACCCGTCGGCGCAGGTCCTCGACGCGATCGGCCGGGTGCTCCGGCTCGACGACACCGCCACGGGCTACCTCCACCAGCTTGCCGCGCCGCGCCCCCGGGCCCAGCGCCGGACCCCGCGGCCGGCCGTCCCCCCGGCCACGGTCCAGCTGATCGAGGCGATCGGGCTGCCGGCCTTCGTGACCGACAGGTCCCTCGACGTGATCGCGGCCAATCCGCTCGCCACCGCGCTGGCGCCGAGCATCCGCGTGGGGGAGAACCGGCTCCGGTCGTTCTTCCTCGACCCCGCCGAGCAGGCACTGCACACGGACTGGGCCGACACGGCGGCCCGGTGCGTCGCCGCCTTCCGACGGCGGCTCGGGTCCGATGTCGACGACCCGCGGATCGTCCGGCTCGTCGGCGAACTCTCCCTGGCCAGTGAGGATTTCCGGCAGGTGTGGGCACGCCACGACGTGCGTCCGCTGGGCACCGGGCCGATCGGGATGAACCATCCACAGGTCGGCGAGCTCGATCTCATCATGTCCAAACTGGACGTCGACGGCCCCGACGGCGTCATGCTCGCGGTCTACCACGCGGCGCCGGGGACCGGGGACGCCGAACGGCTCGCCCTGCTCGCCTCGCTGACCACGGGACCGGCACGGCGGCCGGCCGACGCGCCCGGCGCACGGACAGCGGACGCACCCGGCGCACGGGCAGCGGACGGTTCGCCCCGTACGAGCTGACCGGAGCGGTCATGGGCGTGCCCGGCCCGCCTCCCCCGTTCGGCGCAGAAAACCGTTTGGACCGTTCCGGCCCCGCGTCCTAGAATCTCCGGTCCCCCCGCCTCCCCTCACGGAGCGCCGCCGCCCGGACGGAAACCGGCCGGTATTCCGCACCACCGCCAGCAGCAGGTTCCCCGGAGGCACCCCCTTGTCCGCGTCCACGCCCGTAGATGAACCCGTCGGCTTTTCCGACCCGGCGGGTGACGGCCCGCTCGCCCGCGAACGCTCCCACCTCGCCGCGTCCCGCTCCGCGCTGCGCGCCATGCGCGAGGACGTCGAGGCGCTCGACATCACCGACGTCACCGCGAACTGGGTCAACGCGGCCGCCCTGCACCATCAGATCGAGGAGCGCGTCAAAGCGCTGGCCGACCTCAGCGGCACCCCGCTGTTCTTCGGCCGCCTCGACTACCTGCACGCGCCCGGCGCCGAGGGGGCGGAAGGCGCGGAAGGGGAGCGCTTCTACATCGGGCGCCGGCATGTGCACGACGCGGACGGCGACCCGATGGTCATCGACTGGCGTGCGCCGGTGTCGCAGCCCTTCTACCGGGCGTCCAGGAAGGAGCCGCTGGACATCGCGCTGCGCCGTCGCTTCGGCTACACCGGCGGCGACCTCACCGCCTACGAGGACGAGCGTCTCTGCGACCCGTCCGAGGCGGCGACCACCAGCAGGCTGCTCCAGCGGGAGATCGAGCGTCCGCGCGTCGGCCCGATGCGGGACATCGTCGCGACGATCCAGCCGGAGCAGGACGAGATCGTACGCGCGGGCCTGTCCGGCAGCGTCTGCGTGCAGGGAGGGCCGGGGACCGGGAAGACGGCCGTCGGCCTGCACCGGGTCGCCTACCTCCTCTACGCCCACCGCGAGCGGCTGGCCCGCACCGGCACCCTGGTCGTCGGCCCGAACCGGTCCTTCCTGCACTACATCGAGCAGGTGCTCCCCGCCCTGGGCGAACTGACCGTCGCGCAGGCCACCGTGGACGACCTGGTGGCCCATGTCGAGGTGCGCGGGACGGACGGCGCGACGGCGGCGGTGATCAAGGGCGACGCCCGGATGGCCCAGGTGCTGCGCCGGGCCCTCTACTCCCACGTCACGATGCCCACCGAACCGGTCACGGTCGTCCGCGGCTCACGCCGCTGGCGGGTCCCCGCGTACGAACTGGAGGAGCTGGTCCAGCAGTTGCTCGACCGGGACATCCGCTACGGCGCCGCCCGCGACGCCCTCCCGCAGCGCGTCGCGCACGCCGTGCTGGTCCGGATGGAGCGGGCGGGCGAGGCGCCGGACGATCGCGTGCAGGACGCGGTGGCGCGCAACGCGGCGGTGAAGGCGGCGGTGAAGGCGGTCTGGCCCGCCGTCGATCCGGCGAAGCTGGTGCTGCGGCTGCTGGGCGACCCGGAGTTCCTGGCGGCCCACGCGGAGGGCCTGCTCGACGAGCGGGAGCAGCGGGAGATCCTCTGGGCGAAACCCGCCCGCTCGGTGAAGTCGGCCGCGTGGTCGGCGGCGGACACGGTGCTGATCGACGAGGCGACGGACCTCATCCGGCGCACGCACTCCCTCGGCCACGTGGTGCTCGACGAGGCGCAGGACCTCTCCCCCATGCAGTACCGCGCGGTGGGCCGCCGCTGCACGACCGGTTCGGCGACGGTCCTCGGCGACCTGGCCCAGGGCACCACGCCGTGGGCGACCCGCAGCTGGGAGGAGGCCCTGCTCCACCTGGGCAAGCAGGAGGCGGTCGTCGAGGAGCTGACGGCCGGTTTCCGCGTCCCGGCGGACGTGATCAGGTACGCCTCCCGGCTGCTCCCGCACATCGCGCCGGGCCTCGCCCCGGTCGCGTCGATCCGCGAGAACCCCGGCCACTTCGAGGTGCGCGGGTCCCGGGGAACGGACGACGTGCTGTCCGCGTGCCGCGAACTGCTCGGCAACGAGGGCTCGGTGGGCCTGATCGCGGCGGACTCCCGTGTCCCGGAACTGGCCGAGGCCCTGACGGCGGCGGGGATCACCTACGTCGCCCCCGGCGAGGAGACCACCCGCGCCACCCGCCTGACCCTGGTCCCCGCCTCCCTGGCGAAGGGCCTGGAGTACGACTACGTCCTCCTGCACGAACCCGGGGAGATCGTGGACGCCGAACCCGACGAACGCACCGGCCTGCGCCGCCTGTACGTCACGCTGACCCGAGCGGTCTCCGGCCTGACCATCACCCACACCACGGACCTCCCACCCCAACTCACCTGACCACAGACGCCCGCCACCCTCCGCGGGCAGTCGTGCCGCAGGGCGGCACGGGTGGGCGCGACGGCACCCCGCAAGCGCCGGGCCCGCGCGCACACCCCCCGCTCAGCCCCCCAGCACCCGCCGCCACTCGGCAACGGCCTCCGCCGCGACCGGCCCGCCCCACCCCCGGGGCCGGGCCGCCCCGCCGATGTGGAAAGCGTCGATCCCGGCACCCATCAGCGCCGGCAGATGCTCCAACCGCAGCCCACCCCCCACCAGCAGCTGCTGCTCGAATCCCGGCTCCCCCCGCCGCCCCGCCTCCGCCAGCAGCGTCGGCAGACCCGCGTCGACCCCCTCCGCCGCCCCGGCCGTCAGGTAGGTGTCCAGCCCGGGAAGGTCCGCGAGCTGCTTGCGCAACGCGGTCCGGTCCGCGGCCCGGTCGATGGCTCGGTGGAACGTCCACCGGCACCCCCCCAGAGCCCCGGCGACCCGCTCCACGGCCGCCAGGTCCACCCCGCCGTCCGCGCCGAGAAAACCGAGCACGAACTCCTCCGCCCCGGCCTCGCGCAGCTCACCCGCGGCAGCCACCAGCCGCTCCACGGAACCGGCCGCGAAACCGTCCGCCGGCCGCAGCATCACCCGCACCGGGATATCCACGGCCGCCCGGATGCCGGCGACGGTCGCCGCCGCCGGGGTGAGCCCGTCCGCCGCCATGTCCGTGACCAGCTCGAGGCGGTCCGCACCTCCGGCCTGGGCGGCCACCGCGTCCTCGGCGTCGAGGGCGATCACCTCCAGGACTGCACGCTTGCTCATGGGGCCCCATTCGTCGGACTCGGTCGGCTCGGTCTGCTGCGGGACAGGTACGGATACAGATCTGTCCACTACAGGTCTAGTCCAATCCAAGCCTAGCCCGGCCGCCCCCGCAGGGCTCCCCCGCCCTCCGCTCAGTCCCCGAAGATGTTCAGTTCCGCCGCCTCCACCCCGGCCAGCTCGTACGCGGCACCGTCCACCGGGCGCCCCGCGTACAGCCGTACGAGCGTCGGTCCGTCGCCGATGAAGCGGGCCGGGGGACGCTCCCCCGAGGTGCCACCCAGCCGCAGCGGCTCGTCGACGTCGTCCAGGTCGGCGTGCAGGGACACGTGCCCCGCCCGGCTCGTGGACTGCGCCAGCAGCACCAGCGCGTACGGGAGTCCCGCGCCCCCGTACGCGTCAGGTTCGCCGAGTGCGGCCCGTACGTCCCCGGCGTGCACCCACTCGCCCAGCGCGAGGCCGTCCAGCAGCCCGCCCGCCCCGGCGATCAGCGGACCGGCCCCGGTCATCCCGCGCTCCAGCTCGTCCAGGATCCGGGCGTTCGTCCAGCCGGCCCGCTCGGCGATATCCCGCTCATTGCTCTCGGGCGAGAACACGCCCTTCTCGAACCGGCTCTCCACCACCCGGGACAGCGCCGCCGAGCAGTGCGCCAGCACATCCCGCACGGTCCATCCCGGGCACGCCGCGACCGGCAGCGCGAAGTCCTCTTCGCTCCTCCCCCGCAGCAGCGGGATCAGCGCGTCCCGCTCGACCGTCAGCAGCCGCCCGGGCAGTTCGGGGTCTCGTACGTCCGTCACATCCGCAGGAGTCGTCATGCCGTCCACGCTAGAGCCTGGGCGGCGCCGGAACCGAGGCCTCCGTCAGGACCGCGCGGCGAGTTCCTCCAGGCCACCGGTCACCGCCCGCGGCGCACGGTGGGGACAATGGGCGCATGGCCGACACCGAAGCCCTGCGTGCCCGATTCGCCCGCGCCCTGGAAGGAGCCCGCGGGCCCGGGGGGACCGGTCCCGACCCGGCGCCGTACGCCGACGACCTGCTCGGGCGCTGGCAGGAGCCGCAGCGGCGCTACCACACGCTGACCCACCTCACGGCGGTCCTCGACCACGTCGACGAGCTGGCGGACCACGCGCGGGACCCGGACGCCGTCCGGCTGGCCGCCTGGTTCCACGACGCCGTGTACCTGCCGGACCGGTCCGAGAACGAGGAGCGTTCGGCCCGGCTCGCCGAGCGGGCCCTGCCCGAGGCCGGGGTGCCGGCCGGGAGGACCGCCGAGGTGGCGCGGCTGGTCCGGCTCACCGTCACGCACGATCCGGCGGGCGACGACCGCGACGGCCAGGTGCTGTGCGACGCCGACCTGGCGATCCTCGCCGCGCCGCCGTCGTCGTACGCCGCCTACACCGCCGCCGTCCGCGAGGAGTACTCCTTCGTGCCGAACGACGCCTTCCGGGCGGGCCGGGCGGACGTACTGCGGCAGCTCCTCGCCCTGCCCCGGCTGTTCCGTACGCCCCACGGGCAGGAGCGCTGGGAGGCCACCGCCCGCTACAACCTGCGGGGCGAGCTGGAAATGCTGTCGACCCCGGCGGCACCGCCCGCCTAGCCTGCCCCGCATGCGTGCTGTGGGAGCGGAACAGGTGGAGGAGGCCGTCGCGCACTGCGTGGCGGCGCTGGGGCCGGTCACCGACCGGGACTGGAGGAAGGCGGCGGCCGGGCGGCTGGAGTGGAGCTGCCGGGAGACGGCGGCGCACATCGCGAGCGATCTGGTCGCGTACGCGGGACAGCTCGCCGGCCGGGCGCAGGACGCGTACGTGCCCTTCGAGATCACCCTCGACGGCAGCGAGGACGGACTGGACCCGGCCGACAACGAGGGCACCCTCCAGGCGATCAGCACCACCGGCGCTCTGCTCGCGGCCGCGATCCGCACCACCCCGCGTGCGGTCCGCGCCTTCCACCCGTACCCCTTCCGGCACGCGAACCGCGAGGGTTTCGCCGCGATGGGCGTGGCCGAGGTGCTGCTGCACACGCACGACGTCGCCGAGGGGCTGGGCGCCGGCTACGAGCCGCCCGCCGAGCTGGCCTCCTTCGTCCTGACCCGGCTCTTCCCGCGGGTGCGGCCCGGCCCGACGCCGTGGGAGACCCTGCTGTGGGCGACCGGACGCGGTGACCTGCCGGGCCGGGAACCCGTCACCGGATGGCGGTGGAGCAACAACCCGGTGCTCCGGTCGGAGCGCCTGACCATGGAGGGCGTCACCCCGGCGACCGCCGCCGGCCTCTCCCTGGCGGGGGACGGCGGCTACGAGTGGGTCGGCGGGAGCGCCGCCGACGGCACGCGCGAGGGCGCGGGGATGATGGTGAAGCAGTACGGGGAGGGCGTGTTCCACCCCGAGTGGGGCATGTACGTGCTGGTCCGCCGGGAGGACGACCGCGCGGTGGGCGCGATGGGCTTCCACACCGTCCCCGACGCGGACGGCCGGGTCGAGATCGGCTACGACCTCGTCGTGGGCGCCCGCGGCCACGGTTACGCCACCGAGGCGCTGCGCGCCCTGTCGGCCTGGGCACTGGAGCAGGACGGCGTACGGACCGTGGCCGCCGTCGTCGGCCACGGGAACGTGCCCTCGCAGAAGGTCGTCGCGCGGGCCGGCTTCACCCGGGTCTGTGAGGACGTGAGACAGATCTCCTACGAACTGCGCGGCTGAGCCGCCCCCTTGCGCCGCCGCAGTCCCGCACCGTGCAGCAGCCGCACCACCTCGCGGCTGCTGACCTCGAGCGCCCCGGCGCGGACCGCGTCCGGGTACCGGTACTGGGGGATGTCGTAGTGGTCGCGCTCGAAGGCCCGGCGGGGCACGCCCAGGCGGTCGGCGAAGGTGTGCAGTTCGGCGTAGGAGACATCGCTGACGAGGTGGGACCAGAGCCGGCCGTGGCCCGGCCAGGTGGGCGGGTCGATGTACACGGTCACGAGGACGCCGCTCCGCCCAGGCCGCCGACCGCCGCGACCTTCACTCCCGCCTTGTGGCACACCCAGTGCGGGTCGGGGCCGAGTTCCGGCTCCACCTCCAGCGCGTGCGGGTCACCGGCGGGACACACCGGGCAGAGCGGCCAGCGGCCGTACCGCTCCAGCAGGGCGTCCTGGACGTCCTGGGCGACCAGTCCGGCGAGGAATCCGGCGCCGTCCGGCCACTGCTCGACCCACCAGCGCCGGTGCGTCACGGAGTCCTCGACCAGGGACACCACGTCCGCCTCGGCGACCTCGCGCGCGACCAGATCGGCGAGCACGAGGGCGCGCGCCGCGTGCAGCGCCTGTTCGAGGGGGCCGATCGGGTGGCGGCCGGGTTCGCCGGGTTCCCCGGGCACGCCGGGTCCGCCTGGGGGATGCTGGGGGTCCATGCCGTCCATGCCCCTATTGTGCGCACTCTTGACCGCGATGCCGGAACGAAAATATCTTTCATCATGTGACCGATGAAGTGAAGGAAATTTTCGGGGGCGGTCCGGGCCCCGCTCCCGCGCCGCCTCCGCCGCCCGCACCCGCCGCCCTCGCCGCCAAGGTGCGCACGCTGGCCCCGTCGATGACCCGCTCCATGCAGCGGGTCGCCGAGGCCGTCGCCGACGACCCGGCGGGCTGCGCGGCCCTCACGGTCACCGGGCTCGCCGGACTCACCGGCACCAGTGAGGCCACCGTCGTGCGCACCGCGCGGCTGCTCGGCTACCCCGGCTACCGCGATCTGCGCCTGGCCCTGGCCGGGCTCGCCGCCCAGCAGCAGTCCGGGCGGGCACCCGCCATCACCACGGACATCGCGGTGGACGACCCCATAGCCGACGTGGTGGCCAAGCTCGCCTACGACGAGCAGCAGACCCTCGCCGACACCGCGGCCGGCCTGGACACCACGCAGCTCACCGCCGCCGTGTCCGCCCTGG
The DNA here is from genome assembly GCF_018638295.1 of Streptomyces sp. CHD11. Taxonomy (GTDB): domain Bacteria; phylum Actinomycetota; class Actinomycetes; order Streptomycetales; family Streptomycetaceae; genus Streptomyces. The sequence continues at coordinate 64,173 of NZ_JABTTS010000030.1, forward strand.
CCGGCGCCCGCCGCACGGATGTGTACGGCGTCGGCGCGTCGGGGCTCGTCGCCCAGGACCTCACCCAGAAACTGCTGCGCATAGGCCTGCTGGCGCACGCCCACAGCGATCCGCACCTCGCCGTCACCAACGCGGTGCAGCTGCGCCCGGGGGACGTGGCCATCGCCATCACCCACTCCGGGTCGACCGGGGACGTCATCGAGCCGCTCCGGGTGGCCTTCGAGCGCGGGGCGACGACGGTCGCGGTCACCGGCCGCCCGGACAGCCCCGTCACGCAGTACGCCGACCACATCCTGACCACCTCCACCGCCCGCGAGAGCGAGCTCCGCCCGGCCGCGATGTCCTCCCGGACGGGGCAGCTCCTGGTGGTGGACTGCCTGTTCGTGGGCGTCGCCCAGCGGACGTACGAAGCGGCGGCGCCCGCGCTGGCCGCTTCCTACGAAGCGTTGGCGCATCGGCACCGGTCGGTGCGCAGAGCGCCGTGACGGCGGGTGGTCGTTGTCGGCCGCGGGTGGTCCCGTGGTCGATCGCGCAGTTCCCCGCGCCCCTGAGGCAGGCCGCCCAACCCTGAGCCGGAAAGACACCGCCATGACTTCTACCTCTCACAACCGCGACCTCCGCTCCCAGCTGGAGACGCTGACCACCGAGGCACACCGGCCGGAGCTGGCCGGCGTCGACCGGTTGCCCACGCTCGAGATCGCCCGGCTGATGAACCGGGAGGACGCCTCGGTGGCCGGCGCCGTGGCCGAGCGGCTGCCGCAGATCGCCGGCGCGATCGACGCCGTCGCCGAGCGGATGGCCCGCGGCGGGCGGCTGATCTACGCGGGCGCGGGCACCGCCGGACGGCTGGGCGTACTGGACGCCTCCGAGTGCCCGCCGACGTTCAACACCGACCCGGCGCGGGTCGTCGGCCTGATCGCGGGCGGCCCGGGGGCCGTGGTCACCTCGGTGGAGGGTGCCGAGGACTCCCCCGAGCTGGCCGAGTCCGACCTGGCCGCGCTGGGGCTGACCGCCGACGACACGGTGGTCGGGATCTCCGCCTCCGGCCGCACCCCGTACCCGATCGGCGCCGTCGCGTACGCCCGCGCCCGCGGTGCCCTCACCGTCGGCCTTGCCTGCAACCGGGGCAGCGCGCTGGCGGCCGTGGCCGAGCACGGCATCGAGGTCGTCGTGGGCCCGGAGTTCCTCACCGGCTCCACCCGCCTCAAGGCCGGCACGGCCCAGAAGCTCGTCCTCAACATGCTGTCGACGATCACGATGATCCGGCTGGGCAAGACGTACGGGAACTGGATGGTCGACGTCCGGGCCTCGAACGAGAAGCTGCGTGCCCGCTCCCGCCGTATCGTCGCCCAGGTGACGGGAGCGGACGACGACGCCGTCGAGCGTGCGCTGGCCGCCACCGACGGCGAGGTCAAGAACGCGATCCTGGTCCTGCTGACCGGCGTGGACGGCCCCACCGCCGCCCGTCTCCTCTCGGAGTCCGCCGGTCATCTGCGCGCCGCACTGGCCGCGGCGGCGGACTGACGCCCGAGCCACGGGGAGGGATACTGGACCCTTCCCCCACCTGGAGCCCCACCATGAACCACGCGCAGCTCACCGCACTGGGCCGAGCCCTGCGTGTCCTCGGGGAGCACGGCGAGGCGCTCTCCGCCGACACCCCGGACGGCCGGCTGCACGAAGTGAAGGACGATCTGCGGCGGGCCCTGGACCTGCTGGAGGAGACCGTCACCACGGCCGTGCCCAGCACGCGCTGCGCCGAGCATCCCACGGGGCCCGTCGACAAGAGCGCCCCCGACCTGTGCCTGCTGTGCGAGACCCGGCGCCGCACCGCCCGCCGCTCCGAGTTCAACGGCCCCGCGCCGCACGCCCCGCCCGTCGAGCCCGCGCAGTCCCGGTACGGGGTGCGCGGCGACCGGCCGCAGCCCCAGCAGCGCTGGCTGCCGGAGCTGTGGAACGGACAGACGTGGCAGCTCTGCGGCACCCCGCGCCGGGACCGCCGCGAGGCCGAACTGTTCATCGCGGCCGAGCGACGCGGCCCCCGCCCCGCCATGGCCTACCGCCTCGTGCACGAGTTCACCGACTACGAGGTACTGCGTGTGTGGGGCACCCCGGTCCGAATCGACATCGAACCCATGGGCAACCTCTGACGCCCCCCGGGACGCGGAGAACTGCGCAAACGGGGGTCCGGGGGCAGCGCCCCCGGGGACGGGAAGGGAAGGGGCGGCGGGGGCGACCCCCCCCCCCCCCCCCCCCCCCGGGACGGGAAGGGAAGGGGCGGCGGGGGCGACACCCGACCCGCACCACCCCCACCCCCACCCAGCCGCACCCCGCACCCCGCACCCCGCACGACAGACGGCCACCGCCCCGGACCCACCCGGGACAGCGGCCGCACGCCTGCCGATGTACCCGGCTACGCCTTCACGGTCTCCGGCACCCGCCCGCCGGCGACGGCATCCTCCGCGCCGCCCGCCGCCGCCCGCGGAATGAACGCGGCGATGACGAACCCCAGCAGCGCCGCCCCGGCCCCGAGCGCCAGCACCGTCCGGAACGCGTCCTCGGACGGCAGCGCGAACCCGCCGAACTCCGTGGTCATCTGCGCCAGCACCACACCGGCGACAGCGCTCGCGACGGACGTACCGATGGACCGCATCAGGGTGTTGAGGGCGTTGGCGGCACCCGTCTCGGAGGCGGGCACCGCACCCATGATCAGCGTGGGCATCGCGCCGTAGCAGAAGCCGATACCGGCGCCGATGACGCAGGACGCCAGCACGAAGTGCCAGACCTCGGCCATCAGCAGGACGTTCAGGCCGTAGCCGGCGGCCACGATCAGCGCACCGGTCATCAGCGTCACCTTCGGCCCCTTGGCGCGCGAGACGAGCGCGGAGACCGGGGCCAGCGCCATCATCACCAGGCCGGACGGCGCCATGACCAGTCCGGCCGCCAGCAGCGACTGGCCGAGGCCGTAACCGGTGGCCTCCGGCAGCTGGAGCACCTGCGGGATGACCAGGGACATCGAGAACATCGCGAAGCCGATGGCGATCGAGGCGAGGTTGGTGATCAGCACCTGGGGACGGGCCGTGCTGCGCAGGTCCACCAGCGGCTGGTCACCGCGCAGTTCGAAGAAGCCCCAGGCCACCAGGATGACGACGGCCGCCGCGAACAGGCCGAGGGTGGTGCCGCTCGTCCAGCCCCAGTCGCCGCCCTTGGAGATCGCCAGCAGCAGGCAGACCAGACCGGCCGCCATACCGACCGCGCCGGCCAGGTCGAACCGGCCCCCGGTGCGCACCTTCGACTCCGGTACGAGGGCCAGCACCGCGATCAGTGCGACCACGCCCAGCACGGCGGAGGTCCAGAACAGCGCGTGCCAGTCGAAGTTGTCGGCGATGAGCGCGGAGACGGGCAGGCCGAGGGCGCCGCCGACGCCGAGCGAGGCGCTGATCATCGCGGTGGCCGAGCCCAGCTTCTCCGCGGGGAGTTCGTCGCGCAGGATGCTGATGCCCAGCGGGATCACCCCGGAGGAGAGACCCTGCAGGGCGCGGCCGACGATCATCGGGACCAGGCTGTCGCTGAATCCGGCGACCACGGAGCCCACGACCAGCATGAACATGCTGAACAGCAGCATGCGGCGCTTGCCGTACATGTCGCCGAGCCGGCCCATGACCGGGGTGGCGACGGCGGCGGCGAGCAGGGTGGCGGTGATGGCCCAGGCGGCGTCCGACGCGGAGGCGTTCAGGTACCGCGGCAGCTGCCCCACGATCGGGATCACCAGGGTCTGCATCAGTGAGACCACGATGCCGCTGAAGGCGAGCACGGCCACCACGGCCCCTGTCCTGGGCGGCGCGGCGGTGCCGGTCGTGGCGGATCGGGCGGGTGCGTCGGACATGAGGAGGTCTCCGTGATGACTCAGGTCTATTTGACTCAGGCAACTTTATGACGATTGATTGACTTAAGCAAGTTAAAGTCGCGCGACCTGCGCATGACGGGAGGATGACGACGCCCCGGCCCGGTCCGCCCTCGGGAGGGCGCCCAACGCCCGAGGGCGGCACCCCCGCTCGAAGCAGGGGTGCCGCCCTCGGTCACGCTACGGACGGATCCGATCCCGAAGGGATCAGAAGTCCATGTCACCGCCCGGCATGCCGCCGCCGGCCGGGGCCGCGTTCTTCTCCGGCTTGTCGGCGATGACGGCCTCGGTGGTGAGGAACAGCGCGGCGATGGAGGCGGCGTTCTGCAGCGCGGAACGGGTCACCTTCGCCGGGTCGATGATGCCTTCGGCGATCATGTCGACGTACTCGCCGGTCGCGGCGTTCAGACCGTGACCGACCTGAAGGTTGCGGACCTTCTCCACGACGACGCCGCCCTCGAGACCACCGTTGACGGCGATCTGCTTCAGCGGGGCCTCCAGGGCGAGCTTCACGGCGTTGGCGCCGGTCGCCTCGTCACCCTCGAGCTCCAGCTTCTCGAAGACCTGGGTGGCCTGCAGCAGGGCCACGCCACCACCGGCGACGATGCCCTCCTCGACGGCCGCCTTGGCGTTGCGCACGGCGTCCTCGATGCGGTGCTTGCGCTCCTTGAGCTCCACCTCGGTGGCGGCACCGGCCTTGATGACCGCGACACCGCCGGCGAGCTTCGCCAGGCGCTCCTGCAGCTTCTCGCGGTCGTAGTCCGAGTCGCTGTTCTCGATCTCGGCGCGGATCTGGTTGACCCGGCCCTGGACCTGGTCGGCGGAGCCGGCACCGTCGACGATGGTGGTCTCGTCCTTGGTGATGACGACCTTGCGCGCCTTGCCCAGCAGGTCGATCGTGGCGTTCTCCAGCTTGAGGCCGACCTCCTCGGAGATGACCTCGCCGCCCGTGAGGATGGCGATGTCGCCGAGCATGGCCTTGCGGCGGTCGCCGAAGCCCGGGGCCTTGACGGCGACGGACTTGAAGGTGCCGCGGATCTTGTTGACGACCAGGGTCGACAGGGCCTCGCCCTCGACGTCCTCGGCGATGATCAGCAGCGGCTTGCCGCCCTGCATGACCTTCTCCAGGAGCGGGAGCAGGTCCTTGACGTTGGAGATCTTGGAGTTGGCGATCAGGATGTACGGGTCGTCGAGGACGGCCTCCATACGCTCCATGTCGGTGGCGAAGTACGCCGAGATGTAGCCCTTGTCGAAGCGCATACCCTCGGTGAGCTCGAGCTCCAGACCGAAGGTCTGGGACTCCTCGACGGTGATGACGCCTTCCTTGCCGACCTTGTCCATGGCCTCGGCGATGAGCTCGCCGATCTGGGTGTCGGCGGCGGAGATGGAGGCCGTGGAGGCGATCTGCTCCTTGGTCTCGACATCCTTCGCCTGCTCGAGCAGGGCACCCGAGACGGCCTCGACGGCCTTCTCGATACCACGCTTGAGGGCCATCGGGTTGGCGCCGGCGGCTACGTTGCGCAGGCCCTCCTTGACCAGGGCCTGGGCGAGAACGGTCGCGGTGGTCGTACCGTCACCGGCGACGTCGTCCGTCTTCTTGGCGACTTCCTTGACCAGCTCGGCGCCGATCTTCTCGTACGGGTCCTCGAGCTCGATCTCCTTGGCGATGGACACACCATCGTTGGTGATCGTGGGAGCGCCCCACTTCTTCTCGAGGACGACGTTGCGGCCCTTGGGGCCGAGCGTCACCTTGACGGCGTCCGCGAGCTGGTTCATGCCGCGCTCGAGGCCGCGCCGCGCCTCCTCGTCGAACGCGATGATCTTGGCCATGTGAAGTGGTCCCTCCAGGACTGGGGGTGATTCCTTCGGACCGCGCCCGCGCCCGCGACGGACGGCTCGCCGGCCCTGTGGTTCCTTGCCCCACACGGCCTGCGGGCCTCACCGACCCGGTCCTTCGTTGTCACTCTCACCATCAGAGTGCTAACGCCAATGATTAGCACTCGACCCACCCGAGTGCAAGGTGCGCCCGCGAAGCGGGCTCGTCGGGGGGTGGTGGTCGGGTGACGGGTGGGCGCAAGCGCCCATGGGGCACGGACGGGCTCTCAGCCGCGCGCGAACACGTGTTCGCGGGCGTCGGCGGGCACGGCGAAGGGCCCGTACCCCGGGAGGTACGGGCCCTTCGTCAGCAGAAGACGCTGGTGGTTGGCAGCGCGTTCAGGCGCTGAGACGAACCATGTCGGCCTGTGGGCCCTTCTGACCCTGCGAGATCTCGAACTCGACCCGCTGGCCTTCTTCGAGGGTGCGGTAGCCGTCCATCTGAATCGCGCTGTAGTGGACGAAAACATCCGCACCACCGTCGACCGCGATGAAGCCGTACCCCTTCTCCGCGTTGAACCACTTGACGGTGCCCTGAGCCATGCCTAACTCCCCTATTACTGGCCCTTGCACAGATCCGCACTTCGCGAATCCGGGTCAGACCTCACCCCCCAACGGTTGGGGGCGTGCGCCGGAACGCGTCGACCGCGGCTGAATGTATCTGTCCAACTGCCGTCTGCAACAGGTCAATCGGACGAGAAATCTGGACGACGCCGGTCCGGAATGTGGCGAGAATTCGCACGATCTCAGGGCAAGTCGGGCCGGGCGAACGTCACAAATGCCGCGAAGTACGCCCGCACTTTGGCTACATCCAGTCGGGCGTACGGAAGGAATTCAAGATCCTCGATCAGAGGACCGGGAGCGCGTTCCCCAACTCTATCGCGCTCAACCCCATGGAATTGCCCCCTCCGCATCTCTCACGGAGGGGGCAAAGTCCTCGACACTCGGTAACCGTCATTACCGAAGGTAATGATCAGCCGCCGGCGACCGCCGGAATGATCGACACGCCGGCCCCGTCCGGGGTCGCCGTCTCCAGGCCCTGCTCGAACCGCACGTCGTCGTCATTGACGTAGACATTGACGAACCGGCGCAGCTTGCCCTGGTCGTCCAGCACCCGGGCGGCGATCCCGGTGTGGTTCTTCTCCAGGTCGGAGATGACCTCCCCGAGGGTCGCCCCCTCGGCGCTCACCTCGGCGCTGCCGCCGGTGTAGGTACGCAGGATGGTCGGGATCCGAACAGTAACGCTCACAACAAACCTCCGGTCAGATGACGCCCCAGGGGGCGCGGGGATGGTACGGCCGTGCGGCTCCGCCATGACGGCGCCGCGGACGGGAAGGGACCGACTCAGCCGAGCCCGGCCTCACGGAACGACTCCAGGCTGGGACGGATGGTCGCGGTCATCCCCGTGCCGGCCACCGCGTCCAGGGTCTTCAGACCGTCCCCCGTGTTCAGCACGACCGTGGTCAGGGACGGGTCGAGCGCCCCGCTCTCGAAGAGCTTCCTGGCGACCCCGACCGTCACACCGCCGGCGGTCTCCGCGAAGATCCCCTCCGTCCGCGCGAGCAGCCGGATCGCGTCGACGATCTGCCCGTCGTCCACGTCCTCGACCGCACCGCCCGTGCGCCGGGCGATGTCCAGCACGTACGGACCGTCCGCCGGGTTCCCGATCGCCAGCGACTTGGCGATCGTGTCGGGCTTCTGCGGCCGGACGACGTCGTGCCCCGCCTTGTAGGCGGTGGACACCGGCGAGCACCCCTCGGCCTGCGCGCCGAAGATCTTGTACGGCCTGTCCTCGACCAGGCCGAGCCGGATCAGCTCCTGCAGCCCCTTGTCGATCTTCGTGAGCTGCGAGCCGGAGGCGATCGGGACGACGAGCTGGTCCGGGAGCCGCCAGCCGAGCTGCTCGCAGATCTCGTAGGCGAGGGTCTTGGAACCCTCCGCGTAGTACGGCCGCAGGTTGACGTTGACGAAGCCCCAGCCCTCGCCGGCCGGGTCGCCGATCAGCTCGGAGCAGAAACGGTTCACGTCGTCGTAGTTGCCCTCGATGCCGACGAGCTCGCCGCCGTAGACGGCGGCCATGACGACCTTGCCCTGCTCCAGGTCGTGCGGGATGAACACGCAGGAGCGGAAACCCGCCCGGGCGGCGGCGGCACCGACCGCGCCGGCCAGGTTGCCGGTGGAGGAGCAGGAGAGGGTGGTGAAGCCGAAGGCACGGGCGGCCTCGATGGCCTGGGCGACGACGCGGTCCTTGAAGGAGTGCGTGGGGTTGCCGGAGTCGTCCTTGACGAACAGCTTGCCGGGGTCGGCCCCGAGCTCGCGGGCGAGGTTGTCGGCCTGGACGAGCTTGGTCCAGCCGGGGTTGATGTTCGGCTTGGTCGCCACGTCCGCCGGAACGGGCAGCAGGGGCGCGTAGCGCCAGATGTTCGCCGGTCCCGCTTCGATCCGCTTGAGGAGCTCTTCGGCGTCGTACGCCGAGAAGTCGTAGGCGATCTCCAGCGGGCCGAAACACTCCTCGCAGGCGAAGACCGGACCGAGAGGCACGCGGTGACCGCATTCGCGGCAGGAGAGCGCGGCGGCGGGGCCCAGGTCGACGGTGTCCGCGGCGGCGGAGCGGGTGGTACTTGCGACAGTCTGCACAGCCATGTGAGGCGAGGCCCTTTCTCCTCATCTTCCCCACGGCGCACTTCGCCGTGAGACGGATTTGGCACCTTCCCTAGCCGGGAGCCTCGCCACGTCCGCGTGACAGGAACCGACTGGAGGGTTGCCGGGGCTTCATCGGGCCGTATCCCTCTGCCCCTCTGGATGAGCGGTGTTCAGTTGTCGGCGCGGTGACCCCGATATGCGAGGGTCACCGGCGTTGCTCAAGACTGTAACCGAGGCCTGGAGGGTCGAGACAGCCCGTCCGAACCGCGAGATGGATCACAGGCCAGTGAGGAGCCGGGAACCGTGCTGGAAGAAGTCGAGCGCTGGCTGAGCGACCGCTCATGGTCCGTGGCCGACCGCCCGCTCCACCGGCTTCTGGCGGTGAAGCGGGCCACGGGGCAGACGGTGAGCGTGGTGCTGCCCGCGCTGAACGAGGAGGCGACGGTCGGCGGGATCGTGTCGGTCATCCGCCGTGATCTGGTGCTGCGGGCCCCGCTGGTCGACGAGGTGGTGGTGATCGACTCGGGATCCACCGACCGCACGTCCGAGGCCGCGGCGGCGGCGGGCGCGACGGTGGTGCACCGGGACGCGATCCTGCCCCGCATACCCGCGGTGCCCGGCAAGGGCGAGGTGCTGTGGCGGTCGCTGCTGGTCACCCGGGGCGACATCGTGTGCTTCGTCGACGCCGACCTCAGGGAGTTCTCCTCCGACTTCGTCACCGGCGTCGTCGGCCCGCTGCTCACCGAGCCGGACGTGCACCTGGTCAAGGCCATGTACGACCGCCCCCTCGGCTCGGCGGCCGGTCAGGGCGGCCGGGTCACGGAGCTGATGGCGCGCCCGCTGCTGAACATGCACTGGCCCAGGCTGGCCGGGTTCGTCCAGCCACTGGGCGGCGAGTACGCGGCCCGCCGGAACCTGCTCGAACGGCTCTGGTTCCCGGTCGGGTACGGCGTCGAGCTCGGCATGCTGGTCGACACCCTGCATCTGGTGGGTCTGGACGCCATGGCGCAGGTCGACGTCGGGGTGCGCAAACACCGGCACCAGGACGGCCAGGCCCTCGGCCGGATGGCCGCCACGATCTACCGCACCGCCCAGCTCCGGCTGGCCCGCGGCCACATGCTCCGGCCGCTCCTGACCCAGTTCGAGCGGGTGGGCGGCTCCTTCGAACCCCGGACGTACCCCGTCGACACGGAGGAACGGCCACCGATGACGAACATCGCGGAATACCAGTCCCGCAAGGTGGCCTGATCCAGGACGCGTGACCGGATCGCCACCGAGGTGACACGGGGGCACGTTTGAGGTTGCGGGGGCCGGGCTAGGTTGACGCGTATGGCTTCAAGCTTCGGTGCTGCTCAGGTGCTGGTCGCCTCCAATCGGGGGCCGGTCTCGTACGAGGTTCTGGACGACGGTTCGCTGCGGACCAAACGGGGCGGTGGCGGGCTGGTGTCCGGGCTGTCGGCGATCGGGCCGGAGGCGGACGCGCTGTGGGTCTGCTCGGCGCTGTCCGACGGCGACCGCGAGGCGGTACGGCGCGGGGCCGGCGAGGACGGCGTGCGGATGCTGGACATCCCGGCGGACGTCCACGCCGACGCGTACAACGGGATCGCCAACTCGGTGCTGTGGTTCGTGCACCACATGCTGTACCAGACCCCGCTGGAGCCGGTCTTCGACGCGGAGTTCCGCCGGCAGTGGGCGTCGTACGAGCGCTACAACCGCGCGTTCGCCGAGGCGCTGGCCGCGGAGGCGGCGCGGGGCGCGGCGGTGCTGGTGCAGGACTACCACCTGACCCTCGTCCCCGGGATGCTCCGCGAGCTCCGCCCCGACCTGCGCATCGCCCACTTCTCGCACACCCCCTGGGCGCCGCCGGAGTACTTCGCGATGCTGCCCGGCGACATCGCGCGGCAGGTGCTGCGCGGGATGCTCGGAGCCGACCGGCTGGGCTTCCTCACCCGGCGCTGGGCGGACGCCTTCACCGCGTGCGCCGAGCGGTTCGCGGACGGCCTCGGGGACACGCGGGTGGGGGTGCACGGTCTGGGCGCCGACGCCGACTTCCTGCGCGCCCGCGCCCACGAGGCGGACGTGGAGGAGCGGATCGCCGCGCTGCGGGAGGAGATCGGGGAGGGGCGCCGGACGATCGTCCGGGTGGACCGCACCGAGCTGTCGAAGAACATCGTGCGGGGCCTGCTGGCCTACCGGCAGCTCCTGGACGACCGCCCCGAATGGCGCGAACGCGTCGTGCACGTCGCCTTCGCCTACCCCTCCCGGCAGGATCTCGCCGTCTACCGCGACTACACCGCCGAGGTGCAGCGGCTCGCGGAGGAGATCAACGAGCGGTACGGCACTCCCGGCTGGCGGCCCGTCGTCCTCCACGTCAAGGACGACTTCGCGCGCTCCCTCGCCGCGTACCGGCTGGCCGACGTGGCGCTGGTCAACCCCATCCGCGACGGTATGAACCTGGTCGCCAAGGAGGTTCCGGTCGTCTCCGACGCGGGCTGCGCGCTGGTGCTGTCGCGGGAGGCGGGCGCCCACGAGGAGCTGGGCGAGGACGCGATCACGGTCAACCCGTACGACGTCGTCGAGACGGCCGGCGCCCTGCACGAGGCCCTGACCATGAGTGCGGGCGAGCGGACCGAGCGCACCAAGCGCCTGGCGGACTCGGCCACCGCACTCCCCCCGGCCCGCTGGTTCCTGGAGCAACTCGACGCACTGCGTGCCCTGCCCGGGGGCGAGCGTGGATAGGCCGGACCCGGGCGCCGCGCCGGCGCCCGCCACGCAAGCCGGACGGGACGGTCTCGAGGCGCTGCTCACCCGTCCGGAGAAGGCACTGATCGGGCTCGACTTCGACGGGACGCTCGCGCCGATCGTGGCGGACCCCGAGCGGGCCCGTGCCCACCCCGACGCGGTGCCCGCGCTCGCCGAGCTGGCCCCGAAGGTGGCCGCGGTCGCGGTCGTCACCGGCCGGCCGGCGGATGTCGCGGTCCGCAACGGCGGCTTCGCGGGTGTCCCCGGTCTGGAACACCTCGTCGTCCTCGGCCACTACGGCGCCGAGCGCTGGGACGCCGCGACGGGTACGGTCACCGCGCCCGCCCCGCACCCCGGGGTCGCCGCCGCCCGCGAGGAACTGCCGGGCCTCCTCGGCCGGGCCGGCACGGGGCAGGGCACATGGATCGAGGAGAAGGGCGGCCGTGCGGTGGCCGTCCACACCCGCAGGGCCGCCGATCCCGAGGCCGCGTTCGAGGCCCTGCGCGGACCCCTCACCGGCCTCGCCACCCGGCACGGCCTCGTCGTCGAGCCCGGCCGCATGGTGCTGGAACTGCGCCCGCCCGGCATGGACAAGGGCGTCGCCCTGACGGAGTACGCCCGAGAGATCGGCGCCGGTTCGGTCCTCTACGCCGGCGACGACCTCGGCGACCTCGCCGCCTACACGGCCGTCGACGAACTCCGCTCCACCGGCACCCCCGGCCTCCTCGTCTGCAGCGGCAGCCACGAGGTCACAGAACTGCGCGAACGCGCCGACGTGGTGACGGACGGCCCGTCCGGCATCGTACGGCTCCTGCGATCCCTGGCAGCAGCAATGCCGTAACCACACCCCCCACAACCCACCCGGCCCATGAAGACAAGACCCACCCCCACAGCCCGTCCGGCGTTTGAGGACGAGGCCCGCAGGGCCGAAGGGGGGTCTGGGGGCACAGCCCTCAGGGACGGGAAGGGAAGGGGCGGCGGGGGCGAACCCCCCTCCCGCCCGACCGAAGCGGGCGCCCACCACCCCGCACCACTCTCACCCCTCACCGCTCCGCGCGCCGCGCCTCCCGCACCCGCCGCAGACGGTTGACCGTCACCGGGTCATGGACCAGCGCCCGCGGATCGTCCAGCAGGGCGTTGAGAAGCTGGTAGTAGCGCACCGGAGCCAGCCCCAGCTCCTCACGGATCGCCCGCTCCTTCACACCGGGTGCGGCGAACCCCCGCCGCTCCAGCGCGAGGATGTCCCGCTCACGCCGGCCCAGCCCACCCCCGGCCCCAGGCTCGTCCTCAGCCTCGGTGTACTCGTCCCCCTGCTCCATGGGCCGCAGGCTACCCCGCGTTCTCCGCGCGCGTCGCCGCGGCCTGCAGCCCGCCCAGCACTCCCGCGGGGCTGCCACCGCGCGCCACCGCCTTGCCGATCTGCTTCTTGATCTCGGCGTTGACCGCCGCCCAGGACGTGTTGCCGACCGGGTAGAGCTCCGACGCCGGCAGCTGGTCGAGGAACGGCGCCAGGTCCCGGTCCTGCTCGGAGGCGGCCATCGCGCGGGACGCGGATCCGGTGACCGGCAGCAGGTTGTACTCACGGGAGAAGTCGAGCACGTTCTTCTCGCTGTAGACGAAGTCGAGGAAGTCGCCGACCTGGTCGCGGTGGCCGGGCTCCTTGAAGGCCATCATCCAGTCGGCCACCCCGAGGGTGGAGGAGCTCTCGCCGTCGACGCCCGGCGTCGGCACCATGCCGTACTTCACGCCCTTCTTCCCGGCCGTCTCCATCAGCGAGGGATGGCCGTTGAGCATGCCGACGTCCCCGGCCGCGAACGCCTCGAACGCCTTGGCCCGGTCGAGCCTGCCGGGCGCGACGGGCCCGGTGAGACCCTTGCCGACCAGTTCGTCGCGGAGCCAGCTGAAGGTCTCGACGTTCTCCGTGGAGTCGATGGCGTAGGTGTTGCCGAGTTCGGTGTAGCCGCCGTCGCCGCTGAGCAGCCACTGCATGGTCTCGGCCTGCGCCTCCTCCGGCCCGAGCGGCAGCGCGTACGGGTAGGTCACGCCCCGCGCCTCGAGCGCCTCGGCGGTCTCGGCGAGTTCGTCCCAGGTCGTCGGCGGGGTGAGGCCGGCCTCGCCGAACAGCTCCTTGTTGTAGAACAGCACGCGCGTGGACGCGGCGAACGGCATCCCGTACTGCACGCTGTTGACCTCGCCCGCGACGGACAGCTGCGAGAGGAAGTCGGCCTGGACGGGGATGGAGAGCAGGTCACCGGCCCGGTAGAGCTTTCCCTCGGCCGCGTAGTCGGCGTACGCGCCGATCTGCGCGATGTCCGGCGGGTCGCCGGCGTCGACCATCTCCTTGACCTCACGGTCGACGTCGTTCCAGGAGTACACGCTGACGTCGATCTTCACACCGGGGTGGTCGGACTCGTACTCCCCGGCCAGTTCGGACCAGTACTTCTCGGAGCTGTCAGCCGCACCCGTGCCGTAGTCGGCGGCGACGAGGCGCAGGGTGACGTCGGACGATCCGCCGTCGGCGCCGCATCCGCCGAGGGCTCCCGTCAGTCCCAGTGCGGACACCACCGCGATCGCCCTTGTCCTGACCCGCCGCTGCACGTGCCTTGCCCCTGTCCGGCGCCTCGCGCCATCCCGAAAGTATTCGATAGTCGGATTAAGGTCTACACCACGTGAGTGGACTAGACCTCTTGCGGGTCCGGGGGTCACACTGTTCCACGTGAAACACGTCATCGCCCTCGATGTGGGCGGCACTGGGATGAAGGCCGCCCTGGTCGGGGCGGACGGCGGGCTGCTGCATCAGGCCCGCCGGCCCACCGGCCGCGAACGCGGCCCGGACGCGGTGGTCGCGGACATCCTCGACTTCGCGGCGGAACTGCACGCCCACGGCATCAGCCGGTACGGCACACCCGCGGCCGCGGCCGGCGTCGCCGTCCCCGGCATCATCGACGAGGCGGAGGGCGTCGCCGTCTACGCCGCCAACCTCGGCTGGCGCGACATCCCGCTGCGCGCCCTGCTCACCGAGCGACTCGGCGGCATCCCCGTTGCCCTGGGCCACGACGTACGCACCGGTGGTCTCGCGGAGGGCCGTATCGGAGCCGGACACGGCGCCGACCGCTTCCTGTTCGTGGCGCTGGGCACCGGTATCGCGGGTGCCATCGGCATCGACGGCCGGGTGGAGGCCGGAGCGCACGGCTTCGCCGGCGAGATCGGCCACATCGTCGTACGGCCCGGAGGCGCCCCCTGTCCGTGCGGGCAGCGCGGTTGTCTGGAGCGGTCCGCGTCCGCGTCCGCGGTGAGCGAGGCGTGGGCCGCGGCCTGCGGCGACCCGGGCGCGGACGCGGCGGACTGCGCGAAGGCCGTCGAGTCCGGTGACGTACGGGCCCGTCAGGTGTGGCAGGAGGCGGTGGACGCGCTCGCCGACGGGGTGGTCACCGCCCTGACCCTGCTGGACCCCCGGGTGCTGATCATCGGTGGCGGGCTCGCCGAGGCGGGGGAAACCTTGTTCACACCACTCCGTGAGGCCGTCCGGCGGCGGATCACCTTCCAGAAGGAACCGTCCCTGGTCCCCGCGGCTCTCGGGGACACCGCCGGATGCCTGGGCGCGGGACTGCTCGCCCGGGACCTGATCGACGACGACAGCACCCACCTCTCGTACTCCTCACACCCCTCGGAGGTAACCACCTGATGGCCCCCACCAAGGTTCTCGCCGGTGCCCGGGTGGTCCTGCCCGCCGGGACCGTGGACGACGGCCGCGTGATCGTCGAGGGCACGCGGATCGCGGGTGGGGGTCCCCCCGGGCCGGGGACCGCCGGAGGTCCGGCGGAGGCGCCCGCCGACGCCGAGTCGGTCGACCTCTCCGGGCACTGGCTGGTGCCCGGCTTCGTCGATATCCACAACCACGGCGGCGGCGGTGCGTCGTTCGCCGGCGGCACCGCCGAGGACGTCCTCAAGGGCGTGCACACCCACCGCGCGCACGGCACCACCACGGTGGTCGCCTCCGCCGTCACCGGCGAACTGGACTTTCTCGCCCGGCACGCCGGGATGCTGGCGGAGCTGGCCCAGCAGGGCGACATCGCCGGCATCCACTTCGAGGGGCCGTTCATCTCGCCCTGCCGCAAAGGCGCGCACAACGAGCGGCTGCTGCGCGACCCCGACCCGGCCGAGGTGCGCAAGCTGGTCGACGCGGCGCACGGGCAGGCGAGGATGATGACGCTGGCCACCGAGCTGCCGGGCGGCCTGGACTCCGTACGGCTGCTCGCC
The DNA here is from genome assembly GCF_018638295.1 of Streptomyces sp. CHD11. Classification (GTDB taxonomy): domain Bacteria; phylum Actinomycetota; class Actinomycetes; order Streptomycetales; family Streptomycetaceae; genus Streptomyces. Next base: position 79,594 of record NZ_JABTTS010000030.1, read on the forward strand.
GAGCACGGGGTGATCGCGGCCGTCGGGCACACGGACGCCACGTACGAGCAGACGCTGCGGGCCATCGACGCCGGCGCGACCGTCGCCACCCACCTCTTCAACGCCATGCCGCCGCTCGGCCACCGCGCCCCGGGCCCGGTCACCGCGCTCCTCGAGGACGAACGGGTCACCGTCGAGCTGATCAACGACGGCACGCATCTGCATCCGGCCGCGCTCCGGCTCGCCTTCCACCATGCCGGGCGCGACCGGGTCGCCTTCATCACCGACGCGATGGACGCGGCCGGGTTCGGCGACGGCCGCTACATGCTGGGCCCGATGGAGGTCGAGGTCGCGGACGGGGTGGCCCGGCTGGTGGAGGGCGGCTCGATCGCCGGTTCCACGCTCACCCTGGACCGCGCCTTCAAGCGGGCGGTGACGGTGGACGGGCTGCCCGTCGGGGACGTCGTCGCGGCGCTCTCCGCCAACCCCGCGCGGCTGCTCGGCCTGGACGACCGGATCGGCTCCCTGGAACCCGGAAAGGACGCCGACCTGGTGGTTCTGGACAGCGGGTTCGATCTGGTGGGTGTGATGCGCCGGGGGGAATGGGTGGTCGATCCCCGACTGGCCTGATCCGTCCCCCGGCCGACGGACGGTGGCCTGTCCGAGGGGTGGGCCGACCGCCGTCCGTTTGGCATGATCGTGCCGCCAGGACAGATGAAGGCGCGGGCACAAGGGGGGAGGCCGGTCCGGTGATCCTGACGGTCACGCTGAACACCGCTCTCGACATCACCTACCGCATACCGTCCTTGCGGGCGGGCTCCTCCCACCGGGTCTCCGAGGTGACGGAACGCCCCGGCGGCAAGGGGGTCAACGTGGCCCGGGTGCTCGCCGCCCTCGGCCACGAGGTGACGGTCACCGGCTTCTCGGGCGGTACGACGGGACGCATCCTGCGCGACCGCCTCACCGAGGTCCCGCACCTGACGGACGCGCTGGTCCCGGTCGCCGGCACCACCCGGCGCACCGTCGCCGTCGTCGACGAACGCTCCGGCGACACCACCCAGCTCAACGAGCCCGGCCCCGCCGTCGGCCACGCCGAGTGGTCCGCGTTCCAGGAGGTCTACCAGGACCTGCTGACCTCCGCCTCGGCGGTGGCCCTGTGCGGCAGTCTGCCCCCGGGAGTTCCGGTCGGCGCGTACGCGGCGCTGATCCGTACCGCCCGCGCGGCCGGGGTGCCGGCGCTCCTCGACACCAGCGGCGCGGCCCTGCGCCGGGGTGTCGCCGGCCGGCCCGACATCGTCAAGCCCAACGCCGGCGAACTGGCCGAACTCACCGGCTCCCACGAGCCGCTCCGCGCCACCCAGGACGCCCGCCGCCGAGGCGCCGGCACGGTGGTCGCCTCCCTGGGGCCCGAGGGTCTCCTCGCCGTCACCCCCGACGCCCGCTGGCGCGCCGTTCCGCCCGCCGGCCTCCACGGCAACCCGACCGGCGCCGGCGACTCGGCGGTCGCCGGCATCCTCTCCGCCCTGGTGGAACGACGTCCCTGGCCCGACCGCCTCTCCCGCGCGGTGGCCCTCTCCGCGGCGACGGTCCTCGCCCCGACGGCCGGCGAGTTCGACCGGACGGCCTACGAGGAGCTGCTGACCGGCGTCACGGTGACCCGGGACGCGGACGCGGCCTAGCTAGGCCCCCGATTCCCCCGTGAGCCAGAACTGGTCGAGGACGGCGTTGCACTTGTTGCCCTCGTTGCAGACGAGCTCGATGGTGTTCGTGCCGTCGGTCAGGTTCACGGTGGCCCAGGTGTTCTTCCAGCCCTTTTCCCAGTCGCCCTTGGGCGTGCCGCCGAAGTTCTCCATGTTCAGCGGACGGGTCGCGGCCTTGCCGTTGACCACCACGGTCGCGTCGGCGTCCTCGCCCGGGGTCCCGTAGCCCACGTAGAAGCGGTAGGTGCCTTCCTTGATGCCGTTGACGGTCCAGGTGGCCTTCGCGCCCACCTTGTTGAAACCCGTCACGTAGACGCCGCCGTCGGCCTTCGCGCCCTCGAACTCGGAGGCCGTGACCGCTCCCCCGTCCAGGCGGAGCGCCTTCGCGTCGATGGTCGGGAGCTCGGCGTTCTCCTCGTCCGCGCCGTCGCCGCTCGGCGACGGCGTGGGCTCGCCCTGGTCCTGGGTCTGGGACGGGCTCGCGCCCGCCTGGTCGCCGCCCTTCTCGTCGTCGTCGCCGCCGATCATCGCGATGCCGATGCCGATGACGACCGCGGCGACGACCGCGATCGCGCCGATGAGGAGGCCCTTGGTGTTGGGACCGCGGCCCCGGCCACCGCCGCCGTGCGACGACTGGTGCGACGAGGTCGTGGTGGCGCCGCCGGGCAGGGTCTCCGGGGCGGCGTAGTTGGCGCTCGGCTGGCCGTAGGCGCCCTGCTGCGGCGGTGCCTGGGGAGCGGGGCCCTGCTGGCCGTACTGCCGGGTTCCGACCGGCCGCACCCGGTTGACCGAGTTCGGGTAGCCGTAGCCGCCACCGGACGGCGGCTGGGCCCCGTTGGCCTGCCCGTCGGCGTAGAGGTAGCCGAACGGGTCGTCGTCCTCGGGCGTGCTCGCGCCGTTGTTGCCGGGCGTCATCCCTTGGTGCTCCTAGCTGCGGATCGGGTGTGGTACGTGTGCGGAGAAGGCGAGCCTACCCGGTCCCCCTGACCCGATCGGGTGACCCGGACCGCATCGACGCACTGACCTGCGGATCATCCCGCTCGTCTGTGCTGTTTGGGACGCGATCGTTTCTCGATGTACATCCGCTCGTCGGCGGATTTGAGGACTTCGTCCGCTGTCATCCCGCAATGCGCCCAGCCGATGCCGAAGCTGGCGCCGACCCGTACCGCCCGGCCCTCGGCCCGGATGGGCTGGATGATCTCGTTGCGCAGCCGTACGGCGAGGTCCTGGGCGTCGGCCCGGCCGAGCCCGTCGGCGAGGATCACGAACTCGTCGCCGCCGAGCCGGGCCACGGTGTCGCCGTCCCGTACGCCGTTGCCGAGCCGTCGGGCGACCTCGATGAGCACCGCGTCACCCGCGTTGTGACCGAACCGGTCGTTGATCGACTTGAAGCCGTCGAGGTCGCAGAAGAGCACCGCGAGCCCCTTGGTGCCGTCGTCGAACTCCGCGGCGGGCGCGATCATGTGCACATGGCGGTCGAAGTTGTCGTAGCCCTCGGCGCCGGGCGGGAAGTCGAAGTCGTGCCCCCGGTCGAAGACGGGCGGGCCGTGGGCGGCGTCATGGGAGTCGAACGACTCGAAGGGCTCCATGGAGTCGACGTCGGAGGGGAGCCCGCCCTGCGGCGGCTGCCGGCACAGCCGCGAGGACAGCCGCGCGCGCAGCTCGGCGGAGTTCGGCAGTCCGGTCAGCGAGTCGTGGGAGGCGCGGTGGGCGAGCTGGAGCTCGCGGCGTTTGCGCTCCTCGATGTCCTCGACGTGGGTGAGGAGGAAGCGGGGCCCGTCGGCGGCGTCGGCGACGACCGAGTTGCGCAGCGAGACCCAGACGAAGGTGCCGTCCCGGCGGCCCAGGCGCAGCTCGGCGCGGCCGCCCTCGGCGGAGGTGCGCAGCAGGGTGCCTATGTCCTCGGGGTGGACGAGGTCGGAGAAGGAGTAGCGGCGCATCGCGGAGGCGGGCCGGCCGAGCAGCCGGCACAGGGCGTCGTTGGTGCGCAGGATGCGCCCGTGCTGGTCGCCGCCCATCTCGGCGATGGCCATGCCGGAGGGCGCGTACTCGAAGGCCTGCCGGAAGCTCTCCTCGCTGGCCCGCAGTGCCTGCTGATCGCGTTCGAGACGGACCAGGGCGCGCTGCATGTTGGCGCGCAGACGCGCGTTGCTGATCGCTATGGCTGCCTGGAAGGCGTACATCTGCAGGGCCTCGCGGCCCCAGGCGCCGGGCCGCCGGCCGTTGCGCGGGCGGTCCACGGAGAGCACGCCGACCAGCTCGCCGGAGGTGCCGCCGCCCTGCGGGCCGGGCGCGTACATCGGGGCGAACAGCCGGTCGGAGGGGTGCCACTCGTCGTCGAAGCGGGGCGCGGGCCCGTCGGTGTACCACTGCGGGACGTCGTCGTCGTCGAGGACCCAGCCCTCGGTGTGCGGTATGAAGACCAGGTCGCCCCAGCGTTCGCCCATGGCGAGGCGGCGGTCCCAGGACTCGCGCGATCCGGCCCGGCCGGTGATCAGGGCCTCGGCGGCGGTGTTCCCGGCCAGGGCGGCGACCACGAGATCACCGTCGGGGCGTACGAGGTTGACGGCCGCGAGCTCGTAGCCGAGGGCTTCCACGACGCCGTCCGCGACCGTCTGCAGCGTGTCCGCCAGACTGCGTGCCGTGTTCATGTCGGCCATGGCCTGGTGGAGTTGCCGCAGCGACGCAAGACGAACGTAGGGTTCCGACTCGGTCTCCATCCTCGCCCTCCCCCCGAGACCTCGGAGCGAATCAAGGGTTCTCTTCGGCGTATCGTCGTACCAGCTTCCCCGCCACTGAATCACAGCGCGCTGCTCACTCGGTACACAGGGTCAACAATTCCCGCCCCTTGTGACTCAAGTCACAGCTAAACGTGAACAATTGCGTGACCTTCCCATGGTTTCCCCGCACATTTCCGACCGTGTTTTTTTGCGGTGGTTACGCAAGGGCTGTACCCGGATCGGGCGTTGGTCCTAGGTCCCGGTTCGGGCTGCGGTCCGATGCGGTGCCGGTGAGGCGGAGATTAGCGTTCCTGTGTGCTGAACACTCCCGCCGCCCCGGCCGCGATCACCGTTCCGACCCCCGCCCGGCATGCTGAGGGGGTGAGCAACGACGAGTTCCGTGCCGCCCTGTCCCGTCTGGCCGCCGGCGTGGTCCTGGTGACCGCGCGGGAGGCGTCGCTGGACCCGGACGACCCCGGCGCACCGGTCGGCGAGGACGTCGGCATGACCGCGACCGCGTTCCTGTCGGTCTCCCTGGACCCGCCTATGGTGCTGGTCAGCCTGCGCAACGGCTCCCGCATGGACGACCTGCTGGACGAACAGCCGATGTGGGCGGTGTCCGTGCTCTCCGAGAGCCAGCGGCACATCGCGGGCCGCTTCGCGATGAAGGGCCGCGTCAGCGACCGCCTGTTGTTCGCGGACATTCCCTACCAGCGCGGCGAGCACAGCGGGGCACCCCTGGTGGGCGGCGCGCTGGCGACCCTGGAGTGCCGCACCGAGCAGCGGGTGCCGGCCGGGGACCACACCCTGGTGATCGGCCGCGTCCTGACCGCCCGGGTCCCGAGCGCGGAGGGCGGCCCGCTGACGTATTTCCGGGGCCGCTACCGGCAGCTGGGCTGAACGCCGAAGCCCCGCCCACGTGGCCGGCATACCCTCCACTCGACGGGATCGGCGTCCGCAACGCACCCGGACACCGAATCACCCCGGGCGTGAAGCCCACTCCCCCGGGCCCTGGACCCTTGCCACAACAGCAAGGCCCGCGGACACCCCGTCGGCGGCCCCGGCCGAACCCGGCACCGGCACACACCCCCAGGGGCGCGGGGAACCGCGCGACCAGCCACGACGCACCCGCAGCGACAGTCATGCGGTGCCCCCTCCGCCCCAGGACCACCCACCCCCACAGGAGCGCCGGGGCCGGAGCCCCGCCCGGAGGGAGCCGGGGTTCACCCCCAGTCCCGCGCGGAGCGCCCCCGCTTCGTCTCGGACCGCTGCTTCTTCTCCCGCAGCCGCCGTTCGTTGATCCCGCGCGGAATACGCGTCGCCCGGCGCGGCTTCGGCGGCGGCGCGGTCGCCTCCGCGAGCAGCGCGGCCAGCCGCACGGCGGCGGTCTCACGGTTCCGCCACTGCGAGCGGTGCTCCGAAGCGCGCACAGTGATCACCCCACCCGTCAGCCGCCCCTCGAGCCGCTCCAGCGCCCGCTGCTTCCACACCTCGGGCAGCGCCCCGGTACCGGCGAGGTCGAAGCGCAGCTCGACCTGGGAGTCGCTGGTGTTCACATGCTGCCCACCCGGCCCCGACGACCGCGAGAAACGCCACATGAGCTCGGCCTCGGGCAGGGAGACGGAGCCACGGATGACATACGGACCGGACATGCCGTACAGGTTCCCGCGTCCGACAGGGCCACGTCACCCGAATATCCCGATCCCGGGTAAAGAAAGTAAAGCCAGCTGGAACCTCGCGTACCCCTCTCCGCGTTCAAGGTGGTAGCTGTAGCTTCTAAGCCGTACGTAAACGAGGGAAGGGACTCCCAACAATGGCTGTAAGCCTGTCCAAGGGTGGCAACGTCTCGCTCACCAAGGAGGCTCCGGGCCTGACCGCCGTCACCGTGGGCCTCGGCTGGGACGTCCGCACCACCACCGGCACGGACTTCGACCTCGACGCCTCGGCGATCGCGGTCAACACGCAGGGCAGGGTCTACTCGGACGGCCACTTCGTGTTCTTCAACAACAAGCAGACCCCGGACAGCACGATCGTCCACACCGGTGACAACCGCACGGGCGAGGGCGAGGGCGACGACGAGGCGATCAACGTCAACCTGGCCGGTCTCCCGGCCGACGTCGACAAGATCGTCTTCCCGGTGTCGATCTACGACGCCGAGAACCGCTCGCAGAACTTCGGCCAGGTGCGCAACGCGTACATCCGCATCCTCAACCAGGCCGGCGGCGCCGAGATCGCCCGCTACGACCTGTCGGAGGACGCGGCCACGGAGACCGCCATGGTCTTCGGCGAGCTCTACCGCAACGGCGCGGAGTGGAAGTTCCGCGCCGTCGGCCAGGGCTACGCCTCGGGTCTCGTGGGCATCGCCCAGGACTTCGGCGTCAGCGTCTGACGGACACCGCTTCCGTCGGCGGAGCCCCGGCCGGATTCCTTCCGGCCGGGGCTCCGGCGCGCGGCGGGGGCAGTCCGTATGCCCCGGCCCGCCCGAGGCGCCACCGGGCCGCACGGGTCGCAGGCATGCCTCACGGCCCTCACGGCCCTCACGGCCGCGCAGGCCGCCCCTCCCCGTACAGCCACTGCTCCCAGATCCCGCCGAAGTCCTCCTGTGGCGCCGACCTCTCCACGTACGCCGTGAACTCCGCCGTGTCCGCGTTGCCATGACGGTGCTCCTCCGCCCAGCCCCGCAGGAGCGCGGTGAAGGCGTCGTCACCGACCGTCTGCCGGACCTTGTGCAGGACCATCGCACCGCGCCAGTACACCGGGGTGGCGGAGATGCGCGCCGCGTCCGGCGGATCGGCCGGCGGGAAGGCCCAGACCGCCTCGTTGCTCTCCGCATCCGGGAAGTACCCACCGGCGTACAGCGCGTCGAAGGTCCGCTGCGCGCTGCCGCCGCCGTGGTCCTCCTCCCACAGCCACTGCGCGTAGGTCGCGAAGCCCTCGTTGAGCCACATGTCCCGCCAGGTCCGCGGGGTGACGGAGTTGCCGTACCACTGGTGGGCGATCTCGTGGACCAGCAGGCCGATGTCGGGAGGGCCGGCGAAGACGGGACGGTTCTGGGTCTCCAGCGCGTACCCGACGTCCCCCGGCCGGTCGACGATCGCGCCCGTGGAGGAGAAGGGGTACGGCCCGAAGGTCCGCTCCGCCCAGGCCACGACCTCCGGGATCCGCGCGAGGACCGCCCGGCTCGCCGCCGCCTGTTCCGGATCGACGGCCGTGTACACGGGCAGCCCGCCGGGGGTCTCCGTACGGCCGGTCTCGTACCTGCCGATCGCGACGGTGGCGAGGTATCCGGCCATCGGCTCACCGGCCCGCCACCGGTACGTCGTACGGTCCCCCTTCGTCTCCTCACCGTCCGGCTCCCCGTTGGACACCGCGCGCAGCCCCTTCGGCACGGTCACCGCGATGCTGTACGTCGCTTTGTCGGACGGGTGGTGGTTGCCCGGGAACCACGCCATCGACCCCACCGGCTGCCCCAGCGCCAGCGCCCCGTCGGCGGTGCGCAGCCAGCCCTCCTGGGAGCCGTCCGGGTCGGTGACGGTCTCCGGGGCGCCGGAGTAGCGGACGACGACACGGAAACGCGCCTCCCGGTCGAGCTTCTCGCGCGGCCGGACGGTCAGCTCCTGACCGTCGCGGCTCCACCGGGCGTCCACACCGCCGACGGTGACGGTCCGGACGTCGAGACCCTCGAGGTCGAGGTTGAACGCGGTGAGGTCCCGCGTCGCGCGGGCGGTGATCTCCGCGGTGCCGGTGAGACGGTGGGCGCCGGGGTCGTAGGAGAGGTCCAGGGCGTAGTGCAGGGCGTCATAGCCCCCGTTGCCGGCCTGCGGGAAGTACGGGTCGCCCGCGCCCGCTCCGCCGGACCCGTCCGAACCGGTCTCCGCACCGCTTCCGCACGCCGCCGACGACATCGCGAGCAGGACGGCGGCGACGGCGCGGGAACCTGAGCGGGGACGGGAGGAGCGCACTTCGGGATCCTACGAGGACGGCGGGCGCACCCTCCGCGATCCCGCCGGAGCCGGTGCGCCGCGTCATGACAACATCACCCACGTGCTCGACATCGGCTACGCCCTCTCCAACCGCTTCCCCGATCCCCCGCAGACCGACTACCGCCGCGTGGACGTCCACGCCCTGCGCCACGACCTGTTCTGCGGCGACGTCTATCTCGCCGACACCGCGTCGGACCGCGAGCTGTCCACAGCCTGGGGATGGGTGCCGGTACTCGACTTCGCGTGGGCGCTGTGCGACATCGTGGAGCACCTCGACCGGGACCCGGCCGGCTCCCGCGCCTCCCGGCCCCAGCACGCGGAACTGGACTTCACCGAGTCCACCGACCGCCTGCTCTTCGAGCGCCGCTTCGGCTGGGTGGACATCGAGGCGGAGTGGCTGCCCGCCGGCGAGCCCCCGCTGACCTTCTCCCACGCCGAACTCCGCCGCGAGGCACGCGACTTCCTCCACGACCTCATCGCCGACCTGACCGACCTGCACGACGACCTCGCCGAGAACCCGGCCATCTGGACCATCCAGGCCCGCTTCCCCCGGCTGGCCTGAGCCGTCCGGCGGATCACGTCGGAGGAAACCGGCGGCCTTTCCTCCTCCCGGCGCCTCAGCCCTCCACCCGGATCCCCAGCTCCCCCGCCAGCGACGGCGCCAGATCCAGCAGCTGGGCCGTGCTGATCACCGCCCCCGACAACCGGTCCACCCCCCGCGTGATCTCCAGCGCGGCGGCCCCGCGCAGGTCCACGTCCGCGAGCGTGGCGCCCGAGAGGTCCGCGCCCTTCAGCGCGCAGTCCACGAACTCCACCCGCTCCAGCCGCGCCCCGCCGAGATCCGGCTCGACCAGCACGCAGCCCTCGAAGACCACGTCCGTGAGCCGGGCCCCCCGCAGGTTCAGGAAATCGATCTTGCCGCCGCGGATCAGCACCCGCTCCAGCACCGCCCCGTGCAACTGCGTCCCCCCGAGCCGCGCGTCGGTCAGCTCGACATCGCGCAAGGTCGCCTCGGCGAGATCCGTGCCCACCCCGCGGACACCGGCCAGCACCGAATCCAGCACCCGCGCCCGGGACAGCCGCGTCCCGTCCAGGGCGCACCCCGTCAGCGCGCAGTCCATGAAGCGCGCTCCTCCGCCGTCCTGCCCCGCGAGGTCCGCCTCCCGGAAGTCCAGCCCGTCGTAGTCCCCGTCCGGCTCCAGCCCGCCCCCCTCGTACCGCTCGAGCGCCGGCAGCCGCAGCTCCGGGCGCCGCGCCGCCTTCACCCCTGGGCCGTCCGCCGCTCTCCTCGCCATGCACCCATGCTGCACGCCACCACTGACAATCACCCCTGCCTGCGAGACGCCGCGCATGTCACACTCCGGCGCCGTCGGCCCGCCCGGCACCACCGGGTGCGACCGGCCCGCCGTCGACCGGGGCGACGGCGTCCACCGGGCCCCCGGAGAGAACAGGGCCACCACCGGCAAGGTCGTCCTGAAGCCGTAAGAGGCCCCCGTACGGGCCCCTGGGCGAACTACCGTGCACGAGGTGATCGACATTCCCACCGAACTCGCCGCCGCCCAGGAGAAGTACAACAAGGAGGCCGGCCGGGCCTTCATCGCAGCCCTCCCCGGCCTCGCCGCCGAGTTCCTCGACCGCTGGAACCTGAGCGTCACCGGGGCCCCCATGCACGGCGTGAGCGCCCTGGTCCTCCCGGTCCACCGTGCGGACGGCACCCCCGCCGTCCTGAAACTCCAGCTCCGCGACCACGAGAGCGAGGGCGAACCGACCGCCCTGCGCCTGTGGAACGGTGACGGAGCGGTACGCCTCCTCGACCACGACGAACCCACCGGCACCATGCTCCTGGAACGCCTCGACGCCTCCCGGATGCTCGCCCACCGGCCCGACGTCCACGAGGGCGTCCTGGTCATCGCCCGTCTCCTCGCCCACCTCCACACCACCCCGGCCCCGCCGGGCATGCGTCACCTCCGCGACATCGCCGCCGCCATGCTGGAGCGGACCCCCGCCGTCCTGGAGCGCATCCCGGACCCGGCGGCCCGCCGCCTGACCGCCGACTGCGCCGCCGCCGTGCGCGAGGTCGCCGGCGAACCAGGCGACCGGCTCCTGCACTGGGACCTGCACGACGAGAACGTCCTCGCCGCCGACCGGGCCCCCTGGCTCGCCATCGACCCCAAACCCCTCGCCGGCGACCCGGGCTTCGACCTCTGGCCCGCCCTCGCCAACCGCTTCGACCCCGGTGACGTCCTCTGGCGCTTCGACGCCATGACCGAGATCCTCGGCCTCGACCGCGCGCGGGCACGCGCCTGGACCTACGGACGTCTGCTGCAGAACTGCCTGTGGGAGACCGAGGAAGGCCGCCCCCTGGACGAGGCGGACCTGGAGATCGCCCGCCGGCTGCGCGGTCGTGCGGCATGAAGAATCCCGGGCCGGAGAAGGTCCCGCCCGGGATGCATGGAGCCCCCTGTCGGATTCGAACCGACGACCTACGCATTACAAGTGCGTTGCTCTGGCCATCTGAGCTAAGGAGGCGGCGCGCGCGAAGGCTGGTCCACTGTACACAGGGCCGCTTCCGCGGTGCCACGCAGTTCAGGGGGCCGTTCCGGCCGGGCGGTGCCGGAGACGGGCGAGGAGTTCGCCCGGCCCGCCGGGTTCGACCTGGCCGCGTACCGGACGGAGTCCTCCCGGCGGCCCGAGGAGGCGATGCGGCGGAACACCGCGCGCCTGCGGGTCTCACCGCGCGGACAGAGGCTGCTGCCGACGCGCGGTTCGGGGCGGCGGGAGTGCGGGCGCTCGCGGAGGCGGGACCGCCGGACGCCCGGGGGTGGGTGAAGGTGATCGCGCACGAAACCGGACCGTCACGATCGCGATCGGAAGTTTCCGCGAAATTCACAGCCCTGGAACTACTGACAGACCAGGTGAACGCCAGGTACCGTCCTGAGCCAGTTCACTCATGTGGACCACACCACAACGGAACACCGTCGTGGCATCACCTTCCTACTCGGATCGTCCGGCACGTTCCTGCCGGTAGAAGGGGACCATTCACCATGGCCACTGTCACGTTCGACAAGGCGACCCGGGTCTACCCCGGCTCCACCAAGCCCGCCGTCGACGCCCTGGAAATCGACATCGCGGACGGCGAATTCCTCGTCCTCGTCGGCCCGTCCGGCTGCGGCAAGTCCACCTCGCTCCGCATGCTCGCGGGGCTCGAGGACGTCAACGGCGGCGCCATCCGCATCGGCGACCGCGACGTCACCCACCTGCCGCCGAAGGACCGGGACATCGCCATGGTGTTCCAGAACTACGCGCTCTACCCGCACATGTCGGTCGCCGACAACATGGGCTTCGCGCTCAAGATCGCCGGCGTCAACAAGGCCGAGATCCGCAAGAAGGTCGAAGAGGCCGCGAAGATCCTCGACCTCACCGAGTACCTGGACCGCAAGCCCAAGGCGCTCTCCGGCGGTCAGCGCCAGCGTGTCGCCATGGGCCGCGCCATCGTGCGTGAGCCGCAGGTGTTCCTCATGGACGAGCCGCTGTCCAACCTGGACGCCAAGCTCCGTGTGTCGACCCGTACGCAGATCGCGTCGCTCCAGCGCCGTCTGGGCATCACCACCGTCTACGTCACCCACGACCAGGTCGAGGCCCTCACCATGGGCGACCGGGTCGCGGTCCTCAAGGACGGTCTGCTCCAGCAGGTCGACACCCCCCGCAACATGTACGACAAGCCCGCGAACCTCTTCGTCGCCGGCTTCATCGGCTCTCCGGCCATGAACCTGATCGAGGTGCCGGTCGCCGACGGCGGTGTGAAGTTCGGCAACTCGGTGGTGCCGGTGCAGCGTGACGCGCTGGCCTCCGCCACCGACAAGACCGTCACCGTCGGTGTCCGCCCCGAGCACTTCGACGTGGCCGGCGCCGACTCCGACCAGGGCGTCGCGGTCACCGTCAACGTCGTCGAGGAGCTGGGCTCCGACGCGTTCGTCTACGGCACCGCGCACGTCGGCGGCGAGACCAAGGACATCGTGGTCCGCGTCGGCGGCCGTGAGGTCCCGGAGAAGGGCAGCGTGCTGCACGTCGTGCCGCGCGCGGGTGAGAGCCACGTGTTCTCCACGTCGACCGGCGCCCGCCTGTCCGACTGAGAGCGGCCGCACCGAACCGTACCGAACCGTCTTGACCTGGGAGGGCCCCGCAGCGCGCTGCGGGGCCCTCCCACGTTGTCGACAAATACCCTGGCACAACGGGCATTTCGAGCAGTGTGCGTCAACACGTCGTGCGAAATCGAAGGTTCCCTGTCCCCCGTAACGGTGACGGAATGTTTCCGCACCGCTACCGGACGCTACCCTCACACGCGTGAAGCACTCCACTAACCCTCAGACGCGACGCGGCCGCGGCACCGCCCGTCGGATCGGCCGTTCCCTCGCCCTCGTCCTCCCTGTCGTCCTGGTGCTTTCCGGGACCCTCGCGGTCGCGCGGGTGAACTGGTCGGGCACCCCCTCGAGCCCGGTGCTCGCCGCCGCGGACACCGCCGCCTCCGCCCCCGGCGCCTCCTCGCGGGCCGGTGCGCGGGCACCGCACGAGGTGCTGCGCGACACGCTGCTGGTCGAACTGCAGAAGGAGAACCCGGGTGTGGCGCTCACTCACCTCCAGCAGGCGGTGAACGACCGCCCGTCCCTGGCGAAGCACTGCGCCTCGATCGCCCGCTCCCTGGGCAGGGCCGCGGTCCGCGTCTACGGCCCGACCCAGGCCCAGTCCTACGCCCGCCCGGTCTGCGACACCTCCTTCGCCTCGGGAGTCGTCAAGGCCACCAGCTGACCCCACCGTCCCCGCCACCGCCGCCACCGCCGCCACCGCGGGCAATCGCGCCGCGGGGCGATGGGGGTCCCCCGCTCGAGCGCAGTCGAGCGTGGGTGAGGGTGGGCGCGGCGGCACCCCGCAAGCGCCGGGCAGGCGAACACCCCGCACCCCGCACCCCGCACCAGCAAACGCACGTGCCGGCGCATCGGCACGACTGCCCGCAACCCCAGGCCAGGCGCCGCGTAAAGTGCGGGCATGACCGACCCGCGTGCCGTCTCCCGCCCCGTACAAGCCGTCATCCTGGCCGGCGGCCAGGGCTCCCGGCTCCGTCCGTACACCGACGACCGGCCCAAGCCGATGGTCGAGATCCCCGGCACGGGAACCCCGATCATCGGCCATCAGCTCACCTGGCTCGCCGAGGAGGGCGTCACCGACGTCGTCGTCTCCTGCGGCCATCTCGCCGAGGTGCTGCAGAAGTGGCTGGAGACCGCCGAGCTGCCCGTCTCCGTCACCACCGTCGTCGAGACGGAACCCCTCGGCCGCGGCGGCGGCCTGAAGTACGCCGCCGCCCGTCTCCCGCACCCCGACCAGCCCTGGTACGCCACCAACGGCGACATCTGGACCCGGTTCTCGCTGCGCGACATGGCCGACTTCCACACCGAGCGGGACGCCGTCGCCACCCTCGCGCTGGCCCGCCCGCGCATCCCGTGGGGCGCGGTGCGCACCGACGGCTTCGGGCACATCACCGACTTCATCGAGGCTCCGCCGTCGACCTCCGAGATCAACGCGGGGGTGTACGTCTTCTCCGCCGAGTTCGCCGGTCTGCTGCCGGAGCGTGGTGACCACGAGCGCACCACGTTCCCTCGCCTCGCCCGTGAGCGCCGGCTCGCCGGATTCACCATCCCCCAGGGTTCCTACTGGCGGGCGATCGACACCGCGAAGGATCTGACGGAGGCCGCGAAGGAACTGGCGGGACAGGGCCGCTGACCTGAGTCACCGACGGATGCACGGACAGGTGGGGTCCCGCACGGCGAACCGTGNCTCCCCCGCGGACCGCCGCGAAAACCTGCCGGCACGCGCCCCGGACGGGTGGTGAACCGGGACAATCCGCCGCACTGCGGTACTCCGGACGGAGGTGATCCGCGACACGGTGCCACCGACCGGCGTCCCAGGATCTAATCTCGTGCCCACAAGCCCCCCCCCCCCCCCCCCCCCCCCCCCACCCCCCGTGGCGCCGGGAGCGCTATCCCAAAAGGCCGCCCACCAGACCCGGTTCGCCCGAGGAGCCGCCGTCTCCCTCGCTCGGGGCGCCGCCGCCGCTGCCTCCGGAGGCGCCGCCGCCCGAGGTCGGGCCGGATGTGGTGCTCGGGGCCTGACCGGCCGGGGAGGACTGCTGGGGCGGGGCCTGGCCGGCGCTGCCCTGGGTCTGGCTGGGCGCGCCGGTGGTGGCGCCCGCGCCCTGGGTCGCGCCGGGGGCGGTGGTCCCGGCGGTCGGGCTCGCCGAGCCCGACGTGGCGCCCTGGGTGGGCGAGGTGGAGGCGGACGGGGTCCGCTTCTCCTCCTGGCGCTCGCCCGACTCCTCCGGCAGCGGTGATCCCGGAAGCTCGTTGCGCGGGGCCTCGCCGGGCCCGGGGACGACCACCCGGTCGGCGTCCCGGACGGCGCCGCCGAGCAGCGAGCCGACGAGCATGGTCAGCCCGCACACCACGAAGGTGATGAGGACGCCGCGCCGCAGTACGTAGGCGCGCAGGTCCCAGATGTCCGCCCGGGGACCGAGCCGGCGCCAGGCGGCTCCGGCGAGGCGGCCGTCGACGGAGTAGACGGGGGCACCCGCGATGATCAGCGGCGACCAGGCGGCGAGGTAGATGATGTCGGGCGTCTCGTAGGCGGGGACGCTCTTCCAGCTGACGGTGACCAGCAGGGCCGCGGAGAGTGCCGCACCGGCGACGGCGGCCACCCGCTGCCAGCAGCCGAGGACGGTGAGGACACCGACGACGACCTGGGCGAAGGCGATGGCCAGCCCGGAGCCGATGGGGTGCTCGAGGGCGAACTGGCGCAGGGGCTCGGCGACCTCCCAGGGGTGCAGGGTGTGCAGCCACTTGACCATGGAGCCGCGGGTGCCGCCCTCGAAGTACAGCGGGTCGCAGAGCTTGCTCATCCCGGCGTAGACCGAGATGCCTCCGAGGAAGACGCGCAGCGGCAGCAGGACGACGCCGAGGTTCAGCCGGCGGCCCGGGTAGTAGGCGTGCCGGGCCGCTTCGTCGCCGGGCCGCCTGCCACGCCGGCCGGTGCTCGACTCGTCGTCGTGGACGGGTCCGCCGTGGCCCGGGGTGCCGTGGGCGTGGTCGTAGCCGGGCTCGTCGTCGGCGCTGCCGTAGGGGCGCATCGGGGGCAGCAGGGGACCGTCACCGGGTGGGCGGCGCTGGGCACCGACGAAGGGGGTCTCCAGGGGCTGTGTGGCCGGGCCCTCGTCGTAGCCGGCGTCGTACCCGGTGCCTGTGTGAGGCAGGACCCGGGTGCCTCCGGAGTCGGTGAACAGGTCGTCCGCGTGGCGGACGCCCCCGTGCTGCCGCACGGCCTGGAGCAGTCGGTGGGCCCCGGTGTCGTCGGGGGCGGACCGGCCGCTCCAGACGACGGGACGGCGACGGGCGGCCGCGGCCGGCAGCGCCGTGCCCATGCCGGTGACGACGGGGATGCGGGCGGTGTCCTCGGCTGCGCTCAGGTGCCGTGCGATCCGCGGCGACGGTGCGCGCCGCGCCGAGACGCCCAGCTGCACGCGGAAGCTGGCGTGATTGACGATGACCTGCGCCGGATCGCTCGGCACCTTCACCATGCTCAGCGCGGGAGCGTCGTCGATTCCCGACGAGCGGTCCCCCGTGGGTGTGCGGGGTGTTCTGGTGTCCACACTCATCTAACCGAGTGACACGGCGTTAGGACACTGCCTTGACCGGCCGGATGTGTCCGGACCGCGTCAAGCCTGTCCGGACCCCTCCGAATCCTCCATGTGGGTGACGCGACCGAACAGCCGTTCAGCTCCGTCGGCGCGCCGCCTCGTACAGCACGATGCCCGCCGCCACACCGGCGTTCAGCGACTCGGTACCGCCCGGCATCGGGATCCGCACCCGGTGGTCGCAGGTCTCGCCGACCAGCCGGGACAGCCCCTTGCCCTCACTGCCGACGACGATGACGACCGGCCCGTGCAGCGCGGCCAGTTCGCCGACCTCGGCCTCGCCGTCGGCGGCCAGGCCGACCACCGCGATACCGGCCTTCTTGTACGCCTCCAGCGTGCGCGTCAGATTGGTGGCGCGGGCGACGGGCGTACGGGCGGCCGCACCGGCGGACGTCTTCCAGGCTCCGGCGGTCATCCCGGCGGCCCGCCGCTCGGGCACGACGACACCGTGGCCGCCGAACGCCGAGACGGACCGGACGACCGCGCCGAGGTTGCGCGGGTCGGTCACCCCGTCCAGGACGACGATCAGCGGGTCCCGCCCCTCGTCGTGGGCGCCCGCGACCAGGTCCTCGGGGTGCGCGTACACGTACGGCGGCACCTGGAGGACCAGACCCTGGTGGTTCAGCCCGTTGGTCATGCGGTCGAGTTCGGGGCGCGGCGCCTCCATGAGGTTGATGCCGCCGCGCTCGGCCGCGAGCTGGAGCGCCTCGCGCACCCGCTCGTCGTTGTCGATGAACTGCTGGACGTACAGCGTGGACGCGGGCACGCCCTCGCGCAGCGCCTCGACGACCGAATTACGGCCGACGACGAGCTCGGAGGACGAACGGCCCCCGCCGCGCCGCGGCTGCGGGCGGCCGGCCGTGGCGCGGCGCGTCTTCGCCTGGGCGGCGCGCTGCTTGGCGTGCCCCTTGCGCATCTCGGCGGGCGGCGTCGGCCCCTTGCCTTCGAGGCCCCGGCGTCGCTGGCCGCCACTGCCGACCTGCGCGCCCTTCTTGCCGGACATGCGGCGGTTGTTCGCGGCCATGAGGTATCCGTCTCCGTGAAGTCGTGGGTGTACTGCTGTGGTGCGTACGTCTGTGAAGTGTGCCGTCCGGAGGCCCGGACGGCACACTTGATCTTCGAAGGCCCAGGCCGGGCGGCCCGGCCTCAGCGCGGTCCGAGGCTCCAGCGGGGTCCCTGCGGGCCGTCCTCGATCACCAGACCGGACTGGCCGAGCTGGTCGCGGATGGCGTCCGCGGTGGGCCAGTCCTTGCGCGCCCGTGCGGCCTCGCGCTGGTCGAGGACCATACGGACCAGGGTGTCGACCACGCCGTGGAGGTCCTCTCCGCGCCCGCTCCCGCCGGCCCACTGGGGGTCCAGCGGGTCGAGTCCGAGCACACCGAGCATGGAGCGGACCTCGGCGAGGCGCGCGACGGCCTCCTCCTTGTCGTCGGCGGCCAGCGCGCTGTTGCCCTGCCGGACCGTGGTGTGCACGACCGCGAGGGCCTGCGGGACGCCCAGGTCGTCGTCCATCGCCTCGGCGAACGCGGGCGGCACCTCGGCGGCGGGTTCGACGACACCGCCGGCCTTCTCCACCACGCGCTGCACGAAGCCCTCGATCCGCGCGAACGCGGACTCCGCCTCGCGCAGGGCCTCCTCGCTGTACTCGATCATCGACCGGTAGTGCGGGGTGCCCAGGTAGTAGCGCAGCACGATGGGCCGCCAGTGCTTCACCATCTCACTGACCAGCACCGAGTTGCCGAGCGACTTCGACATCTTCTCGCCGCTCATGGTGACCCAGGCGTTGTGCACCCAGTACCGGGCGAACTCGTCGCCGTAGGCCCGGGCCTGGGCGATCTCGTTCTCGTGGTGCGGGAAGATCAGGTCCAGGCCGCCGCCGTGGATGTCGAAGGCGCCGCCGAGGTACTTGTGCGCCATCGCCGAGCACTCCAGGTGCCAGCCCGGACGCCCGGGGCCCCACGGCGTCTCCCAGCTCGGCTCACCGGGCTTCGCCGTCTTCCACATGGCGAAGTCGCGCGGGTCCCGCTTGCCGGTCTCGCCCTCGCCCGAGGGCTGGAGCAGGTTGTCGAGCTCCTGGTTCGACAGCTTCAGGTACTCGGGGAACGAGGCGACGGCGAAGTACACGTTGCCCTCGGCCTCGTAGGCGTGCCCTCGCTCGATGAGGCCGCGCATCATCTCGACCATCTCGGTGATGTGGCCGGTGGCGCGCGGCTCGTAGGTCGGGGGGAGGCAGCCGAGTGCGCGGTAGCCGTCGGTGAACGCCCGCTCGTTCTCGTAGCCGATGGCCCACCACGGGCGGCCCTGCTCGGCGGACTTGGCGATGATCTTGTCGTCGATGTCGGTGACGTTCCGGACGAACGTCACCTCCAGGCCGCGGTACTCGAACCAGCGGCGCATGATGTCGAAGTTCAGGCCCGAGCGGATGTGCCCGATGTGGGGTGCCGCCTGCACGGTGGCACCACACAGGTAGATCGAGACGCAACCCGGCTGGAGCGGGGAGAAGTCACGGATCTGCCGGGCGCTGGTGTCGTACAGGCGAATAGTCACGGCACCAGGGTAGTAGGCGCGGCGGCGTGCGCGGTCCGTGGTGCCGCCCGGCGGCGGGGCGGCGTCGGCGATGCCTCCCGGCGGGGCCGGTCACGCCGGCGCGGCGGGACCGCGTTCCGGCGCGGCCCCGCGCCCCTCGGCGGCCGGGCCGCTCACCCCTCGCGCACGACCAGCGCCGTCGCCACCGCCATGAGGCCCTCTTCCCTGCCCGGGAAGCCCAGCCCGTCCGTCGTGGCACCGGAGACCGAGACCGGGGCGCCCGCCGCCTCCGAGAGCAGTGTCTGGGCCTCCTCCCGGCGTCTGCCGATCTTCGGACGGGGACCGACGACCTGTACGGCGATGTTGCCGATGCGGAAGCCGGACGCGCGGACGATGCGCGCGGCCTCCGTCAGCAGGGTGACACCCGGCGCGCCGGACCACTCCGGGCGGCCGGTGCCGAAGTGCTGTCCCAGGTCGCCGAGACCGGCGGCGGAGAACAGGGCGTTGCAGGCGGCGTGGGCGACCACGTCGGCGTCGGAGTGACCGGCGAGCCCCGGCCCCGCGTCCTCCCACTTCAGGCCGGCGCACCACAGGTCGCGGCCCTCCTCGAAGGCGTGGATGTCGGTGCCGATGCCGACCTGCGGCAGCGGGTACGGCCGCTCAGAAGCCATCGTTGAGCCTCCTGCGGGCCAGGACCGCCTCGGCGAGGACCAGATCGAGGGGGCGGGTGACCTTGAAGGCCTCCTCGTGCCCGGGGACGGCGACGACGGTGAGGCCGAGCTGTTCGACCATGCTCGCGTCGTCGGTGACGTCATCGGTCACCGTCGCGTGGGCGCGCACCAGGGTGTCCCGGTCGAAGCCCTGCGGGGTCTGCACCGCACGCAGCAGGGACCGGTCGGGAGTGGCGACGACGGCTTCCGGCTCGCCGGGGGCGGCGGGCTCGACCTGCTTGACGGTGTCGGCCAGCGGCAGCGCGGGGACGGCGGCGGGCGCTCCGTCACGTACCGCCTCGACGACGGCGTCGACGGTGTCCACCGGGACGAGCGGGCGGGCCGCGTCGTGCACCAGGACGATGTCGTAGCCGGGCGGCAGCGCGTCCAGGCCGAGTTTCACGGACTCCTGGCGGCTCTCACCGCCGGGGACGACGAGGAAGTCGGTGCGGTCGGGCAGCGCGTGCGCGTCGAGGAGTGTCCTCACCTCGGCGGCCCCGTCGGGCGGGGCCACGACCACGACCAGGGAGACGGCACGGGAATCGGCCATCGCGCGGATCGCGTGGATGAGCATGGGCGTGCCGCCCAGCGCGCGGAGAGCCTTGGGGGCGCCCGGCCCGAGGCGTACACCACGGCCCGCGGCCGGAATCACGGCCGCTGTGCGGGAGGCCGTACGGCCGGGCGCGGGGTTCGGCGACGGCGGAGGGAGCGGATCGGCAGACATCGGTTCCTGTCAGGTTTGTGTGCTCGGCCTACGTGGGTATGGCCTGGGCGTACCCCCTGCTCCGGAGCGGGGGAAGTGCCGGGCGTGCTCGCCTTGACCAGCCCCTTCCGTGACTCTGGTCGAGCCGGCCGCCCGGGGCCCGGCACGCCGGGGGTGGGGCGTGAGTGACGGCACATTCCTCACCACGGCGCAGGCAACAGCGTACGTACCGTGTTCGGGTACGAACATGCCGCAGCGCCCGGCGACGTCCATGACGTCATCGGGCACCGCGGCATTTCGATGCGCTGAGTGCTGCTTCGTCCTGCTGCTCCGGGGACCGGTGCGCTCCGCCGAGCGCCGGGACACCGACCGGATGAAGCTGCGCCCAAGAGGCCTCAGGAGGCGAGTACCTCGTCGAGCAGGGCCTCGGCCTTGTCCTCGTTGGTGTTTTCGGCGAGAGCGAGTTCGCTGACCAGAATCTGACGCGCCTTGGCGAGCATGCGCTTCTCACCGGCGGAGAGTCCGCGCTCGCGCTCACGACGCCACAGGTCACGCACGACTTCCGCGACCTTGATGACATCGCCCGAGGCGAGCTTCTCGAGATTTGCCTTGTAACGACGGGACCAGTTCGTGGGCTCTTCGGCATACGGTGCGCGCAGCACCTCGAAGACCCGGTCCAGCCCTTCCTGACCGACCACATCACGTACGCCGACGAACTCCGCATTGTCCGCTGGCACACGTACCGTCAGGTCACCCTGGGCGACCTTCAGCACCAAGTAGGTCTTGTCCACGCCTTTGATCTGGCGAGTTTCGATAGCCTCGATCAGCGCGGCCCCGTGATGGGGATAGACCACGGTGTCGCCAACCTTGAACGTCATGTGACAGGTACCCCTTCCGTGGCTATCCAGGGTAACACGGAAACGGCGTCTTCTGAATGGCGTTTTCGCAGGTCAGGGCCATTCTCGGGGCTTGACAACTGCAACAGGAACGTGCTGCGGACGCCTGGCGGAAGCAGGTATTCGCAGGTCGGAGCCTCTCTCCGGCGCAGGCAAATCACGCGGTCCACACGCCCCCGAAGCCGCACACAAGTAGCCGAACATCCCGATATGTCCGGTTGTCGCGCGCCCAAGTTCCGCTACTCCGTTCGATGAGCCCGGCCGGGTTCCGGCCGAATCCGGAATTGATCACACGGTGTGAGGATCGGCGGCGGTGATCAATTCCGCGGCCCGCCCTCATTCCTCCGCGGAAATACGTGATCAGCCGAAAGCCGTGGTCCCGGAGCGGGAGTGGCGCGCGGGGGAGAGCGGTAGCGAGAGCGGTAGCGGCACCGTCCTTACGCGACATCACGAAGCCGAAGTGACGGCTATTTACCGGTGAGTCGCACGTGACACACGTGACACACGGGACCGACTGGGCCGGAAGGGACCACCGGGGCACGAAGGCCGGTGATCGGGTGACGCCTCCGGCGCCCACACCGCTCCCTGGGCTAACCCCGGACCCCTCGGGGAGGGTCGGGTGCGACGCCGCCGGAACGGCTCGGTAACCTGAGGCCGCTGACACACACTTAGGGCGACCGGATGCACCCGGTCGCCAAACGCTCAAGTCAAGGAGTAGCCGCCGCCGTGAGCAGCAGCCTTCGACGCGGCGCCCTCGCCGCCGCCGTCATCGCGTTCTCGATCGCCTCGCTCTCCGCGTGCGCGGCCGGCAATAACGCCCAGAGCCTCCAGATCCAGCCGGACAACGCTGCGACGACCGTCGGCGACATCAAGGTCCAGAACGCCATGGTCGTGACCCAGCCCGACCTGGAGTCGACCGGCCCGGCCGTCGTCGCCGCCACCCTGTTCAACGAGGGCAGCACCGACCAGACGCTGGAGTCGATCACCCTCCCCGGCACCGGCAAGACCGCCGAACTGACCCCCGCCGAGGGGGGCAGCCTCACCGTCCCGGCCGGCGGCAGGCTGATCATCGGCGGCGAGGGCAACGCCTCCGCCGTCCTGCCCAGCAGCCGCGAGGCCGTCCGGGACGGCAACGCGCAGCAGGTCACGTTCACGCTCAGCGAGACCGGCGAGGTGAGCCTGCGGGCGTTCGTCTACCCGGCCGAGCACTTCTTCGAGGGCTGGGGCCCGAGCGACATCCCGGCCGCGCCGGGCGCCTCGACGGAGCCGTCGACGGAGCCGTCGGCGGAGTCCTCCGGCGAGCCGGACGCCGGCAGCACGGACGAGCCCGACGCCGGCGACACGGACACGGACCCCTCCGGCACCGGCGACTCCGCGGAGCCCGGCACCGCGACCGACGCCGCCTCCGCCAGCCAGTCGGCCGGCCAGTAGGCCCACGCACCACACGGAAGGGCGGGCCCCACACCGGGACCCGCCCTTCCGCACGACCACGGACACGTGACCGCGGGCACCCGGCACGGGGCACGGGGTGCTCCGCGGACCGGCGCCCCGCGGCCTACGGCCTACGGCCTACGGCCTACGGCTCGAACTTGTACCCGAGCCCCCGCACCGTCACCAGATACCGCGGCGCCCCCGGATCGGGCTCGATCTTCGCCCGCAGCCGCTTCACATGCACATCCAGCGTCTTGGTGTCCCCCACGTAGTCCGCCCCCCACACCCGGTCGATGAGCTGCATCCGGGTCAGGACCCGCCCCGCGTTGCGCAGCAGCATCTCCAGCAGGTCGAACTCCTTCAGGGGCAGATCGACCTTGGTTCCGCCCACGGTGACCACGTGCCGGTCGACATCCATCCGCACCGGTCCGGCCTCCAGCGCCGCGGGGGTCACCTCCTCCGGCTCCCCGCGCCGGCGCAGCACCGCGCGGATACGGGCGACCAGCTCCCGCGAGGAGAACGGCTTGGTGACATAGTCGTCCGCGCCTATTTCCAGGCCCACCACCTTGTCGATCTCACTGTCCTTGGCGGTCACCATGATGACGGGGACGTTGGAACGGCCGCGCAGCTGGCGGCAGACCTCGGTGCCCGGCAGCCCGGGCAGCATCAGATCGAGGAGAACGAGATCGGCGCCGTTGCGCTCGAACTCGTCGAGTCCGTCGGGCCCGGTGGTCGCGACCGCGACCTCGAAGCCCTCCTTGCGGAGCATGTACGACAGGGCGTCGGAGAAGGACTCCTCGTCCTCGACGACGAGCACTCGGGTCACGGAAGAACCTCCGGGGAGGGATGCGTTTCGTACGCGGATGATTCGGAAGAGTGGGGGGATGGCCGGGACACCCGTCGGGCCTCACCGTCGAGGCCTTCGGTGCCGTCCCGGTAGGGCACCTCGTCCCGGTCGGACATCTCGTCCGGGCGGGACATCTTGTGGGCGCGGTCGCGGGCCGCACGGCCCTCCGGCAACCGCAGGGTGAAGGTGGAGCCCTGGCCCTCGGCGCTCCACACGGTGACCTCCCCGCCGTGCGAGGCGGCCACGTGCTTCACGATCGCGAGACCCAGCCCCGTACCGCCGGTGGCACGGGAGCGAGCGGGGTCGACACGGTAGAAGCGCTCGAAAACGCGCTCCTTGTCCTTCTCGGAGATACCGATGCCCTGGTCGGTCACGGCTATCTCGATCAGATCCCCGCCGGGCTGCGCGACCGTACGGGCCGCGATGCCCACGCGGGTGCGGGCGGGTGAGTAGTTGACCGCATTCTCGACGAGATTGCCGAGCGCGGCGGCGAGCTGGCCGCGGTTGCCCCATATGCGCAGGTCGGCGGCGCCGGCGGCGGCCATGGTGATCTCCTTCGTCCCTGCCGCGTGCCGGCAGCGGTCGACGGCCTCGGCGACCAGTTCGTCGACGCGGATGGGTTCGGCGTCCTCCAGCGGGTCGTCGTTCTGCACCCGGGAGAGGTCGATGAGTTCCTGCACCAGGTTGGTCAGCCGGGTCGCCTCGATCTGCATCCGTCCGGCGAAGCGTTCCACGGCCTCGGGGTCTTCGGAGGCGTCCATCACGGCCTCGGAGAGCAGCGACAGCGCCCCGACGGGGGTCTTGAGCTCGTGGCTGACATTGGCCACGAAGTCACGTCGTACCGCCTCGATGCGGCGGGCCTCCGTGAGGTCCTCGACGAGCAGCAGGACGAGCCGGGAGCCGAGCGGCGCCACCCGCGCGGACACCGCGAGGGCCTCGCCGCGTCCGGTCCCCCGGCGGGGCAGATCCAGCTCCACCTGGCGTATCTCGCCGTCCCTGCGGGTGTCGCGGGCCATCTGCATCATGGGTTCCACGGCCAGTTTGCCGCCCCGGACCAGTCCGAGGGCGTACGCGGCGGAGCTGGCCTTGACGACGCCGTCCGCCTCGTCGAGGACGACGGCGGAGGAACGCAGCACGGACAGCACCGTGTCCACGCCCGGCGGGAGCACCGGGTCGGTGTGCAGGGAGGAGCGCGTGGGGCGCCGCTGTTCGCGCTCGCTGACGCGGAACGCCAGCATGGCGATGACGCCGGTGAGTACGCCGGCGATCGCAGCCAGTGCGGCGACCGCCGCGTTCACGTCCATGCACCCAGGTTAGGCATGTCGCGGCCGCTCCCCACAGCCGTCGGAGGGCGAGCTCGAACACTCGTCGCCCAGAGTTCACCTGGGAGCCAGGGATGGTTCATCCGTGGTGACGGAACCGGACGCGTGGAGGACCGAACGTGGGACGGTGGGCAGAAGCCCGGGCCCCTGAAGCCCGGACAGACGTACGAGAGGAACCCTGATGCGGGACGCGTACCACGAGGAACTGGATTCGATCGGCGACGGTCTGGTCGAAATGGCCCGGCTGGTCGGGTCGGCGATCGGGCGCGCCACGACGGCCATCCTCGACGCCGATCTGAAGCTGGCGGAGAACGTGATCGAGGCCGACCAGAGGGTCGACGATCTCCAGCACGAGCTGGAGGCGCGGGCCATCGCTCTGCTGGCGCGCCAGCAGCCGGTGGCGACCGACCTGCGCATCGTCGTCACCTCGCTGCGCATGTCGGCCGACCTGGAGCGCTCGGGCGACCTCGCCCAGCACGTGGCGAAGCTCGCGCGGCTGCGCTACCCGGAGCGTGGCGTCCCGCACGATCTGCACGCCACGATCCTGGAGATGGGCCAGCTCGCGCAGCGCCTGATGGCGAAGGCGGCCGAGGTGATCATCACGAAGGACGTCGACCTGGCGCTCCAGCTGGAGCAGGACGACGACGCGATGGACCTCCTCCACCGCACCCTCTTCCAGCACCTGATGGACGACCGCTGGAAGCACGGCATCGAGACGGCCGTCGACGTGACGCTGCTGGGCCGCTACTACGAGCGGTTCGCGGACCACGCGGTGTCGGTCGCCAAGCGGGTGGTCTACCTGGTCACGGGCGAGCACGCGGACGAGATCCAGGCCGATCTGCAGCCGGAGATCCAGACGGCGCCGGGGGCGGAAGGAGCCTGATCCCGGCTCACGGCTTCCGGCCAACGGCTCCCGGCTCCCGGCTCGCGAGCAGGCACGGGCAGGCGTGCAGGAGGTGGGCCGGAGTCCGTACAAGCCTCGATGCGCCGTTGATGCGCCCGCCGGGCAGGGTCTCCAATGGTCAGAGGTGTGCGCAGGGTGTGCGCAGGCCCCAGCCCCGAGGAGGGACCCATGGCCGAATCCCCCGGCACGACGCCCGACCCCACCCAGGACCGCGAGACCGAGCAGCCCACCGAGATCAGAAACCTCACCCTGATCGCCGCCTGCGGCTGCGGGTCGGGGTGCGGGTGCGGGTGCCAGTCGGGCAACCCGTGCCAGTGCGGCTGAGGCGACACATCGACGGGGGCCCCGGCGCCGCTCCGGCCGCCGGGGCCCCCGTCACCGCCCAGAGGGCCTCCACCTCGCGGCGACGCCCAGGACATGGTGTACATGCCCCGTAGGGCCCGCGGATCCCGTGAACCGTCCGCCAGGCGGGCAGGGCGCGCGGCCCTCTCGGAGCGTCTATTACGCTCGGGCACATGGCCGACGCACCGTACAAGCTGATCCTCCTCCGCCACGGCGAGAGCGAGTGGAACGAGAAGAACCTGTTCACCGGCTGGGTGGACGTCAACCTCACCCCGAAGGGCGAGAAGGAGGCGACGCGCGGCGGCGAGCTGCTCAAGGACGCCGGCCTGCTCCCCGACGTACTCCACACCTCCCTCCAGAAGCGCGCCATCCGCACCGCGCAGCTCGCGCTGGAGTCCGCCGACCGCCTGTGGATCCCGGTGAACCGCAGCTGGCGCCTGAACGAGCGTCACTACGGCGCTCTGCAGGGCAAGGACAAGGCGCAGACCCTCGCGGAGTTCGGCGAGGAGCAGTTCATGCTGTGGCGCCGCTCCTACGACACCCCGCCGCCCCCGCTCGACGACGACGCCGAGTACTCCCAGTTCTCCGACCCGCGCTACGCGACCCTCCCGCCGGAGGTGCGCCCGCGGACGGAGTGCCTGAAGGACGTCGTCGTCCGCATGCTTCCGTACTGGTTCGACTCGATCGTCCCGGACCTCCTGACCGGCCGCACGGTCCTCGTCGCCGCCCACGGCAACAGCCTGCGCGCCCTGGTCAAGCACCTCGACGGCATCTCGGACGCCGACATCGCGGGCCTGAACATCCCGACGGGCATCCCCCTGTCCTACGAGCTCGACTCCGACTTCAAGCCGGTCAACCCCGGCGGCACGTACCTCGACCCGGACGCGGCCGCGGCCGCGATCGAGGCGGTCAGGAACCAGGGCAAGAAGAAGTAGGCGCCCGCGCCACACAAGCCCCCCGCCCGCGGTTTCCCGCCGGGCAGGGGGCTTTTCTTCGCTGCCCGGCGCGTCGGGGAGGGCGGGATTCCGTGTGGGTCGGATCGTGCGCGGGCCCACGGGAGCCCACCGATCGCCTGCCCGGCACCGGGACCGCTCTGGCGGGCACGGGGCGGTCGGGAACGGGGCGGTGGGGAGGCGTTGTCAGGGTCCGGGGCCGTTGTCGAGTTGTTCGGCCAGGTCGGTCAGGTCGTCGGCGTGCAGGTCGAAGCGGTCCGAGGTGTGGGCGGGTCGCCGACGGGGCGGGCGACGTAGGCGGTGCGCAGGCCGAGTTCCTGTGCTCCGCGCAGGTCCCAGGCGTGGGCGGCGACCATCAGCAGCCACTCCGGCGGTCTCCCCGAGACGGTGACGGCGAGCCGACAGACCGCCGGGTCCGGTTTGTAGGTCCGGGCGTCCTCGGCGGACAGGGCCTGGTGCCGGCGGAGCCCGGAGTGGGCGTTGATCTCCAGCAGAGTCGTCCGGCTCGCATGGGAGAGTCCGATCAGCGGGAACCGTTCGGCGAGGCGGGCGAGGCCTGCGGCGGTGTCGGGTCACGGCGGGAGCCGGTGACCCGACCGGGCCAGTGCCGCCACGGCGGCCGGGTCGTCGACTCCGGCAGCGTGGGCCGTGAGCCCGGCCGCTTCCAGGTCCAGGACGTCGCCGGCCACGTAGGGCCTGACACCTTCGAGGATGTCCTGCTGCCACAGCGACAGGAGCTCCTCGATCCTGGACTCGTCGAGCGGGGCGAGTTCACGGATCCCGGCGCGGAGGCCGGCGGATTCGTCGACGAGTGTGCCGAGCACATCGAAGACGATGGCGTCGATCTCTGACCGGTGCATGAGAGAGGTCTCCAGGACCGTGCGGGGAAAACGGACAGGTCACCGTCCACTCGAACGCACCGGGAAGCCGTCCCGATTCCCCCCACGACACACGGGGACCGCGCCTTCCGGCGGGGTGTGATACCCGGGGCGGGCAGGTGCCGTCGGGCCGGGTTTCGGGCCGGCTGTCGTGCCTGCGCGCGTAGGCTGGTGCAACAAAGAGACAACGACCACAGCGGACGGGGCGCGTGTGGGCGCATACTGGGGTGACGATGACAAAATCTGCTGCCCCGAAGCGCCACTTGCCCACCAGCCCCTTCAAGGCCTCGGTCGCGCCGCCGCCCAAGCACTTCGCCGTGGGCGACCAGGTCACCCATGACGTGCACGGTCTCGGCCGGGTGATCGCCATGGAGGACGGAATCGCCGCTCTCGTGGACTTCGGTTCCACGCAGATGCGGATTCTGAGCCCGTACTCCAAGATGACCAAGCTGTAGGACCGTCGTGCCGGGTCACGGCACACCAGGCCGCCCATCTCAGGGGCCTGTACCGAAAGAGAGTCCTCTCATCGAATCGAACTCGCTGTTCTCCGCTCCGGAGGACCGGCCCCGCAGCTCCACCGCGGCATCACCGCCTCCGGCGATCCACCCGTTCCAGTCCCCCGACTTCGGGGACGACGAGACGTTCGTGCCCGAGGATGCGGACGACCCCGCCTCGGGCCCGCGGAGGGCACACTCCAGGGCCGCCTGAGGGCGCCCCCGCACCACCTTCCACGTCCCTCCGGCTGGGTCAGCCCCGTGCCGGCCCGTCCCCGGAGGATGTGTCCACGAGGTACCACGGTCGCGGTCACGGCTGCGGCCGGCCGACCGCCGCGTCCGGGTGATCGCCCGCCTCGCGCAAGGGAAAGTCACCCGACCCCTGAGCGGGCGTCGCGCGGAGTGCTTGACTGGCGCGCATGTCGACGACACTCGGTGTGCCCCGCCCCGACCAGACTTCGTACATGCTGCGCGCCGCGGCGAGCGACGCCGGCCGGGCGTACAAGCAGCGGCTTCTCGAACTGCTGGATGTACAGACGGGCCATACCGTCCTGGATGTCGGATGCGGGCCCGGTACCGATCTGCCCGCGCTGGCGGAGCGTGCGGGTGACACGGGCACCGTGATCGGTGTGGACCGGGACCCGACGATGCTGGCGCAGGCACGCTCCCGTACGGCGGGCCTGCGGCCGGTGGAGATCCGCGAAGGGGACGCCCACGCCCTGCCCGTCGAGGCGGGGTCGGTGGACCGCGCCAGGATCGACCGGGTGCTGATGCACGTGACCGAACCCCTCGACGTCCTCACGGAGTTGCACCGCGCCACCCGGCCGGGCGCACGGATCGCCCTGGCCGAACCCGACTGGGACACCCTGATCGTCGACGCCGAGGACCTCGGGACCAGCCGGGCCTTCACCCGCTACACCACGGCGGAAGTGGTCCGTCACGCGACCGTCGGGCGCCGTCTCGCCCGCCTCGCCGGGGAGGCCGGTCTCCGGGTCGAGAGCGTGGACGCCGTGACGCCCGTCTTCCTCGACTTCCCGGAGGCGGACCACACCCTGGGCCTGGGCCGCAATCTGCAGAAGGCCATCGACGGGGGCCACATCGACCGCTCTCGTGGCCGTGACTGGTTCGCCGGGCTGTCCCGGGGCCCCTTCTACGCCTCGTTCACCCTGATCAGTGTGGTCTGCTCGCGCTGACCCGCGCCCGGCTGTGACGGCGTCGGGTCATGCCGTCGGCGGAGGGTTCGCCTCCGCCGGGGATCGCTGATGCGGGCGTACAGCGGTGGTCGGCCTCACGGGTGCATGCGCGCTCCTTTCAGTACCTTGTCCACCGCGTTCCTCGGGCCGTGGACCGACAGGCCGACCAGGTCCAGGTCCGTGGTGCCGACCGCCCGTACCGCCGCCCGGTTCGCCTCGTCGTGTCCGGTGGCGAACAGGTCGCCGGTGAAGACCGCGCGGGGGAGCGCCCGGGTGAGGGCTCGCGTGTGGGCCGCCTTCAGGATCTCCTTCGTGCCCTGGAGGACCAGGACCGGCTGGCGGAACATCGGCAGGTACCGGACGCCGTCCGCGTCCTCGTACGGGGCCCCGATCACCTCGGGGACCTCGGCGCCGAGGCCGCTGACCAGGAACGCGGTGACATTGAGGCGCTGCCAGGGTTCCAGGTCCTCGCGCAGCAGTACGGCGATCTTCGTGTCGAAGCGGGTGCTGTTGGTCATGGGGTGAGACTGGCGGTCCGGGCGCGGCGGCGTCTTGTACGTTGTTTGCATGCCCTCCCAGGCCACCCCCCGGGCCACCTCCCGGACGGCCACGGCGTCCCGCGCGGCGGTGTCCGCCTGGCGGCCCCGCGTGCCGGGTGTCGTGGAGGTGTTCCACGCCCGCTTCACCGAGTACGCCTATCCGATGCACGTCCATGACGCCTGGACGCTGCTCATCGTCGACGACGGCGCCGTGCGGTACGACCTCGATCGGCATGAGCACGGCACCCCGCACGACACGGTGTCCCTGCTGCCGCCGCATGTTCCGCACAACGGTGCCGCCGTCACCTCCGACGGGTTCCGCAAACGGGTGCTGTACCTGGACACCAGCCGGCTCGGGGACGAACTCATCGGGGCCGCCGTCGACCGGCCCGATCTGCGGGACCCGCTGCTGCGGCGGCGTGTCGGGCAGGTGCACACCGCGCTGGTACGGCCCGGGGACGAGCTGGAGGCGGAGAGCAGGCTGACGCTGATCGGGGAGCGGCTGCGGGAGCATCTGCGGTCGCGGCCGGTTCCGGGGGCGGCCGGGCGGGACCCCGTACTGGCGCGGCGGCTGCGGGAGTTGCTCGACGAGCGGGTGGTGGAGGGACTCACGCTGGAGGAGGCGGGCACGCTGCTGTACGCCCATCCCGCGCATCTCGTACGGGCGTTCAGCGGGGCGTACGGCATCGCGCCGCACCAGTACCTGATGTCCCGCCGGGTCGGCCGTGCCCGGGGATTGCTGCTCGAGGGGCGGCAGCCGGGTGAGGTCGCCGTCGTCACCGGGTTCTACGACCAGGCCCATCTGACCCGGCACTTCCGGAAGCTGGTGGGCGTGACGCCCGGCCGGTACCGGACCAGCGGGCGGACCGGAAGCCGGGGAAGTGGGCGCGGGAGTACCGGAATCGGTGGATCGGCGACCGGAAGCCCCTGATACTCACCCCATGCATCGCATCATCATCGCCGTCCTGCGGCTCGGCATCGTGGCGGCGGCCGCGCTCGGCCTCTTCGGGCAGATCGTGGTGATCCCGACGACGGCCGCCGACGAGGTCGACCGCTTCCCGCCGTACGACCCGTTCGCCGTGCCCTACGTGGCGGTGGCGATCGCCGGGGTCGTCTGCGTCCAGGTGGCGCTCGTCGCCGTGTGGATGCTGCTGACCATGGTCGAGCGCGAGACGATCTTCACACCGCCGGCCTTCCGGTGGGTCGACACCCTCATCGGCTGCCTGGTCGCGGCGACGCTGCTGGCGCTCGGGGTCGCCGGGCATCTGGCCCTGGCCGACATACCCTCCCCGGACGACGGCATGGAGACCCTGGGCGCACTGGTCACCGCGATGGCGGGGGTGGGTGTGGGCGCGTCCCTCGCGATGCTCCTGGTCGTCCTGCGCGGTCTCCTGCGGAAGGCGACGCGGCTGCAGACACGGCTGCAGGACGAGACCGCCGCAGCCGGGTGAGCCCGGGGACGGGTGAGCCCGGGGACGGGTGAGCCCGGGTCCGCCGGGTCCGCGTCCGCCGGGTCCGGGTCCGGGTCCGGCCGGCGGGGCCGGTGCGTCCGTCCGGCGGGGTCAGGTCGTGGAGGGACGCTCCAGCAGGTGGGTGAACGCGTCCAGGTTGCGGGTGGACTCGCCGCGTGACACCCGCCAGTCGTACTCCTTGCGGATCGCGGTCGCGAAACCGAGCTCCAGAAGGGTGTTGAAGCTGCCGTCGGCGGCCTCGAGGACCTGGCCGAGGAGACGGTCGACCTCCTCCTCGGTGACCGCGGGCAGGGGCAGGCGGCCGGTGACGTAGATGTCGCCGAGCGGGTCGACGGCGTAGCTCACGCCGAACAGCTTGAGGTTGCGTTCCAGGAGCCAGCGGTGGACTCCGCCCTCGTTCTCGTCGGGGTGGCGGATGACGAAGGCGTTGAGGGAGAGGGTGTGCCGGCCGGCGATCAGGGACACGGTCGTGGAGAGCTTGCGGGTGCCGGGCAGTTTCACCACGTACGAGCCCGGCGCGGGGCTCTCCCACTCCAGCCCGGTGCCCCGCAGCACGTCCTCGATGACCCGCGCCGCCCGCCGCTGCTCTGCTTCCATCGCCTTGTCAGCCATGGTGCGAGCGTAGGTGACGGCGGTGGGCCTGGGTCGCGGCCGTGTAGACGTCGGCCGTGGCGGCGGCCGCGGTGTCCCAGCCGAAGCACTGGGCGTGCCGGGCGGCGGCCCGGCCCATGCGGTCGGCGAGGTGCGGGTGGTCGGCGAACTCGCCCAGCACACGCGCGTAGGCGCCGGGATCGTGGCCCTGGACGAGGAAGCCGGTGTGCCCGTCCCGCACGGCGACCGGGAGGCCGCCGACCGCGGCGGCGAGCACCGGGGTACCGGCGGCCTGCGCCTCTATGGCGACCAGGCCGAAGGACTCGCTGTAGGAGGGCATGACGAGCACGGACGCCGCGCGGAACCAGTCCGCGAGCCGCTCCTGCTCCACGGGCGGGTGGAAACGGACGACGTCGGCGATGCCGAGCCGAGCGGCGAGCTTCTGCAGGCCCTCCGGCTTGGCGAGGCCGCTGCCGCTGGGGCCGCCCACGACGGGGACGCAGAGGCGTGAGCGCAGCTCGGGGCGTGTCTCGAGCAGGGCGGCCACCGCGCGCAGGAGCACGTCGGGCGCCTTGAGGGGTTGTATGCGGCCCGCGAAGAGGGGGATCAGGGCGTCGCCGGGCAGCCCGAGGCGGGCCCGCGCGGCGGCGCGGCCGTCGGCGGGGCGGAAGCGGCCCAGGTTCACGCCGGGGTGGACGACGGCGACCTTGCCGGGGTCGGCGGCGTAGTGCTCGACGAGCTCGCCCGCCTCCTCGTCGGTGTTGGCGATCAGCCGGTCGGCGGCGGTGACGATCTGGGTCTCACCGATGACACGGGCGGCGGGCTCGGGGGTGTCGCCGTCGGCCAGGTTGGCGTTCTTGACCTTGGCCATGGTGTGCATGGCGTGCACCAGGGGGACGCCCCAGCGCTGGGCGGCCAGCCAGCCGACATGGCCGGAGAGCCAGTAGTGGGAGTGGACCAGGTCGTAGTGGCCGGGGCGGTGGCCGGCCCAGGCCTGCATCACGCCGTGGGTGAAGGCGCACAGCTGGGCGGGGAGGTCCTCCTTGGCGAGGCCCTCGTACGGGCCCGCGTCGACGTGCCGGACGAGGACCCCGGGGGCCAGCTCCACGCTGGGCGGGAGGGCGGCGGCGGTCGCGCGGGTGAAGATCTCGACCTCGATGTTGATCGCGGCGAGGCGCTGCGCGAGCTCCACGATGTAGACGTTCATGCCGCCCGCGTCGCCGGTGCCCGGCTGGTGGAGCGGAGAGGTGTGCACGGAGAGCATCGCCACGCGGCGGGGCCTGCGGTGCAGCCGCAGCCTCGCCGGTGCGGCGGGCGAACGCCGCCCGAGCCTCGCGATGTACTGGCTCACGTGGCGTTCCTCCTCGCTGTGGGCACGGCTGCCGGAGGGTCGTGCGGGCCCTCGGTGGCCTCAACACCGGAAGGTTCGGTCCCCATTTCCGGTCGGGCTCTCCGGTTTCCGTCTTTGCCGAATCATTACCGGCTGTCGCTCAACCGTTCGAGGATGGTGTGCGTGGCGCCGTGGCGCCGTGGCGGGCGTACCGGAGGGGCCCGCGGCCCGC
The DNA here is from genome assembly GCF_018638295.1 of Streptomyces sp. CHD11. Classification (GTDB taxonomy): domain Bacteria; phylum Actinomycetota; class Actinomycetes; order Streptomycetales; family Streptomycetaceae; genus Streptomyces. The sequence continues at coordinate 113,077 of NZ_JABTTS010000030.1, forward strand.
AGCCCGCACTGCGCACTGCGCACGCCGCACGCCGCACGCCGCACGCCGCACTCCGCACGCCGCACTCCGCGAAGGCAGCGCTTCCTTCCCGCCGCTCCGCCCGGGTACCCGCTTACCCTCATGGGTATGACAGCCCGCGCCGCCTCCCTCTCCGTCGTGGGCACGGTGACGCGCGGGACCACCAACCCCAACCGGCTGCGCCGCATGGACCGCTGGATCGCGGCCGCACACGGCGCGGAACTGCGCCGCGCGGAGGACCCCGCAGCCGTCGACCTGGGGTACGGCGCGGCGCCCTGGACGGCGGTCGAGCTGCTGGACCGGCTGCGCTCCGTGGCGCCGCGCGCGCATGTCACGGGCGTGGAGATCGAACCGGCCCGGGTCACGGCGGCCCGGCCCTACGAGCGCGACGGCCTGGTCTTCCTCCGTGGCGGCTTCGAGATCCCGGTGCCGGGACGGCCGCTGCTGATCCGCGCGGCGAACGTGCTGCGCCAGTACGACGAGGCCGAGGTGTCAGCCGTGTGGCGGCGGCTGTGCGCGCGGCTCGCGCCGGCCGACCCGGGGACGGGCTCGCGCGGCGGACTGCTGGTCGAGGGAACCTGCGACGAGATCGGACGCCGGCACGTGTGGGTCGCGCTCGGGCCCGAAGGGCCTCGCACGGTGACCTTCGCGACCCGGCTGGGTTCGCTGGAGCGCCCGTCGGACCTGGCCGAACGGCTGCCGAAGGCGCTCATCCACCGCAACGTCCCCGGCGAGCCGGTGCACGCCTTCCTGCGCGACTTCGACCGCGCCTGGGCGGCCGCCGCGCCCTACGCCTCGTACGGCGCCCGGCAGCGCTGGATCCGGACGGCGGGGGACCTCACGGCCGACTGGCCGGTGACGGACGGACCGGCACGGTGGCGCCAGGGGGAGATCACGGTGCGCTGGGAGGCACTGGCTCCGCGGGGATGACGCGGCGCCGGGGCCACCGAAGCACCGCCGGAGGAAGCATCACAGGGGAACGATCCCCGTGAGCCGTTCGTCGCATGGGCGGGGCGATCGCCGCGCCGGGCAATGACGGACGGGGAGAGGCGGGAAGCACTCCCTCTGTCGTTTCGCGCGCCGACATGGCAACATCCCCCCGACGACTGAATGTTACTGACGGTTAATCACGTGGGGGTCCGTCATGGGAGCAGGCAAGCGCGGGTTGCTCACGGCGGCCGTGGCCGTGGTCTGCGCGGTCACGGTACTGGCGGTGCCGGGCACCGCGTTCGCGGCGCCCACTCCCCCGTCGCCGCCTCCGGGCACGGCCGCGAGCGTCACCGTGGTGGTCACCGACCAGCAGCTCGAAGCCGTGCGCAAGAAGCTCGAGAGGCTCTACCGCGCGGCGGCCGTGGCCACCGAGGAGTACAACGCCGCCGAGGAGAAGGCGCAGAAGCAGTCGGCCGAGATCGTCCGGCTGGCGAAGAAGATCGTCGACGGCCGGGAGAAGCTGGCCGAGCTGAAGGCCCGCGCCGGCGCCGCGGCCGCCGCCCAGTACCGCGGTGGCGGGCTGCCGCCCGAGGCTCACCTCATGCTGAGCGACGATCCGCAGGACTTCCTCGACGGCGCGGGACGGGTGCGGCAGGGCGAGCACGCGACCAGAGGGCTGCTCGGCGAGAAGACCCGCGTCCAGCAGGACCTGGAGCAGTACGCGCAGGACGCGGACGCGCAGTGGAGGAAGCTGGAGGCGGGCCGCAGGGCGAAGGCCACGGCGCAGAAGAAGATCGAGAAGCAGATCGAGGCGGCCGAGAAGGTCGAGTCCGAGCTGGAGCAGGAGGAGAGGGAGCGCCTGCACCGGCTGGAGCGGCAGGCCGCCGACCGGGCCCAGGCGAGCTGGCTGGGCTCCGGCGCCCTCGCCGGGATCGACGGCAAGGCGACGCCCCAGGGCAGGAAGGCCGTGGCGTACGCCACCGCGCAGATCGGGAAGCCGTACCAGTGGGGCGCCGAGGGCCCGAACACGTACGACTGCTCCGGACTGACCTCGCAGGCCTGGATATCGGCCGGACTGGGCATGCCGCGCACCTCACAGGCGCAGTGGCAGCAGCTGACCCGGGTCGACGTGGGAGACATGCGCCCCGGTGACCTCATCATCTACTTCGGCGACGCAAGCCATGTGGGGATGTACGTCGGCGACGGCGTCATGGTGCACGCCCCGCGTCCCGGCCGGTCGGTGACGCTCGCGGGTGCCGGATCGATGCCGATCCTCGGGGTCGTACGGCCGGACCCCGCGGCGAACTGACCGTCGGGAGCCCAGCACGCCACCCCGCGCAGCACCAGCCCACAGCGCCCCGCTCCGCACCGCCTCACAGCCCCGCCGTGCCCACCCACGGCATCTCGATCCGCTCAACGGCCGGGCAGAGCAGGCAAAGTGACCCAAAGCACGTCGATCTTGCCGACAAACTCCCCGTGGACGTGACGTTCGTCATTTCCCCGTCACCTCCGGCCTGTCCAACTGCGGTAGCAAACGCGGCATATGACAGCGGCCGGCGGCACGGCGGCGTGGTTCACACCATTCCGCTGCGGCGCCGTCAACCGCTATCGTCCCCGTTCGAAGGGGCAGCCCCTGCTCGCACAGAGAGCCGCGAGCCGGGGACAGGGCCGAGATCCGTCGCCCCGCCATGCCCTCGGGGGGAGGGAAGGAACCCGTAACAATGCCCGCACCCGTACCGCGGCAGAGAGCGATCCCGGCCGCGGAAGGTGGTCAGGCGCCCGCCGCCGCACAGCAAGAAGGCTCCGCCCAGGTCTCCTCGGCGGCCGGCACGGCCGCCGCCGCGCGCCAGGCCACCGCCCCGTCCGGGCACAGCGCCGCGGACCGGACGGCCGGCACCGCGCCGGACCGGGCCGAGACGTCCGCCCACACCCACCTCACCCTGCTGCTGATCGAGGACGACCCCGGCGGGTCGCCGATCGTGCCGGACCTGCTCGACCCGTCCGGCAGACCTGTTCGCGTCCGCACCGCCCGCAACCTCACCGAGGCCGAGCGGCTGCTGACCGACGACGTCCACTGCATCCTGCTGGACCTCGCGCTGCCCGCGCCGGGCCGCACCGGCGACGACGAGCTGGCCGTGCTGAAGCGCGTGCTCGAGATCGCGCCCCGGCACGCCGTCCTCGCCCTGACCGGCGCCGACGACACCGAGCGCGGCGCGGAGGCGGTGCGCGTGGGCGCCCAGGACTATCTCGTCCGCGACGAGCTGGACGGCCGGCTGCTGAGCCGGGCGATCCGCTACGCGGTGGAGCGCAAGCGGTCCGACTCCGCCGAGCGGCGCCTCGCCGAGGGCCGCGTGCGCGCCCAGGAGAACCGCCGGCTGGAGCGCGGCCTGCTGCCGACGCCGCTGCTGGACGGCTCCCCGCTCCGGTTCGCCGCCCGCTACCGGCCCGGCCGCTCGCGTGCGCTGCTGGGAGGCGACTTCTACGACGTCGTCCGCACCCCGGACGGCACCGTGCACGCCATGATCGGCGACGTCTGCGGGCACGGCCCGGACGAGGCCGCCCTCGGCGTGGAGCTGCGCATCGCCTGGCGTGCGCTGACCCTGGCGGGGCTGTGCGGGGACCAGCTGCTCGGCACACTGCAGCAGGTGCTGGAGCACGAGCGCCCGGACGACGAGATCTTCGCGACCCTGTGCACGGTGGACATCGCGCCGGACGGCCGCCGGGCGGGCCTCTGCCTGGCCGGACACCCCTCGCCGCTGCTCGCCCGGCCGGGCATGCCCGCACGCCTGCTGCCGGACGACAACAACGGACCGGCGCTCGGACTGCTGCCGGGCGCCCGCTGGCCGCGGATGCAGATGGAGCTGGGCGCCGAGTGGAGCCTGATGCTCTACACCGACGGCCTGATCGAGGGCCGGGTCGGCGACACCGGCGAGCGGCTCGGCCAGGAGGGCATGGTGGACATGATCCGCAGGCAGCTCTCCGAGGGGCTGAGCGGCGAGCAGCTGCTGCGGACCGCCGTGAACGAGGTGCGGGACCTCAACGGGGGAGAGCTGACGGACGACGTGGCGGTACTGCTGCTGGACCGGGGGGCGTGAACCGCCCCCCCGGCCGGCCGCGCCGTCACCCGGAACGGGGGGACGGCCCGGCGTGCGTCAGCGGCCGCCGTTGTACGGGCCGTAGGGGCCGTCGCTGCTGGAGCCGCCCCGATGGGCGCGGCCGCCGCCGGGCAGGCCCCGCAGAGCCGGGCGGACGTCGACCATGTACACGATGGTCGCGATCAGTCCGATGATCGGCAGGAACGACAGGATGTTGAAGATCAGGTTCACCACGAAGGCGAGGGCGAGGATGATCAGCCAGAACGGCTTGGTCTTCTTGTCCGCCGCGCGGTAGGCGTCCTCACGACGCGTCGCGGCGTCGATCAGCGCGAAGCCGCTGAAAACGATCAGACCCATGCTCAGCAGCCACATGAACCCCGCGAAGCCCTGCATCAGCACAACGTCCACCACCCGATTCCGCTCGTCGTCTACGCCGTCACCGTACCCGCATCCCCCGGCCGGCTATCCGGAGAACGGGCCGGGACTCCGCAGAGTGCCCGGCCCGTCACACCATCCCGCTCCCGGCTTCCGCTCCCCGTGTCCTACTTCGCGGGCGGGGTCGTCTTCTTCGCGCTGGTCTTGCGCGCCGGGGCCTTCTTGGCGGCGGGCTTCTTCACCTCGGCACCGTTCGGGACACCGGCGGCCGGCTTGTCGTCCCTGACCTGGACCGGCTCGGGCCGGGCCGCGGGCTTCGGCTCCACGACCGGCTCGGCGACCGGCTCGGCAGCGGGCTCGACCGCCACGGCGATGTCCTCGATGCCCTCGGCGGCCTCGCCGCGCCAGGTCTTCACGGTCTGCTCGCCGCGCTCGGCGACCTTCTCGTAGGTCTCGCGGGCCTTGACCGCGTACTCGGCGGCGATGCCGACGCTGCGCAGCGCGAGGTCCTGGGCGTTCTCGCCGAGCTTCTTCAGGTCGGTGTCGAGCGAGCCGATGAGCTCGCCGACCTTGACCTGGAGGTTCTCCTGCGTCTCCCGGGCCCGGACGGTCGCCCGCTCCTGGACGGCCTTGGGGTCGGTGCTCCGCACCTTCTCGATGCGGGCCGGTGCCTCCGCACGCAGCTGCTCCACCAGCGCCGGCACCTTCTTGGCCTGCTGCAGCGCGAGATCGGCGGTACCGGCGGCGAAGTAGAGCGGGGTCGGGTCGCTGAGGGTCTTGCGCAGGTCGTCGGTGATGGCCATGGTGATGGTCCTCCCGGATATCGTTTCGGCTGAGGGTTGTATGTGCTCCGCGGCAGGCGGCCGGTGCCCTGGTCCGGCTCAGCCGGCCGTCCGCCGCGGATCGCTGTCACTGTCACTGTCGATGTCACCGGCCGCGCCGGGCCGGCTCCTGCCGGGCGTACCGCTGCGGGCCTTGTGGCTCCGGCGTATCACGGCATCGCTCTCCGGGACGTCCAACGCGCGGTCACCCGCATCTGCGGCCCCGGCCGCCTCGGACACCCCGGCCGCCTCCGCCACCTCTGCCGCATCCGCGTACTCGGCGCCGCCGAACCCGTTCTCCTTGCGGAACGACTCGTAGATCTGGAGCAGCACCTGCTTCTGACGCTCGGTCAGCGTGGGGTCGGCGATCAGCACGGCACGGGTCTCCATCTCGTCCCGGTCCCGCTCCGCGTCGAGGATGCCAGCCCGGACGTACAGCGTCTCGGCGGAGATCCGCAGCGCCTTGGCGACCTGCTGCAGCACCTCCGCGCTGGGCTTGCGCAGCCCGCGCTCGATCTGGCTGAGATAGGGATTGGACACCCCGGCAGCCTCGGCGAGCTGCCGCAGCGACAGCTGAGCGCTGCGCCGCTGCTCGCGCAGGTACTCACCGAGATTGCCGACGTTGAGCGAAGCCATGCCTCCACTGTGCCGCACCATGCTAACTATTGCAAGCAACCTGCTTGCAATAGTGCTCCACGGCACAGCACCGGGCTCGTGAGCCTGAGCACGCGCACGTTGAACCATCCGGACGGGCAGCACGTTGAGCCGATGGTCACCGACCGATGAAAGGACTGCCATGAGCCATCCGCATCAGGACGGGGCAGATTTCCAGATCCACACCGATCCGCCGATTCCGAGTGCTCGCGAGCTGGTGGACACGTACGGCGCCGACGCTGTCCGGGGTGCACTGCCCAGCAGCCTCCGACAATCCTTCGACACGGCGAACCCCTGGGCCAACATCGAAAGGGGTGAACAACTGGTCCAGACGCGAACGGACAGGCTGAACAACTTCGAACAGAACGTGCAGCAGGGCATCGACCGCCGGGGGTACACCCCTGCTGAAGCCGCAGCCGAGTGGACCCGATGGGCGCCCGTGCGACAGGAAATGCGGGATGCGGCGATTCGCTCCCTCGATGCAGTGCGAAACGCACACGACACCTACCGGACCCGCCTCGCCGAGCACGTCGAGAGGCACGGACAGACGTCGACGGTAGCGACCCGGCTGGGGCTTTACAGCACCGCACCTCTGAATACAGCGGCGGCCGCCGCCCTCGACTCGCAGCGGAACGGGCGAGGCAGGGAACGTGACCGGGATGGCCCGAGCGGCGGCAGCAGCCGTGCCCCCTTGGGATCGACCAGCGGCAACAAGCGACCACGCGGCAGAAGATGACGCCCCGGAGCCCGCGGGGCGCAACGGCAGACTGAGCGGTATGACTGCCGCAGCCGAAACCGCCGGGTCCGACCTCCGCCGCTACCTCCAGGAGGCCCGCGACGCCCTCCTGTGGAAACTCGACGGTCTCTCCGAGTACGACATCCGCCGCCCGATGACACCGACCGGTACCAACCTCCTGGGCCTGGTGAAGCATGCGGCCGGGGTGGAGCTGGGCTACCTCGGGGACACCTTCGGCCGCCCGTCCGGCGAGCCCCTGCCCTGGCTGGCGGACGCGGCGGAGACCAACGCGGACATGTGGGCCGCCACCGGGGAGTCGCGCGCGTTCGTGGTGGGGCTGTACCGCCGGGCGTGGGCGCACGCGGACGCGACGATCGCCGCCCTGCCGCTGGACACGGCCGGCAGGGTGCCGTGGTGGCCGGACGACCGGGACGGGCTGACCCTGCACCACGCCGTGGTCCGCGTGATCGCCGACACCCAGCGTCACGCCGGCCACGCCGACATCCTCCGCGAACTCCTGGACGGCTCCGTGGGAGAGCACGCGACCGCCACCAGCCTCCCGTCGACGGACCCGGCCTGGTGGGAGGCCTACCGCGGGCGGCTGGAGCGCGCGGCCCGGGAGGCGGACCGCCGGGCGTGACCGCCCCCCGGGGGGTCTCTCCGTCACCCCTTCACCGCCCCCGAGGTCAGCCCCTGGACGATGTGCCGGCTGGCGAAGGCGAAGAGGACCATGGTGGGGAGGATGGTGAGCACGGCCGCCGCGGACATCGAGCCCCAGTCGATGTTGAAGCTGGAGATGAAGCCGTTCAGAGCCGTCGGCACCGTCTTGTTGTCGTCGCTGTTCATCAGCGTCACCGACAGGAACAGCTCGTTCCAGCAGTTGACGAAGTTGAAGATGAACGCGGCCACGATCCCGGGCCGCATCACCGGCATCAGCACCCGTATCAGCGCCCCGAGACGCGACAGACCGTCGATCATGGCGGCCTCCTCCAGCGCGTCCGGGATGTTGGCGAAGAAGCCGCGCAGCATGACCGTGCAGAAGGGGACGCAGACGGCGATGTAGACGAGGATCAGGCCGAAGCGGTTGTCGACCAGCCGCAGGTCGGTCATCAGCAGGTACAGCGGGCCCAGCGCGATGAACGACGGGATCATCTGGGTGACCAGGGCCGCCATCAGCAGGGCCGACTTCGTGCGGAACTCGAACCGCGCGAGGACGTACGCCGACAGGGTCGAGATCGCCGTGGCGATCACGCCCGCGACCGTGGCCACCACCAGGCTGTTGACCAGGTACGTCCCGAAGTCCGCCTTGCCGAACAGACCTTGGTAGTTCTCCAGGGAGAACCGCTCGGGCCAGTAGGCGAGGGGGAAGGTGAAGATGTCGCCGGGCGCCTTGAGCGAGGTGACGGTGATCCAGTAGAGGGGGAAGAGGGAGAAGACCAGCCACAGGCCGAGGAACGTGAACTTGACCGCCCGGCCGGCCGTGGTTTCCTTGCCGATCACGCCCGCACCCCTCGCTTTCCGGTCTGCCGCTCCCGCGTCGCCAGCAGGAAGAACACCGCGAAGACCAGCAGGATGGCGACGACCAGGAGACCGAGGGCGGAGGCCTTGCCGTAGTCGCCCTGCTGCGTGATCTTGATCATCCAGGTGGTCACGATGTGCGTCTCGTTGTTCGGCCCGCCCCCGGTCATCCCGAAGATCAGGTCGGGGAAGTTGAAGATCCAGATGACGCGCAGCAGCACGGTGAGGGCCAGCGTCGTACGGATGTAGGGGATGGTGATCTGGAAGAGGGTCCGCGCCTTGCCCGCGCCGTCCAGTGCCGCCGCCTCGTACAGCTCGTCGGGGATCGACTGCAGCGCGGCCAGGATCATGATCGCGAAGAAGGTGACGCCGTACCAGACGTTGGCGATCAGGACGGCGATCATCGCGGTCTGCGGATCGGCCAGCCAGGCGATCGGCTCGTCGATGAGCCCCGCCTTCTGCAGCAGGTCGTTGACGACGCCGAACTCGCTGTTGAACAGCCAGCGGAACAGGATGCCGATGAGGAACCCGGAGATGGCCCACGGGAAGAAGATCAGCGCCTGGTAGAGCCCGCGGAGACGGAACCGCCGCCGCAGCCAGAGCGCGATCGCGAACCCGATCACCAGCTGCGGCACGATCGAACCCACCACCCAGAGCAGGGTGTTGTCGAGCACCGTGCTCCACGCGGGGTCGGTGAAGACGTCACGGAAGTTCTTCCAGCCCACCCAGGACGTGTCGGTGAGGTCGGTCAGGTTCCAGTTCCGGAACGCCATCTGGCTGCCGGCGATCATCGGGTAGTACGTGAAGACCGCCACGAAGACGGCCGCCGGTGCCATGAAAGCCGCGACGACCAGCCCGCGCCGGGTGGTGAACTCGCGCCGGCGCCCGGTCCGTCCGGGCGGGGCGCCCCCCTTCCGCGCGGGGGGCGCCTTGCGTACCTCGGAGGTGGACGTGGACATCGCTACTTCTTCCACTTCTCGGTCCAGTACGCGTCCCAGCCGGCCAGCAGCTCCTTCGGCGTCAGCTTGCCGAGGATCATCTTCTGCACGTCGGTGTCGGCGCGCTGCTGCCACTCCGCCCACCAGGCGACTCCGCGCGGCTGGGTGACGACGAGGTACCGGTCCGGATTCTCCGTCATGGTGACGTAGCTGGCCCACGGGCCGGTCCGGTAGAACTCGTCCTCGGCCGCCGACTTGAGGATCGGCACCAGGCTGTTCTTCTTGGTGAACGCCGTCGACGCCTCCCCCTCGGAGAGGAACTCGACCAGCTTCACCGCCGCCGCCTTGTTCTTGCTGCCGTCCGCCACGCCCCATCCGGCGGTGGCCAGCGGCTGCACGGTCTTGCCGCTGGGCCCTGCCATCAGCGGGGCGGTGCTCCACTGGTCCTGCTGGATCGACTTGGACTCCGAGACGGTGGCGATGACCTCGGGGTCCTGGAGCAGGAAGGCGGTCGAGCCGTTGGAGAAGCCCTCGACCATCTCCGGATAGCCCCAGGCCACCGACGACTTGGGCGAGGCCTCCTCGAACAGCTTCAGGTAGGTCTCCATCGCGTCCAGCGCGCCGGGCGCGGAGAAGATCGTGCTGCCGTCCTTCAGCAGGTAGCCGTTGGCCGGGTCGATGTCGTCGGCGACGTACGCCTCGATCGCGGCGGTGGCGTTGCTGTGCGCGTTGGCACCGCCCCGGAAGGCGTAGCCGTACCGGCGCTCGGACGGGTCGTGGATCTTCGAGGCCTGCTCGAGCAGTTCCTCCCAGGAGGCCGGCGGCTTGTCGAAACCGGCCTCCTCGATCAGGTCGGTGCGGTGGAAGAGGCTCAGCCCGTAGAAGCCGTAGGGCACGAAGTACGTCCTGCCCTCGCCGTCCTCGGAGGCCTGGACGGTGTTGTCGGTCAGGGCCTCCCAGCCCTTCCAGCCGGCGAGGTCCTTCTTCATGTCGTACAGCCAGCCGTTGTTCGACCACGGCCCGACGGTGATGTCCCGCACCTCCAGCACGTCGACGCCGCTGCCGGACTGGAGCATCTGCTGGATCTTCTGGTCGGCCTGTTCGGTGGGCGGCGAGACCAGGTTGACCCTGGTCTTCGGGTTCTGCTTCTCGAAGTCGGCTATCAGCTCCTTCAGCAGGTCGGAGCGGGCGGGGTTGGTCAGGCTCTCGACCATGTTGAGGGTGACTGTTCCGCTCTCACCGGGGCTCATGGTGGAACAGCCGGTCAGAACCATCGCGGCGGCGGTGCCGAGCGCGAGAGCTGCCGTCCTTCTTCTCATCGTGCTGACCTCTTCCTTCGGTGTACGGGGACGACGCCGGCGTGGGCCAGGGGAGTGCCGCCGGCGCGGGCTGGGCCTAGGAGGTGCGGTGCCGCTCGCGCGCCGCGCGGGCCCACTCGCCGAGCACGGGAACGCATCGCTCGGCGAAGTACTCGTAGTCCTCGGCGGTGTTGTAGACATGCGCGGAGAGCCGCACATAGCCGACACCGCCGAAACTGGTGAACGCGGCCTCGACGCCCAGTTCGGCGGCGGCCCGGTCCCGCAGGGCGTCGGCGGCCAGGCGGCTGTCGGCGAGGCCGTCGGGCAGCCTCACCAGCCGCATGCCGGGTACGGGCATGCCGACGTCGACGCGGGCGTCCGTGCCGGTCAGCCGGGTGACGGCGGCGCCCACGACCTGCTCGGCGTAGCCGGCCAGCTCGTCCATGTAGCGGCGGGCCGCGGGCCAGCCCCAGGTGCTGCCGACGAGGTCGAGGGCCGTCGCCGCGGCCAGGTAGTGGGTGGCGTCGACCGTGCCCTGCTGGTCGAAGCGGTCGGGGTAGGGGTCGTGGGCGCCCCAGGAGTCGATCAGCGGGTACAGCGCGTCGCGCAGCGGTCCACGCGCCACCAGGGCCGCCGTACCGCGCGGCGCGCAGCCCCACTTGTGCAGGTTGCCGGCCCAGAAGTCGCAGGTGAGACCATCGAGCGGGGCGGCGATCAGTCCGGGTGCGTGCGCGCCGTCGACGAGCAGCGGCACCCCGCGCCGCCGCAGCTCCGTCCCGAGCCGTCCGACCGGCAGCCGGCGGGCGGTCGCCGAGGTGATCTGGTCGGCCACCACGAGCGCCGTGCCCTCCCCCACCTCGGCCATCACGGCCTGGTACGCCCCCTCCTCGTCCGCGTCCAGCGGCACCCGGGCGGTGCGCACCCGGCCGCCCCAGCGGCGCGCCAGCCGCTCGGCGCCCATCGTCACGGCGCCGTAGCCGTGGTCGGTGACCACGATCTCGCCGCCGCGCCGCCGCTCCAGCCCGGCGTAGACGACGCTCACTCCGGCACTCGCGTTCGGCACCAGGGCGAGGTCGCCGGGGTCCGCGCCGAGGAAGGCAGCCAGAGCGACCCGGGCCGCCGCGAGCCGCGCCGGAAGCTCGGGGAACCACACCACCGGTGCGCGCTCCATCTCCGTGCGCAGTTCGTTCTGCCGCTGCTGTGCGGCGAGCGGTACGGCGCCGAACGAGCCGTGGTTGAGATGGCGCAGGGCGGGATCCAGCGACCAGGCCCGCGCCGCCGGCCGGCCGTCGGCCAGCAGCAGGGGACGCGGTGCGGTGGTGACCTCGGTCTCGCTCACATGACTCCCATCCGCGAGGGACACATCAGACCCTCAGGCCGAGACGTATGATGACTCGGGATGTTGGCACGCCTTTTTCGGCCATGACAAGCCCTGTGCAGCAAAGAAGTCGGATGACTTACGGCCGACACATCCAAGACATCTGATGACCCGCCTCGCTACAGTGCTCCGAGGGACGACGGGATCCGCCGGTCCCGCCAGGGGAGGAATCGGATGTCCGCAGTCGACAAGGCGTTCCACGGCCTACGGCACATGATCGCGACGGGGCGGCTCGGCGCCGGGGAGCGCATTCCCCCCGAGGCGGATCTCTGCGAGGAACTGGGCGTCTCCCGCGGCTCACTGCGCGAGGCGGTGCGCATGCTCGCGGCCCTGGGCGTGATCGAGCCGCGCCACGGCTCCGGCACCTATGTCTCCCAGCTCCGGCCCGAGGACCTCATCGGCAGCCTCTCGCTGACCCTGCAACTGCTGCCGCTGCCCGGCCTGCTGGAGGTCTACGAGATCCGGCGCGTCCTGGAGGCGCACGTCGCCGCCAAGGCCGCCGCCCGCGCGACACCCGGGACGATCGAGACCCTCTTCTCCCTCATCGAGGCCATGGAGGCCACCGAGGACCCCACCGAGGCCTCGGAGCTCGACCACCGCTTCCACGCCGAGATCGCCCGCGCGGGCGGCAACCCCACCCTCGCCTCGCTGCTCGCGGTCTTCCGCGCCCGCTCCCGCAAGTACCAGGTCTTCACCCTCCCCGAGGGCCCCGACCTGCGCCGCAAGAGCGACGCCGACCACCGCATCCTGGCCACCGCGATCGCCGACCGCGACCCCGGCACGGCAGCGGGCGCGGCCGAGGCCCACGTCGCCCAGACGGAACGCTGGCTGCGCGCGCTGATGCCGCCGGTGGAGGAGACGGAGCGGGACGACACCCCCTCCGCCTGACCGGGCCCACCCACTTTTTTGTGCGTACTTGGCGTCCGGCGCGGTGCGGGCGAACCTTGTGGTGAACCGACCGGGGCGCTCAGCGGAGGGAGGGAGTGCGGGCAGGCGTCGTCATGAGGCCGGAGGGCGGACCCCGCCCAGCTTCTCGAGGCGGCGATGGCCCCAGTCCGACAGGGGCGCCAGCGCCTCGGAGAGTTCACGGCCGAACCCGGTCAGCGAGTAGACCGTCTTCGGCGGCAGTACGTCGTGCACCTCCCGGTGCACCACGCCGTCCGCCTCCATCTCGCGCAACGCGTCGGTCAGCACCTTCTCACTGAGGCCGGGCACCCGTCGGCGCAGTTCGGCCGGACGGTGCGGACCGGACTCCAGCAGCCACAGCAGCGTGGTCTTCCACTTGCCCTCGATCACGGCGATCGCGGCGGTCACCCCGCAGACGTCCGGATCATGCCGCCGGTGCACCATGACGCGCCCCTTTCCTCATCAAATGACCTGCACTTCAACGGAGTCACCACCATGTCTTACACCACCGACCAGTCCGCCGCCGTGACCGTCCTCGGTCTCGGACCGATGGGCCGGGCACTGGCCGCGGCCTTCCTGGACGCGGGTCTGCACACCACCGTCTGGAACCGCACCCCGGGCCGGGACGGCGAACTGACCGCGCGGGGCGCGGTCCCGGCACCCACTCCCGAGGAGGCGGTCGCCGCAAGCCCGCTGACCGTCGTCTGCGTGGTGAACTACGACGCCTCGGACGCCGTACTGCGCCAGGCCGCCGTCACCACCGCGCTCAAGGGCCGGACGGTCGTGAACCTGAGCGCCGACACCCCGGAGCGCGCCCGTGACACGGCAGGCTGGGCCGGCCGGCACGGCATCCGCTACCTGGACGGCGCGATCATGACCCCCACGCCGGCCATCGGCACGGACGACGCGGTGTTCCTGCACAGCGGGCCCCGGGAGCTGTACGAAGAACACCGGCCGGTCCTGGCGGCGCTCGGCGGCACCCACACCCATCTCGGCGAGGACACGGGCCGGGCCGCGGCGTACGACATCGCGCTCCTCGACATCTTCTGGACGGCGATGGCCGGCTGTACGCACGCCCTCGCGCTGGCCCGCGCGGAAGGCGTCACCGGCGCGGAACTCGCTCCCTTCGCCCAGGGCATCGCCGCGATCCTGCCACCGATGTTCACCGAGTTCGCGGCCGACAGCGACACCGGCACGTACCCGGGCGAGCTCAACCCGATCACCTCGGCCGCGTCCACGATGACCCACATCGTGCACGCCTCCGAAGCCCACGGGATCGACGCGAGCGTCATGCGGGTGATCGAGGGCCAGGCCCGCCGGGGCATCGCCCTGGGGCACGGCACGGACGGGTTCAGCCGGGTGGGCGAGGTCATCGGCCGGCGCTGAACAGCCGCCCGCCCGCGGGTGCGCCGGTTCCGGCAGGTGCCTGGTCCTCCTGGACCAGGGCGCGGGCCAGACAGGGGTTCGCTGTGAAGCGGACCGGGAGACCCAGTGCTCCGGTGGCGACGGTCAGGGTCACCGCGTAGGAGTCCACCGCGCGGCGGACGTTGGGGGCGTCCAGGCCCGCGCCGGTCACGATGCGGTCGAGGTCGACGTACGCGGAGCGGACGATCTCCAGTCGGCGGTACGCCTGCCAGTCGTTCCGCCAGTCCCGGGTGTACTCGGATGGCAGCCGGCGCTCCCAGCGGCTGAACATCCGGTCACGGATCTCCGGGCGGGTCGGGGTGAGGTGCATGTGCCGGACCAGGTCGTAGAGGGGGTCGCCGATCAGGGCCATCTCCCAGTCGATGATGGTCAGCGCGTAGGGGTCGTCACGGCGTACCAGGTTCCACGGGTTCAGGTCGCCGTGCAGCAGGGACGGCTCACGGTGGCTCACCTCCTGCCGGGACAGGATCTGGTCCAGTCGCGCGGCGTCCGGCAGACCCAGTCGCCGGGCGAGTTGCCGCGACTTCCTGGGCAGCTCACGGACGAGACGGACGAGCTGGTCCGTGATCCACCGGTAGAAGCCCCGCTCTCCGGCCAGCGGATCCAACCGCCGGCAGTCCACCCGGGTCAGGGCGCAGAGCTGGTCCACGAGACCGTCCGCCTCGTGCGGCAGCAGCCCGTTCACGGGGTGGTTCGGAGGGCGGCCGATGTCCTGCGGGCCCACGTAGGTGTGGATGACGAAGCGGTCATGGGGGTAGCTCTCGCCCAGGGCCAGCGCTCTCGGCGCGGCCACGGCGACGGGGGCCTCCTCGATGCCGCGCAGCACGGCGTGTTCGCTGAGGAACCGCGGCTCCCTCCGGCACACTTCGGGCAGTCTGCGCCGTACGACGACAGGCTGGTCGACGCCCTGGACCCGCACCACGGTGTTGAGGTGAGCGGTGCCCTTGAAGACCCGTCCCGCCGGCGCCGCGCCCTCCACCGCGAGGGCGCCCAGGACGGCGGCCTCCGGGAAGTCCTCGGGCAGCGGCAGCCGCCGGTCCTGCCGCCAGCCGAAAGCCGGGTCCGCGGGACCGCGGCCGCCGCTGCCCCCGCCACGGCGGGACGTCAGCCAGCGGAACAGCGCGCCCTCGATCTCACGCGCCCCGGGCACACTCCGCAGCCGCAGCGGTACGGCGGCCGCCGCCAGCGCCCGGCCCACCTCCGCCGTCGCCTCGTCCAGGTTCTTCTGGGAGAACGCGGAGAACGATTGCTCCAGATTCCGGGCGGCCCGTATCACGTCCGGGAAGACGGACTGCGCCCGCTCGAAGGCCAGGTAGTGACCGAGGTCCTTCGCCAGTCCGTTGACGGCGGCGGGGCGAACGCGCCGCATGGCCTCCTCCCACGCGTCGATCACCTCCGGCCACTGGTGGTCCGGGTACCGCATGCGCACCAGATGGGTCGCCAGGTCGTGCAGCGGGTCGCCGTAGGTCGCCAGCTCCCAGTCGACGCAGACGAGCGGGAGCGTGCCGCCGCAGGAGACGATCAGGTTGTCGCGGTGCAGGTCGGCGTGGAGGAGGCTGTACGGCCGCCGCGCCATCACGGGTGCCCGCTCGGCCAGCCTGACCAAGGCGTCCTCCGGGATACCCAGTGCCGCGAACAGTCCACCGAAGACGGCCCGATTGGACTGCCGGATCTGCTGGTCCGCCAACCGCGCGAGCGTCCGCAGAAAGCCCTGGCTGTCGGTGTCGTTGCGGGGCCAGCCGGCCGGCAGCGGAGGCAGCGCGCTGCGCCGCACCTGGGCCATCTGGGCGAGCAGCCCGGCCAGCGCCTTGATGAGCAGCGTGTCCACGGGCTTCCCGATCCCGCAGACGCTGGACAGCGGTACGCCTTCCACATGGCTGTGGATGGCGAAACCGGCCCCCTTGGCGAGGCACCGCGGCACATGCGGCAGGATCCCCTCGACCGCGCCGAGGATCTCGTCCTCGTCGTCCCAGGTCCTGATCACGACCGGCACAACGTCGGACCGGCGGATCCGCACGGTCACGGGGGTTCCGGGCTCACGTCCGAGCAGCCGCGCCTCCGGCTCGGTCAGCGGGAGCACGTAGTTCCGGTTGTGGTGTCCGCTGCTGGCCACACCGCGCCGGGTGGCGAGTCCCACGAAGTCCCGGAGCCGGACGCCGGGCGCGGCGGGTCCCCCGAGGGCGGGTCGGGGAACAGGTGGTGCGCCCACTGGCCGCTCCGGGAGGTACGAGGGGGTCACATCTGAAGGTAGGCACGCGGCCTCCCCTCCCGCATGCGGAGTGCCGCGTGCGGGACCACGTCGGGGCGCGGTGTCACCCGTCTGCCCGACGCCGTGGAAGCCCGTTCGAGTCGGCTGATGTACCCCTGGGTACGAACGGAGGCGAGCGCTTGCTCAATCGGTGCGCGAATGGTAGCGCATGCCGGTCGAACCACCAGCGATCAGCATGACGCGAGCGGCCCGCTTCCCGCGCGGTCCGCCCGCTCGCCCCCGCCCTGCTGACAGGTCAGGCCTGACGCAGTTCGCGGACCAGCCGGAGGACGGGCTCCAGGGAGCCGACGACGGTGCCGGCGCCCGCGTCGCTCAGCAGCTTGCCCTTCTGCTCGTTGCGGGCGTAGCCGAGGAACGGTACGCCGGCCGCCCGCGCGGCGAGCAGATCGGACGGGGTGTCGCCGATCATCAGGGCGGCGGCGGGGGCGGCGCCGATCGCGTTCAGGGCGCGGTGGATGCAGTGGGGGTGGGGTTTGAGGTGGTTCAGTTCCTGGGTGCGGCCGTAGAAGTGGGGGGTGAAGCAGGGCACGAGGCCGCGGGAGGCGAGGTACCCGCGCACCACACGGGGGGAGTTGTTGGTGGTGATGGCCAGGCGGATGCCGACCGCGGTCAGGGTACGGATCAGCGGATCGGCGTACGGGGTCGGCATGGCGGAGGCGGTGGCCCGCAGCTCCTCCTGGGTCAGCCGCTCCTCCAGTTCCGCGACGAGATCGCTGCCGGGGTGCCGGCGGTCGACGGCGCGCAGGACGACATGCGGGTCCAGGGACTCGCGTTCGTCGTCCGTGAGCAGCCCGTGCAGACCTCGCCCCTCCAGCCAGGACGCCAGATCGCCTGCCACCCGCTCCGCGGAGTGGCCCGCGAACAGGCGGCAGATGGGGCCGTCGAAGTCCCACAGCACGACGCGGGCGTTTCCGATCAGGTCCCGCAGGTCACTCGGTTCCGGCTCCGGCTCCGGTTCCGGTTCCGGTTCTGTCCAGGTCTCGGCCTTCACCGCATCGGTCCGTGTCGTCTCAGAAGTCACTAGGAGAGTGTCAGGTCCGACGTGATGGTTTCCCAGAGGGCGTCGAACCACTTCTGTGATTCCTCCACGAACGCCTCGTCCCGCTGGCCCGCCTGTTTGAGGTAGGAGAAGAGCAGCGAGGTCGAGCCCAGGACGTCGTACATCTCCAGGGTGCGGCTCTCCCACTCCTCCTCGCGCCGCGTGAGCATGTAGTAGCCGAGCAGCGCCTCGTCCCCGTTGAGGAGGTACAGCTTCACGGGCGGGGTGAAGGGCAGCGCGCGGAACGAGACGCGTACGTCGATGCCGTGGGTGGCGCGCAGGGCGAGGAGGTTGTGCTGGAGCACGCGGGCCTGGGCGTTGCGCATCGCCAGCCAGCGCTCGTGCACCGGGTTCTCGCCGCCGTCGGCTTCGACGGGGACCGGGAAGGCCAGGTTGATGGAACGGGAGGGCAGGAGGATGCGTACGTCGACCGAGTCGGGGCGGATACGGCCCTCGTGAATGTGCCGGACCGGTTCGCTGAGCGCCAGCATGAGGCTTTCGGAGGTCAGGCAGAGCGCGTCGATCCGCACCCGGCCCGTCTCGAAGGCGCTCGCCAGGCGCGGCGCCAGGGCCACCATCGTCGGCTGGGGTTCCTCGCGGGCGGCCTGGGCGGGGGCGGGGTTCGCGATCCTCGGCGGGCTGCCCTTGCTGACGTTGCTGAGCAGGCCGTCGTCCTGGAGGGCGCGCAGCGCCTGACGGACGGTGCCGCGCTCGACACCGAACTCCTCGGCCAGCTCGGCCTGCGTGGGCAGCCGGTCGCCCGCCTTGAGCTCACCGGCCCGGATACGGTCCCGCAGGATGTCGGCGATCTCCTGCGGGGTGAGCCTGCTGCTGCCGTTCACTGCCACGTTCTCCTGGGTCACGACCAAACGCTACAACTTCGATCCATCTAACGGGAGTTGTTTGAAAGTTGTTTCCGAGTGGCAACCAAGTAGAGACAAGTGCTGCATAGTTGGTTGCCAACTCCGTCAGGTTGGTGTCACCGCTAAGGGGGGAAACACCATGCAGTTCCTCACTCTGGTCTCCGCGGTCCTCATCATCACCGTCCAGCAGCTCGTCGAGTGGAGGTTCGGGGTGGCCGGCCTGATCGGCCTGCTGATGCTCACCCTGGGCATCAGGGCCAACCGTCCGGGCATCAGCTCCGCCGGGGCGGTGCTGCTCGCGCTGCTGGTGTCGAGACCCGCCCTGTGAGAGGCCGCCCCGGCCCGGACACCCGGGGGAGACGTCAGCTCGTGAGCACCAGCTCCGAACTGATGGTCTCCCACAGTGCGTCGAACCACAGGTGCGACTGCTCCACGAACGTGGTGTCGCGCAGGCCGGGACCCTGCCCGAAGGCGAACAGCATGGACCGTACGCCCTGGGCGTCGTACATCTCCAGGCTCCTCTGGTCGATCAGCGCCTCACTGCGGGCCACCGTGTAGTAGGCGAACAGCGCCTCCACGTTGTTCAGCAGATACAGCTTCACCGGCGGGGTGAAGGGCAGCGCGCGGAACCGCACCCGTACGTCGATGCCGTGCGTCGCACGCAGGGCCTGCAGCTGGTGACGGAGCACCTGGCCCTGGGCGTTGCGCATCGACAGCCAGCGGGCGTGCAGCGGCCCTCCGGTGCCGTCGTGCCCCTTGACCGGCACCGGGAAGGCCAGGTCGATGTCCCGGCTGGGCAGCAGGACCCGCACGTCGACCTTGGCCGGTTTCAGTCGCCCCGCGTGGATCTGGCGCAACGGCTCCCCCATGGCGAGGGTCAGGGAGATGGCGGTCAGGCAGACGGCGTCGATCTCGACGTGCTCCGCCTCGAAGGCCGCGGCGATCCTGGGAGCGAGGGCGACCGTGGTGGGCAGCGGGGGTGCGGCGGGGCCGGCCCGACCCCCGACGGGGCGGTCGGCGACGGTCGCCGGAGCACCCTTGGAGACGTTGGTGAGCAACTGCTCGGACTGCAGAACGCGCAGCGCCCGGCGTATCGCGGGGCGCTCCACACCGAACTCGGCGGCGAGCCGGGCCTGCGTGGGGATGCGCTCGCCCGGTCGCAGCGCACCGGTCCGGATCCGTGCGCGCAGTTCATCGGCCACCTCGTGATGGGTCCGCTGTGGCCGCTGCGACGTATCCCGCGCCTTGACGGAGGCATGTTCCGGATCCACAGCCAAACCCTACAACTTCTCGCCATCTTCAGGGAGTTCGGCGGAGGGTGGTTATAAGCCTCTTCCAAGTGGAGATAACTAAAAACAAGTTGGTCACCAACTCGCACAACCTGGTCATCCCACTCAGGGGTTGGCCGCCAGGGTGGCGGTTGAGGGCCATGAACCAAGGGGGGACCGCCATGCCGCTCGTCGCCATCGCCCTCGCTGCCCTGGCCATCGGATTCGAACAGCTTGTCCAATGGAAATACGGGCCGATGGGCATCATCGCCTTCGTCGCCCTCACCGTGGGCATCAAGGCACGGAACGCCACGCTCAGCGGCATCGGCGCGGTCATCCTCGTGATGCTGCTCGCCCAGTCCGGCTGACAGCACCGCACCGACCACTGACCGGGCCCCCATCCGGAGGGGAGCCGGGAGCCCGGCAGAGGGCACTACCAGCACCACCAGCACCACCAGCACCACCAGCACCACCAGCACCATGTGTTCCACCCGCACAACAACCACAACCGAACAGCTCGCTACGGATGAGTGCTCACCCGTCGTCGGCGGAAGGAGGAAGCAGCAGGGGCGCGCACAGGGACACAGCGCTCAGAAGATGTCCGGGCACCACGGTCGCCTGGACGTACGCAGCAGGGCGTCGGCCTGACGGGCGGCGCCCGCTCGTTCTTCCCGCACCCGGCCCAGCGCCGCCAGCCGCACCGCCGACTCGTCCCCCAGCCACAGCACCGCCAGCTCGGCGACGTCCAGCGTCAGATCGGCGCTCCTGGTGGTCGGCACACAGGACCCGGCCCCGTCCGCCGACGCCTGAAGCCGGTACCGTCCCCCGGCGAACCCGCCGGCGTCGGCCACCTCCAGCACCAGCGACCCCGCCGCCTGGTACGTCCGCGCCTCCAGGGCCCGCACGACGTCCAGGATCCGCACCCAGAGCCAGTCCGCCTGGGTGGTCACGGCGGCCGCACGCGGGTCCGGCAGGAAGTGCGGGAGCAGATCGTCGGGGGCCCGCCAGCCGCTCTTCACCTTCACCACCCAGTCGATCGAGCACAGGTAGTGCCAGAGCGCGCGTTCGGCCGCCGGACTCACCGCGGTCAGCCACTTCACCCGCACGGTGTTCAACGGCTGTTTGGCATCGCCCCAGTTGTCGTCCGCCGTGTAGGCCACCATGCCCTCGACCTCGCCGCCGGCCGAGCGGTACACCGCGTAGAACGGCTCGTGGAAGCTCGGGTGGAAGCGCACGGCCCCGGTGGTGACCTTCCACCACAGCTCGTCACGGTCCACGGCACCCGGCAGCTCCCGGCACAGCCGCTCGTGCAGCCCGGGACCCAGCGTGCGGACGTCCTCCCCGTCCACCAGATCGATCCGCCCGCCCTCCTCCGGCCCGGACCAGCGCGGGTCGAGACCGGCGCGCGGCACGTCGACCGTCCACTCGGCCGCCGAGGTGGCCGGGCCGAAGCCGTAGCGCCCGTAGATCGGGTACTCGGCGGCGATCAGCGTGGCGACGACGTCCCCGCGCTCCCTGGCGGCGGCCAGGTCCCGCGCCATCATCCGGGTGAGCAGGCCGCGCCGCCGGTGGGTGGGGGCGACGGTGACGTTGGTGACGGCGTCGGCGGGGACGGCCGCCCCGCCGACCACCGTGAGTCGCTGCGCGAAGGAACGGAACGTCGCCACACACCGCCCGCCGTCGAAGGCCCCCACCGTCCGGCCGGGCGTGAACTGCGCCCGGCGCGCTTCGACGATCTCGTCGGGCAGCGTGGGTTCACGCAGGAACCCGATGTTCAACGCCCGGGTCCAGTCGGCGAAGCCGGAGTCGGTGACGGGGCGTACGTCGATGGCATCACGGGAGGTCATGGGCTCACGGTAGGTCGGCCGCGCGGCCGGTGTCGACGAGGTTTCCCCGTCCCCACCGGGGGCGCGGCCGGGCCCCCGGAAACGCCCCCGCCCCCCGTACGTCCCCCGCCGGCACTCACACGAGCAGGTCGTCGACCCGCGCCTCCCCTTCCCGGTAGCGGCGCGTGATCTCCGCACCGCACGCGTCGGCCGTACGCTGCAGCCGCTGCCGCCGCCGGGACACCTGCTGCTCGTACCGCACGAGCCGCCCCATCGCGGAGTGCAGCTCCCCGTCCGTGCGGGCGCCCAGGTCGGACAGCTCCACCTCGGCGAGCATCTCGGCCGCCAGCCGCCGGTACTTCTCGCTCTGCGGCGTCCCCAGCGTGACGTGACGGGCGGAGGAGCGGTGCCGGACCGGCCCGTCCCGCAGAATCTCCGACAGCCGATCCACGACGGCCGCGTCCCCCGTCGTGACCACCGCGGGCACGCCCTTCGGCGCCCGCCGTGCCAGCTCCGCCCGCAGGATGTCGATCCGCCCCTGGAGCAGCCTCCGCACATAGCTGAGATCGGCCTCGTCCCGCTGTGCGTCGCGGCGCACCGCGCGCAGCTCCGGCAGGCCGATCGCGGTCATATCCGCCCCCCGCCCCTCCTCGGGCAGCACCGGACTGTCGGTGCGCTGTGTGGGCGGCCGGCAGAACTCCCGCTCTCCGGCCCCCGATCGGTCCAACGGAACAACCGCGGGCGGCTGTCCGACTCCCGGTGTGCTCATGTGCTTCTACCGTCCCCTCGACCGGCGTGTGCCAGCATCGTGCCACCCCACGCGGCCGCTATGTGAGCGAGTGTCCCCGATCCGCCCCAGATGGGCGCTAAGGAGTAAAAATAGCCCGACCGGGGACCTGCGCGGGCCGGAGTCGGCCGGTTGTTCGCCGACCGGCATCATGGACGTATGCGAGCAGTGGTGCAGAGGGTCGACGGCGCATGCGTCGTGGTGGACGGCGAGACGGTGGGCGCGATCGAGGGCGAGGGACTGTGCGTCCTCGTCGGCGTCACCCACGAGGACACCAAGGAGAAGGCGGCGCAGCTCGCCCGCAAGCTCTGGTCGGTGCGGATGCTCCAGGACGAGAGGTCGTGCAGCGACGTCGGCGCCCCGCTCCTGGTCGTCAGCCAGTTCACCCTGTACGGCGACGCCCGCAAGGGCCGCCGCCCCACCTGGAACGCCGCCGCCCCCGGCGACCTCGCCGAGCCGCTGGTCGACGAGGTGGTCGCCCAGCTGCGCGCGCTGGGCGCGACGGTGGCGACGGGCCGCTTCGGCGCGCGGATGCGGGTGTCCCTGACCAACGACGGCCCGTTCACCGTCCTGCTGGAGATCTGAGCGCGCGGTTCTGCGGCAGAATGCCCTGGTGACATCGGAACACAGGGACGACTACCAGGAGCTGGTGGACGAGATCTNGCGGGGCCGCCCCCGGGGCGGGCCCGCGCGCACCTGCGGGCCCGCCCGCACGAGCCCGCGCACGCCTACGGGTCAGGGCTCGACGACGGTCTCCTGCGCGGCCGCCGTGTCCCCCGCGATCAGCCGCGCGTCCACCGGCACGTTCCGCTTCACCAGGGCCAGCGCCACCGGTCCGAGTTCGTGATGCCGTACGGACGTCGTGACGAACCCGATCTTCCGTCCGTCCGGGCCGTCGTCCGCCAGCCGGATCTCGGTGCCCGGCACCGGCAGGTGCACCTCGCTGCCGTCCAGGTGGAGGAAGACCAGCCGGCGCGGCGGCTTGCCGAGGTTCTGCACCCGGGCGACCGTCTCCTGCCCCCGGTAACAGCCCTTCTGCAGATGCACGGCGCCGCCGATCCACCCCAGTTCGTGCGGGATGGTGCGGTGATCGGTCTCGAAGCCGAGCCGGGGCCGCTGCTGCTCGACCCGCAGCGCCTCGTGCGCGAGCAGCCCGGCGGGCGGTCCGGCCTTCTCCGCGAACGACTCCAGTTCTCCCCGGGGCAGGAACAGCTCCCGTCCGTACGGCGTCTCGCGGACGGCGACGCCCTCCGGCACCTCCGTGATGGACCCGGCCGGCAGATGCACCACCGCGACGTCGGCGGTCCGGTCGGCGACCTCCACCCGGTAGAAGAACTTCATCGACTCCAGGTACCCGATCAGCGCGTTCTGGGTGCCGGGCTCGACATGCGCCCAGACCGTCTCGCCGTCGTCGACCAGATAGAGCGCGTGCTCGATGTGGCCGTGGGTGGAGAGGATCAGGGCCTCGGTGGCCTGGCCCGGCGGCAGATCACTGACGTGCTGGGTGAGCAGCAGATGCAGCCAGCCGAGCCGCTCCGGCCCGGTGACGGTGACGACCCCGCGGTGGGACAGGTCGACGAAACCGGTGCCGTCGGCGAGGGCGCGCTGTTCGCGGAAAAGGTCGCCGTAGTGGGCGGCCACGCCTTCGTCCACGCCCTCGGCGGGGACGGCGCCGGGCAGGGTCAGCAGGGGGCTCTTCATACGCCAAGCCTACGACTCGGCGGACGCGGCCTTCCCGGCGCAGTCCTCGCACCGGCCGAAGATCGCGAAGTGCTTCATGTCGGTGTCGAAACCGAACTGCTCACGCAGCTTGGCGGTGAAGCCGGCGGCGACCTCCACGTCCGCCTCGATGACGTCGGTGCAGTCCCGGCAGACCAGGTGCAGATGGTGGTGCCGGTCCGCGAGGTGGTAGGTCGGGGCGCCGTGCCCGAGGTGGGCGTGGCTGACCAGGCCCAGCTCCTCCAGCAGCTCCAGGGTGCGGTACACGGTGGAGATGTTGACCCCCGACGCCGTCTTGCGCACTTCCACGAGAATGGCGTCGGGAGTCGCGTGCTCCAGGGTGTCGACGGCTTCGAGCACGAGTTGCCGCTGCGGCGTCAGCCGGTAGCCGCGCTGCCTGAGGTCGCTCTTCCAGTCGGTGCTCACCACACCACGAGTCTAGGACCTACTTGAAGAAGGCGATCCCGTCGTCCGGCATGTCGTCGGGCAGGGCCTTGGCCCAGCGCTCGACCTCCTCGGGGGTGACGACCTTCTTCAGGTGCGCCGACATGTAGGGCCGCAGCTCGACCTCGGGCGTCTGCTTCTCACCGACCCACATCAGGTCGCTCTTCACATAGCCGTACAGCCGCTTGCCGCCGCTGTAGGGCCCCGACGCGGCGGTGCGCGCCACCGCGTCCGTGACCAGGTCGATCTGCGGCTTCCGGTCGGCCAGCTCGCCGTACCAGATCTCGATGACACCGTCGTCGCGGGTCATCGTCACCTCGACCTTGCGGCCGGCGTCGATCCGCCAGAAGCCGTGCTCGGACTCCAGCGGGCGGACCTTGTTGCCGTCATCGTCCAGCACCCACGTGTGGGAGCTGTACTCCAGGAAGTCCCGGCCGTCGTGGGCGAAGGTGACCTCCTGGCCGAAGTTGCACTTCTCGGCGCCGGGAAAGTCGTGCACACCCGCACCCGCCCAGTCGCCGAGCAGGAACGCGAGCGGGACAAGGTCCTTGTGCAGGTCGGACGGGATCTCGATCATGAGCGGAACTTCCTGGCGTCGGTGATCAGCGCTGGCCCTGGTACAGCTTCTTCACGGTCAGCCCGGCGAAGGCGAGAACGCCGACGGCGACGAGGACCAGCAGGATTTCGAAGAAGAGGATCACGGGGCGCTCCTTGAGCGGGGGTGCGAGGGTGTGCACAGGGCCGGGCCCCAGCTTACGCGGCGGGGGCCGGCCCCTGTCGTGCGAGGTCCGCCTCGCCGTGCCTCAGCCCAGCAACTGGCTCTGCAGCATCACCGTCTGGTGGAAGGGCACCGTGTGCGCGGTCCCCTTCCGGGACTGCAGCACGACGGCGAGCACGTCACCGGCGGCGAGGTACGCCTGCCGGTCGTGCTCGGCGCCGTAGGGCCTGGCCTCGTCGTAGACGGTGCGCTGGACGCCGGCGACTTCCGCCGTCTGCGGGAAGGTCTCGTCGCTGATGGCGCTCTCCGTGCCGGTCACGCGATACGCGGGTGCGGTGTACGGATAGAGCACACCGTGGAATCTGCCGTCCGCCACGGTCGCGGTGTCGAACCTCAGCAGGTAGATGCGGGTGCGGGTGCCGTCCTCGGTGGTCCAGCCGCGTGCCGAGATGTACCGGAGACCACCGTCGACGAGCTGCTGGCGGAAGGCGTCCCGGTCCGCCTTCCCCGCGATTTCCTCCAGGAAGACGTCCGTGGCCAGCCACCCGTCCGCACCACGCAGCGCCTTGTTCTCCTTCGCCCCCGCCGGAGCGGGCAGCAGGAGGGCGCGCAGGTCGGCGTGGTGGGAGCCGGCCGGGTTCGACTCGGCCTGCGGCCCGGGACTGCCGGAGGGAAGCGGCGGCTTCACCAGCCGCGGATAGTCCCACCGTCCGTCGGACTCGGTTGCCAGACCGGGTACGTCCGTACGCTCCATACGGGTGATCCCGTACGCCGTACCCGCGCCGGCCGCGACGAAGACGACGACGGCGGCGGTCCAGCGCAGGGCGGCGCGCAGCACCCGGCGGTCCTTGCGCACCGGCGGCTGTGTCCCGGCCGGCACGACCGGTCCCGAGGGAATCACCGGTGGCTCGGCGGGCGGGGCCGGGACAAAGGACTGCTGCTGCTCGGTCATACGGCCTTCCCCGGTTCGTCGATACGGTCGAGTTGCTCACGGACCAGGCCGGCGACGCTCTTGGTGTCGATGGGCGCCACGGCATCCGCTGTGACGGTGACCAGGACGTTGCCGACGTGGGCGGAGCAGAACATGGTGTCGATGGCCAGGTCCGCGCCCTTGGGCGGCAGGAAGCAGGCGGCGTTCTTGTGCCCCTTGATCTTCGGTCCCTTGCGCAGGATGTCCAGGGACTCGAGGAATTCGGTCTGGAACCGTGCGAGATCCCGTACGGCGGACCGGTTGTCCATCTGCGCGAGAACGATGCTCGCCGTGTAGGCGTCGTCCTGATAGATGCTGACCGACCCGCTGGTGTAGCTGCGCATCGCCATCCCGGTGATACGACGCCTGTCGACTTCCTTCTCCAGCCGTTTGCGCTGCGAGCGCGGCAGACCCCGCAGGGACTCCTTCTGCAGTGCGGTCGCCCGGGCACCACTGAGCTGGGCGTCCGAGCCGAACTCGCCGATGTCCGGCCCTCGTAGCCTGCCATCGTCGCCGTACGGGAGGAGCAGCCCCGCGAGGCCCTGCGGCGCCGGTACCTCCTCTCCGGCAGCGGTCCTGGGGAACTTCCACGACGGAACCCCGGGGTCCCGGTCGGCGCTCCTCACGGTCACGGCGGTGTAGCCCATACCGGCGACGACAGCACCGGCCAGCAGCACACATCCCACCACCGCGGCGACACGCGTGCCACGTCGCACGCGTCCGCGGCCCACCTCGTGCGACCGACCGGACTCGTCGGGTCTCTCACTCACAGTTGCTCCAACTGCCGCTTGGCCAGATTCACGATCGTCTTCCGGCTGACGGGCTCCAGCCCGGTCACCCACACGTCCACCGCGATGTCCCCACGCCAAGCATGCGCCCGGGCTCCGTACACAGGCACCTGCCCGGGCCCGGACTCCGGCTCGGTCATGACGTACGCCCGGCCGTTGCCGCTCCCAGGTATCTCCCAGTTCTTGTTCGCCACCGCCTCCGCCCAGCGCTGGGCGTCGTCGCTGGCATCGGCGGCCGCCGGGTAGTCCTCCTGGCGGAACTGGGCGAGGCGGATCTCCACGGTGTACGAGTTGTCGACCTCCCAGGCGGTCTCGACCGCCCGCCGGAACTCGTCCTGAAGGAGGTCTCCGAACGCCTCGTCGGGGTACGTGTAGTACTCGGCCAGGCCGGCAAGGTCCAGCCATCGGCCTGCTTCCCCCAGCCACTCCGCGTCCTTCGCGCCGCGCGGTTTCTTCAGGAGCAGCTTGCGCAGGTCGCCGTCTGTCCTCACACGCCGGTCCTGGGAGGCCGACAGGGGCTCGGGTCCCTCGCCCTTCGCCTGCGTGAGTACCGGCTGGGACAACGGTGGCAGCTTGGTCGGCTCACGGTCGGCCTGTACGAGATAGCCGGTGCAGGTACCGGCGACCAGCCCCAGCACCAGGGCGGCACCGATCAGCGCGGCGGTCCGCCCCCTTCGCCGGGGTCCACGGACCGCGTCCGGCGGCGCGAGGGCCGCGGCCCCGGCGGCCGGGACGGCCGGGGCCTCCGGCGCCGGGGCGGGCCGGGCTTCCGGCGCCGGGACGGTGTCCGGCTCGACGGCCGGCTCCGGTCTCGGCACATCCGCCGGTTCCGACACGTCCGCCGGTCCCGGCACATCGGCCGATCCCGGCGCATCCGGGGCTTCGGCTGTTTCTTCGGGTTGTTCCAAGACGTCCCCCCACAAAGGTGAAGCGCGCATTCCGAGTCCGCGCGCAGAGGAGACCCGTGGCCGGCGACCGAAGTTGCGGCGATCATGATTACGATTCGGTATGGCCAAGAAGCTTGTGATCAAGGTGACCGCGGGAACCGACGCTCCCGAACGCTGCTCGCAGGCGTTCACGGTGGCGGCGGTGGCCGCGGCGAGCGGTGTCGAGGTCTCCCTGTGGCTCACCGGGGAGTCCGCGTGGTTCGCGCTGCCGGACCGCGCCGCCGAGTTCGAGCTGCCGCACGCCGCCCCGCTGCCCGACCTGCTGGACTCGGTCCTGGCGGGCGGCCGGGTGACCCTGTGCACCCAGTGCGCGGCCCGCCGCGACATCACGGAGAAGGACGTCCTGGAGGGGGTACGCATCGCCGGGGCCCAGGTCTTCGTACAGGAGGCCATGACGGACGGCACCCAGGCGCTGGTCTACTGAGAACACCGGGCGGACTACCGGGGGCGTTTCCTGCCGTCCAGTTCGTCCCACCACTCGTCGGACTCCGGGTCGCCGGAGGGGTCGTCCCACCAGCGGTCGTCGGGGCCGCGCCGGTTGGCGACCACCGCGGCGAGCGGCGGGATGACCATGGCGACCAGGCACATCGCCACGGCGGCCGGCACCGACCAGAGCCGCACCACCCCCCACGCCAGGACGAACAGCCCGACGCAGGTGCCCATCATGACGAGGTACGTATGCCGCCTGCGCGCGTACATACGTCCAGCGTAGGTCCGGACATGCCGACGGGCCGCGTCCCGGGTGTCCGACCCGTGGGACGCGGCCCGTCGGCCGTCGCCGTGCCTCAGACCGCGATCGCGACCTCGGCCAGACCGCCCTGCTGGGCGACGACCGTGCGGTCGGCGGTGCCGCCGGGCACCAGGGCCCGGACCGTCCAGGTGCCCTCCGCCGCGTAGAAGCGGAACTGTCCGGTGGCGGACGTGGGGACCTCCGCCGTGAACTCGCCGGTCGAGTCCAGCAGACGGACGTAGCCCGTCACGGGCTCGCCGTCGCGGGTCACCGAACCCTGGATGGTGGTCTCACCGGGCTTGATCGTCGAGGCGTCCGGGCCGCCGGCCTTCGCACCGCACATGTCGTACTCCTGAGGGGTTCTGGAAAGGTCGGTGGGGAAGGGTTACTTGGCCGGGCCGAGCTCGATCGGCACGCCCACGAGCGAGCCGTACTCGGTCCAGGAGCCGTCGTAGTTCTTGACGTTCTGCACACCGAGCAGCTCGTGCAGCACGAACCAGGTCAGCGCGGAGCGCTCACCGATACGGCACAGGGCGATGGTGTCCTTGCCCAGGTCGACCTGCTCGTCCTCGTAGAGCGCCTTGAGCTCGTCGTCGGACTTGAAGGTGCCGTCGTCGTTGGCGTTCTTGGACCACGGGATGTTGCGGGAGCTCGGCACGTGGCCGGGGCGCTGCGACTGCTCCTGGGGCAGGTGGGCCGGGGCGAGCAGCTTGCCGGAGAACTCGTCGGGGGAACGCACGTCGACGATGTTCTGCGAACCGATCGCGGCCACGACGTCGTCGCGGAAGGCGCGGATGGACGCGTCCTGCGGCTTGGCCCGGTAGTCGGTCTTCGGACGCTCCGGCACCTCGTCGCCGGGGACCAGCTCGCGGGCGTCCAGCTCCCACTTCTTGCGGCCGCCGTCGAGCAGCTTGACGCTCTCGTGGCCGTACAGCTTGAAGTACCAGTAGGCGTACGACGCGAACCAGTTGTTGTTGCCGCCGTAGAGGACGACCGTGTGGTCGTTGCCGATGCCCTTGTCCGACAGGAGCTTCTCGAAGCCCGCCTGGTCGACGAAGTCACGGCGGACCGGGTCCTGGAGGTCCTTCGTCCAGTCGATCCGGATGGCGTTCTTGATGTGGTTCTTCTCGTAGGCGGACGTGTCCTCGTCCACCTCCACGATGGCGATGGTCGGGTCGTCCAGGTGCTCCTGGAGCCAGTCTGCGTCGACCAGGACGTCGCTGCGGCTCATGCTTTTCTCCTCCGGGGCAGGTGCGGCGGGGCGTGCGAGCGAGAGGTGCGCGGCCTGCGCGGGCCGGCGCACGGATGCCCTCAGCGGGGCGGGGTGGGGTGCGGACGTCGACGCGTCCGCTCAGAAAGGGCGACAGAGCATGGCGGCGACGCGACACAGGTCCACTGCCCGCCGCTTCGTGAGATCCGCCCGTCCCCTCGACTGGGGGACGCTTGTCTGCCGCTGCATGGGGTCGATCGTAAGGAGGACAGGGCAGGTGTGTCACCGGCGTGTCGCATCCTGAGACGAGATCGTCCGCCATTCGGGACAGAGGTCCCGGAAAGGCACGCCGCGTCCGCCCGGGACTCCCGGCCGCCCCTCGTCAGCCCGCCCTCTCATCTGCACTACGGACGCGCCCGTCTCGCCTGACGGACACGACCTCCGCCAAACCGTGCCTTACCCGACCAGACGGACGTCGGAACCCTTCACCGTGATGTCCACGCCGTTCCCGCCGGCCTCGACCTTGTCCAGGCGGATCCCGCCGGGCAGTCCGTCGATCGTCTGCTCGAAGTCCGTGATCCGCCGCACCCGCGACTCGGCCGGCGCGACCCCTCCGAACTCGGGCAGCGCGTCGGCCTTGACCCGTACGGTGTTGCCGTCCACGACCGTCACCGAGCTGAGCACGAAGACCGGTTCGGGCAGCTTGGTGCCCAGCACGGTGGCCTCGACGGCGACCTTGATCTTCCCGTTGCCGCCGTCGGAGAGACCGACGACCTCGGCGGTGACACCGGGGGCCACCTCGGTGGTCTCGGACTTGGCCGTCTTCAGCAACTCGTCGTAGGCGACGGTCGCCGTGCCGGTGGCGCTGTCGGCGACGGCGGAGCCGAAGTCGCTGGAGAACTCGACGCCGGTCATGTCGGCGCGCAGATCGCCGATGCGGATCTTCTCGGCGCCGTCACCGGTGGCGGCCTCGTAGCCCTCGATACCGACCTCGACCTCGTCGAGGGTGCCGCCGATCACCTGGGTCAGGAAGGGGAAGCCCTTGATGGACACATCGGGGGTGGTGGCGAGGTTCTCGTTCACCTTCAGCCGGTCCGCCGCCTCGCCTTCGGCGAGATTGACCGCGACACGGTCCACGATCACGAAGATCCCGCCCACGATCACGAGGACGATGAGCAGTATTCGCAGTGCGCGCATGCGATGTTTTCCCCCACCTGGGCTGTTACGACGGCATTCCCCGACGACCGGGTGGCCGTCCTGCGCGAGAGTAACGCGCGGCCGGGCGGCCTCCCGCGAATTGTCGATCACCTGTGACAGGCAGGCGGCGGAGGGAGCGGACCAGCCGGCCGCGTACCGCGGAAGGAGGCGGGGCGGGGGTGGCCGCCCGCAGCGGCGGGCGCGGACCCGGAACCCGCAGGCGCCGGACGCCCACGCCCCGCCCACCCGCGGACATCGACCGTCAACCGGCCACGCGGCCCAGCACGTACACCGCGGGGCCCGCTGTCGCCAGCGGCAGCGCGACGCCCGCCGTGAAGTGGACGAACCGCGAGGGATAGTCGTAGCTCGCGACCCGGTGGCCGATCAGCGCGCAGACGGCCGCGCCCGCGCCGAGACCCGCCCCCGGGGCTTCCATCCCCCCGACCGCGAACCCGGCCCCCGCCGCGGCCGCCACCGCGATCACCACGGACACCGCGGTCGGCAAAGGCAGCGCCCGCACCGCCACCGCCGCCGCCACGGCGACCGCGCCCACGGTCACCGCGTCCGCGTCCGCCGCCAGGTATCCGCCCGCCGCGATCGCCAGCGCCGCCGCGACGACCGTCGCCATCAGCCCGTACATCCGCTCGTCGGGATCCGCGTGCGACCTCAGCTGCATCACCAGTGCCAGCAGGACCCATACGCCGAGCGTCCCGAGGATCGCCGCAGGCGACCGGTCCGACGCCAGCAGCGCCGCGTCCGCGACCAGCGCACCCAGGAAGCCCAGCGCGATCCCCTGCCGGGCCGGCCACATCCCGTTCAGCCGGAACCAGCCCGCCGCCGTGACCGCCTGCAGCAGCACCAGCGGCACCAGCAGCGCGTACGTACCCAGCGCCGCTCCGCCCGCGAGCAGCAGTCCCAGCACCGCGGTGAGTACGGCCGGCTGCATTCCGGGCTCGATGACCGGCGAACGGCCCTCCGCCCGCGCCCGCTGCGCGTCGGTGACCCGCGCGTTGCCACCCAGGGTGGCCGGCCCGTAGTCCCGCCGCTGCGAGGGCTCCCCGCCGGCCACGGGTGCGGGTGCCGTGACCGGCGCGGACGCTGGTGCGGGTACGGGTACGGGTACAGGTGCCGGTTCCGGCACCGGCGGCTGCATCTGCGTCTCCCAGGTCTGCCCCTGCCACTGCTGGGTGTGCTGCTGATCGGCGTACGGATCGCCGTAGGCCTGCTGCTGCCCGGGCCACGCCTGCGGCGGCTGCTGACAGGGCTGCTGCGGGTGCTGCTGATAGGGCTGCGGCTGCTCCTGCTGATAGGGGTGCGGCTGCTGATAGGGCTGCGGCTGCTGATACGGCTCATACGGCTGGTGCGGCTCGTGGGACCCGTACGGCTGGTTCGTCATCGACACCCTCCTGCGAACGGCGGAAGCACCTCGACCGTGCCGCCGTCGGCCAGCCGTACCGCGTCGTGCGCGCGCTTGCCCACGGGATCACCGTCGACAAGGAACGAGCACCGCAGCAGTACACGCGTCAGTTCGCCGGAGTGCCGCGCACGGGCGGCGTCGAGCGCGCCGGCCAGCGTCTGCGCCTCGTACGCCTCCTCGGCCACCCCGGCCGCGGCCTTGGCGGCGGCCCAGTACCGCACCGTGACCTTTGCCATCTGCTCGTTCCTCGATCGGAAATCGGTTGACGGTGAACACCGTCAGGCTAGCCCGCCCGGGCGACCACCCAGTCCCCGATCCGCCCGAGCAGCGGCTCCGGCGCCGCGTTCTCCGCGTGACCCATGCCGGCCTCGACCCACAGTTCCCCGTGCTCCCCGGCGGCGGCCGCCAGCATCCGCGGGTGGTCGAGCGGGAAGTAGCCGTCCCGGTCCCCGTGCACGATCAGCAGCGGTGTGGGAGCGATCCGCGGCACCGCCTCGACCGGCGACAGCGGTACGGGGTCCCACCGCCGGTGATGGATCCGCGTACGCAGCCCGTACCTCCCGACCAGCCGGCCGGAGGGCCGGGTCACGAGCCAGTGCAGCCGCCGCATGGGGGCGGTGCCCCGGTAGAACCACCGCGCGGGCGCGCTCACCGACACCACGGCGTCCACTCCCGCCTCCCGGCCGGTCGCGGCATGCCGCAGCACCACGGAGCCCCCCATGGAGAACCCGACGGTGGCCACCCGCGCGTACCCCAGCGCACGGGCCCACCCCACCGCCGCCGCGAGGTCGAGGACCTCCCGGTCCCCCACGGTCGACCGCCCGCCCGACGCCCCGTGCCCCCGGAAGGAGAACGTCACGACACCCCCGTACCGCGCGAGGGCCCGTGCCACCCGTCGCACATGCGGCCGGTCCGCCTCCCCGGTGAATCCGTGCGCGACGACGAACA
The DNA here is from genome assembly GCF_018638295.1 of Streptomyces sp. CHD11. Classification (GTDB taxonomy): domain Bacteria; phylum Actinomycetota; class Actinomycetes; order Streptomycetales; family Streptomycetaceae; genus Streptomyces. The sequence continues at coordinate 146,309 of NZ_JABTTS010000030.1, forward strand.
CGAGATCGCACGCGGAAGCGGAAGACGAAGCGGAAGAGGAATCGGGCCCCGGTTCGTGTACGGCATCGATCGCCACACCGTCCTCGGTGCGCAGGAAGAGCCGCGACGGCGTACGGCCGCGCGTCACCTCACGCGTCGCGGGACACGGACCCGTGACGGACCGAAGGGTGGGCCGATCGGAGGATCGACCAGAGGCCTGATCGAGGGGCTGGTCGACCCCTGGACCGCTGGGTCGACCAGGGGGTTGATCCGTGGATCGCGCCACATGACCTGCCGGACCGGTGCTCATGTCGGCTATTCTGCTCCGAAGAGGACTCGGGCAGCGAAGCCCCCGGGTCCTTTTGTGCTTTCGGAAGCGTTGTATACGAACGCGGGAGACCGCGGGTGTACGAGGCCGTCGGACGCACGCAGCAATGCCGTAAACGTCCTCGCAGGGACCGAGGAGGAACCAGACGTTATGGGCGAGCGAACCGTGCACGACCACAGAACGGCCCCGAACCGAGCCATCCGGATCCTGGCAGGTGAGGAGAGTCGATGAGTTCTCTGCTGCTCCTGACCAACGCACTCCAGCCGTCGACGGAGGTGCTTCCCGCCCTCGGCCTGCTCCTGCACAACGTACGCGTGGCACCCGCGGAGGGTCCGGCCCTGGTCGACACCCCCGGTGCCGACGTCATCCTCGTCGACGGCCGCCGCGACCTTCCGCAGGTCCGCAGCCTCTGCCAGCTGCTGCGCTCCACCGGCCCCGGCTGCCCGCTCGTCCTGGTGGTCACGGAGGGCGGTCTCGCGGCCGTCACCGCCGACTGGGGCATCGACGACGTCCTGCTGGACACGGCGGGCCCCGCCGAGGTGGAGGCCCGGCTGCGCCTGGCCATGGGCCGCCAGCAGATCGTCAACGACGACTCCCCGATGGAGATCCGCAACGGCGACCTCTCCGTCGACGAGGCGACGTACTCCGCGAAACTCAAGGGCCGGATCCTCGACCTGACCTTCAAGGAATTCGAACTCCTGAAATATCTCGCGCAGCACCCCGGCCGGGTCTTCACCCGCGCCCAGCTTCTCCAGGAGGTCTGGGGTTACGACTACTTCGGCGGCACCCGCACGGTCGACGTGCACGTACGACGCCTGCGCGCCAAACTCGGCCCCGAGCACGAGTCGCTGATCGGCACCGTCCGGAACGTCGGTTATCGATTCGTTACGCCGGAAAAGGCGGAACGCGCGGCCGGCGAGACGAAGACCAAGGGCGACCGGCAAAAGGCGGCGGATACGGACGAGGCGCCCGCGGGAACCCCCGCCGAGGCACCGTCACGGACGTGACCGCCACACACATGAGCCTCGCGTCCGCGCATACGAGCCGTTTCCGCGCTGTTCGGAACCCTCTTCGCTCCCTGCCCGTCCCGGATATATCCGCGTAGACTCCGCGCGTGGCCAAGGTAACCAGGGATGATGTGGCGCGGCTGGCGGGTACGTCCACCGCCGTCGTCAGTTACGTCATCAACAACGGACCCCGGCCGGTTGCCCCGGCCACGCGCGAGCGCGTTCTCGGCGCGATCAAGGAGCTGGGGTACCGGCCCGACCGCGTCGCCCAGGCGATGGCGTCCCGGCGCACGGATCTCATAGGCCTGATCGTGCCGGACGCGCGCCAGCCCTTCTTCGGGGAGATGGCGCACGCGGTCGAACAGGCCGCGTCCGAGCGCGGGAAAATGGTGCTCGTCGGGAACTCCGACTACATCGGTGAGCGCGAGGTCCACTATCTGCGCGCCTTCCTCGGCATGCGCGTCTCCGGGCTGATCCTGGTCAGCCACGCGCTGAACGACCTGGCCGCCGCGGAGATCGACGCCTGGGACGCCCGGGTGGTCCTGCTGCACGAGCGCCCGGAGGCGATCGACGACGTCGCGGTCGTCACGGACGACCTCGGCGGCGCCCAGCTCGCCGTACGCCACCTGCTGGAGCACGGGAACGCGTACGTGGCCTGTGTCGGCGGCACGGCGGAGACCCCCGCCGTGGGCGACCCCGTCTCGGACCACGTCGAGGGCTGGCGGCGCGCGATGCAGGAGGCCGGCCTGCCGACCGAGGGCCGCCTCTTCGAGGCCCCGTACAACCGCTACGACGCCTACCGCATCGGGCTGGACATCCTCTCCGGACCCGACCGCCCGCCGGCCGTCTTCTGCTCCACCGACGACCAGGCGATCGGCATCCTGCGCGCCGCGCGGGAACTGCGCATCGACGTGCCGGGGGAGCTCGCGGTCGCCGGGTTCGACGACATCAAGGAGGCGGCGCTCGCCGACCCGCCCCTGACCACCGTCGCCTCCGACCGCCCGGCGATGGCCCGGTCGGCGGTCGACCTCGTCCTGGACGACGGCGTCCGGGTGGCGGGCTCGCGCCGCGAACGCCTGAAGGTGTTTCCCTCCCGCCTGGTGACCCGCCAGTCCTGCGGCTGCGCGTAACCGGCCCGCGCACGCCGCACGGCGGGCGCCCCGGCCCGGATCACCGCGCCAAGGGCCTCGCCCGTCCCGACACCGCGCCACCGACCCTTCGGCCGGACACCACACCGCGGGTGCCTGCCCTGCCGCGTGGACACCGCGCCGCAGGTGCCTGCACCGCCACCGCGCCTCTGACCTGCGTCCGGACACCGCAGCGCGGCTCCCTGCCCTGTCACCGCACCCTCGCCCTTCATATCGGGCATACACGGTTCTGTCGGGCTTCTCAGCGAGCACTCAGGGTGTTCTCATCGTCGGGCGCGAGGCTCGTGAACATGACCGAGAGCCCTCGCCCGAGCGGCGAGTCCGAGAGCAGCACGCACCAGGTGAACCCCGCGTGGCCGCCGCCGCCGGCGTACGCGCCGGAAGCCGCGGCGGCCCCCGCGCAGCCCTCGCACCATGTCCCGCGGCGAAGGCGCGCCCGTGGCCCCGCCACCCTGCTCGCCGCCGTGGCGATCGTCGCGGCGGCCGTCGGCGGCGGCACCGCCTACGGCATCCAGGAGCTGACCGGCGACGGCTCGGCCGCCTCCTCGAGTTCGACCAGCACCCACGTCGTACCGTCGAGCCAGAAGGGCACGGTCTCCGGTGTCGCCAGGGCGGTCGGTCCGAGCATCGTCGAGATCAGGGCGACCACCGGCACCGGCTCCTCCACCGGCTCCGGTGTGATCATCTCGGACGACGGTGAGATCATCACCAACAACCACGTCGTCGCCGGGGCCTCCTCGGTCAAGGTGCGCACCGACGACGGCACGGCGTACACGGCGAAGGTCGTCGGCACCGACAGCGGCAAGGACCTGGCGCTGATCAAGCTCGAGAACGCCTCCGGTCTGACGGAGGCCACGCTCGGTGAGTCCGACGGCGTGCAGGTAGGGGACCAGGTCGTGGCGATCGGCTCGCCCGAGGGCCTGACCGGCACGGTGACCAGCGGTATCGTCTCCGCGCTCGACCGGGACGTGACCGTCTCGACGGACCAGAGCCGGGGACAGCAGCGGGGTGGCGGCTGGCCGTTCGAGTACGACGGCCGCCAGTTCAACGGCGACACCGGCGGCTCGACCACCACGTACAAGGCGATCCAGACCGACGCCTCGCTGAACCCCGGCAACTCCGGCGGCGCGCTGATCGACATGAACGGCGACATCATCGGCGTCAACTCGGCGATGTACGCGCCCAGCGGCGCGGACTCCTCCGCGGCCGGCAGCGTGGGCCTGGGCTTCGCCATCCCGGTCGACACGGTCAAGGCCGATCTGCCGGCCCTGCGCTCCGGTGCGATGAACTGACGCGAGGCCGGGGAAACGTGCGACGCTGAGGACCCGGGAGACCGGACACCGGCCCTGTCTTCCCGCCCCGCCGCATCGCCGTCCTCCGCAGACAGCAGACAGCAGACAGAGGAACCCGACATCCGATGAACCCCGCCCCCGCAGAAGGCGACCGAGCCCCCCAGCGCGTCCTGATCGTCGACGACGAGCCGGCGGTGCGCGAAGCGCTCCAGCGCAGCCTGGCCTTCGAGGGGTACGGCACCGAGGTCGCCGTCGACGGCGCGGACGCCCTGGAGAAGACGGCGGCGTACCGGCCGGACCTGCTGGTCCTCGACATCCAGATGCCCCGCATGGACGGCCTCACCGCCGCCCGCCGCATCCGTGCCACCGGCGACACCACGCCCATCCTGATGCTGACGGCCCGCGACACCGTCGGCGACCGGGTGACGGGGCTGGACGCGGGGGCCGACGACTACCTGGTCAAGCCGTTCGAGCTGGACGAGCTGTTCGCCCGTATCCGCGCGCTGCTGCGCCGCAGCTCGTACGCGGCGGCGGTGGCCGCCTCGGCCGAGTCGGACGACGTGCTCACCTTCGCCGACCTGCGGATGAACCTGGTCACGCGGGAGGTCACGCGCGGCGACCGGCCCGTGGAGCTGACCCGCACGGAGTTCACCCTGCTGGAGATGTTCATGGCCCACCCGCGGCAGGTGCTCACCCGTGAGCAGATCCTGAAGGCGGTGTGGGGCTTCGACTTCGAACCGTCCTCCAACTCGCTCGACGTGTACGTCATGTACCTGCGCCGCAAGACCGAGGCGGGCGGCGAACCGCGTCTGGTACACACGGTGCGGGGGGTGGGGTACGCGCTGCGGCAGGGCTGGCCGGAGTGACCGGGCGGCGCGGAGCGGCCGGGCCGGTACGCCGTTTCCGCTCGCTCCCGATCCGTGCGCGGCTGTCCCTGCTGGTGGCGGCGGCGGTGGCGTTCGCGGTGGCGGCGGTCTCCGTGACCTGCTGGTTCATCGTGCAGGGGAAGCTGTACGACGAGATCGACGACGATCTGCGGTCGTCGGTCCTCACCCTCCAGCGGGAGGAGTTCGAGCAGCTCACCCACACCTGTGTCCAGGAGCCGTCCGACACGGGCACCATCGCCCCGCGCAGCAAGCAGTACGCCCAGCTGGTCGGCGCGGACGGCCGTGTCTGCGTGCTGCCCTACTCCGCGGCCGCGATCGCCGTCACGGACGGCGACGAGGAGGTGGCCGCGCACCCGGACCCGGAGGAGGGTGTCTTCCGCAACGGCACCGACAGCGAGGGCCGGCCGGTGCGCGTGCTGACGACGGCCGTCGTCATCGAGACCGGTCCGCTGGGCCGGGCCGTGGTCCAGGAGTACGCCTTCGCCGTCGCGGTGCCGCTCGACAACACCCGGTCCACACTCAACGAACTGGCCCTGCTCCTGCTGCTCGTCTCGGGAGTCGGCGTCCTCGGCTCCGCCGCCGCGGGTCTCGCCGTCGCCCGCGCCGGACTGCGCCCGGTCGACCGGCTCACCGAGGCCGTCGAGCACGTGGCCCGCACCGAGGATCTGGGCATCCGCATCCCCGTGGAGGACGACTCCGAGGACGAGATCGCCCGGCTCTCCCACTCCTTCAACTCGATGACGTCCGCGCTCGCCAGCTCCCGCGATCTGCAGCAGCAGCTCATCGCGGACGCCGGCCACGAGCTGCGCACCCCCCTCACGTCCCTGCGCACCAACATCGAACTCTTCAGCCGCAGCGAGGAGACGGGCCGCCCGCTGCCCGCCGAGGACCGCAAGGCCCTGCTGACCTCGGTCAAGGCACAGATGACCGAACTGGCCGCCCTCATCGGTGACCTGCAGGAGCTGTCCCGTCCGGACACCGATCCGCACGCCGGCCGCACCCAGATCGTCGCCTGGCACGACGCCGTCGAGTCGGCCCTGCGCCGCGCCCGGCTGCGCGGCCCGGAGCTGACCATCACGGCGGACCTTCACCCCTGGTACGTACGGGCGGAACCGGCCGCCCTGGAACGGGCGGTGGTCAACGTGCTCGACAACGCGGTGAAGTTCAGCCCGCCGGGCGGCACGGTCGAGGTCCGCCTCACCGGCGGCGTCCTCACCGTCCGCGACCACGGTCCCGGCATGCCCGCCGACGAACTCCCGTACGTCTTCGACCGCTTCTGGCGCTCTCCCGGCGCCCGCGCCCTCCCCGGCTCCGGCCTGGGCCTCTCCATCGTGGCGCGCACGGTCCACCAGGCCGGCGGCGAGGTCACCCTGGCCCCGGCCGAGGACACCGGCATGACCGCCACCATCCGCCTCCCGGGCGCCCCGACCCCGCCACCGGAGGCGCCGTGACCCGGCGGCGGCCCGGCGTCCCCGGGCCACCGGTGCGGCTCAGCCGGCCGGGGCCTCGTCGGGGTGGAGGGCGTCGAGGATGAGGGTGAGGCCGAAGGCGAACTCGTCGGCGTAGTCGTAGCCGGGCTTGAGCACCCGCTCGGTGGCCAGTTCGGTGAGGTGGGGGTAGGCGCCGGCGGGCATCTCGCGCACCAGGGCACCGGCGACCTGTTCCATCTCCGCCGTGTCCCCGAACGGCATGGCCAGCTCCTGGAGGACGAATCCGTACAGGTAGCTGTCGATCACCGAGAAGGCGTGCGCCGTCATCCCGACGGAGAAGCCCGCCGCGCGCAGCGCCCCGATGACCGCGTCGTGGTGACGCAGGGTCGCGGGGCCGGGCGTCGAGCGGGAATCCATGAGGCCGATGGCCCACGGATGGCGTCCGAGGACGGCGCGGGCGGAGTCCGCCCGGTGGCGCATCGCGCTCTTCCAGTCCGTGTCGCGCGGAGGCAGGTCGATCTCGCCGAACACCGCGTCCACCATGCCGTCGAGGATGTCCTCCCTGCCCGCCACGTGGTGGTAGAGCGACATCGCCTCGACCCCGAGCGGCTCGGCGATGGCCCGCATGGTGAGCGCGGCCGACCCCTTCTCGTCCGCCACCGCCACCGCCGTGCGGATCACGCGCTCGCGGCTGAGCGGGGTGCGCGCCGACGCCTTGCGCCGGCCCTTGCCTCCCTCGGGCATCCGCCCTCTCCCTCTCCCGTTCATTGACCAACTTACGGCATAAGGCTACCTTGCCTTACATCATAAGGTCGGCGATCCGGCGGAGGGGACTGTCATGGGGACTGATCGCATGCGCAAGGTCTGCGTCATCGGGGCTTCAGGGAAGCTGGGGCGGTACATGGTCCGGCACGCGCTCGAACGCGGTTACGAGGTGGTCGGCGTGTGCCGGGAGCGCAGCGTGCCGAAACTGGCGGAGTTCGAGGGCCGGATGACCGTCGTACCCGGGCCCACGAACGACCCGGACGTGATCCGGCGGGCGGTCGCGGGATGCGACGGGGTGCTGACCGTGCTGGTGCCCTGGGGCGTGCGGCAGTACGCGTCGGGCACGGCGCAGGCGGTGCTCGACCACGCACGCCCCGGCGCCCGCCTGGTGTTCTCCTGCGGCTGGCACATCACCCGCGACGGCAAGGACAGGTACTCACGGATGTTCCTGCTGGGCGTCCGGATCGCGTCCGTGCTCGCCAAGCTCCTCCGTGTGGTCGAGATCGACGACCAGGTGGAGGCGTGCCGGCGGGTGTTCGCCAGCGACACCCGGTGGACCGTGGTGCGCGGCAGCGACCTGGAGGAGGGGGAGAGCCAGGGCCTGCCCGTGTGGAGCCGGCACGTGGGCGATCCGGTCCTGGCCGGCAATCTGACCCGCCGGGTGGACTTCGCCCTGTTCATGGTGGAGGCCCTCACCGACGACTCGCTGGTCCAGGAGGCCCCGGCGATCGTCGGCTGTATGACGCCGAGTGCCCTCGCGCACGCCCCCGCCGCCGAGTGACGTCGTTCCGGGGCGGACTGTCGGTGTGCGGTGGTAGGTGTACCGGGTGAACACCGACCACGCCGATCCGGCGGACCTGGCCGCGATACGAGCGGCGTTCGAGGGCACGGAAGGACGGGAGCCCGCGCTGGGGTGGGACGCCGTGCGCGCCTTCGAGGCCGAGCACGGTGTCGTGCTGCCCGAGCCCTACCGGACCTTCGTCGCCGAGATCGCGGACGGCTCGGCCTCCGGACCGCCGCACTACGGGCTGCTGCCGCTGGCCCGGCTGCCCGACGACTGGGACGGCGAGGAGGAGGTGGAGCGTGATCCCAGCCGGCCGTTCCCCCTGACGGAAGCCTGGCTGTGGGAGGAGGAACAGGCCGGCCCGCGTGTCGCGGCTGCCTTCCCTGTGGACAACGCGGGGCGGGCGGCCCGTATGCCGCGATGGACATGGCGCGGGGCCGGTACGAGGCGTGTCGACGTCCTCGTACCGGCCCCGGCCGTGGCTGCTACTGCACGAGGGTGATGCGGTCCGCCGCCGGCGGGGCGATCGGGGCCGCCGGGGTCGAGTTGGCGGTCAGGTACTGCTCGAGGGCCGTCAGGTCGTCCTCGCCGACCAGGTCGCCCGTGCCTTCGCCCAGGGTCGGGAAGCCGTCGCCGCCGCCCGCGAGGAAGCTGTTCGTCGCGACGCGGTAGGTGGCGGCCGGGTCGATCGCGGAACCGTCGAGCCTGATGGAGTCCGTGACCACGCGGTCCGCGCCCGACCGGGTCAGGTCCAGGGTGTAGGTCAGCCCGGACGAGATCTGGAGGATCTTCGGGGCCGCCTCGTTCGGGCCGCTGACCTGCTCCTTCAGCGCCTGGATCAGCTGGGCGCCGGTGAAGTCCTGGAGGTTCACCGTGTTGGCGAACGGCTGGACGGTGAAGCCCTCGGCGAAGGTGACCACGCCGTCGCCCTCGGAGCCACTGGCCTCGTGGGTGAGCGAGGCACGGATGCCGCCCGGGTTCATCAGCGCGAGGTCGGTCTCCGGGTCCAGGGTCCTGCCGTACTCCAGCTGGGCGTCGGCGATCAGGTCACCGAGCGGGGATTCCACGCCGTCGCGGACGATGTCGCCGGAGATGTAGCCGATCGGGCGGTTGCCGATGGGCGCGGCGAGGGTGTTCCACCGGTCGATCAGGCGGGTCATGTCGGGCGCCCTGGGGACGCCCCGGGTGACGACGTGGTTCGCGGACTTCACGGCCGTACGGGCGATGTCACCCGTCCGGCGGTCGTACGTCAGCGTGGTGTCCGTGTAGAGGCGGCCGAAGGACGCGGCCGAGGTGACCGTGCGCGGCTTGCCGGACGGGTCGGGGATGGTGCAGGCGTACGCCGCGTGGGTGTGGCCGGTGACCAGCGCGTCCACGTCCGGCGTGACGTTCTCGGCGATGTCCGCGATCGGGCCCGAGATGCCGTCGCCGGCGCCCGGGGAGTCGCAGTCGTAGTTGTAGGAGGAGGAGGCCGGGAAGCCGCCCTCGTGGATGAGCGCCACGATGGACCTCACGCCCTTGCGGCGCAGTTCCGCGGCGTACTTGTTGATCGTCTCGACCTCGTCCTTGAAGGACAGGCCCTTCACGCCCTCGGCGGAGACGATGTCCGGGGTGCCCTCGAGGGTGACGCCGATGAAGCCGACCCTGACGCCCTGCTGCTTCCACACCCAGTAGGGCTTGAGAAGGGGCTTCCTGGTCTTCTCGTCGAGGACGTTGGCCGCCAGGTACGGGAAGTCGGCGCCCTCGAACTTCTTGTCGGTGTAGCAGCCGTCCACCGGGTGGCAGCCGCCGTTCTGGAGGCGGCCCAGCTCGCGCGCGCCCTCGTCGAACTCGTGGTTGCCGACCGAGGTGACGTCCAGGTCGAGCCTGTTCAGCGCCTCGATGGTGGGCTCGTCGTGGAAGAGACCCGAGATCAGCGGGGACGCGCCGACCATGTCGCCGCCGGCCGCGGTGATCGAGTAGCGGTTGCCCTTGCGGGCCTCGCGCAGGTGTGTGGCCAGGTACTCGACGCCGCCCGCGTCGATGGTCGTCGTCGTGCCGTCCGGCTGGAGTTCGGTGACCCGGCCGGAGGAGCCCGCCGGGGGTTCCAGGTTGCCGTGCAGGTCGTTGAAGGACAGCAGTTGCACGTCCTGGTAGCGGCCCGGCCGGTCGTGGTGGTGGCCGTGCGGCGTGCCCTTGCCCCCGTGGTGCTCGCCGGCGGTCGCCGACCCGGGCAGGGCGGCGGCGGCCAGCGCGCCGGCGGTGAGGACACCGGCGGCGGTCGCGAGAAGTCGGTTCGTACGGCGTCTGCGGCGCGGGTGGTTCGGGTGCTGCGCCGGGGATGTGGCTGGCATACGCCCCCCTGTGGGTCCGAGTGGGTACCGGCGCAGCCTAGAGTCAACGCGCGTAGCGCGACAGGCCATTCGGGGTTACATCCTGATGTGTTTTTCACCGACACCGTTGTCGTCCTTTGTGCGCCGCCCTTTCGCGCGATCCCCTTACCCTCGTACGCATGACCAGCGACGACTTCGCACGGCCCGGCCGGCCCCGCTCCCTCCAGACCCACGCCGCGCTCTCTCCCGAGCAGACCGAGGCGGTGCTCGCCCTGCTCGCCGAGGCCGCCCGGACCGACGGTCAGCAGGCGGTGTCCGAACAGGGGCGGCTGCAACTGCGCGGCGGGGAGCGGGAAGGGGTCTCGCACCTGCTGCTCCACGTCGACGGCGAACTCGTCGGATACGCCCAGCTGGAGGACACCGATCCGGTGGAACCGCCGGCCGCCGAACTGGTCGTGCACCCCTCCCACCGGGGCCACGGACACGGGAGGGCCCTCGGCAACGCGCTGCTCGCCGCCTCCGGCAAGCGGCTGCGGGTGTGGGCGCACGGCGGTCACGCCGCCGCCCGGCATCTGGCGCAGGTGCTCGGACTGACGCTCTTCCGCGAACTGCGGCAGATGCGCCGCCCGCTGGCCGGCCTCGCCGGGCTCGAGCCGGAGCTGCCCAAGGGCGTGCGGGTCCGTACGTATCTGCCCGGCCGGGACGACGCGGCCTGGCTCGCGGTGAACGCCGCCGCCTTCGCCCACCACCCCGAGCAGGGTTCCCTCACCCAGCGCGACCTCGACGACCGCAAGGCCGAACCGTGGTTCGACCCCGAGGGGTTCTTCCTCGCGGAGCGGGACGGCCGCCTCGTCGGCTTCCACTGGACCAAGGCGCACGAGGCGGAGGGGCTGGGCGAGGTGTACGTCCTCGGCGTGAGCCCCGACGCCCAGGGCGGCGGCCTCGGCAAGTCCCTCACCACGATCGGGCTGCGGTATCTGGCGGGCAGGGGACTGCCGACGGCCATGCTCTACGTGGACGCCGACAACAAGGCGGCGGTGTCCGTCTACGAGCGGCTGGGGTTCGTCACCCACGAGACCGATCTGATGTACCGGACCGAGACCTGAGCCGACGGCGCGCCGAGCCCCGTACCGGCTCCGTCGCGGCCGCCGCCCCCGTCAGCAGCACGGCACACAGCAGCACCGTCCAGCGGTCGTGGGCGACCGCCCACCTGGGGTCGCCGGGGTCCACGAAGAGAGCCCAGCTGTCGGGGGACAGCAGCGGCGCCAGGACCGCGGAGGCGAGCAGGAACCCGGCGACCGCCTGCCCCGGCCGGACGCTGTCCCCGCGGTGCACCGCCAGCGCCGCCCCGGTCAGGGCGAGGGCCAGGATCGTCGCCGCCTCGACGGTCGTCCCGGCCACCGGGGGGCGTACCGGCTCCGGGACGGCGAGCAGGGACGCGGTCCACCACACGGCGGCGACCGGGACGAGGAGGGCGAGGCGCAGCCCGTGACGGAGGGCGCGCCTGGTGGGGACGGCCGCCGTGATCTGCCGGGCCGGATCGTCCAGCAGGAAGGCCGCCCCCAGGGCGAAGGCCACGGCGGCCGCCCGCAGGGCGATCAGCGCCGACCACGGGCTCGGCTCGTCGTCCGTCAGCCCCGGGTAGGCGGCGAGCGACAGGCCGAGACCGGCGGCCGTCGCGATCATCCGCCAGGGCATGGTCCGTACGACCGGCCGCAGCAGCTCCGACGCCGACTGCGTCAGCGGCACCGGGGGTCTGCCGCCGGCCGGCGGCCGGACGCTCACCGACTCCCCGATCACTCGCACTCGTCCTCCCCCTCCGGCGCGTCCACGCCCAGCACCCCCGCGACCCGCTCGGTCGTCACGCCCGGGGCGGTCAGCTCGGCCCAGCCGTCCTTCACCTTCGCCGCGACCTCGTCCCGGGGCTGTCCCAGCAGGTCCACCACGAGTTCCGTGTGGGCGGTGGTCATCGACAGCGGCTCCGTCTGCGAGATGACGATCGCCGAGCCGGAGGCGCTGTCGTCCAGACGCACCCGCCGCAGATCGGCCACCGGGTCGGGCCGGCCGGCGAGGCCCAGCCACATCACGGTGACGATCCGGCCGTCGCACATCTCGCCCAGCGCCTCCTCCCCGCCGGTGACCAGCACACCGGCGACGGTGACGGCGAACTCCGGGACCCGGCTGCCGCCCCACGACGTGCCGACGGTCACCTCGTCCGGCCGGGCGGACGGGGCGAGCGCGGCGTCTCCGTCCAGGCCGTAACGCGCCTCGATCCGCTGCCGTACGGTCAGCGGCCGGTCCCCGGCGCCGCCTCCTCCGGCGCGGGAGCGCACGTCGTCCACGATCCCCGCCCAGTCGCCGGTACGCGGCCCCCACTCGGGGAAGGCGCAGTACGTGGTGCCGTCCCGTTCGACGCACTTCTGCGTCTTCTCCGGGGCGACGGTGGCCTGCTCGCGCGCCGCGGTCACCTCCTCCGGCACACCCCGGGACTGCCCCACCGCGCCGACCGTCGTCAGCGCCACCGCGCAGGCGACACACGCCTGGACGGTCCGCAGCCTGGCCCCGGAGACCAGCACCGCCAGCAGAGCCACGCTCAGGGCGAGGCCCGCGAGATAGAGGGCGTGCCAGCCGGCGGGGCGGCCGATCAGGTCGGACGGGAGCGTGGCGACACTGTTCTCGCCGACCGACGGCACCAGCCACCGTGTCCAGCCCTCGCCGGTGGGCTCCGCCGCGAGCGCGAAGAAGAAGAGGAGGAAGACGATCAGCAGCGGGGCGGCGAGAGGTACGGGCAGCAACCGGCCCAGCAGTACGCCGAACCCGCCGAACAGCAGCACCGACAGCGGCCCGACCAGGAGTTCGCCCGGGGAGCCGTGCCCGACGGCGCCCGGCTTGAGCGCCTCCCGGGTGAACTGGGCGCCCACGCACAGCGCGACGAGCAGCGCCACCGGCACGACGGACAGCAGATGCGCGACCGTACGGCGCCACGGCTGGACCATCAGCACGGACAGGTGCCGGTCGGTGTCGTGCCGGCGCGAGCGCAGCACGGCCTGGTGCACGCTCAGCAGCACCGCCAGGCCGACGAGCTGCGGCCCGTTCTGGGTGGCCCGGTCGACGTCCTGCAGCGCGGGGAAACCGTCGTAGGCGTCGAGGGCCCGCCACCCGATCCAGGCGGCATAGACCCCGAACGCGACCAGCACGGGCACCCGGAGCAGAAGTCTGCGGGTCTCGAAACCGGCCAGGACGAACACGGCCGCCCAGGAGGCGCGGCGTCCGGTCGTCACCGTGGCGGGGGCGGGACGCTCCGTCGTCGTGGTCATGCCGTCACCGCCGCGCTCGTGCCGTCGAGGGTCAGCAGGTAGCCGTCCTCCAGAGTGGGTTCGACCAGGTCGGCGCCGGTGGGCGGGTCGCCCACGTTGCGGAAGGTGCCCGTCCCGGTGCGCCATCCGGCCTTCGCGCCCGCGTCCCGCCCGGCGCTGCTCCACACCCGTCCGGCGGCCTGCGCGGTCAGCTCGGCGGGGGTGCCGTCGAAGCGGACGGTGCCGTCGGCCAGGACCACCACCCGGTTGCAGAGCATCGCCACGTCCTCCGTCTGGTGCGTGGACAGCAGCACCGTACGGTCCTCCCCGGCCCGCGCGATCAGCTCACGGAAGCGCATGCGCTGTTCGGGGTCGAGTCCGACGGTCGGCTCGTCGAGGACGACGAACCCGGGGTCCCCGACGAGCGCGGCCGCGAGCGCCACCCGCTGCCGCATTCCGCCGGACAGCTTCTTGATGCGCTTGCCGCGTACGTCGGCGAGCCCGGCCTCGTCGAGCGCCCGCCGCACCTCACGGTGCCGGGCGGCGCGGTCGGTGAGCTCCTTGAGGATCGCCACGTAGTCGACGAACTCGAAGGCGGTGAAGTCGGGGTGGAAGCCGGGGGTCTGCGGCAGGTAGCCGAGGTGGCGCCGCACCTCCTGCCGGCCGCGCGAGGTGGCGGGGTCGTGCCCGAGCACGGTGAACGCGCCCCGGTCTGCCGGTACGGCGGTGGCGAGCACCCGCAGCAGCGTCGTCTTGCCGGCCCCGTTGGGCCCGAGCAGCCCCGTGACACCGGTGGACAGGCTGAGTGAGACGTCGTCGAGGGCGCGGGTGCGTCCGTAGTGGAGGCTCAGCCCGGAGGCGGAGACAGTGGCGGTCATACGGAACTCCGTACAGGTAGAGGGGAGTCGAACGGGCGGAAGCGGTGGCGGGGCGGTGACGTGCACCGCGGGCCCCTGCGGGGAGCGGGGGCGGTCGGGTCGTCGCGCCCCCGGCGACGGGGAGCAGGAACAGTCGGGTCGTCACGTCCCCGGCAACGGGGAGCGAGGGCGGTCAAGTCGTCGCGTCCCCGGCGACGGGGAGCGAGGGCGGTCAGGTCGTGGCATCCCCGGCGACGGGGAGCAGGAACAGTCGGGTCGTCGCGTCCCCGGCAACGGGGAGCGAGGGCGGTCAGGTCGTGGCATCCCCGGCGACGGGGAGCAGGAACAGTCGGGTCGTGGCACCCCCGGCAACGGGGAGCAGAGGCGGTCAGGGCAGGGGCCGGGCGGCGTAGGACGCCGCGGCTCTCCGGCGGCGGGGATCCAGGCGGCCGGGCCCGCGGTGCCCCGGCTCGGGAGGGCCGGGGCATCCGGGCCCTTTCGCCCCGGCGTCCGGGAAGGCGCCGGGGAGGGTCAGGGTGCCTCCCCCCGGCCCACGTCGAAACGGTCACGGAGCAGGACGAGGAGTCCGGCGGCGAGTACGGCCACCGCCGCGGACACGCCCTGGCCCGCCGCGGTGAACGGGGCGAGCGGGCTGTCCTCACCGGCCCGTGCCGCGTCCGCCGTGAGCAGCAGCGCGATCCAGCCGCCGCCGACGAGCAGCGGCGCCGGTACCGGGCCCAGCCGGGCCGTGAGCGCGAGGGCGGTCGCGGTGAGCGCGAGGGCGGGCAGCAGCCAGGCCAGGGCGCGCAGCCCGTACCCGGGCAGGGCGAGGGTGGCGAGCCCGTTGAGGCAGAGCCCGGCGCCGAGTGCCGCCACCGTGCGGATCATCAGTAGCCGGAAGCCGTGCATCGGGGCGACGACCGCCATCTCGTACGTCGGGTCCAGGACGGGCCCGTACGACAGCGCGACCCCGACGAGGGGCAGCAGCGGTGCGAGCGCGAGGAAGAGGGTGGGCGAGCCGGTGGTGTCCTGGCCCGCGGCGACGGCCGCGGTGAGCAGGAGGACGGCGACGACCGCGCCGAGCCAGGAGCCGCGCAGCGCCGGGGTGGCCGCCAGCAGCCGTGCGGTGTGGTCGGCGACGCCGAGCCGCACGAGCAGGGACTCCAGGAGCCCCGGCCTCGGCGCGTCGAGTTCGGCGTCGAGGCGTTCCCAGCCCGCGTCGAGCCGGACGGGGTCGCCGGCCGCGGCGAGGACACTCCGGCAGTGGGCACAGGCGGTGAGGTGGGTGTCGGCCGACCACAGCATGGGCGGTTCCAGCTCGCCCCGGGCGTAGGCCCGCAGATCCTCTTCGGGTACGTGCCAGCCCGTTGTCGCGTTCGTCATGCCAGCGCCTCCCGGAGTTGCCTGCGGGCCCGCATCGCCCGTGTCTTGACCGTGCCCGGCGGGATGCCGAGCAGGACGGCTGCCTCGCGGGTGGTCAGCCCGTCGACGACCGTGGCCTGGAGCACCGCGCGCAGCTCCGGCGACAGCCGGACCAGGGCACCGGCGAGGTCCCCGTGCTCCACCCCGGCGAGTACGCGCTCCTCCGCCGACGCCTCGTCCCGGTGCCGCAGCCGTGCGAGGGTCTGCCGCAGCCGGCCGCGCGCGCCGGCGCCGCGCAGTGCGTCGACCAGCCGGCGCGAGGCGATCCGCCACAGCCATCCGGCGGCGTCCGCGCCGGCCGTCCCCTCCCGGTAGCGGGCCGTGCCGCGCCACACCGCGAGGAACGTCTCCTGGACCACGTCGTCGACGAGGCCCGCGTCGGCGCACCGGCTGCGCATGCGGGCGGTCAGCCACGGCGCGTACCGCCGGTACAGCTCCTCGAAGGCGCGCCGGTCCGCGTCCGCCGCGATCGCGCGCAGCAGCTCCCCGTCGCTTCTCGTTTCGCTCACGTCTCCTCATCGGACGCGCCCGGCCGACCGGTTCACAGGATGCCGGGTTGACTTTTCGCCCGCCCCGCACCACCCTTTCACTAGTCAACTAGTGAAAGGGTGGTTATCGAGTGGTCGACTACCGCATCGACCGGCACAGTGGGGTGGCCACCTACGTCCAGATCGTGCAGCAGACCAAACTGGCCCTGCGCCTAGGGCTGCTGGCGCCCGGCGACAAGCTGCCCACGGCCCGCGAGGTCGTCGAGGCCACCGCCGTCAACCCCAACACCGTGCTGAAGGCCTACCGCGAGCTGGAGCGTGAGGGCCTGGTCGAGGCGCGGCGCGGCCTCGGCACCTTCGTACAGCGTTCCCTGGGCACCACTCCCGCCGACTCCCCGCTGCCCGCCGAACTGGAGGCCTGGGTGTCCCGGGCCCGCGCGGCCGGACTGGAGCGGGAGGACGTCGCCGCGCTCTTCACCTCCGTACTCGAGACGTACTACCCGGCAGGCCCACCCGGCGCGGGGCCGGCACCCGGCCCGCCGGCAGCACCCGGCCCGACGCCGGCCCACCGCACAGAACCTCCGAAGACCTCTCAGGGAGACCCGTCATGACCGTCCCGGCCATCGAGGCAGACGCGCTGGGCAAGCGCTTCGGCCGACGCGCCGTCTGGGCGCTGCGCGACTGTTCCTTCAGGCTGCCCGCCGGACGCGTCTGCGCCGTCGTCGGACCCAACGGCGCGGGCAAGTCCACGCTGCTTACCCTCGCCGCCGGGCTGCTCGTCCCCACCGAGGGCACGGTCACCGTCCTCGGCACGGACCCGGCGACGGCCCGCCCCCGGGTGGGCTTCGTCGGCCAGGACAAGCCGCTGTACCCGCAGCTCAGCGTCGCCGAGACGCTGCTCATGGGCGCCGACCTGAATCCGGGCCGCTGGGACGCGGACACCGCCGGGCGGGTCGTGGCCGGCGGCGACCTGGACCCGCGGGCGCGGATCCGCACGCTCTCCGGCGGCCAGCGCACCCGGGTCGCCCTCGCCCTGGCTCTGGGCAAACGCCCCGAGCTGCTGCTCATGGACGAGCCGATGGCCGACCTCGATCCACTGGCCCGGCACGAACTGATGGGCGTACTGATGGGGCAGGCCGCCGAGCACGGCACGACGATCGTCATGTCCTCCCACGTAGTCGCCGAACTGGAGGACTCCTGCGACCATCTGCTGCTGATCGGCGGCGGCCGGGTCCGTCTCGCCGGCGAGATCGACGACCTGCTGGCGGCCCATACCCGCGTGGCCGCCCCCGCGGATACCGAGCTGACCCCGCACGCGGTCGTCGAGTCCCGCACCACCGGCCGCCAGCTCAGCGCGCTGCTGCGCCCGGCCGGACCGCTGCAGGGCGACTGGCGCACCAGCACGCCGTCCCTCGAGGAACTCGTCCTGTCCTACCTGCGCAACCCCGGCGCCCCCGCCCTCACCCCGGCGCCCGACACCACGGAGGCCGCCGCGTGAGCGCCACCCAGACCACCGCCCCGGCCACGCCCACCGCCGGCCCGGGCCCCGCGCCCGCCCCCCGGCAGCTGCGCTGGCTGATGCGGCTGCACCGCCCGGCCCTGCTCGCCGGTGCGGCGCTCGTACTGCTGACCGCCGCGGCGCTGCTGTGGCTCGGCGGCCCGCTCACCGACGCCTCGGAGACGGCCTGGCAGCAGTACAAGGCCTGCGACCACGACCCGAGCTGCTCCTACGAGCAGGAAGCCAACCGCTACAAGCAGGTCTACACCTACACGACCTACGCCGTGCTGGCCGTGCCGTTCCTGGTCGCCGCCTGGGCCGGCGGCTCGCTCACCGGCCGTGAGCTGGAGTCCGGCACGGCCCGCCTCGCCTGGACGCAGGGCGTCTCCCCGGCCCGCTGGCTGGCCTCCCGCCTCGCCTTCCCGGCCGCACTGATCCTCGCGGCGACCGGCCTGCTCGCCCTGCTGCACCGCCTGGCCTGGACCACGGCCGAGGGGCGCATCGACACCATCACCATGTCGTGGGACCACTTCCCCACCTTCTACGCCAACGGCACCCTCCCGGTGGCCTTCGCCCTGGCCGGGCTGGCCGCAGGCGTCCTCGCGGGGCTGCTGCTGCGCCGCGCGCCGGCCGCGCTCGCCACGGGCGCCGTCGCCCTCGGGGCGCTGTGGGCGGCCGTCCACGCCGTCCTGCCGCAGCTGTGGCCCGCGGCCACCAGGACCAGCAGCCTGACGTACGGCCCGAAGGGCTGGGGCATCGTGACCGGCCAGGGCGTGGTGACCGCCGACGGCGACCGGCTGGACCTCCCCTGCTACTCCAGCATGGCGCCCAGCTGCGAGGCGGCACTGTCCGACATGGGCGCCGTCAGCTTCTACCGCGACCTCCACCCCGCCGCCCACTACTGGCCGCTCCAACTGGTCGCCTCCGGCATCGTGCTCGCCGTCGCCGCCCTCCTGGCCTACACGGCCTTCCGCGTCCTGCGCCACCGCACCCCCTGACGTCCCTCCTACGGCCCCCGCCCGACCGCTTCACCTTCCACGGACCGGGGGCCACCCTCACACCCCACCCACCGGGCCCCACTGCGGGCGATCCCACCACCCCGCCCCGCCCCCTGCGGGCAGTCGTGCCTCCCCCGGTGCCTCGAAGGCCCGGAAGACACCCCCAGGGCGATGGGGGTCCCCCGCTCGAGCGCGGTCGAGGGTGGGGGAGAAACCGGGAATGGGGAGGCACCCCGCAGCCGCCGGGCCGCGCGACACCCCCGCCCAGCCCGACCGCCCCGCCGGCAGATACGCCGACCGGCACGCCCCTGACGGTGGACGCGAGCACAGCCGGAAGCGGGGAGCCCTCCCACCGCCGCACCGCACCACACCCCCGCGAGCCGCCGCCCGGCACCCCGCACGTCATGTCTCCGTAACCGCTGATTCAGACAGACTTGCGACGCTCGGCCAATGCATCCCGCCGTGCCAGACCCCGCACCGCCCCGACGGGTGAACGGGGGCACCGGTGCCGTCCCAGGGCCCCCACCGCTCCCTCCCCCGCGTTCCGACGCGCCCGTGACGCCCCCGGCACGGAAGAATGGGGCCATGAGCCAGCCCAACGCCCAGGCACAGGTACAGCACCCGCAGCCCTCCGTGGGCTCCATCGCCGCCCACCGCCCGCACACCCTGGCCGGAGTGGTCTCCGACCTGGAACCGGACATCGACGCGGACCTCGACGGTTACGAGGAGACGCCCACCGACGGCGCCCCCCTGCCCCAGGGCCGCTTCCTCGACCGGGAACGCAGCTGGCTCGCCTTCAACGAGCGCGTGCTGGAGCTCGCAGAGGACCCCGACACCCCCCTGCTGGAACGCGCGAACTTCCTCGCGATCTTCGCCAGCAACCTGGACGAGTTCTTCATGGTCCGCGTGGCCGGCCTGAAGCGCCGCATCGCCACCGGTGTCGCCACCCGCTCCGCCTCCGGCCTCCAGCCGCGCGAGGTGCTGGAGATGATCTGGGCCCGCTCCCGCGAACTGATGGCCCGGCACGCCGCCTGCTACCACGAGGACATCGCCCCCGCACTCGCGCAGGAGGGCATCCACCTGGTCCGCTGGAGCGAGCTGACGGAGAAGGAGCAGGCCCGGCTCTTCACCCTCTTCCGGCACCAGATCTTCCCGGTGCTGACCCCCCTGGCGGTCGACCCCGCGCACCCCTTCCCGTACATCTCCGGTCTGTCGCTGAACCTGGCCGTCGTCGTACGCAACCCCGTCACCGGCCACCGGCACTTCGCCCGGGTGAAGGTGCCGCCGCTGCTGTCCCGTTTCCTGGAGAGCTCCCCCGGCCGCTACGTCCCCATCGAGGATGTGATCGCGGCCCATCTGGAGGAGCTGTTCCCGGGCATGGAGGTGCTCCAGCACCACGCCTTCCGGCTGACCCGCAACGAGGACCTGGAGGTCGAGGAGGACGACGCGGAGAACCTGCTCCAGGCACTGGAGAAGGAGCTCATGCGGCGCCGCTTCGGACCGCCGGTGCGCCTGGAGGTAGAGGAGTCCATCGACCGTGAGGTGCTGGACCTGCTGGTGCGCGAGCTGAAGGTCAGCGAGGCGGAGGTCTACCCGCTGCCCGGCCCGCTCGACCTCACCGGCCTCTTCCGCATCCACAGCCTGGACCGGCCCGAGCTGAAGTACCCGAAGTTCGTCGCGGGCACCCACCGCGACCTGGCGGAGGTCGAGTCCGCGTCGGCCCCCGACATCTTCGCGGCCCTGCGCAGCCGGGACGTGCTGCTGCACCACCCCTACGACTCCTTCTCCACCTCCGTGCAGGCGTTCCTGGAGCAGGCGGCCGGCGACCCCGACGTCCTCGCCATCAAGCAGACCCTGTACCGGACGTCCGGTGACTCCCCCATAGTCGACGCGCTCATCGACGCCGCCGAGTCCGGCAAGCAGGTCCTCGTCCTGGTCGAGATCAAGGCCCGCTTCGACGAACACGCCAACATCAAGTGGGCGCGCAAGCTGGAGGAGGCGGGCTGCCACGTCGTCTACGGCCTGGTCGGCCTGAAGACCCACTGCAAGCTGTCCCTGGTGGTCCGTCAGGAGGGCGACACGCTACGGCGCTACAGCCACGTCGGCACCGGCAACTACCACCCGAAGACGGCCCGCCTCTACGAGGACCTCGGCGTGCTCACCGCCGACCCGCAGGTCGGCGCGGACCTCTCCGACCTGTTCAACCGCCTCTCCGGCTACTCCCGCCGCGAGACCTACCGACGGCTCCTCGTCGCCCCCAAGTCACTGCGCGACGGCCTGGTCTCGCGGATCGACAAGGAGGCCCGGCACCACCGTGCCGGGCGGCCCGCGTACGTACGGATCAAGGTCAACTCGATGGTCGACGAGGCGGTCATCGACGCCTGCTACCGGGCGTCGCAGGCGGGCGTCCCGGTGGACATCTGGGTGCGCGGCATCTGTGCCATCCGGCCGGGCGTGGAGGGGCTGTCGGAGAACGTCCGGGTACGGTCCGTCCTCGGCCGCTTCCTGGAGCACTCCCGCGTCTTCGCCTTCGGCAACGGCGGTGAGCCCGAGGTGTGGTTCGGCAGCGCCGACATGATGCACCGCAACCTCGACCGCCGAATAGAGGCACTGGTACGGATCACCGACCCGGCCCACCGCGCCGCGCTCAACCGGCTGCTGGAGACCGGCATGTCCGACACCACGGCCTCCTGGCACCTCGGCCCGGACGGCGAGTGGACGCGGCACTCGACGGACCTGGACGGCCAGCCCCTGCGCAATGTCCAGGAGATGCTCATAGACGCCCGGAGGCGCCGGCGTGGCACAGCGACACCTTGATCCGACGGACCCCGCGGCCGGTCCCGCGGACCCCGTACCGGCCGACGCGCTGGCCGGCTATCTGCGGGCCCGGGCCACCGAGTTCCTCCGCGCGCTGCGCCTCCACCGGGAGGCCGGCGCGGGTGCGGCCGCGTCGGAGGAG
The DNA here is from genome assembly GCF_018638295.1 of Streptomyces sp. CHD11. Taxonomy (GTDB): domain Bacteria; phylum Actinomycetota; class Actinomycetes; order Streptomycetales; family Streptomycetaceae; genus Streptomyces. The sequence goes on from NZ_JABTTS010000030.1 coordinate 167,759, forward strand.
TCCGTCGAGGCGGCCCGCGCGCTGCGCCGCGCGGCCCGCCGGATCAGCGCCGGCCTCCACACCTTCCAGCCGGTGCTCGACCCCGACTGGTCGGAGGCGCTGCGCCCCGAACTGGCCTGGGTCTGCGGCACCCTGGCCCAGGAGCACGCCTGCGCCGCCCGTCTGGACCAGCTCCTCCTGGCCCTGCACCGCCTGTCCGGGGCGGCCCCCTTCCCCGCCCAGGCCCCGGCCCCCGTGCGCGGAGCGGCCACCGCATGCCGGCCGGCCGGCGGCCCCGAGCACTCCCCCGGGCCCGCCGGCACGGCGGCCCTCACCACCACGCCACCCCGCACCGACGTGCTCACCTCCGACGCGGACCGTGCCGCCCGGCCCGTCCCCGCCCCCGACCGGGGCGGTCTCACCGTCGGTGCCGCCAAGGCCGGCGCCCTGCTGGACCGGCAGCTGACGCTGGCCCGGACCCGGGCGCACTCCACCGCGCTGCAGGCCCTCGGCTCCTCCCGGTTCCACGGGGTCGCCGACAAGGTCGCCTTACTCGCCAGCGAGGTGCCGCTGTCCCCGGCGGCCGACGGCGCCGACCTGCGCCCGCAGGCCGACGCCGCGCGGGAACGGCTCGCCGCCGCCGTCGCCGCGCTGCCGCTGCTCACGGCGGGCAGCCCGTACAACGCGGAGGCGCTGATCCACGGGCTCTCCCCGGACCCCTCCCCGCACCCGCAGGACGCCCCCTGGCACCAGGTGCGCCTCCTCCTGCGCCTGCACCGCTACGCCCGCGAGGTCCTGGGCACCGCAACCGACACCGGCACCGGCCTCCGTCTCCGCGCCGCCGGCGAGGCCCTCGACCGGCACCGCAACGCCTCCGAGGCGGCCGCCGCCGCCGCGCAGGCGGCCCGCACGCCGCGGATCGCCCCGGCCACGGCGTACGCGCTGGGCGTGCTCCACGCCGATCAGCGGCATGAGGTGGAGGCAGCGCGGTACGCGTTCCAGCACGCCTGGCAGAAGACGGCCCCCGGCTCCCGGCCGGCGGACACCGGCAAACCGCCGGCCTGACACGGCGCAGGGCACGGCGCCACAGGTGCGAGCACCGGCACGGCACGGAAACGGCAGACCCACGGAGGGCAGACGGTGAACACCCCCGGCTCCGGCGACCCCCGTCCCCGCACCCTCACCGTCCAGGCCGCGGGCTGCGTCCTGTGGCGCCGCTCCCCCGTGACCGGCACCCTTGAGCTGTGTCTCGTCCACCGGCCGAAGTACGACGACTGGTCCTGGCCCAAGGGCAAGCTGAAGCGCGGTGAGGACCCGCTGGCCGGCGCCCTGCGCGAGGTCGCCGAGGAGACGGGCCACACCGCCGTACCGACCGCCGGGCTCCCCACCGCGCGCTATCTCGCGAACGGCCGGCCCAAGCAGGTCCGCTACTGGGCCGCCGAAGCGGTCGCCGGCACCTTCACCCCGAACAACGAGGTCGACCGCGTCCTCTGGCTGTCCCCGGACGCCGCCCGCGCCCACCTCACCCGCGCCGACGACGCCGCCCTCGTGGACGCCCTCCTCGCCACCCTCCGCCCGGCACGGTGACCGCCCGCTATCACCCCGTGTCCTGGGCGTGAGCTTTCCGTGACCTCACCGCACCGCCCTCAGGGGTTCACCCCCCGTTCATGTACGCCCATCGGACGCTTCACCTCTTCTGCCTAATTTCGGCCTTACGCGATGCGGATCGTCCGAAGCAGCAAGGGCGGACCCATCACCCACTTCGCACGCCGCCGAATTCAGGACGGCGGCCACTGGAAGGAACTCAAGTGAAGCTTCAGCGCAAGAACCGGCGGGCCCTCGCTCTCGGTGCTCTCGCCGTCTCCGGCGCCCTGGCCCTCACGGCGTGCGGCTCCGACGACACCGGTGGCAACACCGACGGCGGCGACGCCTCCGCCACCGCACAGGCCGGCAACATCGACTGCGGTGACGCCAAGGGCCAGCTCCAGGCCTCCGGCTCCTCCGCGCAGAAGAACGCCATCGACGCCTGGGTGAAGGCCTACACCGCGGCCTGCAAGGGCGTACAGGTCAACTACAACCCGACCGGTTCGGGCGCGGGCATCACCGCCTTCACCCAGGGCCAGACCGCCTTCGCCGGTTCGGACTCCGCACTGAAGCCCGAGGAGATCGAGGCCTCCAAGGAGATCTGCTCCGGCGGCCAGGGCATCGACCTGCCGATGGTCGGCGGCCCGATCGCGGTCGGCTTCAACGTCCCCGGTGTCGACACCCTCGCCCTGGACGCGCCGACCCTCGCGCAGATCTTCGACAGCAAGATCACCAACTGGAACGACGAGGCCATCGCGAAGCTCAACCCCGACGCGAAGCTTCCCGACCTCAAGATCCTGGCCTTCCACCGCTCCGACGAGTCCGGCACCACGGACAACTTCACCAAGTACCTGAAGGCCGCCGCGCCCGGCGACTGGAAGTACGAGCCGGGCAAGTCCTGGGAGGCGGAGGGCGGCCAGTCCGCGCAGGGTTCCTCCGGCGTGGCCCAGCAGGTCAAGCAGACCTCGGGCGCGATCTCGTACTTCGAGCTCTCCTACGCCTCGGACGGCCTGAACACCGTCGACATCAAGACCGAGGCCGCCGAGCCGGTCGCGGCCACCGTCGACAACGCCACCGCGGCCATCGGTGCCGCCAAGGTCGTCGGCACCGGCAAGGACCTGGCCCTGGAGCTGGACTACACCCCGTCCGCCGACGGCGCCTACCCGATCGTCCTGGTGACGTACGAGATCGTCTGCGACAAGGGCAACAAGGCGGAGACCCTGCCCACCACCCGGTCCTTCCTGAACTACATGGCCTCCGAGGACGGTCAGGCCCAGCTGGCCGCCGCGGGCTACGCCCCGATGCCCGAGGAGATCATCACCAAGGTCCGCGAGACCATCTCGAGCCTCGCCTGATCCCAGCGTGCGGACCGGCCCCGACCACGGAGCCGGTCCGCACCGTCCGGTGCACCGCCAACAGGAGCCCCCGGACCCGGACGGCTCCGACCGAGCCGCCCGACCCGGCGGCTCCGCAGACCGGAGAACCCGATGGACACCACCACACAGAAACCCACCGCGCCACCCGCCGCCCCCGAGCCGGCCGCGCCCGCGGACAAGCGCGCCGCGCGCGGCGCCACCCGCCCCGGTGACCGGATCTTCCTCGGGCTCTCCCGCGGGTCCGGCATCTTCGTCCTGGTCCTCATGGCCGCGATCGCGGCCTTCCTGACCTACCGCGCCGCCCTGGCCATCGGCAAGAACGAGGCGAACTTCCTCACCTCCTTCGAGTGGAACCCCGCCGGCGTGCCGCCGGAGTTCGGCATCGCGGTCCTGGTCTTCGGCACCGTCGTGTCGTCGCTGATCGCCATGGTCATCGCGGTCCCGATCTCGGTCGGCATCGCCCTGTTCATCACGCACTACGCCCCCCGCCGCCTCGGCGGGCCGATCGGCTACGTGATCGACCTGCTCGCCGCCGTCCCGTCCATCGTCTACGGCCTCTGGGGCGTCCTCGTCCTGGTGCCGCACATGGACGGCCTCTACAGCTGGCTCGACGAGTACCTCGGCTGGACCGGCGTCTTCGCCTGGGAGGGCGGCCCCGCCCGCTCACTGCTCACCGTGGGCATCCTGCTCGCACTGATGATCCTGCCGATCATCACCAACGTCAGCCGCGAGGTCTTCCGGCAGGTCCCGCGGATGCACGAGGAGGCCGCCCTGGCCCTCGGCGCCACCCGCTGGGAGGTCATCCGCATATCGGTCCTCCCCTTCGGCCGCTCCGGTGTCATCTCCGCCTCGATGCTGGGCCTCGGCCGCGCGCTCGGCGAGACGATGGCCGTGGCCATGGTGCTCTCCCCGTCGTTCGACATCAGTGCCAGCCTGCTCGACCCGGGCGGCGGCACCTTCGCCCAGAACATCGCCAGCAAGTTCAACGAGGCCACCGTGATGGGCCAGGACGCGCTGATCGCCTCCGGCATGGTGCTCTTCGTCATCACCCTGCTGGTCAACGGCGCGGCCCGGCTGATCATCGCCCGCCGCAAGGAGTACTCGGGGGCCAACGCATGAGCCACGCAACCCTGTCCCCCCAGCCCAGCTCCCTGCGCGGCGCGGCGCTGCCCAAGTGGTTCTCCTGGGCGGTCGCCGCCGGCTCGGTCGTCCTCGGGCTCGGCATCAGCTCCGCGGCCGGTCTGCACAGCGACATCCAGTGGGGCCTGATCGCCGCGGTCCTGTTCGTCGTCCTGTCGTACGGCATCTCCGCGAAGGTCGAGGGCCGGCGCCAGGCCAGGGACCGCACCGCGACCAGCCTGGTGTGGGTGGCCTTCCTGCTGGCCGTCATCCCGCTGGCCTCCCTCATCTGGGAGACCGTCGAACGCGGCGTGAAGGTGTTCGACGTCTACTTCCTCACCCACTCCATGGGCGTGGTCGCCGACACCGAGCCCGGCGGCGGCATCTACCACGCCATCCTCGGCACCCTGGAGCAGGTCGGTCTCGCCGCCCTGATCTCGGTGCCGGTGGGTGTGCTCACCGCGATCTACCTGGTCGAGTACGGCCGCGGCAGGCTCGCCAAGGCCGTCACCTTCTTCGTCGACGTCATGACGGGCATCCCGTCGATCGTCGCGGGTCTGTTCATCCTCAGCCTCTGGGTGCTGATCCTGGACATGGGCCCCTCCGGCTTCGCCGGCTCCATGGCGCTGTCCATCCTGATGATCCCGATCGTCGTCCGCTCCACCGAGGAGATGCTCAAGCTCGTCCCGAACGAGCTGCGCGAGGCGTCGCTGGCCCTGGGTGTCCCGAAGTGGCGCACCATCCTGAAGGTGGTCCTGCCGACGTCGATCGGCGGCATCACCACCGGCGTGATGCTCTCCGTCGCGCGCATCACCGGTGAGACCGCCCCCGTACTGCTGCTGGTCTGGGTCACGAACTACATCAACACCAACCCGTTCAAGGACCCCCAGGCGTCGCTCCCGATGTACATCTACCTGCAGTACATGAACAGCTCGGGCTCCGGCGCGGCGTACGACCGTGCCTGGGCGGCGGCCCTGACGCTCATCGCGTTCATCATGATCCTCAACCTCGCGGCCCAGGCCATCGCCCGCTGGAAGGCCCCGAGGACCGGTCGCTGAAGGCCACCACCCCGATCCGAAAGAAGAAGTGATACCCATGGCCAAGCGCGTCGACGTCAGCGGCCTCAACGCCTACTACGGCTCCTTCCTGGCCATCGAGGACATCTCGATGACCGTCGAGCCCCGTTCCGTGACGGCCTTCATCGGCCCGTCCGGCTGCGGCAAGTCCACCTTCCTGCGCACCCTCAACAGGATGCACGAGGTGACGCCGGGCGGCCGGGTCGAGGGCAAGGTCATGCTCGACGACGAGAACCTGTACGGCGCGGGCATCGACCCGGTGGCGGTACGGCGTGAGGTCGGCATGGTCTTCCAGCGCCCGAACCCGTTCCCCACCATGTCGGTGTACGACAACGTGGCGGCGGGCCTGCGCCTGAACGGCAAGTACAAGAAGTCCGAGCTGGACGATGTCGTCGAGAAGTCCCTCAGGGGCGCCAACCTCTGGAACGAGGTCAAGGACCGCCTGAACAAGCCGGGCTCGGGTCTCTCCGGCGGCCAGCAGCAGCGGCTGTGCATCGCCCGCGCCATCGCGGTCGAGCCGAACGTCCTGCTGATGGACGAACCCTGCTCCGCGCTCGACCCGATCTCCACCCTCGCGATCGAGGACCTGATCGGTGAGCTGAAGGAACAGTTCACGATCGTCATCGTGACGCACAACATGCAGCAGGCGGCCCGCGTCTCCGACCGCACCGCCTTCTTCAACCTCGCCGCCGTCGGCCAGCCGGGCAAGCTGATCGAGCTCGACGACACGGAGCGGATCTTCTCCAACCCGTCCGTCCAGGCCACCGAGGACTACATCTCCGGCCGCTTCGGCTGACCGGTCCCCTCGCGGTGCTGCATGGCGGTGCCACCGCGAGGCCGAAGGGCCCGCCCCCTCACCGGGGGGGGGCCCTTCCACCTGCCCACGAACAGCCCCACGCCGCCGCGGGCGATTCGCGATCCGTCCTCCCCAGTGGCGGTGGGGGTCCCCCGCTCACGGGAATCCCCTCTCATGGGGTCCCCCCGCTCGAGCGAAGCCGGGAGTGCGGGAGGAGCCGGGAGTGCGGGAGGCACCCCGCGAACGCCAGGCTGCGCAACACCCCCGCCCAGCAACAACACCGGCCACCGGCACGGCGCAGCCGACCGCAGCCGGCCCCGCCTACAGGAACGCCAGCTGCACGATCCCGTACGACAGCGCGGCAACCGCCCCCGCCGCCGGCATGGTGATGAACCACCCGAGAACGATGTTCTTGGCCACCCCCCACCGCACGGCGTTGACCCGCTTCGTCGCTCCCACACCCATGATCGCCGACGTGATCACATGCGTGGTGGAGATCGGCGCGTGGAACAGGAACGCCGACCCGAACATGATCGACGCCCCCGTCGTCTCCGCGGCGAACCCCTGCGGCGGATCCAACTCGATGATCTTCCGCCCCAGCGTCCGCATGATGCGCCAGCCCCCCGCATACGTCCCCGCGGACAGCATCAGCGCACAAGCGACCTTCACCCACACCGGGATCGGATCGCCGTAATCCTCGACATCGGCGATGACCAGCGCCATCACCACGATGCCCATCGTCTTCTGCGCGTCCTGCAGACCGTGCCCCAGCGCCATACCCGCCGCGGAAACCGTCTGGGCGATCCGGAAGCCCCGCTTCGCCTTGTGCGGATTGGCCCGCCGGAAGATCCACATGATCGCGGTCATCACCAGATACCCCGCGAGCAGACCGACCACCGGCGACACGAACATCGGGATGACGATCTTGTCGACCACCCCGTGCCAGTAGACCGTCGTCCCCCCGGCCAGCGCGGCCCCGACCATGCCTCCGAACAGCGCGTGCGACGAGGACGACGGCAGTCCGAAGTACCAGGTGATCAGGTTCCAGACGATCGCTCCCACCAGCGCTGCGAAGAGGATCCCCATCCCCTTCGACCCCTCGGGTGTCTGGATCACCCCCTCACTGACGGTCTTGGCGACCCCGGAGCCCATGAACGCGCCGACGAGGTTCATCACGGCCGCCATCGCGAGCGCCACCCGGGGCGTGAGCGCCCGGGTGGACACGGAGGTGGCGATCGCGTTCGCCGAGTCGTGGAAGCCGTTGGTGTACGTGAAGAAGAGCGCGACCCCGATGGTCACGACCAGTGCGAAGGTGTCCATGAAAGGGTCAGGACTCCTTGACCGCGATGGTCTCCACCGTGTTCGCCACGTGCTCGAAGGCGTCGGCCGCCTCTTCCAGTGCGTCCACGATCTGCTTGAGCTTCAGCACCTCGATGGCGTCGTACGTGCCGTTGAAGAGGTGGGCCAGCAGCTTGCGGTGGATCTGGTCGGCCTGGTTCTCCAGCCGGTTGACCTCGATCCAGTACTCGGTGAGGTTCTCCATCGTGCGCAGATGCGGCATGGCCTCCGCGGTGAGCTCCGCGGCCCGCGCCAGCACCTCGATCTGCTGCTCGACGCCCTTGGGCAGTTCCTCGACCTTGTAGAGGACGACCAGGTCGACGGCCTCCTCCATGAAGTCCATGATGTCGTCGAGGGAGGACGCGAGATTGTAGATGTCCTCGCGGTCGAAGGGCGTGATGAACGAGGAGTTCAGCTGGTGGAAGATGGCGTGTGTGGCATCGTCACCGGCGTGTTCCGCGGCCCGCATACGCTCGGCGATCTCGGCCCGGGCGGAGGTGTCCGCCCCGAGCAGTTCCATCAGGAGCTTGGAGCCCGTGACGATGTTGTCCGCGGACGCGGCGAACATGTCGTAGAAGCTCGTCTCCCTGGGGGTCAGACGAAAGCGCACGTGGGGTCCTCGGTCTGCATCGGTGTCGGTCAGGCTGATGCTAGGCGCACCATCCGGCCATGTGTATCGGGCCGCCCCCAGTGTCCTCCATCAGGCACAGTGATGAGCACGGGGGCGGTCCTGGCCGGTTTCCTGCCGTGGCGCACGGCAGTGGCCACACCGGACCCATACCCGGCGAAGTTCGATACCATATACCCGCCAGGGGTATATGTCGCCCATCATGACCACAGGAGGACGCGATGACGACCACCGGGACCGGCGCGGACGCAGCCTCCTCCCCCGAGATCGTGACCGATCACGACCGGGGCATCCACGGCTACCACGACCAGAAGCAGGAGCACCTCAAACGCCTGCGCCGCATCGAGGGCCAGATCCGCGGACTGCAGCGCATGGTCGACGAGGACGTCTACTGCATCGACATACTCACCCAGGTGTCCGCCTCCACCAAGGCCCTGCAGTCCTTCGCGCTGCAACTGCTGGAGGAGCACCTGCGCCACTGTGTCGCGGACGCGGCCGTCAAGGGCGGCGACGAGATCGACGCGAAGGTCAAGGAGGCCACCCAGGCCATCGCCCGCATGCTGCGGACCTGACCGGGCGGGCCGTGGTCACGCCTCGCCGGACTCCGCCGGGGCCTCGCCCACCCGCAACACCTCGTCGATGCTCTCCAGGCTGAGCCGGTCCTCGGCCGCGGAGGCGGCGATGATCAGCTCCCCGCACAGCTCGATCTCGGCGAGTGCCACGCGGTCCTGAACCGTCCCGCTCCTGAGCGGAGCCACGCGCCTCACCTCATCTCCGTCGTCACCGGCTTCCTAGAGTAGGGAGCGCCCTACGGGCCGCGCATGGCACGGAAGGGCTAGTTCGCGCCGGTCACTCCCGGCCGCTCACTCCTCGGCGATCCGCCCGGCGTAGATGTCGCCGGCCTCCGGGAGCCTTACGTCGGCGGGGACCCCGAAGTCGTACAGCAGGGTCGTCGAGGCGACCGCGACGGGCTCGTCCTGCCGGCCGTTGACGAAACTGAACCGGTGCCGGACCTTGCGGATGCGCCCCTCGTCGTCGAGGTAGACGTCGAACGGCACCCGGGCGGTGGCGAACCCTTTCGCCGCCGCGCCCAGCGGCGCCCGGTTGGCGTCCGAGGCCGCCCGTGCGGCCTGCGCCAGGTCGGCGGTGCCCCGGTAGTGGCGCACCTTCGCCCCCGCGACCTCGGTCCTGCCGACGAAGGTCGCCGACCGCGTCCCGAGCAGCACCTCGGCGGCGGCGAACGGATCGGTGGCCCCGCCGGTGACGAGGTTCCCGTCGGACAGCGTGCCGGTGTCCACCCGCACCCACTTGTCGGCGGGCACCCCGGCGCCCCGGTTCTTCATGAACAGCGCTCCGGGTGCGAGCAGTTCGGTGATCGGCCGCCGCGCGGCGGCGCCCGCCGGGTCCTGCGGCAGCAGCACCTTCAGCCGCCCGAGCCGCTTGCGGTAGTCGTAGAGCCCCTCGCCCCTGATGGTGACCCGGGTCCCGCCGGTGGCCATCTCCAGGGACGTACGCGCCTTGGAACTGCCGGCGTCCACCAGCGCTCCGGCCGCCCCGCGCAGCACCCGGACGGGGTCTCCGGGGGGTGCCCCCTCGCTCCCGGCCTCACCGCGCGCGCAGCCCACACCCGCGAACCCCACGCACCACACGACCCCGGCCACAGCCATCCCGCCGCGCATCCGCCTGTGCCGCTGCCGCCGTCGTCGTGTCATGCCTGCCTACCCCCGCTCCGTCCGACACGGGCCGCTTGTCGTCGGGGTCAACGACCGGTAGGGGGCCCCGTCACGCCGACACCGCGGGCGCTACCGTGGTCGGGTGCCCGACGAGGACGACGAGCCGGCCCCCGGCCGGCACACCACGACCACCACCGAGCAGGGCCGCTTCTGCACGGCCCGCTGCACCTGTGGCTGGCGGGGCCCCGCCAGGAGGGCCAGAAGCCAGGCAAGAAAAGACGCCCAACTCCACACCCCCGAGTGACGCTCCCCCCTCACCCACCGCACGCAGGCCCCGCCCCGATCACCGCGGGCAGTCGTGCCTCACCCAGTGCCTGGGGGCGATGGGAGCCCCCCTCATGGGGTCCCCCCGCTCGAGCGAAGCCGAGAGTGGGGGAGGTACCCGCAAGCGCCGGGCTGCGCAACACCCCCGCCCAGCGCCCACACCGGGCACCAAGCACCAAGCACCAAGCACCAACCCGAAACCGAACGGTCCGCCCGGAGAACCCGGACGGACCGTCAGTCAGACACCACCACGCGAACTACGAGATCACGCCGCCAGATCCCGCTCGTCCGGCTCCGGCCCACTCCCCGCGGACCCGCCCCGGGCCCCGTGCCCCGCACGCCCTCGCTCACGTCCCCGCCGCCCCTGGGCGACGATCAGCCACCCACCCCGCGGCGACCGCTCGACCGCCCGCATCAGCGGGGTCAGCAGAGCCATGGCAAGCGGCGAGAGCAACAGCGCGACAGCCGTACCGAGCGCGAGCCCGCCCACGACGTCCGTCGGATAGTGCACACCCATGTAGACGCGGATGAAACCGCCCACCAGCCCGAGCACCAGCGCGACGATCCCGAGCCTGCGGCTGGCCAGGAACAGACCCACCGCCAGCGCCATGCAGAGCGTCGCGTGGTCGCTGACGAACGAGTAGTCGGTCTTGCCGTCGACCAGGACCTCGAGCCCCTCATGGTCGTTGAAGGGCCGAGGCCGTTCCACGAAGCCACGTATCGGCACGTTGACCAGCACCGCGACGCCCGCCGCCAGCGGGGCCCACACCAGGGCCGCCACGGTCGGGGCCGCGTCCTCGCCGCCCCGTCTCCTGACGCCCCACCAGCACCACACCAGCATCCCCAGCAGGGCGAACAGGATGCCGAACTCGCCCACGAACTCCATCACGTGGTCGAACCACGGCGGCGCCTGCTTGGCGAGGCCGTTGATGTCATAGAGCAGGTCGACGTCGGGGTTCGACCCGGAATCGGCGAGTCCAGCCATGGTGCTGCGGCCCCTTCGTCATATCTCCCGGCGCACCGTTCGTACGCCGCCTTCAACCACCCCCGTGGTCCGTAGATCCGCTCATCGGCTCGGCTACGTCAACAGGAACGCACGACCCCCGTTGATACGTTCCACGCTCTACCGAATGATCACGCAGACGTTATCGAAGAGAGATGCATCTCCGCAGCTCAGGGGGATGGTCAACGCTCCGCTCACACCGTCGTGGGGAGTGCTTTCGCGCCATCTTCGGTGACACGGGTGGCACCAAAGTAGTCAGGAGTGTCGATCGGGTCGAATCGGATCCGGGCACCGGTGCGGGGCGCGTCGATCATGTACCCACCGCCGACATAAATGCCCACATGCCGGATGGCCCGCGAATTGGTCAGGTCGTCCGAGAAGAACACCAGATCGCCCGGGAGCAGTTCCTCCCGCTTCGGATGCGGCCCCGCGTTGTACTGGTCGTTCGCCACGCGCGGCAGAGTGATCCCCACACTCTCGTACGCCGCCTTGGTCAGCCCCGAGCAGTCGAACCGTCCGCCCTGCTCAGGCGTGCCGTTGCCGCCCCAGAGGTACAGCGTGCCCAGCTTCTGCTGCGCGTACGCGATGGCGCCGGCGGCCTGCTCGGACGGGTCGACCCGTCCGACCGGCGCCGCGAAACTCTTCTCCAGCGCCTGGATGCGCCTGACGTAGTTCTGCGTCTCCTTGTACGGCGGAACACCCCCGTACTTGATGACCGCGTACGCCCCCGCGTTGTACGAGGCGAGCATGTTTTCGGTCAGATTTCCGCCGACGTCCTTCACATAGCCGGCGAGCGCGCAGTCGTACGTCGCCGCCGACGGGATCGCGTCCTTCGGGTCCCATACGTCCCGGTCCCCGTCCCCGTCCCCGTCGATGCCGTGCGTGGCCCAGGTGCCGGGGATGAACTGGGCGATGCCCTGCGCCGCCGCGTGGCTCTGCGCCTTCGGGTTGAACCCGCTCTCCTGGTAGAGCTGGGCGGCGAGCAGGGCGGGGTTGATGGCGGGGCAGAGGTTCCCCCACTTCTGCACGAGCGCCTGGTACGCGGCCGGCACGCTCCCCTTGGCGAGCGTCTTGGCCCCCCCGCCCGCTCCGCCCGCGACGTTCCCGGCGATGACGTAGACCCCGACGACCAGCAGCATCACGAAGGCGAGCACGGAGCCGACGGCAAGGGTCGCACCGATCCAGACCTTACGCACCGTCAACCACCCCTCACTGTCCGGCAGTCCACCGCCGTCCGACAGTGTAGAGGCAGCCCCCGCCCCATGGGGTGATCACGTGTACGAAGCCGCACACGGGTCGTCCCCAGGGAGCCGGCCGACGGGGTGCGATCCCGGTCACCACCCTGGCCAGGGGGCCGCCGACGCGGTACCTCGTACGTCAGAGGGAGCAGGACGTGGACCTGTCTGCAGTAGACGACGTGGACGTACAGAAAGCAGAGAAACGTCACACACGCCCTCGAACGAGCGCCCCGATGGCACCAGCACCACGGTGCTCACACGTCAGAAACGAGGGACGGAAGCGTCGTTGCCCGCCGTAACACGCCGTGATACACAGAGTGACGATACGACTCTTCACCCATCGGAGCGCGCCCCTGCCGGGGTCCGGCGCGCGCCGGTGGCAAGCTGTTCCTACGAAACCCGCCAACGGATGACGCCAAGTCGACATGCGACAGCGGCATTGTCGGCGACAATAGGGCCTGACCTCTGCACCACCGCAGAGGTAGCGGAACTACCCATACAGGGGCGGTGACTTACGTGTTCTTCGCGGCCGACGAGGGAGACATCAACACCATTATCGGCGGGATCGCCCCGGACTGGGGCCCCTTCGGCAGCCTGGGCAACGAGGCCAAGATTCTGATCGAAGTGGTCATGGCGATCGCCATCCTGCTCTGCCTGGGCATCGCCATCTGGGGGGCGGCCAAACAGCGCATCGGTGCCACCGCGCTGAGGGACACGTTCAGCGCCGAACAGGGCAAGGGCCTCATCATCGCGGGGCTCACGGGCGTCTTCATCATCGGCTCGCTCGGCACACTGTTCACCATCGTGTACGGCATGGCCGTCTAGGTCCCACCCCCATCGGTCCGACCGGGCACGCCCGGCTCCCCTCCATCCCACCCGCCCGTCATGCCCACCGGCTGAGGTTGCGTCTCCCTGATGTCCAGTCACCACACCGCGCGCGAACGGCAGCCGGCCCGGCTACCGTCGTACGTGGAGTACCCGGAGTACGAGGTGTTTCCGCACAACGCTGAGAGGGCGTACGCGGCATGAGTCCCGGAGACGACACCGGCCAGACCCGCACCCGCCTGCCGGAAGGGGGCGGCGACCCGTACGGCGGCGGACGCAGAGGCGGCCGCTCGTCGTCGCGCAGCCTCGTCACGGTGGTCGGCGTGGTGGTGCTCCTCATCGCCGCGATCGCCTTCGCGAACCGTGGAGGAGACGATTCCGCAGCGGAGGAGAGCGGCTCCGCCGACTCCCCCAAGTCGGCGGCGACGGCCCCTTCCGGAGAGAAGCCGGTGACCTCGAAGGCAGCGGGCATCCCGACGGGCTTCCCCCACGACCGGCAGGGGGCGGAGAGCGCGGCGGCGAACTACACGGTGGCCCTGGGCTCCGCCGAGATGTTCGACAAGGACCGGCGGCGTGAGATCGTGACCACCGTCTATGCGCGGGACGCAGCCGCCGCCCGGCAGACGGACCTGGATCAGGCCTACTCGAACGCGGAGTTCCTGGCCAACATCGGCCTGGACAAGGACGGCAAGGCCCCCGCCGGACAGTCCTTCGTCTCCCGGGTGATCCCGGTGGGCACCAAGGTGACGTCGTCCAGCTCGGACGATGCCTCCGTGGAGGTCTGGTACACCTCGCTGTTCGGCCTGTCCGGTGAGGGCTCGACCAATCCGGTCACCGAGAGCTGGTACACCACGACGTACCAGCTGAAGTGGACCGAGAACGACTGGAAGGTCATCGACTTCCAGCAGAAAGACGGACCTGTCCCGGTCGGGGACGACCAGAAGGCCTCCACTGCCGACGACATGACGAAGGCCGTCGAGGAGTACGGAGGGTTCACGTATGCGCGCTAACCACCGCTTCCTCGGACTCACGGCAGTCGTCACCGCCGTGCAGGCCACCGCATTGCTGCTCGCCGGCCGGGCCTACGCCGAGCCCACGCCCACCGCCCCGGGCACAGGCTCCCCATCCCCTGCGCCCACGGACAGCAACAACCCCTGCGACCTCATCCGGGGCCGCGCCAAGGACTACTGCGAAAAAGGCGAAGCCGCCTCCAACGGCACCACCACCCTCGATGACCCCTCCACCACCCTCGACCCCCTCGCCTCCCTCGCCCAGGGCTGCGCCGACGCCGCCTCCTGGACGATCAAGCAGCTCAGCGGAGCCGTCGAGGACACCGCGAGCGTCGACTTCACCAACGACACGTTCCTCCAGCAGTACGCCGTCGTCTTCGCCGCGTCGACGATCCTCACCCTCCTCCTCTGGCTGCTCGCGGTCGCCAAGCGAGCGGTACGCGGCGTGCCCCTCGCCACCGCGCTCTCCGAGGCGATCGGCTTCCTCTGGCTGACGGTCCTCGCCTCCGCGTTCACTCCGCTGATCCTCTACACCGTCGTCTCCGCCACCGACAGCATCACCGACGTACTGGCGAAGGCGACCGGCGACCAGACGGACACGTTCTTCGGCACCTTCGCCGGCGCGCTCGAGAAGGGCGACGACATCGGCGGCGGCCCGATCATGCTGATCGTCGTCTCCCTCGTCTCCATCCTCGCCGCCGGCATCCTCTGGCTGGAGCTCGTCATCCGCGCCGCCCTGCTCTACGTCGGCGCCCTCCTCGGCACGGTCGTCTACGCGGGCCTGGTCGACAAGAACCTGTGGGGTCACGTACGCCGCTGGGCGGGCATCATGATCGCCGTGATCCTCGTGAAGCCGGTGATCGTGATCGTGCTCGGCCTCGCCGGCGCGCTCTCCGCCGAGGACGGCCCCGACGCGTTCTCCGCCGTGGTCTCCGGACTGGCGATCATCCTGCTCGCGATCTTCGCCTCCGCCATGATCTACCGCTTCGTCCCCGGCTTCGGCGACGAGATCGCCGGCTCCCGCAACAACCGCCTCATGCAGGGCGCCGAGAGCAAGGCCGCCGCCGTCATCAGCTCCCCGGCGACCCTGGTCGCCCAGGGCATCAAGACCCACAGCACCCGCGCCGACAACAACGGGGGCGGCCAGTCCTCCGGCGCCCGCCCCTCGAACCCCGCCTCCGGCGGAGTCGCCGCCCACAGCTCACGCACGCCGAGCGGCGGTGGAACGGCCGCAGCCCCCGCGCCCCGGTCGAGCAGCCCGCTCAACACCCCCCACGCCGGCAACACCCGCAACAGCAGTACCAACCGCACGGGAGGTGAAGGGCGTTGACGACCGAGTCCCATCTGTCCCATCCGATCACGCCCCGCCGTACGTATCTGATCGGCCGCGCCCGGCCGAACGCGATCGTCGGCCGCAATCGCGAGACCGGTGAGATCGCGCTGATCGTCGTGGGCGCGTTCCTCGGCATGATGTGCGGGCTCCTCGTCCCCGTCCTGTCCGCGCGGATCGTGCTGCTCGCGGGCCTGCCGATGCTGGGACTGGCCGCCGTGTACGTGCCCTACAAGGGCCGCACCTTCTACAAGTGGTTCGAGATCAACCGCAGCTACAAGCGCACCGTCCGCCGCGGCACCACCTACCGCTCCGGCGTCGTCGAGGCGGGCACCCGCCTCGACGGGCGCGAGGTGGAGATCGGGCCGCCGCCCGGGATCGGGCGGATCACCTGGCTCGCCGCCCCCTTCGGCCCGGACGAGATCGCCGTACTGCTGCACGCGGACCGCAAGACCGTCACCGCCGCGATCGAGATCGAGGGCCCGGGAGTCGGTCTGCGCGACTCCGAGGACCAGGAAGCCCTCGTCGACCGCTTCGGCACCCTGCTCAAGCACGTCGCCAACGGCGACGGCTTCGTGACCCGCATCCAGATGCTGGCCCGCACCCTCCCCGCCGACCCCGACGCGCACGCCAAGGACGTCTCCGTCCGCGGCGACGAGAAGTCACCACCGTGGCTCCAGCAGTCCTACGACCAGCTGCAGTCGATGGTGTCGACCAGCAGCGAACAGCACCGCGCGTACCTCGTCGCCTGCATGCACTACAACCGCGATCTGGCCGCCGAGGCCAGCACCATGGCCCGCGCGATGCGCAGCCAGGGCGGCGGCAAGGTGGACCGGGACGCGGGGCTCGCCGTCGTCATGGCCCGTGAGCTGACCGACATCTGCTCACGGCTCCAGGAGGCCGACATCCGCGTACGGCAGCCGCTCGGCCAGAGCAGACTGTCCTCGCTGATCCACTCCATGTACGACCCGGACCACGCCATCGACCACATCCAGGCGATGACGCAGCGCAACGCCTGGCCTGCCGAGCTGGACGCCATGGAGCCCACCTATCTCCAGGCCAAGACCCGCGAGTCCAGCACCCGCGCCCCCTGGTGCCACGCCACGGCCTGGGTGAAGGAATGGCCGATGACACCGGTGGGCGTCAACTTCCTCGCGCCGCTGCTCGTCCACACCCCGGACGTGATCCGCACGGTCGCCGTCACCATGGACCTCGAACCCACCGAGGTCGCCATCGAGCGGATGCTGACCGAGAAGACCAACGACGATGCGGAGGCGTCCCGCGCCGCCAAGATGAACCGCACCGTCGACCCGCGCGACCTCGCCGCCCACAACCGCCTGGACCAGCGCGGCGAGGACCTCGCCAGCGGCGCCGCCGGCGTCAACCTCGTCGGCTACATCACCGTCTCGTCCCGCACACCCGAGGCCCTGGCCCGCGACAAGCGGACCATACGGGCGTCGGCCGGAAAGTCGTACCTGAAGCTGGAGTGGTGCGACCGCGAGCACCACCGCGCGTTCGTGAACACACTCCCGTTCGCCACCGGCATTCG
Organism: Streptomyces sp. CHD11; assembly: GCF_018638295.1. Lineage (GTDB taxonomy): Bacteria > Actinomycetota > Actinomycetes > Streptomycetales > Streptomycetaceae > Streptomyces. Next base: position 184,607 of record NZ_JABTTS010000030.1, read on the forward strand.
AAGGTAGGGGCTGAGCCGATATGCGGGATCCGCTGTCCGTCGTCACCGACGCCTTCACGTCCTTCCTGTTCGGGAAGGTCGAGACCACCCGGCTGCCGGTGCGCACGTCCACGGGCCAGGCACAGGCGGTCTACCTGCCGACCGCCGCGCCCGGCCTCGGCGACTCCGGCGTCATCATCGGCCGCGAGGTCTACTCCGGCAAGGGCTACATCTACGACCCCTTCCAGCTCTACGGCCAGCAGCTCCCCGCCCCGCACTGGCTGGTCCTCGGCGAGTCCGGCAACGGCAAGTCGGCGCTGGAGAAGACGTACGTCCTGCGCCAGCTGCGCTTCCGGGACCGACAGGTCGTCGTCCTGGACGCACAGGGCGAGGACGGCGTCGGCGAGTGGAACCTCGTCGCGCGGGAACTGGGGATCACCCCCATCCGCCTCGACCCGATGGCCGCCCTCGACCACGGCATCCGCCTGAACCCCCTGGACCCGTCGATCACCACGACCGGCCAGCTCGCGCTGTTGCGGACCATCATCGAGGTGGCGATGGGGCACAGCCTGGACGAACGCTCCGGCTTCGCCCTGAAGGTCGCGCACGCCTACGTCAACGAGACCGTCGTCGAACGCCAGCCGGTCCTCTTCGACATCGTCGAGTGCCTGCGCCACCCCGAGCCGGAGTCGGCGGAGGCGATGAACGTCGCCATAGACGACGTACGGGCGTGGGGCCTGGACGTCGCCCTGGTCCTGGACCGCCTGGTCGACGGTGACCTGCGCGGCATGTTCGACGGCCCGACGACGGTCGGTATCGACCTCGACGCGCCGCTCATCGTCTTCGACCTGTCCCACATCGACCGCAACTCCATCGCCATGCCGATCCTCATGGCGATCGTCGGCGTGTGGCTGGAGCACACCTGGATCCGCCCCGACCGGAAGAAGCGCATCTTCCTGGTCGAGGAGGCCTGGCACATCATCAACAGCCCCTTCGTGGCCCAGTTGTTCCAGCGGCTGCTGAAGTTCGGACGGCGGCTCGGCCTGTCCTTCGTCGCGGTCGTCCACCATCTGTCCGACGTGGTGGACGGGGCGGCCGCGAAGGAGGCGGCGGCCATCCTGAAGATGGCGTCGACCCGGACCATCTACGCCCAGAAGGCCGACGAGGCGAGGGCGACCGGCCGTGTCCTCGGCCTGCCCAGATGGGCGGTGGAGATCATCCCGACGCTCACTCCCGGCATCGCGGTCTGGGACGTCAACGGCAATGTCCAGGTGGTCAAACACCTGGTCACGGAGACCGAACGCCCACTGGTCTTCACCGACCGGGCGATGACCGAGTCCTCCGCCGACCTCACGGACGACGCACTGCGCGCCGCCGAACTGGAGGCGGAGGAGCGGGCGGCCGCCTTCGTGGAGCAGCACGTCGGTGACTCCGAGTCGACGGTGGCGTAAGGGGAACGACGCGTGAGACCGGACGATCACCGTGCGCACGGCCAGGGCGGCATCCCCGACGGGCTGCTGATCGGCATCCTCGCCTTCCTCCTCGGCCTGACCACGATGGTGTGGACGGCCACCGGCCTCGCGGGGCTCTTCGCCCACGGCCGGTGGCCCGCCGGCGTCACCTTCACCCGCACCCCGGTGGCCGTGCGCCACCTCGTCACCGACCCGCAGGACCTCCCCGCCGCCTGGCCGGACACCCCGGAGACCGCCCTGTCGGGGTACGGCCTCTTCTGGGGCCTGTTCATCGGCCAGCTGATGGTCCTCGCCGTCCTGACCGTGTTCGCCCTGGGAACGTTGGCCCGCTGGAAGGCGGTACGGGCCCGACGCCGGGCCGAGCGTACGGCGAGGCTACGGAAGCACCGGCCGGCGCCGGAAACGCGTCCGGAACCAGAACCGCGGCCCGAACCAGCACCGCAGACCTCGCCGGAGCAGCACCTGGAGCAGCAGCCGGAGCCCGATCACCCACCCGTACGGCAGCGGGAACCGGAACCGGCGCCGAGGCAGCCGCACGAGGTACCGGCCCCGAGGGCACCCGGGCGGACGACCGAGCCGCCGGTGGACCCGCCGTCCCCTTCCTTGCACGGCGCACGGGTGGGCGGTGGGTGGGCGACGCCCCGCGCCGAGGGGGGCACGGGCCTCCACTACGGCGCGCCGGCCGTCCGCCACACCACCGCCGGCCAAGCCGTCCGGGACGCCGCCGGCCCCGCCCTGGTCCTCACCTCCCACCCCGCCCTCTGGTACGACACCAAGGACGCCCGCGCCAAACTCGGCCCCACCCACCTCTACGACCCCACCCACCTCTGCGACACCCCGGCCCGCCTCCACTGGTCCCCGACCGCCGGCTGCGAGGACAAGAGGACCGCCACCACCCGCGCGACAGCGCTCCTCGCCCCCGTCCGCCCCAGCTCCCGGCTCGACCAGGCGGTCAGCGACACCGCCGAGACCCTGCTCCGCAGCTACGTACACGCCGCCGCCGTCGACGGCCGTACGGTCCGCCATGTCCACCGCTGGTCCCAGGGCATCCAGGTGCATGACGCCGTACGGATCCTCCGCACCCACCCGAAGGCCGCACCCGGCTCGGCCGGCGAACTCGAAGCGGCCCTCACCGCGCATCCCGACCGCCGCGACATGGCCCAGCAGTTGACCACCCGGGCCCTGTCCGCCCTTGCCACGCTCCATGTCCGCGAGGCCTGCACTCCCCACCGAAATGATGCGCTCGCCCTGGATTCCTTCATCGATGAAGGGGGCACGCTTTATGTGGTCGGAGAATCCATCGAGGATCCCCGCACGAGCCCGGGCGCGATGCCCCTGCTGACGGCGCTCGCCTCACACGTGGTCGAGCACGGCCGGCGCATGGCCGAACGGTCATCCTCCGGTCGGCTCGACCCACCACTCACGCTCGTCCTGGACGACGTGGCGGGCGTGGCCCCGCTCCCCCAGCTTCCCGAGCTCCTCACCACCGGCGCCGACCGCGGCATGCCCACCCTGGCCCTGCTCCGCTCCCGCGAACAGGCCCGCGCCCGCTGGCCGCACACCGAACTACCCGCCTGACCCCGGCCGCCCGACGACCATCTCCCACTCAGTCCTCGAAGGGCGTGGCACGGGCGGTCATGGCCGCCCCCGTAGTACCGGAGTACCACCGGCCTCACCGGGTTACAGCCCCGGTCCGACGCAAGGCCTCGGCACGCGGACCATGATCGAGGCATGATGCGGCTCCACCCGGAGGACGGACCCACCACCATGGACGTCATGACGAACGACCGGAATCCACCGCCGACGGGCGAGCGGACGACGGAGCCCCTCACCCAGTACATGCACCGGGCCAACCAGTGGGTGCGGGACTTCGACAGGCGCCACCCCCTGCTGTGGGACCTGCTGTTCACCGGCTTCTGGGTGACGGCCGCCCTCATCGACTACACCGGTGGCGGCTGGCGCAACGTCGCCCACAATCCGGACGCTCCCGGCCCGCTCCTCCTCGTCCTGAGCCTCGGCCTGTCCGTCCCTCTCCTGTGGCGCCGCACCCACCCCGCGACGGTGCTGTTCGTCATGGGCCCGTTCGCCCTGGTCAATGCCTGGTCCGGCGCCACCCTCCAGGCCTCCCTGCTCCAGCTGGTCGTCATCTACCACATCGCCCTGCGCCGGCCCCTGCGCGACCTGTGGTGGGCGACGGCCCTGATGCTCGCCCCGGTGACGGTCTCCACGGTCCGCTTCGGCGAGGGCGAATGGAGCCAGCAGGTCGGCTCGCATGTGACATCCGTCGGCGTGGCGGTCCTCATCGGCATCACCATCCGCACCCGCGAGAACTACACCGAGGCCCTGGAGGACCGCGCGCGCCGTCTGGAGATCGAGCGCGACCAGCAGGCCCGTATCGCCACCGCCGCCGAACGCGCCCGTATCGCCCGCGAGATGCACGACATCATCGGCCACAACCTTTCCGTCATCACGGGCCTGGCCGACGGCGGCAGATACGCGGCCGCCAGATCCCCCGAGCGTGCCGCCCAGGCCCTGGACGCCATCGGGACCACCAGCCGCCAGGCGCTCGGCGAGCTGCGCCGCCTTCTGGACGTCCTCCGCGAGGACGAGACGGCTCGCCCCGCCGAGCGGAGCCCCCAGCCCGGCCTCACCGACCTGGACCGGCTCATCGGCCGTGTCCGCGACACGGGTCTGCCCGTCCACACCACGGCCGAGGGCCGGGCCACCCTCCATCCGGGCCGCCAGCTCACGGTCTACCGCGTCGTCCAGGAAGCCCTCACCAACACGCTCAAGCACGCCGGCCCCGACGTGGCCTCCCGGATCGCCATCGCGTACGGCGACCGGGGGGCCGTCACGGTCACCGTCACCGACACGGGCCGGGGCACACCGTCCGGCGCACCGTCGGACGGCCGTGGCATTCCCGGAATGCGCGAACGCACAGCCGTGTACGGCGGCACACTCGAAGCCGGTCCCCGACCGCATCCCGAAGGGGGCTGGCGCGTCCACCTGCACCTACCGGAGGAATCCCCCCAGTGACCACCGTCCTCATCGCCGACGACCAGCCCCTCCAGCGCTTCGGCTTCCGCATGCTTCTGGAGAGTCAGGACGACATCACCGTCCTGGGCGAGGCGTCCAACGGCAGCGAAGCGATCCGTATGACGGCGGAACTGCACCCGGACGTGGCGCTGATGGACATCCGCATGCCCGGCCATGACGGCATCGAGGCCACCCGCCGCATCGTCTCCGCCGGCGATCGCACCCGCGTCCTCATCCTGACCACGTTCGACCTGGACGAGTACGCCCACGCCGGCCTGCGCGCGGGCGCCTCCGGGTTCCTCGTCAAGGACGCGCAGCCCGAGGAGCTCCTGTCCGGCATCCGCTCCGTGGCCACCGGAGACGCCGTCGTCGCCCCCAGCCTGACCCGCCGCCTCCTGGACGCCTACGCCCACCATCTGCCCACCGGCGGACACACAACGGACTCCTCCCCCGACGACCCCCGCCTGTCCGCTCTCACGGAACGGGAACGCGAGATCCTCACCGTCATCGGAAAGGGCTGGACGAACACCGAGATCGCCACCCGACTGCACCTGGCGGAATCCACGGTGAAAACACATGTGGGCCACATCCTGGCCAAGACCGGCTCGCGGGACCGCGTCCAGGCGGTCATCCTCGCGTACGACACAAAACTGGTGGAGCCGTCCTGAAACGCAGAAAGCCCCCGTGCCGAAGGGCACGGGGGCTTTCAATTTGAATGATTGTTCGGCGGCGTCCTACTCTCCCACAGGGTCCCCCCTGCAGTACCATCGGCGCTGTAAGGCTTAGCTTCCGGGTTCGGAATGTAACCGGGCGTTTCCCCTACGCTATGACCACCGAAAC
>NZ_JABTTS010000031.1 GCF_018638295.1 Streptomyces sp. CHD11
CGGCCGGCTGACCGCCAACGACATCGGCCGGGTCAAGATCCGCACCGCCGAACCCCTCCCCGCCGACTCCTACGCCGACTCACGCCGCACCGGATCCTTCATCCTCATCGACCCCGACGACGGCACCACCCTCACCGCCGGCATGGCCGGCGAATCCTTCGCCGCACCGGAGCCCGTCAAGGACGGCCCAGAAGACGACGGATGGGACTTCTGACGATGGTCCCCGAGAGGACTCCGCCCCTCGTGCCTGCCACCACCACCGCCCCGCGCCGCGCTCTCGCGCTCCTGGCCGCCCTGCCGCTGCTGGTCCTGGCCGCCTGCGGGTACGGCTCGCAGGCCGAGCGCGATGACACCGTGAAGGTGGCCGCGGGCGCCGAGAGGATCGACGGTCTCGACTCCGTCCGGATCGGCTACTTCGGCAACCTCACCCACGCCGTGGCGCTGGTCGGCAACCGGATGGGCTTCTTCCAGAAGGAGCTGGGTGCCACCGAGGCCACGTACGCGACCTTCGACGCGGGCCCCTCCGCGATCGAGGCGCTGAACTCCGGCTCCCTCGACATCGGCTTCATCGGCCCCTCCCCCTCGATCAACGGCTACACCAAATCCGGCGGCAGGAACCTGCGCATCATCGGCGGCTCGGCCTCCGGCGGCGTGAAGCTCGTGGTCGACCCCGACAGGATCAAGACCCTGGACGACGTCAAGGGCAAGCGCATCGCCACCCCCCAGCTCGGCAACACCCAGGACGTGGCGTTCCTCCACTGGATCGCCGAGCGGGGCTGGACGGTCGACGCGCAGCGCGGCACGGGCGACGTCACCGTCGTGCGCAGCGACAACAAGGTCATCCCCGACGCCTACCGGGCCGGCTCCCTGGACGGCGCCTGGGTGCCCGAACCGACCGCCTCCAAGCTGGTCGCCGAGGGCGGCAGGGTGCTGCTCGACGAGTCGGCACTGTGGCCGGACGGCGAGTTCGTGACCACGAACATCATCGTGCGCCCACAGTTCCTCGAGGAGCATCCGAAGGCCGTGGAAGCGGTGCTGAAGGCCTCGGTCGACACCAACGCGTGGATCAGGGCCCACCCGGACCGGGCCAGGGACGCGGCCAACAGACAGCTGGAGAAGGACACCGGCAAGGCCCTGCCCGCCGACGTCCTGGACCCGGCGTGGAAGTCGATCCGGCTCACCGACGACCCGCTGGCCGCCACCCTCGACGTCCAGGCGGACCACGCCGTCAGGGCGGGCCTGCTGGAGCAGCCCGACCTCACCGGCATCTACGACCTCACGCTGCTCAACAAGGTCCTCGAGGCCAAGGGCGAGCCCCCGGTCGACGACGCCGGACTCGGACGCCAGCGGTAGACCCGGATCCCGACCAGGGACCGGGGAGCAGGGACAAGGAGGTTCGACCATGGCCACGACCACGACCACGCCCATCGCCGAGGAGACCCGGGCCGCCGGCGAGACCCCCCGGTCCGGCGGGACCGCCACGGCCGGGAAGACCCCGGCGACGGCTGTGCCCGCCGCCCGGATCGAGCACGTCTCGAAGTCCTTCGCGGGCCCCGCCGGACAGCAGCTCGTGCTGGACGACATCACCCTCGATGTCGCGTCCGGCGAGTTCGTCACCCTCCTGGGTGCCTCCGGCTGCGGCAAGTCCACGCTGCTCAACCTGGTCGCCGGCCTCGACAGGCCCAGCACCGGCACGATCACCACGGACGGCCGCCCCGCCCTGATGTTCCAGGAACACGCCCTCTTCCCGTGGCTGACCGCGGGCAAGAACATCGAACTCGCCCTCAGGCTGCGCGGCGTACCCAGGACCGAGCGCCGTGACAGGGCCGAGGAGCTGCTCGGACTCGTCCGGCTCAGGGGCGCTCACGGCAAGCGGGTGCACGAGCTGTCCGGCGGTATGCGCCAGCGGGTCGCACTGGCCCGCGCGCTCGCCCAGGAGAGCAGGCTGCTGCTGATGGACGAGCCGTTCGCGGCCCTGGACGCCATCACACGCGACGTGCTGCACGACGAACTGACCCGCATCTGGCGCGAGACGCGGCTGTCCGTGCTGTTCGTGACGCACAACGTGCGTGAGGCCGTGCGGCTCGCCGAGCGCGTGGTGCTGCTGTCCTCCCGGCCCGGACGCGTGGCACACGCATGGACGGTCGGCATCCCGCAGCCGCGCCGTATCGAGGACACCGCCGTGGCGGAACTGTCCGTAGAGATCACCGAAGAACTCCGTGGGGAGATCCGCCGTCATGGCCAGCACTGACGCCTCCGTCAACGCCGACCTCGCGGGTCTGGAGGCGGGCCTCGACGCCCTGGAGACCCGGCAGAGGACCCGTACTCCCTTCCGGCAGACCTTCGTGCAGAAAGTCCTGCCGCCCGCCGTCGCGGTCCTCCTGGTCCTGGCGGTGTGGCAGGCCCTGGTCTCCTTCGAGATCGTCGACGATCCGACCAAGCTGCCCTCGCCCGGCGCGGTGTGGGACGTCCTCCACCAGGCCTGGCTGCAGGGCGAACTGCTCGGCTACATCTGGACCAGCGTCTCGCGCGGCCTGCTCGGCTTCTTCTTCGCCCTCCTGATCGGCACCCCGCTGGGGCTGCTGGTCGCACGGGTGAAGGTGATCCGCGCCGCGATCGGCCCGATCCTGTCCGGCCTGCAGTCCCTGCCCTCGGTGGCATGGGTGCCGCCCGCGGTGATCTGGCTGGGACTGAACAACTCCATGATGTACGCCGTCATCCTCCTCGGCGCAGTCCCCTCCATCGCCAACGGCCTGGTCTCCGGCGTCTCCCAGGTACCCCCGCTGTTCCTGCGCGCCGGCCGCACCCTCGGCGCGACCGGACTCAAGGGCACCTGGCACATCGTCCTGCCCGCCGCGCTCCCCGGCTACGTCGCCGGCCTCAAACAGGGCTGGGCCTTCTCCTGGCGCTCCCTCATGGCCGCCGAGATCATCGCCTCCTTCCCCGACCTCGGCATCGGCCTCGGACAACTCCTGGAGAACGGCCGCAACGCCAGCGACATGGCCATGGTCTTCGAAGCCATCCTGCTCATCCTCACCGTCGGCATCGCCATCGACCTGCTCATCTTCAGCCCCCTGGAACGCTGGGTGCTCCGCAGCCGCGGCCTGCTGGTCACGAACTGAGGGCGCCCTGCCGTCCGTTCGTCCGTCCGCTCCAGCGGTTCTCGACCGATCGCCTGCCGCTTCCCGAGAGGCGTCGATCAGGGTGGCGGTGAACGGTTGACCGGCGATACGGAGGCCGACATGCGGACACGGCGCGCACCTGTGGTAAGGGCCATCGGCAGGCACTTCGGCGAGGGCCTCATGTGGATGGGGTTCGGATGGTTCGGAACCTCTCCGCCCCACCCCTGGTCGGGGTACGCGATCCCGCCCGCCGAGCAGCCGTGCATGCCGCCGCTGTCGCGGGAGGAGTTCGTCCGGTGGACGGCTCCGGCCGAACCCTGGTGAGCCGAACCCCGGTGAGCGGGGGCGCGTCCGCCCGCGGCCACCGACCGTTCACGACCTAGGACAAGGAGATCAGGTGACCAGCACCGGGCCGACCACTGCTCGTCTTCCCGTGCAGAAGCGGCGCATACTCAGGCTGTTTCTTCCGTACCGCAGGAGCCTGCTGTTCGTCGCGTTCCTGGTCGTGGCGTCCTCCCTGGTCTCCCTCGTCAACCCCTTCCTGATCCGCGAGATCATCGACGTGGCGCTGCCGCAGGGCAGGACCGGACTGCTGTCCCTGCTCGCGCTGGGCATGGTCGTCGTCGCGGTCGCGAACAGCTCGTTCAACGTGTGGCAGACCTATCTGTCCGCCAGGGTCGGCCAGCTCGTCATGCACGATCTGCGCACCGGCGTCTACTCCCATCTCCAGCGCATGTCACTGGCCTTCTTCACCCGGACCCGAACCGGTGAGGTCCAGTCGCGGATCGCCAACGACATCGGTGGCATGCAGGTGACCGTGACGACCACCGCGACGGCGCTGGTGTCGGACGTGACCACAGTGATCACCACGGTGACCGCCATGGCCCTGCTCGACTGGCGGCTCACGCTGGCGTCGCTGGTCGTGCTGCCGGGCTTCGTCTGGGTGAGCCGCCACGTCGGGGACGAGCTGCGCGTCCTCACCCGGGCGCGGCAGCGCCAGTTCGCCGACCTGTCGTCGAACGTGCAGGAGTCGCTGTCGGTCAGCGGCATCATGCTCGGTCACACCATGGGCCGTTCGCGCTCGCTGAGCGACGCGTTCGCCGGGCAGTCCCGCAAGCTCACCGACCTCGAGGTGCGCGCCAGCACGGCCGGCCTGTGGTACCAGTCCACGATCTGGGTCGTCATGGCGGCCATGCCCGCGGTGATCTACTGGGTGGCGGGGATGGCGGGCAGCGGCGGCCACATGTCCCTCTCCATCGGCGCGCTGGTCGCGTTCGCCACCCTCCAGCAGATCCTGTTCAGGCCCGCGCAGCGGCTGCTGACCATCGGTCTGGACATCCAGAGCTCGCTGGAGCTGTTCGGGCGCATCTTCGAGTACCTCGACCTGCCCGTCGACGTCGCCGAGCCCGAGCGGCCGGTGGTGCCGGCGAGCCTGCGGGGCGAGGTGCGGCTGCGCGGGGTCGGTTTCCGCTACGCGGGCGCCGAGCGGCCGACGCTGGACGGCGTCGACGTGACGGTCCCCGCCGGGCACAGCCTCGCCGTCGTCGGCGAGACCGGCTCGGGCAAGACCACGCTGAGCTATCTGATACCGCGGCTGTACGACGCGACGTCCGGCACCGTGACCATCGACGGTGTCGACGTGCGGGACCTGTCGTTCGACACGCTCGCCGCCGCCGTGGGCGTCGTCTCCCAGGAGACCTACCTCTTCCACGCGTCGGTCGCCGACAACCTCAGGTTCGCCAAACCCGGCGCGAGCGACGAGGAACTGGTCGCGGCGGCGCGGGTGGCGCACATCCACGACTACCTGATGTCCCTGCCCGACGGCTACGACACGGTGGTCGGCGAGCGCGGCTACCGCTTCTCCGGCGGGGAGAAGCAGCGGCTGGCCATCGCCCGCGCCATCCTGCGCGACCCGCCCGTGCTGGTGCTCGACGAGGCCACCAGCGCGCTGGACACCCAGACCGAGCAGTCCGTCCAGAAGGCCATCGACGCGGCGAGCGCGGGCCGCACCACCATCACGGTCGCGCACCGGCTGTCCACCGTCCGCGGCGCCGACGAGATCCTCGTCCTGGACCGGGGGCGCATCGCCGAGCGGGGCACCCACGACGAACTGCTCGCCCTCGACGGCCACTACGCCGCCCTCGTGCGCCGAGACACCGAGATGGCGGTCGTGTAGGACGGCCGCGCCGGCCCCGGCACCAGGGGTATCGGTAATCGCCCGAGTCGGTGGTCAAGTCTGGAGCGGGTTCTACGATGAGCCGGTGACGGAAACGCTGCCCCCTGTGGGCATTGACCTTTTCGACGTCGAACGGCTCCTTCTGACCGAAGCTGCGCAACCGCCGCTGCCGTCCCATGACGCCGAGGCCCGGGACCGGGCGTGGGAGAGGGCGGTCCGAGCCAACTCCGCTCTCTTCGACGGGCCGGTGGTGGCGTGTGGGGGACTGGAGCTGACCGGACCGCGCATCCTGCGCCTCACCTGGGTGCGTGTGACCTACCGGCACTACGCGCTGCGCCGCGTTCCCGGCGCCACCGCACTGCCGTCGCTGTTCGTGAACGTCGTTCAGCCGACCGGTGACGGCCGTGTGCTGGTAGCGAGGATGTCGCCCGCTACGGCTGCCCCGGGCCGCTGGCAGTTGCCGGGGGGGTCTGTGGAGCCGCCCGAGGCCGGGGCGGTGCTGGACGAGTCGGCACTGGCCGGCCAGGCCGCGCGGGAGCTGGCCGAGGAACTGGGGATCGGCGCGGCTGCCGAGGACCTGAGGCTGTGGGTCGTCACCCGCGGTGAGAACGGCAGTGTCGGCCTGACCTACCTCGCCCCTGCCCTTCCCGAAGCAACATTGCGCGCGGACTTCACCGCTGCGGCGGCAGCCGAGCGTGATCAGGGCCGTGTACCTGAACTCGACGACATCGTCCTGGTGCGTTCACCGGACGAACTGGCCGCTCTGACGGGTCCGCACGCGGACTACCTGGAACCGGTCGTTCGCCGCTTCGCCGGGTGCCGCTGAGGTCAGGCCCCGGCAAGGAAGTCGCGTCCCCGTTCGTCGAGATCGGCCACACACCGAAGGCTACGGGCCCGGAAGCGTGCGAGGTCACCGCGCATACGGGCGACCGCCTTGCGGGTGCGGACGGACCGGACACCGTCCATGTGGTCGAGGGCCCGGTGCCAGGTGACGCACGCCTGCTCAATGCTGCCGCGCTTCAGGTGCATCTCCGCGCCCGCGACCAGGTCGAGGGCGACGATTCGTGCATAGGTGTTTGCGGGGCGGGCCGTGGCGGCCAGCGCGTACTGCTCTGCGGCGGCCCGGTGGTCTCCTACGGTCTCGTGGACCAACCGGGAGACCGTCATGGCCGGCCGCACCCTCACCCCGGAAATCAACGTCGGTGAACGGTCGTTGGGATGGTTTCCGGCAGTCTTCTCGGATACTGCCGCACCTCGACGGCCGAAAACCCGGACCACCGGAGCGGCCGTGGCCGCCGCCCCGTGCAGCGGTCTTCGAGCGGATCTGGAGGGGTCATTGCCTACGATCCGGCGGATGGAGAACGCGTCTGCCGAAATACCAGACCCTTCCGGACTCAACCGGCGCACCCTGCTGCGGGGCGGTGCCGTCGCCGGCCTGGGCGCGCTCGTGTCGTCCTCCGCCTTCGCCGCGCCGGGCGAGGAGGCCCCCGGCGGCCCCGAGCCGTCGGCGCCCGGGCTGCTGCTGACCAAGTTCAGGGACCCGCTGCGCACGCCGCCGGTGCTCCGTCCACGCGGCCGCGGCGGGTACGACGAGCTGACCGTGCGCCTGCGCACCGCCGACGTCACCGTGCACTCGCAGCTGGAGCCGGTGCGGATGTGGACGTACGAGGGCAGCTGTCCCGGGCCGACGATCGAGACGGTCCGCGGCCGTCCGCTGCGGGTCGCCTGGGAGAACCAGCTGACGGGGAACATCCCGGTCACCGCCGTCGAGTTCGGCAGGCCCGGCGGCCCCATGCCCGACCCGCTGTCCAACTATCCCGGCACCGAGGGCTGCCGGGAGGTGCCCGGGGTGGCGGACCTGGAGCCGTGGGCCGCGGTGCACCTGCACGGCATGCTGACCGGCGGCGGCAACGACGGCTGGATGGAGAACCTCGTCGCTCCGGGCGAGGCGCAGCTGTCGGCGTACCCGAACGGCCAGGCGACGACGCTCTGGTACCACGACCACACCCACCATGTGAGCCGCTTCAGCGTGTACGCCGGTCTCGCGGGCCTGTTCGTCTCCCGCGACGCCGAGGAGCGGGCGCTGGACCTGCCCCGTGGCAGGCACGAGGTGCCGCTGGTCCTCAGTGACCGCAACTTCGCCCTGGACGGCTCGGGCGCCCTCACCGGACGTCTGGTCCACAAGGTGGAGATGGTCAACGCGAGGCTCATGCGGGTCCACGCGGCCCCCTACACCCTGGTCAACGGGGTGATCTGGCCCTATCTCGAGGTCCAGCCGCGCTGGTACCGGTTCCGGATCGTCAACACGGCCAACTCCCGGATCTACCGGCTGATGCTGCTGGCCGACGGCCGGCCCGTCCCCGGGGCCCTCCAGGTGATCGGCACCGACCAGGGGCTGATCGACCGGCCGCTGCCGGTCGAGGGTGCGCTCAACCTCTCCTCCGGCGAGCGCGCCGACGTGCTGGTCGACTTCGGGGCGTTCCGCGGCCGGTCCCTCAAGCTCGTCAACACGATGGAGGGTGTCACGCCCGGCGACTCCAGCACCCGGCACGACCTGCTGGAACCCGACGTGATGCAGTTCCGCGTCGCCGGCCGGGGCTCCGCCGGCCGGTTCACCCCGCCCGGGAGACTCTCGCCCACGTTCCGGCGGCCCACGCACCACGACCTGCCGCACGGCTCCCGCCCCCGGTGGGTGGTGCTGGTCGGACCGGGCTCGGCCGACGTGCCCGAACTGTGGGAGATGGAGGAGACGGAGGAGGCCGACGCCGAGGGGATCACCCTCCCCTCCCCCGGGATCGTCCAGGTCGAGGACGCCGGGGGGACGGTCACGACGCTGCGCCGCACGGCCATGCGCTACGACGACGGCGACGCGTTCACCGTGGCGCACCACGGTGTGGAGGTCTGGAAGTACCTCAACCTCGCCGCGTCTCCCCACCCCATGCACATCCACCTGGCCCACTTCCAGGTGCTGTCCCGCGAGAAGTACGACGTGACCGGCTTCGACCGGACCGTCCGCGGTACCGCCGCGCCGGCCGCGTTCCTGGAGGCGGCGGAGCTGGAACCGCACGAGCTCGGGGAGAAGGACACGATCAGGGTGGGTACGGCCGGCCCGATCACCCCCGGTCCGAACGGCACCCCGGGTGAGCTGGTCACCGTGCTGGTCCGCTTCCCCGTCGTCGGCAGGGGCGTCCACCACTGCCACATGCTGGAGCACGAGCAGCACATGGTGCGTCCCCTCGTGGTCGGCCCGGCCGGCCACCGGCACGCGGGCGGACACCACTGACACGGCGAGTACCCGCGGCGGTGGCCGTCGCGGGCACTCGGGAGGGGGGCCGGTCGGGCGGCGCGGTCAGGCGGCCTTGCGGACGATCTCCACGGCACCGGAGTCCAGCAGGGTGCGGACGGCCGTCTCCCCGCCGTCGACGTCCAGGTCCATGTCATGGAGGCGGCCGATGACGTTCCGGACGACCTTCTCCGGCTGCGTCTTCTCGGTGCCCTCCCAGACCAGTTCCGGGAAAACGGTCAGATAGACCTTGTCGTTTCCCTGGCTGTAGATGTTCACTTCCATGACGTCGCGGAGAGCCATCCGGGCCTTGTAGATCAGGTTGTTCATGCGTGCCACCGACTTTCGGAATCTGATTTCTGAAGGCTTCCTGACCACGTACCGATCTCATGATGGTCAGCGGCCGGGAGTCGCGCAATGAGATACGGCGAATACTCTGTTCAACTGCGGTGAATCCGCGATTGAACGGCCTTGCCAATTGCTGGTGTTTGACAGAAAAAGGCCGCGCTGAGGACCATCGGTACTGTCCGCTCATGCTGTAGGCCGCGTCCCACGAAAAGCATCCGGAGTGCCATGAAAATCCTGTTCATCACCACGGGCAGCCAGGCCACTTACTATGCCGCTGCCCCCCTGGCGACGGCCGCGCGCAACGCGGGCCACCAAGTGCTGCTGGCCGCCCACGAACCGTGGGTGGAGACGGCGGAGGCCATCGGCCTCCCCACCTTCTGCTTCACCGTCGACCCGATCCGGCACTTCATGCGGATCACCAACCCGGGCAAGGGACTGCGGTTCCCCCGGGAGCTGGGCGACGAGGAGATGCTCGGGCAGGGCCGCGGCTTCGCGCGGATGGGGCTGGCCGGTGTGGAGTCCCTGCTGGAGCTGTCCAGGGACTGGACCCCGGACGTGGTCGTGGGCAGCTCGCAGAGCTACGCCGCGATGCTGCTCGCCGCCCACCTGAAGGTTCCGTACGTGCGCCACATCGAGTACCTGGGCATCCCGCTCACCGGGATCGACCCGGGCGCCGAGGCGGAGCTGCGGCCCGAGATGGAGCGCCTCGGCGTGGACGGGCTGCTCGGGCCCGACCTGCTCCTGGACTCCACTCCGCCGTCGCTGCGGCCCGTCCACGACCCGGCGGCGCAGCCGATGCGCTGGATCCCCAGCAACCCGCAGCGCCGGCTGGAGCGCTGGATGTACACCCGTCCCGAGGGCCGCAAGCGGGTGGTGATCACCTCCGGTTTCCGCAGTCTGATGTTCCGCGACCCGGGCTGGTCCATGCCGCTGCTGGTCAAGGAGCTGGACAAGCTGGGTGCCGAGGCGCTGATCGCGTCGAACCCCGGCGCCGTGGAGCGGTTCGGCGACGAGCTGGGCGACGCCCGCGTCGGCTGGATCCCGATCGACGTGACCGCCGCCACCTGTGACCTGGCGGTCCACCACGGCGGCGCGACCACCGCCACGACGCTCATGGCCAACGGCGTGCCGCAGCTGGTCATCCCGGAGAACCCGCCGGAGTTCCCGCCGAACTACCACCGGGAGGCCATCGCCAAGGCCATCACCGACTTCGGCGCCGGCAAGACGCTGTGGCCGCAGGCGCAGGAGCCCGACAAGGCGCCGGGCGAAGTGATCGCCGCCGCCTGCCGGGAACTGCTGGAGAACCCCGGCTACACCGAGCGGACGCAGTTCCTCGCCAAGGAGATCTCGACACTCCCCACCCCCGCCGAGATCGTGCCCAAGCTGGAGGCGCTGGCCTGACGGCCGACGCGTCGCCCCCTCCCCCGGGACCATGTGAGCCGCCCCGAGACCGTCGGTCTCGGGGCGNCCAGCCGTCCATCGCGGAGGTGTCGAAGGAGGGGAGGTCGATGAGGGGGTCTCGGGGCGGCTCACATGGTCCCGGCGCCGGTCAGCGGGCGGCGAGGGCCTCGATCTCGCGCAGCACCTCGTCCGGGGTGGGCAGCGCGGCTGCCTCGGCGGCGAGGACACGGGTCCGCTCGGCGTACCGGGGGCCGGCGAGTATCTCCCTGGCGGCCGTGACGGTCACCTCGTCCGGGTCCGCTCCCGCCTCCGGCCGGTGCCGGTCCACCAGCACGGCGGCGCCGAAGCCGCTGACGGCCTCCGCGACGGCCTTGCCGTAGCCGTTGTCGGGGACGATCACCTGGGGCACGCCCGCGTGGATCAGCGTCATGGCCGTCGTGGCACCGCCGTGGTGGACCGCCAGGTCCAGGGTGGGGGCCACCACGTCCAGGGGGATCCAGCCGATGCGCACCTGGCCCAGTTCCGCGCCGTACCGCTCGGCGGCCTCGGGCAGCGCGGCGATCAGCACCTCGGCCCCTGCCCCGGCCAGCCCGTCCACCAGCCTGCGCAGCGAACTGCCCGGGGTGTCGAGCATCAGGTTGCGGGTGCCCGCGGTGATCAGCGCCCGGCGGCGGCCCTCGGGCCGGGTGTACATCCACGGCTCGATCCGGCGCTGGCTCACCCGGGGGACCCAGCGCATCGCCCGCCCGGCCGGGGCACCGGGCGGGCGCAGGGACGGTGGGCACAGGTCGATGAACAGGTCGGGCTCCGGCAGCCCGGTCAGACCGAGGCGCTCCAGCTGCGGCTGGAGCTCCGCCACCGCCGTGCGGTCCCGGCGCGCCATCGGGGCGATGTGCCAGATGTGGCGGACGAAGGGGACCTTGAGCCGGGCGGCGAGCACCCGGGGAACGTGGGACAGGCCGCCGACGACCAGGTCGGGGGTCCACTGCCGGGTCAGTTCCAGCAGGGCGTCGATCCGGACGGCGGCCGTCATGGCGTCCTGGCCGTAGCGCATGCGCTCGGGGGTGATGCAGACCGCGGGCAGCCCGACGGACTGGGCGGCCGCCATCAGGGGTTCGTCGGCGGCCAGCAGGATCTCGTGGCCGGCGTTGCGGGCGGCCGCGGCGAGGGGGGCGACGCCGAAGACGGCCGCCTGGCTGCCCCCGACGGTGAACAGTATTTTCATGGCTGTCGCACTTCTTCCGTTGGGGGACGCGGGGTCACCGCGGGAGGCGGGGAACGGGGCGGGGCGGGAGACGGGGGCCGGGCGGATCAGCCGGCCTGGGCCATCTCCATGACGTACCGGCCGTAGGAGGAGTGCGCGAGACGGCTGCCGAGCCGGTAGCAGGACTCCTGGTCGATGTAGCCCATGCGCCAGGCGATCTCCTCGAGGCAGGCGATGCGCACGCCCTGACGGTGCTCCAGGACCTGGACGTAGTCCCCGGCCTCCATCAGCGCGTCGTGGGTTCCGGTGTCCAGCCAGACGAAACCGCGGCCGAGCGGGACCAGCGTGGCCTCGCCGCGTTCCAGGTAGAGCCGGTTGAGGTCGGTGATCTCCAGCTCGCCGCGTTCCGAGGGCCGCAGCTGCCGGGCGATGTCCACGACCTGGTTGTCGTAGAGGTACAGCCCGGTGATCGCCATGTTGGTCTGCGGGTGGGCGGGCTTCTCCTCGAGGGCGACGAGTCTGCCCTGTTCGTCGAGGGTGCCGACGCCGTAGCGCTCGGGGTCGCGCACCGGGTAGCCGAACAGGACGCAGCCCCTGATGTCCTGCGCGGCCCGCTGGAGCATGGGCCCGAACTCGTATCCGTGGAAGATGTTGTCGCCCAGGACCAGGGCGACGGAGTCGTCCCCGATGTGGTCGGCCGAGACCAGGAAGGCGTCGGCGAGCCCCCGGGGCTTGTCCTGCTCCGCGTAGGTCAGGGTGATGCCCAGCCAGGACCCGTCGCCCAGCAGCCGCTGGAACATCTCCGAGTCCTCGGGCGTGGTGATGATCTCTATTTCCGTGATCCCCGCCAGCATCAGGGCGGACAGGGGGTAATAAATCATCGGCTTGTCGTAAACCGGGAGCATTTGCTTCGAGACCCCGAGGGTGATCGGATGGAGCCTCGTGCCATTGCCGCCGGCCAGGATGATGCCCTTCACCGTGGCGCCTCCTCAGTGACTTCGTGCCTCTATGGGCGTGCCCGCACTTTATCGGTGGCCGGTACCCGCCCGAAAGTTTCCCCCGGATCACCGCCCCGAATAGCGTTCCGGTTGACAGGGGCGGGCCCGCTTGATCAGGCTGACGGCATACCGGTTCAGGCATGCGCATTCACTGTCGTCGTTTAGGTGGACCTGTGGAAATCGAAGATCTGACACCCGTTCTCGAATCCGGGCAGAGAGCCGGTATCGGCATCATCGGGTGCGCCGACATCGCCGTACGGCGGGCCCTCCCCGCGATCGGCCGGTCGCCCTTCCGGCTGGCGGCGGTCGCGAGCCGGTCCCGGGACAAGGCCGAGGCCGTCGCGGCGGCCGCCGGCTGCACGGCCGTCGAGGGGTACGAGCGGCTGCTGGAGACGCCCGGCGTCGACGCGGTCTACATCCCGCTGCCGAACAGCGAGCACGCCAAGTGGGCACAGCGGGCGCTGGAGGCGGGCAAGCACGTCCTGCTGGAGAAGCCCGCGGTGCCCGACGGGGACACCGCCCGGGACCTCGTCGCGCTCGCCGGGGAACGCTCACTGGCCGTCATGGAGAACTTCGCGTTCCTCAGGCACCCCCAGCACGAGCAGGCGCGGTCCCTGGTGGCCGACGGAGCCATCGGTGAACTGCGCGCCTACAACGGCGCGTTCGGCATTCCGCCGACCGACCCGCGCGGCATCAAGTACCAGGCGGACCTCGGCGGCGGGGCGCTGTGGGAGGTCGGCTGCTACCCGGTGCGCGCCGCCCAGGAGTACCTCGGGCCGTCGGCGCGGGTCCTGGGGGCCGGCCTGACCTCCGATCCGGAGCTGGGCGTGGACGTCTCCGGGGTGGCGCTGCTGGGCGACGACGAGGGCGTCACCGCCCACTGCTCCTTCGGCCTGTCCCACGGCTACCGCTCGACGTACGACCTGTGGGGAAGCGAGGGGCGGCTGGTCCTGGAGTGGGCGTTCACGCCCTCGCACAGCGCCCGTCCGGTGCTGCGCCTGGAGCAGAGGGACCGCGAGACGCGGATCCTCGCCCCGGCGTCGGACCAGTTCCTCGGCGTGTTCACCACGTTCCACGACGCGGTGCGCGATCCGGCGGCGCGGGCGGGGCACCACCACGACCTGGTGCGGCAGGCGGAGCTGATGGCCCGTATCCGTGCGCACGCCCTCGGAGAGAAGTCCCAGAAGGTCCAGAGGCCATAGAAATCCTGGAGATCCCAGAAGTCCCGGGGAGCGGAGCCGGTGAGTCCGCGCGGGCCCCTGGACAGCGGTGAACGGCGGTCGGTGCCCGAAGGCGCCGACCGCCGTTCACCGTGCCCGCCGCCTGCCGTCTACCGTCTACCGCCCGGCCAGCGCCGCGGTGAGCCGGCGTGGCGGGCACTGCTCCCAGGTGGGCAGCAGACCCGCCGCCGCCGCCTCGGCGAGGGTGGGTGCCGCGGCGTCCTTGTCCGAGCGGATCGGCGGTTTCTCCAGGTTCCAGGGCAGGGCGAGTTCCGGGTCGAGGGCGTCGACGTCGATCATCGTCCCCGGCACGTACTCCTGTGAGCACAGGTAGCTCATGCACGTGTCGTCGGTGAGGGCGAGGAAGGCGTGCCCGACCCCGTCGGGCAGGTACACGGCCGTCCCCGTCTCCGGGCTCTGGTGGGTGACGTCGTAGTGGCCGAACGTCGGCGACCCCACCCGGAGGTCGACGGCGATGTCCAGGGCGGCGCCCCGCACACAGGTGACGAACTTCGCCTGTCCCGGCGGCACCTTCGTGCCGTGGATGCCGCGCAGGGTGTTGCGCCGGGACACGGAGTAGTTGACCTGGCGCACCGTGAACTCCCAGCCGCTGCCGGCCAGCAGCGAACTGGCCCGCACGGACTCGAAGAAGTGCCCGCGCCGGTCGCTCAGGGGCTCGGGTTCGACGCGGTACGCGCCGGGGACCGTCATTTCCGTCGTCAGCACCGGGGACTCCTCGCCGGCTCAGCCGGTCGCCGCGGCGGCGCCGGCCGCCCGGGCGACCCGCTGCCGCATGGACGCGGTGTCGTTGGTCCGCGGGAACTCCTCCCGGGGGACGTCGGTCCCGAGGAAGGCGCACAGCGGCTCCCAGCCCTGTTGCACGTCGTAGACGAGGACGTTGTCCGCGCCCAGGGTGCGCACAACCTCCTCGTTGTGCCGGTGGTAGACCTCGATGGCGTGGTCCTTGTCGGAGAAGCGGCCGCCGAACAGCCCGTCCCAGATCATGGTGGAGGTGACGCGGAACAGCGTGGCCTGCGGGCTGCCGGGTTCCGGCGGGTTCGCCATGCTGCGCAGGGCGAACTGGTAGAGCGTGTCGTGGGTGCTGCGGTACCAGCTCTCGGCGTCGCGCACCGTCAGGATCAGCCGGGCGTCGGGGAACGCCTCGGCCATCTGCCGGTAGTAGACGGCGCAGGGCCCGTCCACGGCGGAGCGGTAGCCGTCGAAGACGGCCGCCCAGCCGGGGCTCTCGCCCTCGCAGACGATCCGCTCCCACCGCTTCAGCCGTGCCGCGTCGCCGACGATGTCGAACATGTGGAAGGAGGGGCCGAGACCGAGCCGGTCCAGGGCCACCTTCAGTGAGGTCGTGCCGGTCCTGCCCAGACCGGCGTTGATGAGTTTCAGCACGGTGCCGTGTCCCTTCCTCAGCGCCAGGCCGCGGCGTCCTGGCGGGTGGCGACGTTCACCCGGTTCCAGAAGTTGACGAGGCCGATGTGCATGACCAGCGCGCCGAGCTGCTCGTCCGTGTAGTACTGGGAGGACTTCTCCCAGATCTCGTCCGACGCCATGTCCTGCGGGTCGGTCATCAGCGTGACGGCCTCGGCCATCTCCAGCGCGGCGCGCTCGGCGTCGTCGAAGCAGGACTCGCCGCGCCAGTCGGCCACCCGCGGCAGCCGCGGGTCCGCCCCGTCCGCCTCCGGGTCCTCCGGGTCCTCCGGGTCCTCCGGGTCCTCCGGGAAGGTGTACGCGCGGCCGTTGATCTCGCTGACGCGCAGCCGGACGAGGTCGAGGGTGGTCTGCTCCACGCCCACCTTGCCGATGACCTCGGTCAGGTCGAGCAGGGGCTGCAGGGCGCCGGGAACGACCAGGGAGGGATTGTCCATCCGTGGGGTCATCGGTTCTTCTCCTGTGCGTATGCGTGGATGGGTCGGATGCGCGCGGGCGGCCTCAGACCGGGATGCCCTCGATGACCGAGATCGGCGAGCTGGTGGGAACCACCCGGGTCAGCTCGAAGCCCGCCCTGGCGAACAGCTCGGCGTACTCGGCGCGGGTCCGTTCCCGGGCACCCAGCATCAGCATCAGCCAGAGGTCGATGGTGTGGCCGAGGTGCTTCTCGTTGTTCTCCGGGATCACGTACTCGAGGACGAGCAGCCTGCCGCCGGGGGCGATCGCCTCGCGCGCGTTGCGCAGGGCCGTGACGGCGTCGGCCTCGGAGAAGTCGTGGATGATGTGCTTGAACAGGTAGGCGTCGGCACCCGCGGGCAGCTTGCCGAGATAGCCGCCGTGCTCGATGGTGAGCCGGTCGGCGACTCCGGCCGCCTCGAAGAGCGCCGGCGAGTCCACGGTCGCGACCTCGGAGTCGTACAGCACGCCCTTGACGTCCGGCGCCTGCCCGAGGATGCCCGCCAGGAGGTTGCCGCGGCCGGCGATGACGTCCACGACGGTGGTGAAGCCGGAGAAGTCGTAGGCGGCCAGGATCGGGTCGGTCTCCGAGGCCGAGAGCCCGCCGAACGCCTGGAAGAACACCCGCGCGTAGTCGGGTTCGGCGTGGAAGAAGTCCAGCGCGCCCATGCCGCGCAGCTTGGGCAGGTTGGCCTCGCCGGTCTCCACGGTGGCGGACAGGTGGCCCCACTCCTCCCACAGCATGGGGTGGTTCATCAGCAGGGCGAAGCCGCGCATCGAGTCCGGCGCGTCCTCACGGAGCTTGTCGGACAGCGGTGAGTTCTCGTACCGGCCGTCCGGGCGGACGGCGAACACCCCGTGGCCGGTGAGCGCGCGCAGGACGCGGTGGGTGGCCCCGGCGTCGGATCCGACCCGTGCCGCGATGTCCCGGGCGGACAGCGGGCCGTCGGCCAGCACGTCCGCGACGCCGAGCCCGGCCGCGACGGAAATCGCCTGGGTGATCACCGCGCCCTGGATGAGATGGAGCAGTGCGTACGAGTCGGACTGGTCACGAACCTCGGGCAGCAGGGGCATGCCTTTCCTTTCCAAGGACCTCTTCTCGCGGATTCCAGACGATAGGCGGGCGCTTCTCAAAACCGCAACATTGGTATTCACGCAATGGCCCGCTGGGTGTTCAACCGAGGAATGTGAGCGGTTGAACGGGCCGGGTCCAGCAATGCTCCAGCGCTATTCCGGTCCGGCTTGTCACATTGTTCCGTCCCGCCTGTACCGAGGAGGCCCCGTTGCGGCACGACACCCCGACCACGGTGGATTTCTGGTTCGATCCGACCTGTCCCTGGGCGTGGCTGACCTCCCGCTGGGTGCTCGAGGTCGCCCGGCAGCGGCCCCTCGCGATCCGCTGGCACCTGATGAGCCTGACCGTGCTCAACGAGGGGCGCACCGATCTGCCCGAACGCTGGCACCGCGACCTGGCCTCGCGGCTGGAACCGGTGCGGGTCTGCGCCGCCGCCGGGCAGAAGCACGGCCCCGGGGTGCTGGGCCGGCTCTACACCGAACTCGGCACCCGCTTCCACCTGGAGGGGGCGCCCAGGGAGCGCTCCACCTACCGGGCGGCCCTGGCCGCCGCGGAGCTCGATCCCGCTCTCGCCGACGAGGCGGACCGCGACACGTTCGACGACGCGGTGCGTGCCTCGCACCAGGGCGCCGTCGGCCGGGTCGGCACCGATGTGGGCACGCCCGTCGTCGCGGTGGGGGACGTCGCGTTCTTCGGCCCGGTGGTCTCCCCGGCCCCGCTCGGCGAGGCGGCGACCCGGCTGTGGGACGGCGTGCTCGCCGTGGCGGCGACCGAGGGGTTCTTCGAGCTCAAGCGCACCCGCACCGGGAAGCCGGTCCTCACCTGAGGCCGCGCTCCCCCCTGAGGCCGCGCTCCCCCTGAGGCCGCTCTCAGCGGCCCGCCGCGGCCACGGGGGCCGTCCAGTTGCCGGCCAGCCAGCTCTCCAGGGAGACGAGGCCGGGCCGGTTGCTGCGCAGTCGCTCGAGGTCGGCGCGGTAGCCGTCCCGCTCGAACCAGTCGAACATGTTGGCGAGATCGGGGCGGGCCGAGCGCAGCGGCTCGATCGGCAGCCGCTGGTAGCGGACCGGGACGCCGGCGACCGACGCGAACGCCGCGGCCATCTGCGGTCCGGTCAGGCAGTCGCCGGCGATCTCGACCACCTGCCCGAGCCAGGCGTCCGGGTCCTCGAAGGCGTCCGCCGCGAACACGCCGATGTCACTGGTCGCGATGAGCTGCACCGGGGTCCCGGGGTCCAGCCACATGGCGAGCACCAGTTCGCCCTCGACCGGGCGCGGGGCGATGTCGAGCAGGATGTCGTGGAACATGACCGGCCGCAGCACCGTCGTCGGCAGGTCGAGGGTGCGCAGGTACTGCTCGGTGCGGTGCTTGCTCTCGAAGTGCGGGACCCGGGTGTCGCGGTCCGCACCGCCGACCGAGCTGTAGACGAAGTGCCGCACCCCGGCCCGTACCGCGGCGTCGGCCACCGCCCTGGCCTGGCGTTCCTCGGCCTCGACGCCGCCGGGGCCGCGGAAGGTCTGGACGCTGAACACTCCGTGGACGCCCCGCATGGCCGCCGTCAGCGACGCCTCGTCGTCCATGTCTCCGCGGACCAGGACCGCTCCCGCCTCCTGGAGCTCCCTCGCCCGCGCGGCGGCGGGGTCGCGGACCAGGGCGTGCACGGTGTGCCCGCGCCGCAGCAGTTCGCGGGTCACCGCCCCGCCCTGCCGGCCGGTACCGCCCAGCACCAGGATCGTCTCGTCTAGCGCCACTGTTGTCTCCAAGTCTCGTGCCCGCCGGGGCCGGCCCGGCGGTGCGGTCGGATGCGGCGGCCGCGGGGCGGCCGCCGTGCGTCGGGGGCCGGGCGCTACCAGGGGACGGGCCCCTCGTCCGCCAGGCACGCCCCGGACGGGCCGTCCTCGTCGAGCAGGGCGAGCCGGACCACGATCGCGGCCCCTTCCGCGGGCGTGCGGCTGCCGCGGTGGTGGTTGATGTCGGTGGCCACCACTCCGGGCAGGGCCGCGTTGACCTTGACCGGGGTCCCCCGCAGCTCTTTCGCGTACGCGACCGTGAGCGCGTTCAGGGCGGTCTTGGAGGACTGGTAGGCGATCATGCTGACGTGCGCCAGCGGGGAGCCGGGGTCCGCGTTCAGGGTCAGCGACCCCACGTGGCTGGACAGGTTGACGACGCGCCCGGCCGGGGAGCGGCGCAGCAGCGGCAGCATCGCGCCGGTCACGGTGACCACGCCGAAGACGTTGGTCTCGTAGACCTCCCGCAGGTCGGCCGCGCTCGCCTCGCTCGGCGCGCCGGTGAAGCCTCCGGCCGTACCGGCGTTGTTGACCAGGATGTCCAGGCGTCCGTGGCGCCGTTCGATCTCGCGGGCGGCTCCGGCCACGCAGGCCGGGTCCGTCACGTCGAGCCTCAGCGGCGTCGCGGCGATGCCGTCGGCGGCCAGCGCGTCGGCGGCCTGCTTGCCGAGCACCTCGTCCCGCGCGCCGACCAGGACGGTGATCCCCCGCTCACCGAGTTGCCGTGCGGCGGCCAGACCGATGCCCTTGTTGGCACCGGTGACCAGGGCGACCTTCTCGACCGTCACGTCGGTTTCCTTTCTGCGGCCGGTCATGCGCGTATTCGCCGTGGGAAGAAGCGAAAAGCGAAGACACCCGACGATATTGCTGCGGTGCGCTCTCCACGTTCAAGCGTTCACCGCCGTGTTCAGAAGCGCCCGCGTTCAAAGGCGCCGAATAAGCGGTCGAACGCTCCGCCCGCGCCCGCGGAATTCGGAATCGTTGCGGCCGGACATCGTCCTGAGTAGCTTCACGAAGGCCAACCATTGCCACAGCGCAGAGGGCCTCACCAAATGAAGAAGACTGACGTCATCGTGGTCGGTGCGGGGCCGGCCGGCCTGATGCTGGCCGGGGAGCTCCGCCTGGGCGGAGTGGAGGTGGCCGTCTACGACAGGCTGCCCGCGCCGGCCGGGGAGTCCCGGGCACTCGGCTTCAACCGGCGGGCGGCGGAGTCGCTGGCGCAGCGCGGACTGCTGGACCGGCTGGGTGGCTTCCGGTGGGGCCCGATGGGCCACTTCGGCGGGGTCCGCTTCGACCTCGGCATGCTCGACGAGGACCACAGCGGGGTGCTGGGCCTGTCCCAGGCCAGGACCGAGCAGGCGCTGGGCGGCTGGCTGGCCGACCTCGGCGTGCCGGTGCTGCGCGGCCGCGAGGTGACCGGTCTGCGGCAGACGCCGGAGGGTGTCGTGGTGTCCTTCACCGGTCCCGGCGGGCCCGGCGAGGAGAGTGCCGGGTACGTGGCGGGGTGCGACGGGGCGGGCAGTACCGTGCGCGCGCTGGCCGGCATCCCCACCCGGGACTGGGAGCCCACCCGGGGCATGTACACCGCGGAGATCACCGGTGCCGGCCCGCGCCCCCGGCCGATCGGCGAACGGCTCCCGGGCGGCCGCATGGTGGTGTGCACCCCGCTGGGCGGGGGCCGCTGCCGGGTGGTCGTCCACGACCCGGACCTGCCCGCCCGTCCGGAGCCGGGCGCGCTGACGTTCTCCGAGGTCGCCGACGCGTGGCGGCGGCTGACCGGCGAGTCGATCGACGGCGCGCACTGCGAGTGGCTGTGGGCGTGCGGCAACTCGGCCGCGCTGGCCGCGGAGTACCGGCGCGGGCGGGTGTTCCTGGCGGGCGACGCGGCGCACGAGATCCCGCCGCTGGCCGCGTGGGGACTGAGCGCCGGGCTGCAGGACGCGGTGAACCTGGGCTGGAAGCTGGCGGCGACGGTCCGCGGCCGGGCCCCCGAGGGCCTGCTCGACACCTATCACGCCGAACGCCGTCCGGTCGGCGAGCAGTTGATCCGCAACGCCCGCGCGGCGTCCAGGCTCTACCTCGGTGACGAGGCCATGGACCCGGTCCGCGAGGTGGTGGGCGAGCTGCTGGCCCACAAGGACGCCGCCGAGCAGGCCGCCGGAGTCGTGAGCGGTCTCGGGGTCCGCTACGACCTGGCCAAGGGCGACCACCCCCTGCTCGGCCGGCGCATGCCCCCCGACCACACCCTCACCCTCCCCGACGGCACCCGCACCCGCGTCGCCGAACTCCTGCGCACCGGACGCGGCCTCCTCCTCACCACCGACGAGACCACCGCCCACACCGCACGCCACCACACCGACCGCGTCGACATCGTCACCGCGCCCCCCACCGACACAGCCGCCACCACCCCCGACACCGTCCTCGTCCGCCCCGACGGCTACGTCGCCTGGACCGCACCCGGCACCACCGACGACCTCGACCAGGCCCTCGAGCGCTGGTTCGGCGCCGCCACCCCGCAGTACGCCGACCGGTGAGCGCCCGGCGAGACCCATCGAAGAGGAGCAGACACATGGCCAGGGATGTCATCGTCGTCGGGGCCGGCCCGGTCGGGCTGATGACGGCGGGCGAACTCAAGCTCCGCGGCGTGGACGTCGTCGTCCACGAGGCGCTGCCCGCCCCGACGCGCCAGTCGCGCGGCGCGAGCTTCACCAGGCGCACCGCCGAGTGCTTCGACCAGCGGGGCCTGCTCGGCCGTCTCGGCGCCACCGAGCCCGCCGACAGCCACTTCGGCGGCATCCCGATCGACCTCGGCATGCTGGCCGAGGACCACCACGGGCACCGGGGGGTCTCCCAGTTCCGCACCGAGCGGATGCTGGAGGAGTGGGTGGGCGAACTCGGCGTGCCGGTGCTGCGCGGCCGGGAGGTGACCGGTCTGCGGCAGACGCCCGAGGGTGTCGTGGTCTCCTTCGCCGGTCCCGGCGGGCCCGGCGAGGAGAGCGCCGCCTACCTGGTCGGCTGCGACGGCGGGCGCAGCACCGTCCGGAAACTGGCCGGGATCGGCTTCCCCGGCACCGACGGCCGGCGCGGTTTCCTCACGGCCGACGTCACCGGCATCGACACCCGCAAGCGGCGCATCGGCGAGAACCTGCCGGGCGGCAGCATGGTGATGGCCATGGACCTGGAGAACGGCGTGACCCGGGTCGTCGTCCACGAGGCCGGTACGCCGCCGCCGCGCGACCGCGGCTCGCTCACCTTCTCCGACCTCGCCGACGCCTGGCAGCGGCTCACCGGCGAGTCCCTCCACCACGGGCGGTGCCGCTGGATCAGCTGCTTCACCGACGCCTCGCGGGCCGCCGCCGAGTACCGGCGCGGGCGGGTGTTCCTGGCGGGCGACGCGGCGCACGTGCAGCCCCCGGCCATGGCGCAGGGGCTGAGCGTGGGTGTCCAGGACGCGGTGAACCTGGGCTGGAAGCTGGCGGCGACGGTCCGCGGCCGGGCCCCCGAGGGCCTGCTCGACACCTATGACGCCGAACGCCGGCCCGTCGGCGAGCAGCTGGCGCGCAACGCCCGCGCGGCGATCGAGCTGCGGCTCACCGGCGAGGAGATGGATCCGGTCCGCGAGGTGGTGGGCGAGCTGCTGGCCCACAAGGACGCCGCCGAGTACGCGGCCGGCATGCTGAGCAACCTCGGCGTCCGGTACGACCTGGCCAAGGGCGATCACCCCCTCCTCGGCCGGCGCATGCCCCCCGACCACACCCTCACCCTCCCCGACGGCACCCGCACCCGCGTAGCCGAACTCCTGCGCACCGGACGCGGCCTCCTCCTCACCACCGACGGTGCCGCCGCCGCACACACCGCACGCCACCACACCGACCGCGTCGACATCGTCACCACGACCCCCACCGACACAGCGGCCACCACCCCCGACACCGTCCTCGTCCGCCCCGACGGCTACGTCGCCTGGACCGCACCCGGCACCACCGACGACCTCGACCAGGCCCTCGAGCGCTGGTTCGGCGCCGCCCGCACGGCCCTCTAGGCGCTCTCGACCGGTGGGCCGGTCCCTCCGGTCAGACTGCCAGGCACCCGTCCCGGCGCCGGGCGCACGGCGCCGGGACGGCCTCTACGACTCCAACCACGAAGGATCTGGTGGAATGGCTGGCACCGAACAGGATCAGGTGAGCGCAAAGCCCCATGTGGTCGTCATCGGGGGTGGTATCGCGGGACTGGCGGCGGCGTTCCAGCTCCGCGACGAGCCGGTGCGGGTGACGGTCCTGGAGGCGTCGTCCCGGCTCGGCGGGAAGCTGTCGGTCTCCGAGGTGGCGGGGGTCGCGGTCGACGAGGGCGCCGAGTCCCTGTACGCCAACCGGCGCAGGACCACCGGGCTGATCCAGGACGCCGGACTCGGCGGGACGATCATGTCGGCGGGCGAGACCGCGTCGGCGATCTGGACCCGGGGCGGGATCCGGCGCCAGCCGGACCGTCAGTTCATGGGCGTGCCCTGCGACATGGACGATCTCGCCCGGTCGGGCGTGGTCTCCGCCGAGGGCGTCGAGCGGGCCCGGCAGGACCTCGTACTGCCGTCCTTCGACCGGGACGGCGACGTCTCGGTCGCGGACCACGTGGGCGGGCGCTTCGGCCAGGAGGTCCTGGACCGCCTCGTCGAACCGTTCCTCGCCGGTGTGTTCTCCGGCCGCGCCGCGGACCTGTCGTTCGAGGCCACGCTGACCCCGCTGGCCAAGGCGTCCCGCGCGCACGTCTCGCTCGCGGACGCGGCGGGCTCGCTGACGCCGGTGCTCGCCGAGGGGCAGAAGCCGCCGCCGGTACGGGTGGCGACCCTGGACGGCGGATTCGGTTCGCTGCCCCCCGTGCTCGTACGCCAGGTGCTGGCCGCCTCTCCCGACGCGTCGGTGCGCACCGACGCCCCCGTACGGGAGCTCACCCGGGTCGCGGGCGGCTGGCGGGTGACCGTGGGCTCGGCCGCCGGACCGGAGCACATCGACGCCGACGCCGTCGTCGTCGCCGTCCCGGCCGGTCCCGCGGGCCGGCTGCTCGCCGGGGTCCCGGGCGCCTCCGCGGCCGTCTCGGCGTTCGCGGAGGTGCCGTACTCGAGCGTCGCGATGGTCACGCTCGCCTACCCCCGCGCGGCGTTCCCCGGCGGACTCTCCGGCCGCGGCTACGCCGGCTACCGGGTGCCCGCGGTGGAGAACAAGGCGGTCAAGGAGGTCACGTTCACCACGGTGAAGTGGCCGCACCTGGCCGGCGAGGTGGAGATCGTCCGCTGCTCGATCGGGCGGTTCGGCGAGGAGGACCTGCTGCAGCGCGACGACGCCGGCCTGGTGGCGCTGGCGACGGCCGAACTGGCCGAGGCCACCGGCGTCCGGGGCGCCCCGGTGGCGACCCGGGTCAGCCGCTGGCAGGACGCCCTGCCGCAGTACACCGTCGGCCACTTCGAGCGGGTGCGGCGGATCCGGGAGACGGTGGCCGCCCAGCCCGGACTCGCGGTGTGCGGGGCCCTGTACGACGGTGTGGGCGTCGGGGTGTGCATGGCCTCCGCGCGCCAGGCCGCCGACCAGGTGCTGGCCCGGTTGAGGCAGAACGCCGCGGCGGGTCCGGTCGCGGTCGGGACCTGAGCCGTCCCGGCGGATACGGAAGGGGGCCGTGCCCGGAGTCACCGGGCACGGCCCCCTTCGGTCGTGCCGGGCGTGTCAGCGGTCCAGCACCGCGGCGAGCGCCTGCGCCAGGACCTGCTCCGGGTCCTCGGCGGCGCCCGTGCCGCGCCAGGCGACATGCTGGTCGGGACGGACCAGGAGCGCGCCGGCGCCGGTGATCCCCCGGACGGCCTCCCAGCCGCCGTCCACGTCGGCGTACTCACCGCCGTCGCCGATGCACACCGTGACGACCTGGACCGAGAACTTCTCCGCCACCCGCGCGGCCGCCTCGCTCCACGGCCTCCCCTGCGGGCCCGTGATCAGCGTGAAGCCGGTGCTGCCCGTGGTGTCGAGGGTGGACAGGCGCCGTCCGTCGCGGGTGATCCAGGCGTGCGGCAGCCGGTGCCCGGGGCGGGACGCCGGCCGGTGCTCGTTGCGCATGGGGACGCGGGCGGGCGCCTCGCTGCCGTCCGGGACGAGCGCGCCGTCCTCGTAGTGGAAGCCGACCTCCATGTCGAGCGACTGGCAGCCCCCGCGGTGGGTGTGGAAGATCTCCAGGGCGCGCGCCCGCACGGTGTCACCGAGCGGCGAGGGGTCGAAGTACTCCTCGAGACGCTGCCTGCGGCGCCCCGCCGGGATGTTGTGGCCGGCGCCCACGGCGTCGATGACCGCCTGGTGGTGGACGGCGGCGGACACGGCCCAGTCCACGTTCTCCCGGCCCACGGGCCGGCGTTCGCTCTCGTAGGTGTCGATCAGGCCTTCGGTGGCCCGGCCGCCGAGCACCGCGGCCAGCTTCCACGCGATGTTGTGCGCGTCCTGGATGCCGGTGTTGAGGCCGAGGCCGACGGCGGGGGGCTGGCGGTGCGCGGCGTCGCCGGCGATCAGCACACGGCCGACCCGGTAGCGGTCGGCGAGGTGCGCGTGCACGATCCAGTCCGTCACCTGGTGCACCGTCACCTCCAGGTCCGGGATGCGCAGCAGCTCGCGGATCCTCGGGACGACCGTCTCGTTGTCCCAGCGTCCGGGCGGGCCCGGGGCGAAGTGCAGGCCCCACTGCTCGCACTGCTTGCCCCAGCTCGGCCCCATCTCGATGAGGTTGCTGGACAGGTCGGGGTCCTCCGGGCTGAGGAAGTGCGTGATGAGCGTGCCCTCCTCCCACCACGGGGACAGGTCGGCGGAGAAGTACGCGGTCGTGGTGTTGACCAGTCCGGGCGGGCCCTGCATCTCGATGCCGACCGCGGCTCCGACCATGCGGCCTCCGTCGGCCCCGATGAGGTACTTCGACGTGACCGTGGTGATCTCCCCGGTGTCGAGGTCGCGCACCTCGGCGACGACGTGGTCGCCCTCGTCGGAGAAGGAGGTCACCTCGTGGTGGAACAGGATCCGGCCGGGATTGCGGTCCTCGGCGTGCCGGCGCAGGATCGGCTCCAGCCACATCTGCGGCAGCTTGGCGGGCAGTACGGGCCCGGCCGCCGCGTAGGTCCCGGTCAGTTCACCGCCGCCGAAGGCGTCCATCTCGTGGATCAGGCGCCGGTCCAGCGGCCCGTCGCCGGCGAGCGTGGTCTGCCAGCGCACCTTGCCGAACTTCTCCAGCGGCGCCGCCTCGGCGAGCACGTCGTCGGCGACCGAGTGCTGGCGGAAGATCTCCATCGTGCGCTGGTTGAGGTAGTGCGCCTTCGGAACCCTCGACGTGTCCGGGTGCCGCTCCACCAGCAGATGATCGACGCCCTGGTCGGACAGGAAGACGGAGGCGGACAGACCACATCCGCCACCGCCCACGATCAGAACCGGAACCTCGACTGATCCCATGGTCGTCCTTTCGGAAGGTGGCAGACAGACCCGCGCCGGCGTTGCGCATCAGGGTGACGGGGACTGCCGTACGTGCCGGTCTTGGTAGTGCTCGCAGCATGGCAAGGACGTCTCCACCGCCGGTCAAGGACGGGTGGAGACGTCCCGCGCCCACCGGTCACCGGGAGCGCCCCCGCCACCGCTCGTGCCACGGCCGCCGCGGTCGCCGCGGCCGGCCGGTCTCTGCCGGGAGGTCGCTGAAGGCCCAGCCGAGCCAGTCCTTGATGTCCACCGCCAGCACCGGTCCGCCGTCCTCGAGGTAGCGGGCGCCGTCGAACTGCGCGTACTTGCGGTCGATCAGACCGAGCGCGTGGGTGCGCTCCGGGCTCTCGCCGACCACCCGGCCGGTGCCGCGCAGCCGTACCCACCAGGCCTTCAGCCAGTCGTCGTCGTAGAGGTCGGCCAGGACCGTGACCCGCGGGTCACGGTCCAGGTTGCGCAGCCGCTTGGGCCGCGGGTTGCCGTTCTTCGGCCGGTCGGTCGGCGAGTAGAAGACGTCGCCGTCGACCACGAAGATGACGGGCACCATATGGGCGCCGCCGTGTTCGTCGACCGTGCCCAGCCGGACGGACCGCTCCCCCTCGAACCGGCTCCGCATCTCGTCCTGTCCGAGTTTCATCGCCGCTCCTCGTGTCGGGCGCCGCGCATGGCCGGCGGCGCCGAGCAGGCCCGGCGCCGAGGTCTCGGCGCCGGTGCGGGCGGCCCGTACGGGCGCGGGCGGCCCGTCGGAGGCCGCTCAGGTCCGGCCGGCGTGCTGCCGCCCGGACACCGGCTGCCGCTTTCCGCGGTGCCGGCGTGTCCTCACCACCAGCAGCAGGACCACACCCACGACGGCGAGGCCGACGGTGGTCAGGCCGGACAGCCGGATGGTGCCCGCCGGCCCGAGCGCGCCGACCAGCGGCCCGCCGAGCGCCGCGCCCAGCGGGGTCGCGATCACCAGGATCGCGCTGCGGAAGGCGCTGAGGCTCACCAGCTCCTCCAGGGGCGCCTTCTTCTGCAGCAGGGTGATCGTCACCGGCCCGTAGGGCGCGTAGATCAGTCCGCCGAGGCCGAAGCCCACGATGCCCGCGGCGAGCGTGCCGAAGTGCGCGAAGGGGAGGATCGCCAGCCCCCAGCCGGCCACGATGGCCAGCGCGGTCGGCCACAGCGGGAGCCGCCGCAGTGTTCCGGCGACCAGGGCGCCGATGACCGCGCCGACGCCGAAGGTGCCCCAGATCCACCCCAGCGCGGTGGGGTCCCCGCCCATCTCCTCGGCCACGAGGACCGGGACCGCCACCTCGATCGGTCCGTACAGCAGGTAGAACACGAAGGTGAGGGCGAGCAGGCCCATCAGTTCCGGGTGGCGGGCGAGGGTCTGGCCGCTGCGCCGCAGCGGGACCGGCGGACGGCGGGCGATCTTGCCGGCGCCGCGCACCCGGGCCGACACGACGGCGAGGTACAGATAGCTGACCGCGTCACCGGCCAGCACCGCGGCGGGCCCGAGAGCGGCGGACACCAGACCGGCCAGCGGCGGCCCGATGATGAACGACAGCTGCTCCTGGCTGCCCACCAGCGCGTGACCGGCCAGCCGGTCCTCGTCCCTCAGGGTCTCGGCGACGAACGTCTGCCGTCCGGCGATCCCCCAGGCGTGCAGGACCGAGGAGGCGGCGAGCAGGGCGATGTAGGTGGTGACGTCCAGCAGGTCCAGCCAGTACAGGGCCGGGATCAGGGTGAACACGACGGCGCGCAGGATGGCGTTGAGCAGGATCAGGCTTCTGGCGTTGCGTCCGCTCAGCCAGCGTCCCAGCGTGAGCGAGCCGATGGCGGCGGGCAGGCTGTAGGCGGCGACCGCCAGGCCCACCACGATGGACCGGTCGGCGGGAGCGGCCAGTTCGACGGCCAGCCACGCCACACCGACGAAGCTCATGCCGTCGCCGAGGAAGGAGACCAGGAAGCCGGGCTGGAGCCGGCGGAAGTCGGGGTTGGCGAGGCAGCGGGTGTAGCCCTCGGGCAGCACCCGCCGCGCCCACCGTGCTCCGGTCGTCACCGCTGGGCCTCGGATTCGCTCACCGCGCAGCGGAAACCGATCTCCGGGCTCCTGGTCACCAGCGTCTTGCCCGCCCGGCTCACGGCGGTGAGCAGGGCCGGGGGTGAACTCCACGCCCCGCCGCGGACGCTGACCTCGGCCGACCACTCGCCCCACAGGTCGCCCGGGTCCATCGTGCCGAAGCGCGGCCGCAGGGGGAGGCCGTCCAGGTACCGGGTGGACGTCCACTCCCACACGTTGCCGCACAGGTCCCGGACCCCGAAGGGGGACTCGTTGCCCGGCAGCTCGTTCACCGGGCCGGTCGGCGCGGGGAGTTCGGTGATGCGGAGGTCCGCGAGCCGGCGCAGCCACGTCTCGCGGTCCGGGTCGCCGTCCGCGTCCCGCGCGAGGACCGCGTGCAGGCCCCGCACCCGCTCCGGGCGGAACGTGTCGCCCCACGGGTGGTGGCGGTGGTCGTCGCCCCGCGCGGCGCGCTCCCATTCGTCCTCGGTGGGCAGCCGCTTGCCGCACCAGTCGGCGTAGGCCACCGCGTCGTACCAGCTGACCCCGGTCACCGGGTGGTCGCCGGCGAAGCGGGGGTCGTCGGCGGTGGAGCGGGTGTGGTCGGTGCCGCGCGGCTCGTCCTGGTGGCACCACAGGTGGCCGTGGGCGGCGACGTCGGCGACGAACGCGTCGTACGCGGCGTTGGTGACCGGCAGGGTGTCCAGGTGGAAGCCCGCCACCTCGACCTGGTCCACGGCCGCCGCGGCCGGGTCGCCCCAGGAGCGTTCCCGGCCGGGGCGGGTCCCGCGGCGCAGCCGTCCGGCCGGGATGTGCCGCATGCCCTCCAGGGAGAGCCGGCTGGGCAGCCGGTCGGCCGACAGCGGGACGGGCAGGTCGTCCAGGACCGACTCGGCCGGCCCCGCCTCGGCGAGCAGCGTCCGTGCCGAGGCGATGGCGTGCGCGTCCGCCACCGTCACGTAGTTGCCGACGCCCGCGGCGATCTGGTCCGGGGACCGGCCGAGCACGGCCAGCAGGGTGTGCAGCGCCTGCGGGCCGCCCGCGGACCGCAGGGCCGGTGTCCCGGCCAGGGACGCGAGCGCCGGCCCCCGCACGGTCTCGTCCGGGTCGGCCAGCGCCCACCCGACGGCCTCGGCCGCCAGGTCCGGGGCGAGCCGTACGGCGGCCGCGAGGGCCCGCCGGCGGATCTCGGGCGTGTCGTGCAGCAGGCCGACCGCCAGGCACTCCTCGAGCAGCGGCGGGTCGGTCAGCCGTTCCAGGGTGCGCACATAGCCGTCGAGCAGGGCGTCGCGTTCCGCCGCGGGCCCGTCGGTCCAGCCGGCGATCCGCAGCACCTCGGACGGGACGTCCGAGGCTGCGGGGCCGGGGGAGAACTGCTCGGTGATCGTCATCGCGTGCCGGCCTCCGCTCCGGTGATCATGCTGGCGAAGTCCTCGCCCGCCCGGTGGCTGTACTCCGTGCCCGCCGTGGGCTTCTGGCCCGCCGAGTAGTACACGTACAGCGTCGCCCGGCTGGTGTCGTCCAGCACCGGACCCGAGTGGTGGAGGATGTTGTAGGTGTGGCAGATGACGTCGCCCGCCTCCGCCTCGAGCGGAAGCCCTTCGGGCTCCAGGCGCCGCGGCGGGTAGCGGTGGGAGCCGGGCACCAGGACCAGGCAGCCGTTACGGACGGTGGCGTCGTCCAGGTAGATGCCCACGTTCACCAGCGGGGTCACCGGGAGGTCGTGCGGGAAGTCGAGGTGCCAGTCCAGCGCGCTGTACGAGCTGCGCCTGCCGCGCTTCATCTGCCACACGGCTCCGTCGATGGCGTCCTCGAACCGCCAGGTCGGCCCGCCCAGCAGACCGGGGCCGAGCGCGTCCAGGTTCCGGCGCCCGATCAGGTCCCGGGTGGCGTCGCAGTGCAGGGTGAAATAGGGCAGCCGGTGCAGGGTCGCCCGGCCGTCCTCGTCGTACGACGGCTTGATCACCCGGTCGCGGTGCTCGGCCGGCACCTTCCCCTCGAGGGTGTCGCGCTCCAGGCGTTCGGCGTCGCGCCGGATGACGTCCACGTCCTGCGCGTCGAACACGCCGCGGTAGACGACGAACCCGTACTGCTCGTAGAAGGCGCGTTGTTCCGCCGTCACCGTGCCGTCGTAGGTGAAGCGCGGGATGCGCTGCGGGGAAGTCACCGGATCACCCCCCGGAAGCCGATCTCGTTGTGCCGGTCCGTGAAGAGGTCCTTGCCGCGGAAGTACGCCGTGACCTGCTCCCGCATGGAGGTCCACGCGCCGCCCCGGATGACCACCGAGGTCTCCTCGGCCGTCGCCCATTCGGTACGGGGCCTGCCGGAGATCATCGGTTTCATCCGGTCGCGGGTGAAGAAGTTGGTGTCCGTCCACTCCCAGCAGTTCCCGACCAGGTCCGCGACTCCGTAGGCGCTGACGTTCCTGGGGTGGGAGCCGACCGGGACGGTGGTGACCGCGGGGGTCCTGTCGTCGAAGGTGCTCAGGACGTCGCGCCAGTGTTCCAGGCTCCGCGCCGGTCCGAAGGAGGCGCCGAACCACCTCAGGGCGTCCGGGTCGAACTCGTCGCCCCACGGATAGCGCGATCCCCGCTCGCCGCGTGCGGCCTTCTCCCACTCCAGTTCGGTCGGCAGCCGCTTCCCGAGGTGGGCGAGGTAGGCGTAGGCGTCGAACCAGTCGACGCCCGTCGCGGGGTGGTCGGGGCCGAACCGGGTGTCGCCGGCGATCCCGCGGCGGTGGTCCTTGCCCTCGGGCTCGTCGGGGTGGCAGAGCGCGTGCTCGGCGGCCTGCGGGCCGTCCGCCCACGCGTCGTACTGCCGGTTGGTCACCGGGTACCGGTCGATGAGGAAGTCGGGCAGGTGGCGGGTCTGCCGGGGGACCGCGTCGTCCACGTCGTACAGCGGATGCACGACGTCGTCCATGCCGATGCCGACCACGAACTCCGAGCCCGGGACGCGCACCATGCCGTCGGGGACGGGGGGCAGGTTCTCCGGGTCGTAGTCCCAGTGCTCGTCCAGCGCGGTCTCCGGCGGCAGCTGCCCGGTCCCGGAGTGCTCCCGCTCGATGCCCAGCCGGGCCGCGCGGTCATCGGCCCCCAGGATCCGGTCCATCGCCCTGGCCACGACCGCGGCCCCGATGCCCACCGGTTTGGTGCTGCGGAAGAGGCCCGCCTCGGCCGGCCCTGTGATGTGCACCAGTTCCTCGTAGGCCTCGCCGACGCGGTGCCGGCCGGCGATCCTCGCGGCGGTGAACACCACGAAGTCCTCGTCGTCGCCGAGCAGCCAGACCAGGAACTCGCGCGCCGCGGGATGGGTGGCCAGGAACGGTTCGACGCCCTCGAGCACCGACAGGCGGACGTCCGCGCGCGGGTGGGTGGCCGCCAGCGCACAGAGTTCCTCGACGATCCGGGGGTGCCGGAATCCCGCGATCGTCTCCCGCAGTTCGGCGCGTTCCCGGTCGGTCAGCGGATCGCGGGATTTCTGCCACGGCTCGTGGGCCAGGAAACGGTCCACCAGCCCACTCAGGGTTTTCTGTTCAACGGAAAAGCGCTCGTAACTCCATCGGTGCACTGGTTCCACCTCGATTGCCCGGGTCAGTGATTTCTGAGGTCGCAAACCCAGTCTGTGGAGGGCCCGTACGGCCCTCCACAGACTCAGAGCCTGCCCTGATCAGGCCGCCCACTTGAAGTGCGTGCCGGCCGGGCGGACACCGCCCTTGCGCTGCGAGCGCAGAGCGTTCCACTGACGAAGCGTCTTCATCTGTTTCACCTCCTGATGCTGAATCGGCAACCGAGTGCACCGACGGTCCCTTTCAGCGATCCGCTCTGTCAAGTTCACGAATCTTTACGGTCTTTTGACCGCGCGGAACGGCTTGTTCAACCGCGTCGATTCAGCGGTTGAACGGCGGGTTCGGGGGCCATTCTCCTGGGTGCGTTCCATTCCACCCCCCACAATTCGAGAGGAGTGCGGCGTGCGCGTTCTCGTCGTGCCGTTTCCCTGGAAGACTCATCTGTACAACCTGGTGCCGCTGGCGTGGTCGCTGCGCGCGGCCGGTCACGAGGTGCGCGTGGCCGGCCGGCCCGACCTCCTCGACGCCGTCACCGGGGCCGGCCTGACGGCTCTGGGCGTCGGGCCCGGTGAGACCCCGCGGGTCCGCGCGGAGCGCGACCGGCGCCAGTCCGCGCAGCGCGCCGCCGCCGCGAGGAGGGCCCCGCGGGAGGGCCTGGAGCCGCTGTTCGACCCACGGCCGGACCGCGAGCGGCTGAGCTGGGAGCAGGCCTCCAGGGTCGTCGACGACCTGGTGCTGCCGCAGGCCCGGAGATCCAACGACCCGATGATGGAGGACCTGGTCGCCGCCGCCCGCGCCTGGCGGCCGGATCTGGTGCTCTGGGGCGCGAAGGCCTTCGCGGGGGCGGTGGCCGCCGCCGCGGTGGGCGCGGCCCACGCCCGGGTGCTGTACTCCGTCGACGTCTACGCCCGTCTGCGGGAGGACTTCCTGCACGCCAAGGCCCGCCGGCCGCCACAGCGGCGCGCCGACACGCTGCGCGACTGGCTGGCCGGCTGGTCCGCGCGGTACGGCGTGGAGTTCTCCGAGGAGCTGGTCAACGGGCAGTTCACCATCGCCCCGTTCCCCGAGGCGTTCCGGCCCGACCCGCGGCCGGACACGCTTCCCGTGCAGTTCGTCCCCTACAACGGCTCGGCCGTCGTGCCCGGATGGCTCGCCGGGCCGCCACGCCTGCCGCGGGTCCTGATGACCTTCGGCGACTCGCTCGACGACGGGCCGGTACGGCTGCTGCCCGTCGAGCGCGTCCAGGAGATCCTCGACTCGGTGGCAGGTCTGGAGATGGAACTGATCCTGGCCCTGCCGCCGCACACCCGGCGGGAGCTGCGCGAGGTGCCGGCCAACACCCGTGCGGTGGAGTCCGTTCCCCTGTCCGAGGTGCTGCCGACCTGCTCGGCGGTGGTGCACCACGGCGGCACCTGGTCGTTCGGCTGCGCCCTGCGCCACGGCGTTCCCCAGCTGCTGATCGGCCGGGCGTTCGACGCCCCGCTGAAGTTCGGCTGCCTCGAGCGCGCGGGCGCGGGGCTGGCCATGACACCCGCTCAGGCGGACGGACCCGCGGTCCGTGCCGCGCTGCTCCGCCTGCTCGGGGACCCGGACCTGCGCGCCAACGCCCGCCGCCTGGGCGAGGAGACACTGGCCCTGCCCTCGCCGGGCGAGCTGGCGCGCACGCTGGAGGACGTGGTCGCCGCCCGCCGGGCCGGCCCGGTGCCCGCCCCGCGCTGACCCCGCGAACGGACCGGACGGACCGGTCGGGCCCCGCACGGAGACCGTGCGGGGCCCGAAGGGCGTGGCGATGTGGCGGTGTGGCGGGTACGGCCAGTCAGGACGCCGGGACCGGCACCAGGTCCGGTGACGCCTCGCAGACGGCCTCGACCCCCGGCAGGAGTCCGGCCCGGTGCCCGACCCGCCCCCGCGAAGGGACCGGTCGAACCCCGCACGGCGACCGTGCGGGGCCCGAAGGGCGTGGCGATGTGGCGGTGTGGCGGGTACGGCCAGTCAGGACGCCGGGACCGGGACCGGGACCGGTGACGCCTCGCAGACGGCCACGACCCCCGGCAGGAGTCCGGCCCGGTGCCCGACCCGCCCCCGCGAAGGAACCGGTCGAACCCCGCACGGCGACCGTGCGAGGCCCGAAGGGCGTGGCGGGGCGTGGCGGGTACGGCCGGTCAGGACGCCGGGGCCGGGACCGGGTCCGGTGACGCCTGGCAGACGGCGTCGACGCCCCGGCGGGAGTCCGGACGGGTGCCGTCCCTCAGGAAGTCGCCGACGTACTCGTTGAGGCAGGCGTTGTTGTTCGCCGACAGCGCCGCGCCGACGTTGTGACCGCCCCGCTCCAGGACCAGCCGGGAGTTCGGGAACAGCCGGTGCGTCTCGACGGCGCCGGCCACCCCGTGCGCGGTGTCGAACTGGGGCTGCACCAGCAGGACGTCCACCTTGCGGTGGCCGACCTCGGCCGGCTCGCTCTTCGCGGACTGCGGCCAGAAGGCGCACGGAGCGTTGTACCAGGCGTTGGTCCAGGTCAGGAACCGGTTGCCGGCGTCGTACTGGCGGGAGTGGCTGCGGTGCCACTTCTTCCAGTCGGTCGGCCAGGGGCCGTCGAGGCAGTTGACCGCGTTGGTCATCGCGTGCCGGTTCTGGTGCGGGAAGCCCGGCGGTGAGTAGTTGGCCCGCAGCGAGGCCGGGTCCCCGTTCACCACCCAGTCGGAGAGGATCTTGGCACGGGAGAGCCAGGTCCAGCTGCGGTAGACGACCGGTTCGAAGACGTCGGACCACTCGGACGGGCCGATCCTGCCGTCGACGGGCGCCGCGCGGAGCGCGTCCTGTCCCTCGTAGTAGCTCGCCTCGACCTCGGCCGCGGTCGTGCCCAGGTGGTAGACGTCGTCGTACTCGGCGACCCAGGCGAAGAAGATCCCGGCGTTGCGCTCGGACGTCACGTTCTTGCTCAGGCTGTTGCGGTACCCCACGCCGCTGGGGCGCACCACGCTGTCCAGCACCATCCGCTCCACCCGCCGCGGGAAGAGCGTGGCGTACTGCGAGCCGAGGTAGGTGCCCCAGTCGGTGCCGAAGTAGGTGATCTTCTCCTGGCCGAGCGCGACGCGCATCCGGTCGAGGTCGCGCGCCGCGTCCTCGGTGCTCAGGTGCTTCAGCACGTCGCCGTACGTGTCGCCGCAGCTCTCGGCGTACGCGCGGGCCCGCTCCACCCACTCCCGCTCGGCGGCGGGCGTGGACGGCACCGGGTCCGGCTGGGCCTGCCCGGGGTCGAGGTAGTCGCTGTCGCAGACGACGGACGGCTCGCTGGCGCCGACGCCGCGCGGGTCGAAGCCGATCCAGTCGTAGGCGCCGCCGACGTCCTGGGCCAGCCCGGTGGTGCCCTGGGCGTACCGGGTGGGCAGGTCACGGCCGATGCCGCCGGGCCACTGGCCGCGGTTGAGCACGACGACGCCCTTGTACTCGCTGTCGGGGACGGTGTGCTTGGCCCGGGTCAGCGCCAGGCTGATCTTCTCGCCCCTGGGGGCGTCGTAGTCGAGCGGCACCCGCACCGAGCCGCACTCCAGGCCCTCGAGCATGTCGCCGAGGACCGGGTCCCCGCCCGGACACGGCACCCAGTCGATGCTGCCGGCGGCCCGGTGGACCGCCTCGTCCGCCGCCGCGACCGGGATCACGGCCGAGCCCACCAGGGCTGCCGCGATCACCGTTGTGACCAACGCAAGCTTTCTCACGTGATTCCCCTCCTGAATTCAGCGCGCTGGCAGCGTGGCACCGGCCTGTCGGACGCGGCTCGAGAACACCTGGAGGACCGCTCGAGGCAAGAGGCGCGCGAGTGCGGGAAATGCGCGGATCTCCTTAGCATGAGGCGGCGACCGAATCCCCAACCCCCGGGAGTGAGAATGGCTGACGAGGCCATCCAGGGAATCAAGACCGTGCTGCATCCCGTGGCGGACGTGGCGGCGGCCAAGAAGCTGTACGCCGCCCTGTTCGGCATCGAGCCGCAGACCGACTCGGAGTACTACGTCGGCTTCGACGTCGCGGGCCAGCACATCGGGCTGGTGCCGGCGGGGGCGCAGGACGGGCAGGTCGCCTACTGGCAGGTGGCCGACCTCGAGGCGAAGCTGGCCGAGGTCACCGCCGCGGGCGCCAAGCTGACCAGCCCCGCCAAGGAGGTCGGCGGCGGCCGCCGCGTGGCCACCGTCACCGATCCCGACGGCAACGTGATCGGCCTGCTGCAGGACAGCTGACCGCGGTCCGCCGCCCGGCCGCCCCGGAGTCCTTCGAGTCCGTCTCGAGAGGACGTCGAGGGCGGCCGTCCACTGTTCCGGAGCGCGGCACACCATCCTCCCCCTCGTCGAAAAGGGAAAAGGACATGCTTCGAGCGTGGCATTCCGACTGCGATGTGGTCACATGAGAATCCTCGTCACCGGCGGTGCCGGATTCATCGGCTCGCACTACGTACGGACCCTGCTCGACGGTGGTTTTCCCGAATTCGAGGACGCGCACGTCACGGTCCTGGACGCACTGACCTACGCGGGAAACCGTGACAGCCTCCCCGCCGCGCACCCGCGGCTCACCTTCGTGCACGGGAACATCCTCGACCGGGACCTGCTGCACCAGGTGCTCGACGGCCAGGACGCGGTGGTCCACTTCGCGGCCGAGAGCCATGTCGACCGTTCGATCGCCGGCGGCGCGGTGTTCGTCCGCACCAACGTGGAGGGGACCCAGGCGCTGCTCGAGGCCTGCCTGACGGCCGGCGTCGAGCGGGTGGTGCACATCTCGACGGACGAGGTGTACGGATCCATCGAGGAGGGCGAGTGGACCGAGGAGTCCCCCCTCCTCCCCAACTCCCCCTACGCCGCGTCCAAGGCGGCCTCCGACCTGGTCGCCCTGTCGTATGTCCGCACGCACCGGCTGAACCTCTCGGTCACCCGCTGCTCCAACAACTACGGCCCCTACCAGCACCCCGAGAAGTTCATCCCGCTCGCCGTCACCCATCTGCTCGAGGGACGCCCCGTACCCGTCTACGGGGACGGCGGGCAGGTCCGCGAGTGGCTGCACGTGGACGACCACTGCCGGGCGGTGCACCGGGTACTCACCCGGGGAAGGGCGGGCGAGGTCTACAACATCGGCGCCGGCACCCCCGTGGCGAACCTGGCCCTGGCCCACCGGATCGCCGACCTGTGCGGAGCGGAGCCGGACATGATCCGGCACGTCACCGACCGCAAGGGCCACGACCGCCGCTACGCACTGGACCAGAGCAGGATCGAACGGGAGCTCGGCCACCGGCCGGTGACCGCGTTCGACGAGGGGCTGGCCGGGACCGTGGCGTGGTACCGGGACAACCCCCGCTGGTGGAAGCCGGTCAAGGACAGCGGCGGCCGGCCGTGAGCGCGCCGGCCACGCTGGTGGAGCGCTCCAGGGCGCGGACCGCCGACCGGCTGGCGCTGTCGGCCGCGACGGCGGCCGGGACGCACACCGCCACGGCCGAGGTGCCGCGCTGGCTGGAGGAGCACCGTCGTTCGGTCGGTACGGTGGTCCGGCGGATCCCGTTCGCCGAGCTCGGCCACTGGTCGTTCGCCGCGGACACCGGCGACCTGCGGCACAGCAGCGGACGGTTCTTCACCATCGAGGGACTGCACGTCGAACGGCCCGGTGGCGAGTGGCAGCAGCCGATCATCGTGCAGCCGGAGATCGGCATCCTCGGCATCCTGGCCAAGGAGTTCGACGGGGTCCTGCACTTCCTGATGCAGGCCAAGATGGAGCCCGGCAACCCCAACCTGGTGCAGCTCTCCCCCACCGTGCAGGCCACCCGCAGCAACTACACCAAGGCGCACGGCGGCAGCGAGGTGAGGTACCTGGAGCACTTCCTCGACCCGGAGCGGGAGCGGGTGCTCACGGACGTACTGCAGTCCGAGCACGGCGCCTGGTTCTACCGCAAGCGCAACCGCAACATGATCGTCGAGGTGGACGGCGACGTGCCGGCCGACGACGCGTTCCGCTGGCTCACCCTCGGCCAGATCCTCGAGCTGCTGCGGCTGGACAACGTCGTGAACATGGACGCGCGCACCGTGCTGGCGAGCGCCCCTGCCCCGCGGACCGGGACGAGGGCGCTGTCCTCCGACTCCGGCCTGCTGACCTGGTTCACCGGGGAACGCGCCCGGCACGACGTCCGCGCCCGGCGCATGCCCCTGCGCGAGGTCACCGGATGGCAGAGCGACGCGTACTCCGTCAGCCGAGCCGACGGCAGGTTCTTCCGCGTGGTCGCGGTGTCCGTCGAGGGCGCCGGCCGTGAGGTCGCCGGCTGGACCCAGCCGATCCTCGAACCGGTGGACCAGGGCGTCGTCGCCTTCGCCTACCGCGTGTTCGACGGCGTGCCGCACGTCCTGGCGCACGCGCGGGTCGAGGGCGGCTTCCTCGACACCGTCGAACTCGCGCCGACCGTGCAGTGCGCCCCCGCGAACTACGCCCACCTGCCGGCCGGGGACCGCCCGCCGTTCCTCGACGCGATCCTGAACGCCTCCCCCGACCGGGTGCGCTACTCGACGGTCCACTCCGAGGAGGGCGGGCGGTTCCTCGACGCCGAGAGCCGCTGTCTGATCGTGGAGACCGACGAGGCCACCACGCCCGCCCAGCCGCCCCCCGGGTACCACTGGGTCACGCCGGGCCAGCTGAACTGGCTCGCCGGGCACAGCCGCTACGTCAACGTGCAGGCCAGGACGCTGCTCACCGTCCTCGGTACGGTCACCGCGGGCCACGGCGCCCGCTGAGCCGGGGCACGGCCGCCCCCACTCCCCCCGACGACACCAGGCCCTGTCCGGCGGTGCACCGCCGGACAGGGCCTGTGAGGTGTGCGGGTGGTTACTGCGCCGGGGTGAGCCGGCTGGTCATCGGCTTCCACGTCTTGGGGTTGATGCGCCAGTCCACCGGCTCCTGCTTGGTGGCGACGTTGACCCGGTTCCAGAGGTTGACCAGGCCGATGTGCAGGACCACCGCGGCCAGCTGCACCTCGGTCCAGTGCTTCGCGGCCTCTTCCCAGACCTCGTCCGACACCGGGTCCTCGCGGTCGTTGATGCGCGTGGCGGCCTCGGCCAGCGCCAGCACGGAGCGCTCGGCGTCGGTGAAGCAGGTCTGCTCCCGCCAGGTCTCCACGACCGGCAGACGGTGGTCCTCCTCCCCCGCTTCCTCGAACTCCCGCTGCTTCCGGGGAAGTTCCACCGTGCGGCCGTTGATCTGGCTCACCCTCAGGTGGACGAGCACAAGCGTCTGCAGCGGCACACCGACGCTGTTGACGGCCTTGACCAGGGCGCGCATGGGCGGAAGAACGTCGGGCACCACCAACGAGGGGTTGGGCATCCGCGGCGACATGATTCTCCTTCGCATGGGGATCGGAAACAGTGTGCTCTCGCCGGTCGCCTTTTCTCAATGAAAGGGAATTTCGGCGAACCGTTGATCCGTTGGTTTCAAGCGCCTGCGGCTGCTTGCGCGAGAGCGTGGTGAAGTCGTCGGTCGGCCGTCTGCCCGCATTCCCATTGCACACCGACCGCAAAGGAACGGCCCGTCGCCTCGACCGCCTCGACGGTCCCGTCCTCGGCCCAGCCGGTGGCCGCGAGGCCCGCGCCGAGCCGGTCCACCGCCTGATGGTGGTGGCAGGCCGTCTCGGGCCCGTCCTCGTCGAGGATGCCGGCGATCCGGCTGCCGGGCAGCAGCTTCAGCGGGCGGCGGCCCAGGGTGAAGGAGGGCGTACGGGGACGGTGGCCGTCGTGGCCCGTGACGTCCGACAGGTGCTGATGGAGGGTGCCTCCGTGCAGCACGTTGAGCAGTTGCATGCCGCGGCAGATCGCCAGTACCGGGATCTCCGCGTCGAATGCCCTTCCGACCAGGGACAGTTCCACCCGGTCGGCCTCCGGGCTCATCGCCCGGGTCGCCGGGTGCGCTTCCTGGCCGTACAGCGCCGGGTCCAGGTCG
The DNA here is from genome assembly GCF_018638295.1 of Streptomyces sp. CHD11. Taxonomy (GTDB): domain Bacteria; phylum Actinomycetota; class Actinomycetes; order Streptomycetales; family Streptomycetaceae; genus Streptomyces. The sequence continues at coordinate 39,557 of NZ_JABTTS010000031.1, forward strand.
GGGCCGCCCGGGACCAGCAGTCCGTCGAGCCGGCCGGTCAGCTCCTCGGCGCCGGGCAGCAGCGGGATCAGCAGGGGCGTGCAGCCCGCCTCGGACAGGAAGGTCACATGCGACTGGAGCGCCAGGGCGACGACCATGTCGCTGCCCTGGAGGGTGACCGGCGCCGTCCGGGCGCAGACCCCGATCACCGGCCGGCGGCCGGCGGGCGCCGGACCGTTCGTGGCTGAATTCATGACCACCCTCGTGGGTTTGCGGGTTCAACTGAGGAAAGTCGGCAGATGAAACACGGGCTTCCCCGGACCGTCCGAACCGTCAAAATATCCGCGCCCCGATGCGCGATCCATCGTTCACGGACGCTCCAGGCCGCGACTACTGAACAGATAGCGATCCTGCTATCACAGGTGGCGGGGAGTTTTTCTGCCCCAGCGAAACTCTCGCAGGCCATTCAACCGAGGTGACCATGATCGAGGCCAAGAACCTCACCAAACGCTACGGCGACAAGACCGCCGTGAACGACCTGTCGTTCACGGTCGAGCCCGGCCGGGTCACCGGCTTCCTGGGCCCCAACGGCGCAGGCAAGTCCACCACCATGCGACTGCTGCTGGGGCTCGACCGGCCCGACGCCGGCGAGGCCACCGTCAACGGTGTGCCCTATCGCGACCTGGCCCGGCCCCTGCGGGTGGTCGGGGCCCTGCTGGAGGCGCGCGCCGTCCACACCGGCCGCAGCGCCTACGACCACCTGCTCTGCCTGGCGCAGACCCAGGGCATCGGCAGGCGCCGGGTCGGCGAGGTCATCGAGCAGGTCGGGCTGAGCTCGGTGGCCCGCAAGCGGGCGGGCGGCTTCTCGCTCGGCATGGGCCAGCGGCTCGGCATCGCCGCCGCGCTGCTCGGTGATCCCGCGGCGCTGGTCCTGGACGAGCCGGTCAACGGGCTCGACCCCGAGGGCATCCTGTGGATCCGGAACCTGATGAAGTCGCTCGCGGCCGAGGGCCGCGCCGTCCTCGTCTCCAGCCATCTGATGAACGAGATGGCCGTCACCGCCGACCACCTCGTCGTCATCGGCCGCGGCCAGCTGGTCGCCGACTGCTCCACCGAGGAGTTCATCGAACGGAGCACGGAACAGTCCGTCCTGGTCAGGACGCCCGACGGGGCCAAGCTGGCCGAACTGCTGCGGGGCAGCGGCGCCACCGTCACCACCACCGGCGACGGTGACCTGGACGTCACCGGGCTCGAGTCCGCGCGCATCGCCGAACTCGCCGCCGCCGACGGACTGGTGCTGCACGAGCTCTCCACCCGACGCGGCTCCCTGGAGGACGCCTTCATGGAACTGACCAAGGACGCCGTCGAGTACGACGCCGGCGTGCCCACCGCCGGAGGTGTGAAGTGACCACCACGACCGCGCCCACCTCCACGTCCGTGCCGGCCGCCGCGGAGCGCGGGCCGGGCTTCGGGCATCTGATGCTCTCGGAATGGACCAAGATCCGTTCCGTCCGCTCCACCGTCTGGTCGCTCGCCGTCCTGGTCCTGCTCACCCTGGTGTTCACCGCGCTGTTCATGCAGATGGGCATCTCGAACTGGGACAACACCGACGCGTCCGCGCAGGCCGAGATCAGGCTGGACCCGACGGGCACCATCCTGGGCAGCGGCATCCTGCTGAGCCAGCTCGCGGTCTGCGTCCTGGGCGTGATGGCGATCGCCTCCGAGTACTCCACCGGCATGATCCGCGCCAGCCTGCTCGCGGTGCCCGCACGGGTCCCCGTACTGGCGGCCAAGAGCGCGGTGTTCGGACTGCTGGTCCTGGTGGTGGGCGAGGTGACGGCGTTCGGCTCGTTCTTCATCGGCGCGCCGATCCTCGACGGCAAGGCGCCCGTCTCGATCGGCGACCCGGGCGTCCTGCGGGCCGTCGCCGGCTGCGGCCTCTACCTCGCCCTGCTCGGCCTGTTCGCCCTCGCCATCGGCGCGATCGTCCGGCACACGGCGGCGGGCATCACCCTCGTCGTCGGCTTCGTCCTGGTGATCACCCCGATGGCGGGCCTGCTGCCCGGCAGCGCCGGCGAGCGCATCCACTCCTACCTCCCGACGGAGGCGGGCTTCATGATCACCCAGCAGCAGGCCCGGGTGGGCGACCTGGTGGGCCCCTGGGAGGGCCTGGGGGTGCTCGCGCTGTGGACGGCCGCCCTGATGGCCGTCGCGGCGGTGCAACTGCGGCGCCGGGACGCCTGAACCCCCGCGGGTGGCCGCCGGGGACCGGACGTCCCGGCGGCCACCCGCCACACCGCGCTTCCAGGCAACGTCGACCTGCTCTCCACCACGGCTGGAGCCCCTCCTGCGACCCTCATCGGCAGCGGCCGCAGAGAGGGAGTTACAGGAATGGCTCAGAGCAATGCGCAAGCCGTCTCGATAACGAGTGCATTCAGCCCCGCCCGGATGGAGAGCGTCGAGCCGTCGGCGCACACCGAATTCGACCTGAGGAATTTCGACCGGCTTCCGGCACGCGAAGTCCCCGTCACCGCGCTCTGTGGCGGGGTTTCCCTGCGCCAGGGCGGAACCGACGCCGCCCATGTCCGGCTTCTCGTCGACGCGGCGGATTCGGCGGAACTTCCCCCCATTCTCGTCCAGGTCGACGGCTGCCGCGTCATCGACGGGCTGCACCGGCTCGAGGCCGCCCGTCTCATGGGCGACGACAGCATCAGGGCGCGCTTCCTCGACTGCTCCAACTCCGAGGCGCTCGTCATCGCCATGCAGGCGAACGGCGCGCACGGCCTGCCGCTGTCGAAGACCGACCGCGTCGCCGGCGCCCAGCGGGTCCTGGGTTCCCACCCCGACTGGTCCGACCGCGCCATCGCCGGCATCACCGGGCTGAGCGCGAAGACCGTCGCCTCACTGCGCGAGCGGTCGGCGATCGCGACACCGCTGGGCGGCAAACGCGTGGGGCAGGACGGCAGGCGGCGCCCGGTGGACGCGGGCGAGGGCAGGCGCCGTGCCGCCGAGTACATCGCCGCCCATCCGGGCGCTCCGCTGCGCCAGGTCGCCAGGGCGACCGACGTGTCACTGGGCACGGTGCACGACGTGAGCGCCCGGCTCAGGCGCGGCGAGGAGCCCGAACGCAACGGGCGCCGGACGCACGCCGCACGGCCACAGCACGTACGGGCCGTGCGGTCCGTACCGCTGCCCGGCGAACCGGCGGCACCGGCCGGGACGGCCGCCGACGGCCCCGGCCGGGCCGAGCTGCGGGTGGCCCGCTTCGCCGACACCGCGCCGCCGCAGCGCAGGAACCACACCGACACCCCGCCCACCTGGGCGGAGGTGGCGGCCAAGATGGCCACCGACCCCGCCATCCGCTACACCGCGGACGGCCGGGAGCTGCTGCGCTGGATGCAGTCGCACGCCACCGAGCCCGGCGAGGACTGGCGACGGCTCGTCGACGCCGTCCCCCCGCACTGGCTCGGCGTCATCGCCCCCATCGCCGACCACATCGGCAGTCAGTGGTGCCAGCTGGCCGAACGGCTGAAGACCCGGCAGGAACTGTGCCGCAACCCCTCGCCCTCAGGCCCCTGACGGCCGCGGCGGGGGCCTGAGGGCGACGGGCTGCGCGCCCGGGGCCGCGGCGCATCCGGGCTGCGGTACGACGGTCCTCGCGGGCAGCAGCCCGGGCAGGGCCAGCAGCACCGGCGGATCGGCGGGGTGCGGCGGGCGCAGCCGCACCGCCGCACCGGTGACGGTGCCGGCGGTCACGGCCACGGTCGTCCGCACGGTGCCGTGACGCCCGACGAGCACGCTCCGCCCGTCTTCCGGACCGCGACCGGCGCCGACGCCGGCGGCCACCGCCACCGCGAGCAGATGCCGGCTCCCCTCCGGCACGTCGGGCAGGCGGTAGCAGGACGGACGGTCGCCCGGCACGTCGACGAGGGCCTCGGCGAGCGCCGGGTACCGGACGACGGGCGTCGCGAAGACGCCCAGATACACACGCGCGGTGCCGTACCCCCGCGGGAGCCTGACCGTGCCCGCGAGCGCGCCGAGTCCCGCCCCCGGCTCCGGCCGGGGCCCCGGCAGCACCTGCCCCGCGTCGCGGCACAGCCGCCGGAACCCGCCCGGAGTGAGCCCGACGGCGGCGGTGAAGTGGTCGGTGAACGCACCGGAGCCGCCGTGTCCGACCGCGGCGGCGATCCCGGCGATATCCAGCGAGGTGCTTTCGAGCAGCCGCTTGGCCTCACCCATACGCACCGCGGCGAGGAACTGCCCGGGGCTCACCCCGGTTTCCTCCTTGAACACGCGCGAGAAAAGGAAACTGCCCAGCCGGGACCTTTCCGCGATGCCCGCGACCGTCAATGGATCGCCGAAGAACGCGCGCATGTATTCGACCGCCTCTTCCACCACCGCGTCCATGGCCACCTCACCCCATGTCGATGCCACTCAACACCATGGCTCGCGCACATCCTGATCCACTCGGGTCCCGCTCGAACCCTGCTCGGAGGCCAGTCGAGCCGGGCTCGAGTCGTGCTCGACCGTAGTTGGATCTGATCATTCCGGGCATTTCAGCCCGGAAGGTCGTCTCGTCACCAGAGCGTGAGGGCTTCGGCTTGAGTACGGTCTCTCGCTTCTGTCTGCCGCTGCTGCGGCAGGGTTGCGCCACCCGCCCGCCCCGCACGTCAACGCCAGGCCTCCTCGACCATGCGGGTCCGGCCCGCGCGGGCCATCGCCTCCACAGCCTCCACAGGGCAGAGCACACCCGGGGAGTTCATGGGGACGCACCAGTACGAACGTTCGCGTGGGGTAGTGCGTCGGACGTCCGGCACGCCCAGGTAGTGATCCCGCCCGATGTGCGCGGCTCCGGGGAAACCCTCCAACGGGAACCGCTCGAGGGACCGGGGCGGCACGAGGGCGTAGTAGCGGAGGGTGTGCAGGTCCATGAACACCGGCCCTTCAAGGGCCTGGCTCAGGTAGGCGTCCACCGGCATCAGCTCTTCCGACCCGGCCGCGGACCACACGAGGCGAGCCGGGAGGCCAACGGCGCCGAGGATCCCGCCGCATCGCAGGAGAGCGAGTCCTGCGCTGCCCCACTCGGCACGGGCCCGTTCGCGGTCGTCAGCGGCGGACAGGAGCCACTGGGCGACCGCAAGCTCGCGCTCCGAGCCCGTCACCACGGCAGTCGCTTCCACGGGCCGCGTCTGTGCATCGGTCATCACGTCACCTCCAGCCCTTGCGTGGTGGAGGCGAGTCGGTCGTGCGCGGTCGTACTGCGCATGGCTCATGTCCCTGGCGTAGGTCGTCGGTTGAGTACTGGGACCGTACGACGACCCCATGTGACGGCCCACACACGGAACGTGGCACTTCGCAGCCGCTCGGCCGCGAGGTGCCACGTTCCGTAGTACCTCTGTCGGAGTGTCAGGCGTGCACGTTGAGATGGGCGGCCATCGCCCGCATCTCCCTGGTCAACGTGCGCTTACGCGTGTGAAGGATGTCCTCCATCACGTACCGGGCCATCGGCTGGTGCTGGAGCCAGTTGCCGGTCGTGCGCCGCATCCTGACCAGCTCGTCCATCGCGTCCTGAGTCGAGCCGAGCGCAACGTGCGCCTTCGCCACATCCAGCCGGTGCCTGTTCCAGTTGATGTTCGACGGCCGACCGACCTTCTTCAGCGCGTTCCGGCCCAGCAGACCGTCGTCCGCACGCCGCAGCACAGCCTGCGCGTCCCCGGCCAGGGACAGATCCTCCACCGCTTTCAGCTCCGCCGTGACGGGCCCGAACCGCGCCCAGTGCGTGCGGTAGTCAGCGTGTTCCATGCCTACGGCGGACGCCGCTGTGGCGGCCATCCGCCTCGCCTCTTCCGCGTCGTCAGGCCTGTTGTTCCGCACGGCCGCCGATGCGATCCTCAGACACAGCTCACCCCACGCGGCGACATGCCCCACCGGCGCCTTCGACAGCCGCGGTTCGATGCGCTCGGCGGTCGTCGCCGCCAGGTTCTCCGCTTCGTCGAACCGGTCCTGCCTCAGCAGCAGCCAGCACAGGCCGACGACGCCCGTCGTCGCCGTGAGCGTGTCGTCCAGGTCCCGGCCGAGACGGATGCTGTCCTTGAGGGCCTGGTACGCCATGTCGTACTGCCGCACCTGGGTCAGATATTTACCGGCGAGGAGGAGAGCGTGAGCCCGGACCAGCATGGCCTCGTGGTGCAGGTCCTCCTCCGCCGTCACGGCCGCCACCTCCGCAGTGCGCAGCAGATCGGGCAGCTGACAGGCCACCGAGTCGTACCGGTCGGCGTTGTAGAGCTCCAACGCGTCCTCGATCCGCCGGCGGATGTCCGGGAGCGGCTCAGCCTGTTCCGGGTTCGCCACGATCTCGGTGATGCCAATCGGCGGCATGAGCGCGCGCCGGAGCTGTGCGAGCAGTTGCCTGTTCGTGCCGTCCTCCTCGACCGGGAGCGGCGCCCCAGGGGCGAACAGATGGGAGGTGGGGATGTCGTACGCCTTGGCGATGCAGTGCAGCGTCTCGACCCTCGCCGTGCCTCCCTGCTCAAGTTTCCTGATCACGCCGACGGACAAGCCGGCGTACTCGGCAAGTTGCTCCTGAGTCCAGCCGCGCGCCCGACGGTGCGCACGGACGGCATCTCCCAGAGCGGTGGAAGTGTGAGCCACCTGGTTCCTCCGTTCCGACCTCGGCACTCGAAACGGTACTCCGGCCAACGCCCGGTGACTGCCCCGAGCCCAGGGCGTCTACGCGGTCAGCGACCTACCCGAATGTCGAGCAGCTGGTGCCGGACATGCTGTGGCAACTGTTCCGGCGAGTGGTGCCAGAGGCGCCGACTCGCCCGCTGGTCCACGCCGCGAACCGGCGGTGCGCGGTGGCAGGCGAGGTGCCGAACGTCGGTGGCAGGTACCGCCATACGCAATCGCTGGTCAACACGTACACCACCGCCGTGAAACCTTCCGGTCCGCCACCGGCACCGTCCCGCCGCCCTGCTGTCTGGGCCTGAAGGGTGGTATCAGCGGTGCGACTATCTTCCACAGCCCATCGGGGACCAGTTCTCGTGCAAGATCCACAGCCACAGCGGACGATCATGCCCCAGGCGGCGCCTGGGCCCGTGCCCGGGGTTGCGTGGGGATAAGGGGCGAGTTGACCTGCTCCCCGCACCCGCGGGAATGGCCCCCGGCCATCGTGCGTGCCACCACGGCCCGTGCGACTGCTCCCCAGAATCCGTGCTGCGAGCTCCTGGAGATGCGAGCTGTGGGGAGCCGATACAGGATGCTCGTGGGCGGATGTGCCGGCTTCCTTCTACGGCGCCCCCTTTCCGACGGAGCGGCGGCTTCGCCTACGGCCGCTCACGACGAGTGTGGCCGTGGGAGGCCTGCCCCTGCCACTCGTGCCGCGTACCCGGGACAGGAGATCCAACAGTGACTCAGAGTGTGGCTTTCGCCGAGGTGCACATGCCAATGGCAATGCCGACCTCGCTGAACGGTCAGCACATGTCAGCGGCTGTGCAAGGTGTGATCAGTACCGTGGCCTACACCAACGGGGAGGAATACAGAGAGGGCGGAGGCGAGAGCAGCAGCTATTTCGACGGTCCGGTGGGAGTGGTCTTCGCTCCTGACGGCACTCTGTACGTCTCCGAGGAAAGCAGCCACCGGGTACGGAAGGTGACTCCGGACGGCAGGATGTTCATGGTGGCCGGAAACGGCTACGAGGGCTCCGAAGGCGACGGCAAGCGCGCGCCGTATGCCAAGCTCAGCTCTCCTCAAGGGCTCGCGTTGGATGCCGAGGGCAACCTGTACATCGCCGAGGGCTCCCGGGTGCGGAAGGTGACCCCCGAGGGCGAGATCTCCACAGCGGTCGGTGGCCTGGGAGGTCCTCGGGGTCTGGTATTCGATGCCGCGGGGGACCTGTACATCTCCGAGTACGACAAGCACCGGGTGCGGAAGGTGAACCTGGAAACGGGCGAGATCACCACGGTGGCCGGCAACGAGGATCTCGGAGGAGGTTTCTCCGGTGACAACAGACCGGCAGTTGCTGCCAGCCTCAAGCATCCCGGTGCGCTGTGTGTGGACGATGCCGGAAACATGTACATCGCCGATTGCGGCAACAACCGGGTGCGGAAGGTGGACCGGAACGGCATCATCACGACGTTCGCCGGCGGCGGTGAAGAGCACCACAGCGATGGTAAATCGGCTACCCAGGCCAAGCTTTGCCCCAGCGGTTTCTCAGGGCTGGTGCGGGACATCGACGGGAGTCTGTACATCGCCGACACCTTCTACAACCGGGTGCGGAAGGTGGACCGGAACGGCATCATCACGACGTTCGCGGGCACGGGAAATAATAAAGCGACCCCCGGTACCGGGGACGGTGGCCAGGCCGTGCTGGCCGAACTGGACTGGCCCCGCGGTCTGGCATTTGACCGGTACGGCAACCTGTACATCGCCGACGACGACAACAATCGGGTGCGGAGGGTCGAGGGGCACCAGGAGCGGAGCCTGGTGGCCAGCCAGGTGAAGGTACCGCAGGTCGGTCTCGGTGAGACCGCTGAGCTCACCGTGAAGATCACCGCTTACCGCGCGGGGCTGGCGGTGGACGCCGGCATTGTCGTGCAGAGGTTCACCGCGCCCACCGGCTTCGCTTTCGCCGACTGGCCGACCTACTCCTACACCGGGGACGATGCCCGGGTGGGGAGCCTCGGCTGTTATTTCGAATCCGACCGCAGCGTCATGGTCGTCACCAGCGACCTGCACCTCAACACCGGTGCCAGGGACAAGGGCCCGCTCGTCTACACCATCCCGGTCGCAGCGGTCGCGCATCCCGAACCCTACCGGGACGGGCAACTGCTGATCGGATGCAGCCGAGGCGTCGCACTGCGCGCCACGATCACCGAAGGGCCCCCCACGTTCTCCCTGTCGTCCGGAGGGAGCTCGGACCAACTGGTGCGGGGCGTGGGGCTCAGGTATCCGGGGGTGCACGTCCGCGGGGAAGGCACAGTCCTCGGGCAGACCATCACCGCGACTCTCCCCCCGAAAGCCGGCCTCGCCTTCAAGCCCTTGGAAGGCAGTGCCCAGTGCCACATGACCGTGATGCCGCCTGCCGGAGCGTCCAAAGACATCGTCGCGGAACTCTCGGCCGACGGGCAGACCCTGACCTGCCGGAACGTGGACGTCGGCCCTCTGCAGAAGAAGGATCCCTGCGTCGTATACGTTGCCACGGTGGTGGCCACCGACACCGCGCCGACCGGACCTGCTCACCTGACCTTCCGGGTGGGCGATGTCGAATCGAAGTCCAGCGGCCTGGAAGTCGTACAACAGGGGTGACCGCCCCGACGCCCGGCAGCGTGGCGGGGCGGCTGCCGCGCTTCGCCCCAGCCGGCGTGGACACCTTGCGGCCCGTTGCCATACCGGCTGAGCACCACGGCAGCCGGCTCACGGTAACCCTGCCGCCCGGATTCATCCGCCCCATGCTCCGCCGAACGCCCGGACAGCAGACGGCCGCGCCGTCCACTGCCGCTCCGGCGCCGTCGAAGTCCGACCCGTCACGGCAGTACGCCCGGTGCGAATTTCGTGGGCTCGCAGTGATCGCTGAGAGAGCAGCGGCCCATTGTGATGAGATAGTTCGCAGGCCGTGTGAGCCGGCCCCGCTACGGGACGGATGCGATGGCGTGTCAGCCAGGGCCGGGCAGAGTTCGCCGACAACTGCGTGCTCTCCCCCTCCGGATCCAGGAGTCTGCACCACCACCCAATACCCCATATACCGGAATCTGCAGAAGTCATAGAGAACACGTCTCGGCGACCATAGACTCCCAGGTCAAACAGCCTGCTCCCCGCACCCGCGGGGATGGCCCCCAGGCCTCCGTCTTCGAACGGATCATCCCCTTCTGCTCCCCGCATCCGCGGGGATGGCCCTCCGGCTTCGTCTGCGTGATCGCTTACGACGGTGACGAAGTGGTGGGCTTCGCCTATGGAGCTCCCGCCACTGCGACCCGGGAGCGGTGGCGCGAGCATCTCGACCCAGCACCCGAGAAGGCGGTGATCTTCTCGTACGCCGAGCTGGCTGTCAGCCCCAAGAAAGAGGAAGCAGGGCGTGGCCCACGCGCTGTCCCGGGCGCTCCTGGAGGCTCGGCCGGAGGGCCTCGTCGTCCTCCTGGTCGACGTCACGCACCCCCCGGGTCCAGGCGTTGCACGAGTCCTGGGGCTTCAGGAAGGCCGGGGAGCGACAGCCCTTCCCGGACTCCCCGGTGCACGCCGTCATGCTCGCCGAACTGCCGCTCTCACACCGACCTGGACAGTCGCCGGGGTGCCGCGTCGGCCATGCCCGCCAGGCCGATGCTCCGCATCACGTGTGCGATCCGCTTGTGGTTGACCTGCTCGTCGTCCTCGCGGGGCTCGGCGGTGATCCTCGGGACGCCGCAGGTGCCGTCCGGCTCGTGGTGCGCGGGCCGGATCCGGGGTTCAGTCGAGATACGCGCCCAACGGACAACGGGACGATCTTGGAGGCCGAACCGTCACGATAAATCAGGCATTCACTGCGGTCGTTGCGAACGCGTCTGCGCGATCGAACGTCCGCCCGCATGCGGTTCTGCTGTGTGGACAGGCGACGTTTGTTCTATCTCTCCTGAACGAGCCGGTCTACCTATAACGGCGGCGGCCCGCTTCGCGGCTCAGATGGCCAACCTCGTCCCCACCGGCTGAACACCCCGCCCAGGGCCCTGAGCGGCCCTCACTTCCGGGTGCCTTCTTCGTGTCCGCCCGGTAGCACCGGCTGAACCGGTTTGTTCTTGAGGGCCAGAACAAGCACGAGGAACTACGCCGAAGCCCTGGGCGCAGAGTCCCGCCCGGAAGGGGTCAGGAACGGAGAAGCCTCCGGTGGGGGTGCGTGGCTAGCGTGTGCCGGATGGACCTCACCCTTCATACGAGTTCCCTGCCGCACGACGACCCGGACGCCGCCCTGGCCTTCTACCGCGATGTCCTCGGCTTCGAGATCCGCAGCGACGTGGGACGGGGCAAGGCGCGCTGGATCACGGTCGGTCCGGCCGGCCGGCCGGACTCCGCCCTCCTCCTGGCGCCGGTGGGCGCCGACCCCTCGATCACCGCGTCGGAACGCGACACCGTCCTGGAGATGATGGCCAAGGGCACCTATGGCTGGGTCATGCTCGCCACCCGCGACCTCGACGCCACGTTCGACCGGGTGCAGGCGACCGACGCCGAGGTCGTCCAGGAGCCCGTCCTCCAGCCGCACGGCGTCCGCGACTGCGCGTTCCGTGATCCCGCGGGCAACCTGATCCGCATCCGGGAACTGCGCTCCGACACCGACTGAGAGGGTGGCTCCGCGATGTGCAACCCCGCGTTGAGGCAGGCGCTGATCGCCGCGCACCGTCTGCTCGAGCTCGCGCGCCTGCGCCGCGTCCGCGACCGGATCGACCGCGAGTACACTCGGCCGCTGGACGTCGAGGCGCTCGCCCGCGACGCGGACATGCCGCCCGGACAGCTCGGCCGGCGGTTCCGTGACGCCTACGGACTGTCGCCGTACGCCTATCTGACGGTGCGCCGGGTCGAGCACGCGATGGCCCTGCTGCGGCACGGTGACCACGGCCCTGCCGAGCTCGGCCGCGCGGTCGGCTGCCCGTCGACGGCGGTCCTCGTCGCCCGCTTCACGGAGCTGGCCGGCATGCCGCCCGGCGTCTACCGGCGCCTCGCGGCGGCCGGCACCCCGGGACTGCCGTGGCGGGTGACGGCACCGGTGCCGTCATCGAGCAGGAATGGAGAAGCCACGGCGAACGCCCCGCACCTAGCGTTACTGCCATGACCTCCCTCACCTCCGTCACCCTCGAGGTGGCCGACCTCCCGGCCGCCGACCGCTTCTACACCGCCGCCTTCTCCCTGGGCTCCCAGGTACGGCTGCGCGCCTCCGACGCCCCGACGTCCGGCTTCCGCGGGTTCACGATGTCGATCACGGTGTCCCAGCCGGCCGACGTCGACAGCTTCATCGGCTCCGCCCTCGCGGCCGGCGCCACCTCGCTGAAGCCGGCCACCAAGTCACTGTGGGGCTACGGCGGCGTCGTACAGGCCCCGGACGGCACGATCTGGAAGCTGGCGACCTCGTCGAAGAAGAACACCGGCCCCGCCACCCGGAAGATCGACGACCTCGTGCTCCTGCTGGGCGCGGAGGACGTCAAGGCGAGCAAGCAGTTCTACGTGGAGCAGGGTCTCACCGTGGGCAAGAGCTTCGGCGGCAAGTACGTGGAGTTCGCCTCCGGCGACGCCGGCCCCGTCAAGCTGGCGCTGTACAAGCGCCGGGGCCTGGCCAAGGACGTCGGTGTGCCCGAGGAGGGCAGCGGCTCGCACCGGATCGTGCTCGGCGGCACCTCCGGGGCCTTCACCGACCCGGACGGGTTCGCCTGGGAACCCGCGTCGGTGTCGTCCGCCTCCGCCTAGTGCGGCGGGGCCGACGACGGACGAGCCCACCGAGCGGTGCCGGTCGCGGGCACCGCTCGGTGGGCTCGGTCCGGGAGCGGACGTCTCAGCCGAAGGAGATGCCGGAGCCGACCGGGCCGGTGGCGTCGTGGTAGGCGACCAGCCGGCACTGCTGGGCCGCGCAGTCCACGGTCACGGGGGTGCCGGTGCCGGTGCTCCAGTCGGTGGCCGCGAACTGCCGGCGCACGGTGTAGGCGGCGGTGAAGCCGCCGTTGGCGTCGACGGTGGCCGTGGCCAGTGCGTCGGTGCACGTGGTCGCCTCCCGGCACTGCGACACGGCGACCTCGGTGCCGGCCGGGAAGCCGGTGCCGGTCACGGTCACGGACTGGCCGTCGGCCAGGCCGCTGCCGGGCGTGACGGTCAGCGCCGGGGCCGCGGAGGCCGGGACCGCCGAGAAGGCGAGGGCGGCCACGGCAGCGGCGCCGAGCAGGCCGGACTTGGTCAGACGCGAGCGGATCTGCATGTTCGTCTCCCCAGTTGGGTGCGATGAGCGGAACAGCGCGTTCAGGTGATCACGCCTCGACCAGAGTCGGCCGGAACGCATGAGACCGGCTCGAGAACCGCTCGAGAACCTGCGGAAACGCGATGGGGCCCGTCGTCGCCCGGAGTGACCGCCGGGATTCCGGCACCCGGACGCCGGCCGGCGGACGGTGTCGTGGCTGTCCGGCTGCCGCCGGCCCGGCCCCGCTGCGAACGTGATCCCCGCGACTGCCCGGCCTGCCCCGGTCTCACCGCCGTCCTGTGCCGCTACGGGCCTCGTCCGCCTCGCCACGCAGGACGCGGTCCTGCCGGCAAGGTGGCGCCGTCGCAGCGCCGGGGGTCACGGTGCCGGGCTCGGACGCCGGTCACGGTGCCGAGCGCCTCCGCTGCACCAACCAGGTGCCCCCCGTCACTGCCCCCGTCACCAATGAACCGATCATCAGCGACTTCCTGAGCTCCTCCGCCTTGCTGCCGTCGTCCGCGATGATCATCGTCAGCGTTGCGATGACGATTGTGATCACTGTCCCGATGGCCAGGTTCTTCTTCACCGGTGATTTCAGCACCTGCTCCTCCTTCTCGATGGGTGTGGCGCCGCCTCGTCCTCGGCGCGGCGTCGCACCGGGTCGTGTTCCGTTCGGGTCGATCGACGGTCGGTCGGCACGGTCTCGCGCCGTGCCCGTTGCGGACATTGCCGTCCGGCCCCCTCGGGCGGGCGTCATGCTCTTCGTGGCCGGCCCCCGAGCTGTGCGACGGGCGTGGACGTCCACTCCGACACCCGTGTGCTCGATGGGAACCGGCGCCGCGCTGTGGACGAGGCCCTGCCGGCACCCGTCGTCGGCAGCCCGCGTCCCTCTTCACGAGTGAGGCGTCGGGCCCTCGGGCCGTCTAGCGCGTGGCGGACCGTGATCCGCCCGCGGCGGACAGGGAAGGCGGCTCGTAGTCGTAGAGGTATCCCTGCACCCGTTCGAAGAAGGGGAGGAGGGCGCGCATCTTCGCCGCGTTGATCTGTCGCTTCACGGCGCCGGGCCGCTTGCTCTCACGGGCGTTGTGCCCGTGCTTGAGCAGCTTGTCGATGCGCGGGCGGCGTGTCTCGTCGTAGGCCTTGAGGGCCGCCGGGACGGTCGGGGTCCTGCTCAGTGCCGCCGCGAGTTCCAGTGCGTCCTCGATGCACATCGAGGCGCCGTGTCCGACGCCGACGGGGTGGGCGGCGTCGCCGACCAGGACCATGCGCCCGCTGTGCCACTTCTGGATGGGGTCGCAGACGCTCAGGTGGCCGGACGCGACGATCGATGTCGCGGCTCCCACGATGGCCCTCGGCGTCGCCTCCGGGAACAGTTCGCTGACGCGCCGGAGCCATCGCGCGTCGTCGATGCCCCGCAGGTCGGGCTTGACCGGGTCCCCGATCTGCGCCGTCCACCACTGGGTCTGTTCGTCGACGCTGGTGTACACGAAGGCACCATTGCGCGTGTAGGTGAGGTTCCAGACGCCGGGCTCGAGACCCTTCATGGTGGAGATTCCGGCGACCCCGTAGAGCCCCGCGTACTCCGCGCGCGGCGCGGAGGAGTCGATCTGCCCGCGTACGGTCGACCAGATGCCGTCGGCGCCCACGAGCAGCTCCGCGGTCTCGCGCCGGCCGGAGGCGAACTCGGCCACCACGTTGTCCGCCGACTCCGTCGCACCCACCAGGCGTTCGCCGGTGACGATCCGCGCGCCCGCGTCGAGCGCCGCGCGCCGCAGGACCGCCACCAGCCGTCCGCGCTGGAGCGAGATGCTGCGCATCGGGTCGGTACCGCGCCGGAGGCGTGGTACATCGCCCAGGAGGCGGCCGCCCCCCGAGTAGAACCGCATCCGGTCGATGGGATGTCCGACCGCCTCCACCTCTCGTAGGCAGCCCAGCTTCTCCAGTGCGCGCAGGCCGTTGACCGCCAGGCTGAAGTGGGCGCCGACCTCCTCGACCGGAACGTCGTACGCCTCGTAGACGGTCACGTCGTGACCGATCTGCTGCAGTGCAAGGGCGATGGCGGGTCCGGCTATCCCGCCACCGATCACGGTTGTCCGCACGGCATCTCCCTGAATCGAGTTTCACTGAATGTTGATTCAGTACAAGTGTGTTCAGATACGCTGACGTCTGTCAACAGGCGATGGAGGACGGCATGCCGCAGGCGAGGACCGCCAGTCGAAAAGCCCGGGCGGCCCAGACCCGTGCCGCGCTGCTGGACGCGGCGCGGGGGCTGTTCAGCGAGCGCGGCTACCTCAATACGAAGATCACCGACATCACCGCCGCGGCCGGACGTTCGACCGGCTCGTTCTACGAGCACTTCACCGGCAAGGACGAGCTGCTCCAGGCGCTCCTCGCCGAGATGGAGGATGCGCGCGACGAGCGCATGGCCGGCCTGGAGCACCCCCGCGACCACGACCTGACCGACCGCGACCAGCTGCGCGACCACGTCGGCGCCGCGTGGACGGTGATGCGGCAGAACCGCCCGGTCGCGCTCGCCCTGTTCCAGGCGATGGTGGCCAACGACCCCGGCACGGGCCGGGCCTGGCGCGACCTGCGCGAGCAGACGGGAACCATCCGGATGCACCTGGAGTACCTGCTCGAGCGCGGACACCGGCTCCCCGGCGACCCCGAGCTCATCGCGGCGGCGATGGGCGCGATGCTCGTCACCCTCAACTACGCCGTGCTCCCGCCCTCCGACGGCGAGGACGACCAGCACGTCATCGACACCCTCACGGATCTGCTGCTGCACGGGCTGGCCGGACCGGCGCCACGAGCGGCGGACTGACCCTGAGGGACCGCGTGCGCGTCGACCCCGCTTCGGAGAGCATCGGGCGGCGGCTCGGGACGGGGAGATACGCCGTCATGGGGCGGGACACGTGGAGTCGGACCGTTCCGGACGGGCTGGGGGTCGCGAAGCCGCTGATCCCTCCGCCGAAGGTGCGGCCGCGGGACGGGGACCACCGCACGGTCGTGTGACGAGCTCTACGGGCTGCCCAGCATGAAGCCCACGCCCCGTACCGTCACGATCCAGCCGCTGTCGCCCAGTTTGCCGCGGAGGCTGCTGACGTGGGTGTCGACGGTGCGGCGGGACCAGGAGTCGCCCCAGACCTGCTGGAGGAGCCGCTTGCGCGGGATGACCGTGTCGGGGTGCGAGGCGAGCAGGCACAGGAGGTCGAACTCCTTGCGGGTGAGGGCGACTTCCTCACCGCCGACCAGGACCTCGCGGGAGCCCACGTCGATGTGCAGGCGGCCGTGCCGGATCTCGTGGGGGGCGGCGGGCTGCCATGCGGCCCGGCGCATCACGGCCTCGATACGGGCCATCAGCTCGCGCAGCCCGTACGGCTTGGCGACGTAGTCGTCGGCGCCCGCCTGCAGCCCGAGGACGCAGTCCAGTTCGGAGGCGCGGGCGGTGACGATGATGACGGGCACCCGGCTGACGGCGCGCAGGACGCGGCAGATCTCCAGGCCGTCCAGGTCGGGCAGCTCGAGGTCGAGGAGGACCAGGTCGGCGTCCTCGTGGGCGCGCAGTACGTCCTGGCCGCGCCGGACACCGAGGGCCTCGTGACCGTGCCGGCGCAACTGGGTGACCAGGGAGTCCGCGCCGGCGGTGTCGGCGTCGACGACGAGGACGCGCCGGCCGGAGGGCATCGACACGGCCGCGGGGTGGACGGTGGCGGCCGGCTCGCGCTCCCCGGCGGGCCGTGGGACGGCCGGGGCGGGTCCGGCGGGCGGGCGGATGTCGAGCAGCGCCTGTGCCGATGTGTGGGTCATGCCTCCCCCGGGGGTCCGGTGCTCGGCGCGGGCCGTCGGCCCGCCCCGACCGTGAATCTAGGCGGGCGCGGTCGAGCCCCGGTACAGCCGCGCTGACCCGGTGGGAGCGAGGACTACGGGTTCAGCACCCAGGCCGACTCGTGGCGGGTGAAGCCGATGTGGGGGTAGTAGTCGACGGCCGCGGGTGCGGACAGGAGGACGAGCTTGGCGGCCGGGGCCTGGTCCCGGGTGGCGTCGATCAGGGCGCGGCCGATGCCGGAGCGCTGGCGGTCCCGTACGACGGCGATGTCGGAGACGTAGGTGACGTAGGAGAAGTCGGAGACGGCGCGCACGATGCCGAGGAGCGCGCCCTGGTCGTCGCGGGCGACGAGCACGAGGTTGGCGTGGGCGACCATGGACGCGAACCGCTCCCGGTCCTCGACCGGGCGCCGTTCGCCGAGGCCGGAGGCGTGGTAGACGCCGAGGACCTCGTCGAGGTCGAGTGCGGAGCCCTCGACGCGGTCAATCTTCCAGCTCATGCAGTTTCTCCAATCGGGTGCGGATCACATCATGGTGGACGAGGAAGCGCTCGGGGCCGAGCCGGTCCGGGGCGATGCCCTCCCTGGCCAGGGACGCGCCGAAGTGCTCGCCCGTCGCCAGGGTGTGGTCGGCCGCGGCCTGCACACCGCGGTAGGCGCGTTCGCGCTCCATGCCGCCGCCGAGGAGGTCGGCGAGGACCGCGGAGCTGTGGACGAGGCCGCCGGTCTGGTCGATGTGGGCGCGCATCCGGCCGGCGTCGACGGTGAGTGAGGCGACCAGGTCGGCCGCCTTCGTCACCAGGTAGTGGCCGACGCTGAGGCTGTCGGGCAGGATCACCCGCTCCACGGACTGGTGGGCGAGGTCGCGTTCGTGCCAGAGCGCCACGTTCTCCAGGGCGGTGTCGGCGTAGCCGCGCAGCAGACGGGCGAGGCCGCACAGGCGTTCGCTGGTGGTGGGGTTGCGTTTGTGCGGCATGGCGCTGGAGCCCTGGTAGGCGCCGGTGCGCCGTTCCTCGACCTCCCGGACCTCGGTGCGCTGCAACAGCCGCAGCTCCAGGGCGATCTGTTCCACGCAGGCGCCCAGTGTGGCCACGGCCTGCATGAGCTGGGCGTGCCGGTCGCGGGCGACGACCTGGCTGGGCGCGGGTTCGGCGCCCAGGCCCAGGGCGGCCAGGACGTGTTCCTCGACGCGGGGGTCGATCAGCGCGTAGGTGCCGACGGATCCGGAGACGGTGCCGACGGCGACGGCCTCGCGGGCGGCGGCGAGCCGGCCGAGCGAGCGGTCCACGGCGAAGGCGTGCCCGGCGAGTTTGTGTCCGAAGGTGGTGGGCTCCGCGTGCACACCGTGGGTGCGGCCCACCATCACGGTGTCCCAGTGTTCCAGGGCCCGTTCGGTCAGTACCCGGCGCAGCCGCCGGGTGGCACCGGTGAGCAGGTCGGTGGCGTGGGCCAGGGTGTGGCCGAGCGCGGTGTCGACGAGGTCGTAGCTGGTCATGCCGTGGTGCACCCAGCGTGCGGAGGTCTCGGGGATGTCCTCGCAGTAGGCGGCGAGGAAGGAGAGCACCTCGTGATCGCGTTCCCGCTCGATCTCGGCGACCCGCTCCGGGTCCGGGACGCGGGCGCGGCGCATGTCCTCGACCGCCTCGTGCGGTACGTGGCCGAGGGCGGCCTGCGCCTCGGAGGCGAGGATCTCCACCCGCACCCAGAGGGCGTAGCGGGACCGGTCGGTGAAGAGCCGGCCCATCTCGGGCAGCGTGTATCGGGCGATCATGCGAGGCCTTCCTCGGGAGGAGAGGGCGGACCGGGGCGGGCGGGGAGGGGGTCAGTAGGCGCCGAAGTACTCACGCTGCTCCCACTCGCTGACCTGCCCGGGTGTGGTCGCGGCCTCGCGGCACCAGGCCTCGTAGCGGCGCAGTTCGCTCTCCTTGAGCTTGGCGAGGCAGGCGGCGAGCGGCTCGCCGAGCAGCCGGGCGGCGCGGCCGGCGCGGAAGGCGTCGAGGGCCTCGCGCAGGTGCTGCGGTACGAGGCCGGCGCCGCCGGGTTCCGGGGCGCCGGCGGCGTCCGCGGGTGCGGATGCGGGGGCGGCCCGGACGGTGAGGCCCTCGCCGCCCGGGCCGCCTTGCAGACCCTCCACACCTTCCAGACCCTCGAGGCCCGAGAACAGCTGGGCGGCGATGGCGAGGTACGGGTTGGCGCAGGGTTCGCCGATGCGGTTCTCGATGTGGGCGCCGGCACCGTGGCCGACGATGCGCAGCATGGCGCTGCGGTCCTCCTGGCTCCAGCCGAGGCGGGTGGGCGCGAGGGTGTGCTCGGCGGCGAGGCGCCGGTAGCCGTTGACGGTGGGCACCGAGAGCAGGAACAGCTCGCGGGCCCGGTCCAGCAGCCCTTCCGCGTATGCCTTGCCGTGCGGGGAGAGGCCGCCGGAGGGGCCCTCGGTGCCGAACAGGTTGGCTCCCGTGGTGAGGTCGGTGACCGACTGGTTGAGGTGCCAGCCGCTGGGGTCGGCGGCGTCGAGGAGCGGCTGCGACATGAAGGAGGCGTGGTGTCCGCGCCGGGCGCACCAGCTCTTGGTGACCGTGCGGAAGAGCAGCATCGCGTCGGCGGTGTCCAGCGCGGACATCGGGCTGAACGTCGTCTCGACCTGGCCGGGCCCGGACTCGTGCTCCATCGACCTCAGGGGCAGCCCGAGGGCGAGCAGGTGCAGGGCGAGCGGGTCGGTGAGGGGGGCGACGGTGTCGTAGTGGCCGTCGAGGTTGAACTGGTAGCCGGAGTTCAGGGCGGTCACGCGCGGCGCCCGGCCCTGCAGTCCGAAGCCGTTGCCGGTGTTGCCGGGGGCGTCGTCGAGGCGGCGGGTGAGGTACCACTCGACCTCGAGACCGAGGACGGGGGCGAGGTCCCGCGCGGTGTACCGGTCGACGACGCGGCGCAGCACGGCCCGCGACGAGAGCGGGTGCGGGGTGCCGTCGCGCAGGTACTCGTCGCCGATCACCCAGGCGGTGCGGGCGGCGCCGCCGGGCAGCTCCTGGAAGGTGAGGGGGTCGGGGACCAGGACGAAGTTGCCGGCGCCGGCGATCTCGTCGACGCCGATGCCGTGGTCGCCGAGGAAGTCGACGGCGACGGCGTGCCCGGTGTCGAAGAGATACGGTCCGGGACTGAAGTTCATGCCGTTGCGCAGCACGCCGCGGAACGCCTCGGCGGTGAGGGTCTTGGAGCGGGCCAGACCGTGCGGGTCGCCGAAGACGAGGCGCACCAGGTCGAGGCCGGCGAGGCTCGCCTCGACCCGTTCGGCGGCGGCGAGCCGGGCCTCGTCCCACAGCCCGTGATCGGCCACGAACGAGGGCTGCCCGACGCTGCCCTCCGCGGCGGGCGAGGACCATGACCTGACGTACATGGGAACGTCCTTTCCACGGGCGTGGGTTACCGGGCCGCCGCGGGCTCCAGGAGCCGCGGGGCCGGCGGCACGGGCGTGCCGATGTCCGACTCGAGGTGTCCGGCGAGCCGGAGCACCAGGTCGTCGCCGCCGACGGGCCCGACCAGTTGCAGACCCACCGGCAGGCCCGTGCGGGTGAGACCGGCGGGCAGCGACAGGGCCGGCTGGCCGGTCATGTTGAAGGGGTACGAGGCGGGCGCCCAGGCCAGCCACCGCAGGTCCCGCGGGTCGGCCGCCCAGGCGGGGCCGATGGCGTCGGCGGCGAACGGCTCGACGGGCACGGTGGCCATGGCGAGGACGTCGTAGTGGTCCATGACGGTGCGCAGGGTGGCGCGCAGGCCCTGGCGGACCTCCTCGGCCCGGATCACGTCGGCGCCGCCGAGGGAGCGGCCGTGCCGGATCACCTCCAGGCGGCCGGGGTCGGCCCACTCGTCGTCCTCGGGGCGGGCGCCCGCCGCCTCGGAGGCGGCGAGGAGGTCGACGAGTGCGGGATACAGGCGGGAACAGCGCACCTCGACGTCCTCGACCAGGTGCCCCTGTCCCCGCAGGGCCAGGCGGGCCTGTCCGGTGACGCTGCGGACCTCGTCGCTGGTGCCCTCGTACTCGATCCAGCCGATCCTCAGCACCCGCCCGGTGCGCGGCGCGTCGAGGGAGCCGAGCCCGGAGTCGGGGTCGGCCGGGTGGGGGCCCGCCATGACCGTCCCGAGCAGCGCGGCGTCGGCGACCGTGCGGGCGAGGGGGCCCTGGTGGGCGAGCCGGTCGGCGCTGTTGGGGACGTACGGGATGCGGCCGAGGGAGGGTTTGTAGCCGACGACGCCGCAGAAGGCCGCCGGGATCCGGATCGATCCGGAGCCGTCGGTGCCGAGGGCCCCGTCGCACAGGCCCGTGGCCACCGCGGCCGCGGCGCCGCCGCTGGAGCCGCCCGCGGTCAGGCTCGGGTCGTAGGGGTTGCGGGTGGGCGGGGCGGCGCGGCTGACGGTCGAGGCGCTCCAGCCGTACTCGGAGGTGGCGGTCTTGCCGACGACGACGGCCCCGGCGGCGCGCAGCCGGGCCACGGCGGGCGTGTCCTCGCGGGACCGGTCGTTGGGCAGCAGCGAGCCGCGGGCGGTGGGCAGGTCGCGGGTCTGCAGCAGGTCCTTCACGGAGACGGTGACGCCGAGCAGGGGCAGGGTGCGCCAGGCGTCGGCGCCCAGTTCCCGGATCCGGGCGTCCGCGCGGGCGGCGGCGCGCAGCGCCTCCTCGCCCGCGACGGCCACGTACGCGTCCAAGGTGTCCGCGCGGACGGCGTCCAGGACGGCGGTGGCGTGTTCGACGGCGGACAGCTCGCCCCGTCGCAGCAGTCGTCTGGTGTGGCTGATCCCGCGGGCGGTCATCGGTGCTCTCCCCTCACGGCCTCTCCCCACACGGCCTCTCCCCTCACGGCCTCTCCCTCACGACGCCCGGCGGCCCTGGCCGGCCAGGGAGCCGGAGGCCGCGGGCCCGTCGCCGGTGACGGCCGTCCAGTGCCAGCCGGAGTCGAACGCGGTGACCTCGAGACCGGTCCCGGCGGCGACGAGTCGGGCGGCGAGCGAGGTGGCGCGGGCGATGAACGCCGACACCCGGTCCGCGGCGAGCAGGTCCTGCTCGTCGAACGGGTCGCCGGCGCAGCGCAGCAGCCTGAGGTCCATGAAGCCGTCGAAGCGGCGCCCGTCGACCTCGACGGACTGCGGCGAGCGGAGGGAGAACCGCACGTTGTTGTTGACGTGGCCGTGGTGGTGCTGGTCCGAGAAGTGCGCGATGTCCGGGATGACGGGGGGCACGAAGTGGTCGCGGGCCATCACCTCGGGCTCCCGGGGCAGGTTGCCGGCGACGAAGTGCCAGGAGTTGTACTGCATGCGCGAGGACATCGCCCAGGCCGCGTCGGCGAGAGCGGCCCGGGAGCCGCCGAAGTGGGCGGCCGCCTCGGGCCGCGGCACCACGCAGCAGAAGAAGTGTGTGATGTCCCAGTCGCAGATCGCCGCCCAGTTCTCCCCGCGCAGCGCCCGGACCAGGTCGGGCAGTGAGCGCATGCCGCGGCTCATCGCGAAGTCGGCGCCGAAGACGTCGGCGGTCGCGGCGACGGTCTCGTACACCAGGGATTCCAGGCCGCTGCCGAAGGCGCCGTGCGGTTCGGCGAGCCAGCCGGGGGCGGCGGCCAGGTCCTGTCCGAGCTCGTCGAGCGTGTCGCCGGCCAGCGGCAGCCGCGCGCGCAGGCGCCCGGCGACGGCGTCGCGGCGGGTCCGGGCGGCGGGGCCGGGGGCGGCGGCCACCCGTTCCACCTTGTGCATCAGCGCCCCGTGGATCTCGCGGTACAGCCGGGCGTGCCGGCCCACCTCCCGGCGGCGCTCGCGCAGGCCGGCGGCGAGCCGGTCGAGGTCGGCGACGCGGTGCGAGGCGGCGGCGGGCACCGGTTCGACGCCGGGTACGGCGGCGTAGGCGCGGCGCACCCTCTCCAGGGTGTAGGCGATGTGGTCGACGGTCAGCTGGGTGCCGTTGGCCTCCTCCACGCGGCCGAAACCGGCCGAGCGGATGAGCAGGGTGAGGCAGACGACCAGCTGGGCGTCCTGGTCCGACCACAGGTCCAGCGGCAGGTTCTCCAGTGCGCTGAGGGCGCAGTCCGGGTGGCCGGGCCACAGGGTCTTGCCGGCCAGCGTGTTCCGGTCCCGGAAGTTCGTGTACTGCGTGTCCTCCTGGTAGAGGACGAACGGCGCGGTGCGCACGGCCGCCTCCCGGGCCTGGGCGAGCAGTTCCCGGCGGCCCTCGGGGCCCTGTCCGGCGAGCCAGGCGCGGCAGTCGGCGGCGCGGGCGGCGGCGCGGGCGCGGACGCGGTCGAGTTCACGCCGGTAGACGGCGAGAGCGGCCCGGTCGTACGGCACCCGGCGCACACCGCCGACCAGGTCGCGGGGGTCGAGGGGGCGGGCGCCGGGGGCGCGCAGGGCGATACGGCCGCTGGTGGCTAGGCCGATCTCGCCGAGGAAGACGGGCGGTTCCGGGGTGCCGGTGACCTGCCGCGCGGACGCCGCCGCGTCGGTGAGACTGCCGTCCGGGGCGTCCGGGGCGGTACGCCCGTCAGTCGTCGGGCCGGTCCCGCCAGGGAGGCCGGACGACCCGGCCGTGCCGGTGACCGGCCGCTCGGACGCCGCCACACCGGCGGAGCCGCCGTCCGTGCCGTCCTCCTCGAGCGGCCGCAGGCCGCACAGGGCGGTCAGGGCGGCCGCCTGGGTGGAGTTCAGGGCCCGCAGCTGGATGTCGGCGGGGACGTGCCCGTCGAGGGTGAGCAGCACGTCGAGGGCGGTGCGCAGGTCCCCGGCCTGCGACGCGCGCCGCCAGACCCGCCCCAGCAGTCCGGGGAACCCGGCGTCGGGGTCGGCCACCCGGTCCGGCTTGGCCGTGCTGCCGGCCGGGGTGCCGAGCCTGCTGGGACGGCGGCTGATCCGCTTTCTCGCATGGGCGGCGCGGCGGGATTCGTTGCGTCCCGCGGGCTCCTTCATGCGGCCCTCTCGGCGGTGAGTTCGATGTGGCTCCACATCGTGTCGTCGGTCGGGGACCAGTCCTCGTCGACGTAGATGCAGTCGACCGGGCACTCCAGCACGCAGGCGGGGCAGCCCGAGCAGAGCTCGGGGACGATCACCACGTCGAGGCCCCGGTCGAAGATGGCCCCGAACTCCGCGGGACAGCCGCGCAGGCAGCTGTCGCAGGTGATGCACTCGGACGCCTCGATGCGCCGCGGGGGCTTCTTCCAGTTGCCGGCACGGGAGCGCCGGTCGATGCGATCGGCGCGTTCCGACAGCGCTGCGGTCGAGGCAAGCTTCTTCACGGGATCGGCCCCCTCCGGGACTCTTCTCGGCCACGGCCGAGACGGACGGTCCCGATCGTCACCGGCCCGCCTCGACTGCCTCCGGAGTGCGGGTGGGAACCGGCTGGAGCCCCGCGGCGGCCGCTCGAGCAGGCCCCGAGCGCGGCCCGTCCGAGCCGCCGGATCGTTGGTGTCCGGGGCGCGGGCTCCGGGTCGTGACCCGGGCGCGCGCCGACCGGCCCGCCCGCGGGCATGCCACCCGGCCGCCCGCCGTCCACCACGGAGGAACCCATGCCCCTGCCGCCCGCCCGCGTCGTGCGGGCCGTCGAAGGCGTGCGTACCGGTCTGCAGCGGCTGGCACGGAAGCTGGCCCCCGCACCGTTCTCGCTGCTCGAGATGGTCCAGGGCGCCATGCTCAGCCAGGCCGTCCACGCCGCCGCCGAGCTGCGCGTCGCCGAGGCGCTGAGGGACGGTCCGCTGCCCGCCGCACAACTCGCCGAGCGTGTCGGCGCCCACCCGGAGACGCTCGGGCGGCTGATGCGGCTGCTCGCCTCGAACGGCGTCTTCACCGAGCGGAAGGACGGCCGCTTCGCCCTGTCCCCGATGGGCGCCGCCCTGCTCGAGGACACGCCGATGTCGATGCGCGGCATCGCGGTACTCATGGGCCACCCGGTCCACCGGGAGGACTGGTCGCACTTCGTCGACGCGGTGCGCACCGGCGAGCCGAGCCTGCCGAAGCTGCGCGGCATGACCGCCTTCGAGTTCATGGAGGCCAAGCCCGAGTACGGCGAGGTGTTCATGAAGGGCATGGGTGCCATGTCCTCCACCGAGACCGAGCCGATCGTCGCGGCGTACGACTTCTCGCGGTTCGGCACGGTCGTCGACTTCTGCGCGGGCCGCGGCGAACTGCTCGCCCGGATCCTGCAGAAGTCGCCGGGCGTGCGGGGCATCCTCTCCGACCCCCGGGTGGCGGAGAACGGCGCGGCGGAGCACCTCGCCGAGCAGGGGGTCGCCGACCGCTGCGAGGTGGTGGCCGCCGATCTGTTCGGGCCGGTGCCCGAGGGCGGGGACGCCTACGTGCTCAAGCACATCGTGCACGACTGGCCGAAGGACCAGGCCCTGCGGATCCTGCGCAACGTGCGGGCCTCGATACGCCCGGACGGACGCCTGCTGCTGATGGAGATGGTGGTCCCGGACAAGCCGAACTCCGCCCACTCCTCCAAGCTGGTCGACCTGTGGCTGATGCTCCTCGTGGGCGGCATGGAGCGGACGGCCGCACAGTACGGGGAACTCCTCACCGAGGCGGGCTTCCGTCTGGAACGGGTGGTGCAGACACCGGGAGCGGTCTCCATCGTGGAGGCCAGCCCGAGGTAGGAACTGCGCGCAGCCCCGAGGGGTGCCACCCGGTGGTCCGGGCCGGCACCCCTCCTTCGGCCGCCGCCACGCAGTGGCCGCTCCGGCCCGCGGTGAGGGCGGTGGACAGCCCGCCGCTCCGCCGGGGCAGGCTGCCGCGTGCCCCGGCCACGCCACCGGCTCCACTCGGTACGGCCCACGAGGAGCGCGGACGGTGCCGCTCCCGCGACGGCTCTGCACAGCACATTGACCGCAGGGAAAGTTGCATCATTCCGAGATCGGCGCAGAGTTTGTTACGCCTTGGGTGTAACAAACTCTGCGAGATCGGTCATCGACCTCGGTGACCACCTCCGCTGCGGACCGCGTCCGGGGACTTCCCCCCGAGCGACAGACCGGGCCGTCCCCCCTCGCCTTCGAGACACCTGCTCGGCGTGCGTCACCCTTCGGCGGGGGCGCCGAACCAGTGGGTGAGGGCGGTGCCGAGGCCGGTGGCGCCGGCGGTGCCGGTCCACGCGACGTGTCCGTCGGGGCGGACGAGTACGGCCTCGGCGCCCGCGAACACGGCGCCGCGGTCGGCCGGGGAGACGGTGACCGTCATGACGTCGACGCGGCCGGCCCAGGCGGCCGCGGCCGCGCGCAGACCGGGGTCGCCGACGAGGTCGAGCAGGACACCGCGGCCGGCGTGCAGCAGCCGGAAGGTGTCGCTCTCGCCGTCGGGTCCGGTCAGCGGGAGCTTGGCGAGGCGGCGGCCGAGCAGCGGGTGGGCGCCCTCCTCGTCCCCGGCGCCGTCGGTGACGTCGTAGCGGATGTCGAGGTGGGAGACGATGCCGGCGAGGTGGCGGCGGACCGTGTCGTAGCCGGTGAGCTCGGTGATGACCCGGCGCAGCGGCTCGGCCGGGTCACCGCCGAGGAAGACCATGCCCTGGGCGCGGGTGTTCATCAGCAGGCGGCGGCCCACCGGGTGACGCTCGGCGTGGTAGGTGTCGAGGAGGTCCTCGCCGGCCCGGCCGGTGACGACGGCGGCGAGCTTCCAGCCGAGGTTGGCGGCGTCCTGCACGCCGGTGCTCAGGCCCTGGCCGCCGGCGGGCAGATGGATGTGGGCGGCGTCCCCGGCGAGCAGCACGCGGCCGCGCCGGTACTCGGCGGCCTGGCGGGTGGCGTCGCTGAAGAAGCTGACCCACTCGGCGCCGCCGCCGCTGATGTCCTCGCCGGTGATGTGCTCCCAGGCCTTGGCGACCTCCTCGAAGGTGACGCTCTCGTCGGCGCTGCGCGCGGCGGCGCCGTGCGGGCAGACGATGATGCGGTGCACGCCCTCCTTGAGGGGGGCGGCCATCACCATGCCGTTGGGGAGGGTCTCGCCGAGGTAGCGGGGCTTGAGGTCGAGGCCGGTGACGTCGGCGAGGAACATCGCGCGGGTCGCCTCGGTGCCGGGGAAGCCGATGCCGGCGAGCTTGCGCACCGTGCTCTTGCCGCCGTCGCAGCCCACCAGGTAGCGGGCGCGCAGCCGCCGTACGCCGCTCGCGGTCCCCACGGTGACCTCGGCGTGGTCGCCGTCCAGGAAGCCGTCGGCGACGGAGAGCACCTCGCAGCCGCGCCGGATCTCGGCGCCGAGGCCGGTGGCCCACCCGGCGAGGACCGCCTCGGTCTGGCTCTGCGGGATGCCGCGGGCGCCGAAGTGGGCTCCCTCGAGGGAGGTGAAGTCGAACTGGACCCCGCCGAAGTGGCCGACGGGGCTGGTCTCCAGGGTCTCGCCCTGTCCGAAGCGGGGCAGCAGCCCGCGCTGGTCGAAGACCTCCATGGCGCGGGCGGTGAAGCCCAGGCCGCGGGACTGGCCGGTGGGCTCGGCCAGCTTGTCGAGCACGATCACGTCCGCGCCGCCCAGGCGCAGTTCGCCCGCGAGCATCAGTCCGGTCGGGCCTGCGCCTACGACGATGACGTCGGCGTCCATCGTGGTGTCCTGCATGGTCGTGGATTCCCTCTCGGTCGGCAGTGGTCCGTGCTCGGCACGGGCCGGGGGGTGGCGAAGACGGGTGGGCGGGCGGCGCGCCGGAGCGGGATCTCAGGGGGAACCGAACCACCGTGCGACCGCCCGGCCGAGCCCGTCCCCGTCCCCGCCGCCCGCCCAGACGACGTGGCCGTCGGGCCGGACCAGGACGGCGGCGGGCGCCCCCTCGAGCGGCTGGTCGGGAGCGGCGTGCGCGGTGACGGTGTCGATGCGGTCGGCCGGTGCGTCCTCGATCCGCGGCGGCGGTGCGCCCAGTCCCAGGAGCAGTCCGCGCCCGGAGCGCAGCAGTTCGGCCGTGCTGCAGACGATCGCGCCGGTGCGCAGCCGCAGGTGCGGCAGGCGGGCGCCGCACAGCGGATGCCCGGGGCCGCCGACGTCGTAGCGGATGTCGAGGCCGCTGATCATCCCGGCGAGGTGGGTGCGTACCTCGTCGTGGGCGAGGAGTTCGGCGAGGACCGTGCGCAGCGGCTCGACCTCGGGGCCGCCCAGCAGCAGCAGGGCCTGGGCGCGGATGTTGCCGAGGACGGCGGCGCCGACGGCGGCGCGTTCGGTGCCGTAGCTGTCGAGGAGCCCGTCGGGTGCGGTGCCGTCGACGGCGGCGGCGAGCTTCCAGCCGAGGTTGTGGGCGTCTTGGAGGCCGAGGTTGAGTGCCTGGCCGCCGATGGGCATCTGACGGTGGGCGGCGTCCCCGGCGAACAGGACGCGGCCGTGCCGGTAGCGGGCGAGCAGCCGGTTCTCGTCGTCGAAGCGGTTGACCCACAGCGGGGTGCCGCCGGTGATGTCCTCGCCGGTGACACGCTTCCAGGCGGCAGTGATCTCGTCGAAGTGGGGCTCGCCGGCGCGGTCGCGGACCGCGGCGCCGAACTCGTGCACCATCACCCGGGTCACGCCCGCCGGGTTGCGGGCGGCGACGGCGAGCCCGCCGGGGAGCCGTTCGAAGCGCCGGTTCGGGATGTCGATGCCCTCGACGTCGGCGCGCAGCAGTTCCCGGGCGGCCGGGGTGCCGGGGAAGTCGGCGCCGAGGAGGCGGCGCACCGTGGAGTCCTGGCCGTCGCAGGCGACGAGGTGGGCGGCGCGCAGCGTGAGGTGCTCGCCGTGACGGCCGGTGGCGGCGGCCTCGACGTGGGTGCCGTGGTCGTCGACGGCGTGCAGGGTGTGGCCGCACCTGAGGTCGGCGCCCAGGCCGAGGGCCCACTCCTCCAGGACGGCCTCGGTCCTGGTCTGCGGGACCTTCCACTGCCCGGGGTAGGGGCCGGGCAGGGTCAGGTCGAGGGGGATGCCGCCGAAGTGGCCGCGCGGCTCGCGGGGCGGGCTGCCGAGGTCGGCGAGCAGGCCCCGGCTGTCGAGCAGTTCCATGGTGCGGGCGTGCAGCGTGGAGGCGCGGGACTCGGTGGTGGGGCCGTGGCGGCGCTCGACGAGGGTGACCCGGATGCCGCGCAGGGCCAGTTCACCGGCGAGGAGCAGACCGACCGGGCCCGCACCGACGACGATCACCTGGGTGTCGACCGTCTCGGCGGGCCCGGTGCGCGGCGGCCGGCCGTCCGAGTGCGGGGCGCCGGCCATGTCAGCGGTTCCGCTCCGCGTGGTCCTTGGCGTGGCCGAGGGTGGCGAGGCTGTTGGTGCTCAGCGCGCCGTGCACGTAGGCGCGGGCGTCGGCGACGGTGGCCTCGGGGCCGAGGATCCGGGCGATGTTGCCGGTGTTGAGGGTGACGGTGTGCTGGGAGGAGGCCGTCGTGCCGCCGTCCTCGGTCTCCTCGAAGGTCCACATGCCGGTGTGCAGGGTCATCAGGGCCGGCAGGGTGACCTGCTTGTAGGCGATGCGGTGGTGGCCGAGGACGACCCGGTAGGACTTGGTGGTGTGCTGCGAGCCGTCCTTGGCGCGGGTGTCCATCTCCAGTTCCTGCAGGCCGGGGGTGTCCTCGGTGAAGCGGACGCGGGCCACGTGCGGGAGCCGCTCGGGCCACAGCCCGGCCTCGTTGACGAAGTCGAAGGCGTCCTTGGCCGAGCCGTCGATC
Organism: Streptomyces sp. CHD11; assembly: GCF_018638295.1. Lineage (GTDB taxonomy): Bacteria > Actinomycetota > Actinomycetes > Streptomycetales > Streptomycetaceae > Streptomyces. The sequence continues at coordinate 68,884 of NZ_JABTTS010000031.1, forward strand.
GTCACGGTGTCGGTGAAGGAGAAGGTCAGCTCCTGCGCCTCGGCGGCGTGGGCGCGCTCGACGTTCTCCTTGAGGGCGGCGAGTTCGCTGGTGCTGTTCTTGTCCACGGCCCGTTCGATCCACAGCAGGTCGTGCGGGTCGTCGTCGACGGCACGGTAGTCGTGCAGGAGCCGGACGCGTGAGGTGTCCTCGTCGAGGGGTTCGACGATCCAGGTTCCGCCCATGGCCGCGACCGGGGGTGCCGGCACCTCCTGCCGGAAGGTGATGCGCAGGGCCTCGGGGTCGAGGGTGCGGCGCGAGGTCCAGGTCTTGGGCTCGCCGTTGGCGGTGGCCCAGATACGGATGCGCTCCTCGTCGCCGTCGCTCTGCTCACGGTCGACGTGGATGGTGGGCGGGAAGATCCGCGGCCAGTTGGTCACCTCGGCGAGGAGGCGGTGGACGGCGGCGGCGGGCGCGTTGATGGTGATCTCGTGCTCGACCTCACGAGTCGTCATGACGGCTTCTCCTAGGTGGTACCGGCTTCGTGGTACCGGCTTTGTGGTACCGGCTTCGTGGTACCGGCTTCGTGGTACGGGCGGTGCGGACGGCGGGGGCGGAGCCCCGGGGCCCGGGCGGGCGAGGGGTGGCCCCTCCCCCGGGGCGGGCGGGAGTGTGACGACAGGGCCTAGAAGTTGCCGAGGCCGCCGCAGACGTTGAGCGCCTGGGACGTGATGGACGCGGCGGTGTCGGACGCGAGGTAGCCGACCAGGCCCGCGACCTCCTGGGGCGTGGAGTAGCGGCCGAGCGGGATCTTGGCCTGGAACTTCTTGAGGATCTCGTCCTCGCTCGTGTCGTACGCCGCGGCGTAGCCCTGCCGCACCCGCTGGGCCATCGGCGTCTCGACGTAACCGGGGCAGACGGCGTTGACGGTGATGCCGGTCGGCGCGAGCTCGTTGCCGAGGGCCTTGGTGAAGCCGACGACGCCGTGCTTGGAGGCCGAGTAGGGGGCGCCGAGGACGACGCCCTGCTTGCCGGCGGTGGAGGCGATGTTGATGATCCGGCCGCGGTCCTTGGCGCGCATGCCGCCGGTGGTGAGGACCTCCCGGGTCATCCGGAAGACGCTGTTGAGGTTGGTGTCGATGACGTCGTCCCACAGCTCGTCGGTGAGGTCCGCGGTGGGACCGCCGCCCGAGCGCCCGGCGTTGTTGACGAGCACGTCGACGGTGCCGAACGCGGCGACGGCGCTGTGCACGAACTCCTTGACGGAGGCGGCGTCGCGGACGTCGAGCTGCCGGCCGTCGACGTCCAGACCTTCCTCGCGCAGTGTTTTGGCGGTGTGGGCGACGTTGTCCGCGTCGCGGGCGCCGATGAAGACCCGGTGCCCCTGCTGCGCCAGCAGCCGGGCGGCCTCCAGACCGATGCCGCTGGTCGCGCCGGTGACGAGGGCGACCTTCCGGGTGGTGTCGGACATGGGTGTGCTCCTCTCAGGCGGCGCGGGCCCCGGACAGGGACAGCTGGGTGTTGACGACGTCGATCAGGTCGCGCGGGGTGATGTCGTCGCCGAGGTCGTCGTCGTCCAGGACGATGTCGTACTCGCGCTCGATGCGGCCGCCGGTCTCCAGCAGCGCGATGGACTCGTAGCCGAGCACCTCGAACGTGGTGTCCAGGATGTCTCCGGCGAGGTCGACGTTCTCGTCCGCGCCCGCGGCCTCGAGCAGGATCCGCCGGAGGTCGTCGAGGGTGAACTGGGTACTGGCACTGGCCATGGGTACTTCCTTCGGTTCTCGGGGCGCTCGCGGCCCCCGGCTGATCGTTTCTGGTGGCCCGGACGCGGGCACGGCGGTCTCGGGCACGGCCGGCCCGGGTGGACGGCCGGTCTCGGGCACGGCCGACCCGGGTGGACGGCCGGCCCGGGTGGACGGCCGACCCGGTGGACGGCCGACCCGGTGGACGGCGCACCGTCCGCTCAGGCGGACGCCTCCCACCGGTAGAAGCGCTGTGCCATGGCGTCGGCCGGGGAACGCCAGGTCGCCGGGTCGTAGGGGTCGATGAACGGTTTGAGGTCGTCGCTGATCCGCACGAAGCGCGGGTCGTCCTTGGCGCCCTGGATCAGCTCGCCGCCGTTGTCCTCGTCGAAGTCCTGCAGGTGGAAGTACAGGCCGTTGAAGGCGAAGAGCTGGCGCCGCCGGGTGCCCATGCGGTGCGGCATGTCCGTCGCGTCGAACTCGCCGAACAGCTTGGCGACGTCCGTGCTCGCACCGGGCGCCATGCGGGCCACGATCAGCGTGCTGTGCATAGGTTCTCGCTCCTTGGCAGGGTCCGGTGTGGGGCGCCCGGCGAGGACGCCGTCTACGCGCCGGCGGCGCGCGTGTGCACGACGCGATAGGTGTTCGCGTCGAACCCGGTCCTCAGCTCGGCGATGCGCTCGTCGTTGGTGCGGCGGGGCCTGGGCTTGCGCTCGTGCGGCAGGTCGCGGAAGGCCCGGTAGCTCTCCTCGCTGTCCCACTGCGAGTAGACGACGGCGAAGGCGCCCTCGACGAACATGGCGCGCAGGCCCTTGAAGACGCTGTGCGAGCGGTAGCCGGGGACCTTCACGAGCCAGTCCTGGCCCTCGCCCAGCAGCTTGACCAGCTCGTCCTGGTCGGCCTCGCCGACCAGGTGGACCTCGATGGCCGTGTAGTCGTCGCGGTCCGGTGAGACCTGGACGCGGCCGCCGAGAGCGGGCTGGGTCCGGGAGAAGACGATCTCGTTCTGCAGCAGCCGGATGCCCGTGGTGATCTCACGGAAGACGGGCAGCGTCCGGTGCTTGAACTCCTCACCGTCGTACCGCTTCTCCAGGTCCTCGCCGCTGCGCCACTGGATCAGGTTGGCGGTCCCGGGAGAGTCCTGTCCGGCGTGCACGGTCGAGGAGATCCATCCCTCGTAGGCGGCCGCGTCGACGATCTTCCCCATCTCGGTGAGCAGCTGCTCCTGGTGCTCGGGGGTGTCGGTCGTGAACAGGTTGAGAACGGTCAGGTAGTTGTCCTCGGTGGAGATGATCGGCATGATTCCTTCGCTTCCTTCGCTTCCTCAAGATCCTTGGGATGTGCGTGCGGTGGGGAGGAGGAGCCTGGTCAGCCGGCGGGGCCGAACCAGCGGGCGAGCGCGTCGGTGAGCGGCACGTCCGTGGCACCGGCGGCCGGGCCGTCTCCGGCGCCGCCCACCCAGGCGACGTAGCCGTCGGGACGGACGAGGATGCCGTCGAGGCCGCAGTCGCCTTCGGGGCCCTGCGCGGTGACGGTGTCGACCCGGTCGGACCAGCCCCGGGCCGCGGCGCGCAGACCGGCGCCGTCGGCGAGGTCGAGGAGCAGACCGCGCCCCGGCTCCAGGAGGGAGAAGACGTTGTCCTTCACCCCGTCGCGGGTGATCTGCTTGTCCTCGAGCCGCCGGCCGAGCAGCGGGTGGTCCCCGCCGCCGACGTCGTGGCGGATGTCGAGCCCGGTGACCATGCCGACCAGGTGGCGCTGCACCTCCTCGTGCCGCGCCAGCTCGGTGAACACCTGGCGCAGCGGGCCGACTTCGTCGCCGCCGAGGTAGAGGGTGCGCTGGGCGAGGGTGTTGGCGAGGATGCGGGCACCGACCGGGTGACGTTCGCTGTGGTAGGTGTCGAGCAGCCCCTCGGGGGCCCGGCCCTTGATGTCGAGGGCGAGCTTCCAGCCGAGGTTGACGGCGTCCTGGATGCCGGCGCTCATGCCCTGGGCACCGATCGGCAGGTGGATGTGGGCGGCGTCGCCGGCGACGAAGACGCGGCCCCTGCGGTACTCGGCGGCCTGGCGGCTGACGTCGGTGGTGGAGGAGACCCACAGCGGCGTGGCGCCGCTGATGTCCTCGCCCGACAGGCGCTGGAACGCCTCGGCGACCTCCTCGAAGGTGATCGGCTCCGGGCCGGGGCGCATCGGCTGCGCGCGGTCGTAGTAGATGACGCGGCTGCGGTCCGGTCCGAGCGGCAGCACCATGACCATGCCGCCGGGCACCGGCTCGCCGCTGAAGCGCGGGCGCAGTCGCACCCCGGTGATGTCGGCGAAGCGCAGTTCGACGGTGGGCGCGGTGCCGGGGAAGTCGATCCCGGCGCTCGTACGGACGACGCTGCGGGCGCCGTCGCAGCCGACGACGTGGCGGGCGCGGAGCGTGCCGGTGCCGTCCGCGGTGGCGATGTGGACGGCGACCCCGTCGTCGTCCTGCTCGACGCCGGTGACCTCGACACCCCGGCGCACCTCGACGCCGCGCTCGGCGAGCACGCCGGCGAGCATGCCTTCGGTCCGCGACTGGGGGATGCCGCGGGCGCCGTACGAGCCATTCGGAAGGACCCGGAAGTCGAGCGGCACACCGCCGAAATGACCGAACGGAATGACATCGACGTCACCGAGCCGGGAAAGGAGACCACGCTGCGCGAATTCCTCGATCGTGCGCGCGGAAAAGCCGAGGGCACGGGATTCCCTGATGGGTTCGGCGAGCCGGTCGACGACCAGTGCGGAGACTCCGTTGAGACTCAACTCGCCCGCGAGCATGAGTCCGGTGGGCCCTGCTCCTACTATGATCACGTCCGCGTCAAAGATATCCATCTTCCCTCTTCCGACTGGTGTGTGACGAGTATCGCCGGACCACGGAGAAACGGTAAAGCGAGTGCGGTACAGGCTTTGCGCAATGCACTACAGAACTCTGCCGGTAATGTCAGATCTCTGGCAGGAAACTGGTCCCGCGGGCGCGGTCGGCGCCATGCTCGGGCGGTGACTTCCAACCTTTCGCCCGCCGTTCCGGCCACGGTTCCGGCCACGGCCGCCGAAGCCGCCGACGCCGCCCTGGTCGCGGAGCTCCTGGGCCGCTATCTGGTCACGCTCGACGACGAGGAACCCGACGACACGTGGGCCCGCGGCCTGTTCACCGAGGACGCGGTCGTCACCTTCCCGATGAGCCGCCACGCAGGGCTCGCCGGGCTCGCCGAGTGGCACCGCGCCTCCCTCACGGCGTTCGCGTCCACCCAGCACCTGGGCTCGCCGGCGGTGGTGAGCGTCGGCGGCGACCGGGCCGCGTTCCGCGCCAACGTGCTGACCACGCACGTCCACCACCCCGGCGGTGACCGGCCACCGCTGTTCCGCGCGGGCACCCTCGCCTCCGGCGGGGCCCGCAGGACGGCCGCCGGGTGGCGGATGGACGAGCTGTCGTTCAGGGTCCTGTTCACCGAGGGCCAGCCCCCGCAGCGGGGGTGACGGCAGGCCGGGGCGTCGTCACCAAGGCAGGCGTGCTGTCACCAGGGGGGCCAGCGGGCGGCGAGTGCTGAGCGGAGTTCCGCACCGCGGTGCAGGTCTCAGCTGTCCACCCCGGCCTCCCACTTGCGCCGGCGCAGCACGTAGTCGCTGAAGAGGTGTCGGCTTCGGTCGAGCAGTTCACCCACCTCCGCGTCGCCGCGCCGCCCGTCCGGGGACGGATGCCAGCGCTGCACTGATTGCGCGGCCCAGGTACGCAGCTTCGTATCCGGGTCCTCGAACAGACCGACCGCCGCCCGTAGCGCCACGATGCCGCCGCGCGCGTCGAGCAGCCGGAACGCACCGACGCGGACATGCCGTGGCCACTCGGAGCCGGTGCGCTCCACTATCCAGTCGGCGGGCAGTTCCCTGGCCGAGGGCAGCAGGGCGGGTGGTGGAGGACGTCAACTTGACCCGGCCCTGAAGGGCCGGGCTTGGAGGTAGCGCCCAACTGGCTGCTGGGGTGGACTCCTCCGTCCAGACACCCCGTTATGGGGTGGCAGGGACGCGTGACTCACGCCCCGTATTCCACACGCTCTCGCCGCGGGCGGCGCCACCCACGTCCCCCACGGCCACTACACCGGCGACGGAGGCGACTCCTGGCAGTCCCAGGCCGCCGCGCTCGCGTACGCGGACGAACACCTGGGCCGCCTGGTCGACGGGCTCACCGGCAAGAAGAGATGGCTGATCATTATGTGTGCCGACCACGGCGACGCCTTCGGTGAGGACGGCTACCACGGCCGTGGCATCGCTCATCCGACCGTGTTGAACGTGCCGTTCGCGGCCTGGCTGTCGGAGTAGGCGGATACGCTCCCGGGCCATGACCGAGACAACCCGACAAAAGGCGAAGCGCGACGCCTCCGTCATCGTGGCTCGAGACGCGGAGGGCCTGGTCGCCGTCCTGACCGCCGAATTCACCCAGCACGGCGGCGAGTACGTGTTCCTGCCCGGGGGGCGCCGGGAGGAGGGCGAGACACCGGAAGACTGCGCGCGGCGTGAGCTGCGCGAGGAAGCCGGCGCCATCGCCCAGACCTGGCGCCCCCTCGGCTCGTACGCCATCACCCTGGACTCCACTGCCCGCGTCCACCTTTTCCTGGCCGAAGGTCTCACCTGTGGCCCGCAGCAGCTCACGCCCAGCGAAGAGAGCTTCAAGCTCATGTGGTGGCCGATGCCCGACGCGATTCGGGCCGCCACCGAGGGACGCTTTCTGCTCCAAGGGGGACCGCTGGCACTGCTGCTGGCCCAGCAGGCCATCGCAGTAGGGTCTTCTCGGCAACGTGACGGTTGCGGTGCGTGAGGACGTGCGGCGGGACCGGCGCCCTGCGGGTGACCTGGCGTCAGGCCGGCCCGGCTCCTGCGCGAGCATCGCGGCCGGCTCGGAACCCGGAAGAACACCCGGTCTGGGCGTCTTCAAGCAGGCCGTGCTCGTACTGCGGTGATTCATTGACGGCACGCGGCTGTCCCAACTGGCCCGGGAGGGGATATCGCTCCCCACCACCTACCGCTACCTCCACGAGGGGCTGACCGTGCTCGCCGACCACGCCCCGGGCCTGTCCACCGCGCTGGAACGTGCAGCTGCTGCCGGATACACCCGCCTCAACCTCGACGGCACCGTCATCCGCACCGATCGTGTCGCCGCCCCCGGCCCCAACAGCGCCCTCTCAGAGGTCCACGACCGGGCCCTGGTCCCCGGGTGGGGTCATCGCCGTGATCAGCCGCCGGTCCAGCATGGTGCCGACCGACGTGTCCCCGGCCGGGTCGAGCCCGGCGTCGTGGCAGGCCACGCTGACCAGGTACCGGCCGAGCACCGGATGCGTGGCGAACGCCCACTCCTCGCCGAGGGCCGCGACCCCGTCGGGGGTGCGCAGGCCGCCGAGGGCGAGACCGAAGCCGAACTCGGTGAAGGCGAGCCGCATGCCCTGCCCGAGCGCCTTGGTGTACGCCTCCTTCAGCGTCCACAGCCGCAGCACGCACGCCGCCTGCTGCTCCTCGGACAGCGTGTCCAGCTCGGCGGCCTCGGCCGGGGTGCACATCCGCCCGCGCATCAGGCCCAGGTCGAAGCGCCGGTCCGCGCACTCGGCGTCCAGGCCGATCCGGCCCACCCGGCTGATCCCCACGGCCATCAGCTCACCGGTGTGCGTCAGAGCGACCTCGATCTGGTCGAGGCCGCGCAGGTACGGGCGGCCGCCGAGCCGGTAGGCGATGTCGATGTCCTCCGGCCCGATGCCCAGCGCGGCCGCCGCGGTGTACTTGATGAGCAGCCGGGAGGCGGCGAACCGGCTGCGGACCGCGGGGTCGCGGGTCCCGGCGTAGCGGTTCCAGTCCCGGCCGAGCAGGGGCCTCAGCCGCGGTGTGGTGAGCACCGCGGGGAACCACTCGGTCCAGGTCGCGTACGCCACCGTGACCCCGCGGTCCAGCAGGTCCTCCCGGATCCGCAGCCACGAGCTGTCCGGGCGGGGGATGTGCACGGGCGGCGCGACGGCGGAGCCGTACGCGCCGGCGACGACGCCGAGGGCGCTCAGGCGCCGCAGCGTGTCGAGGACACCGACGGCGTCGCGGGCGTCGATGTCGTCCGTGACGCGGTCCTCGCCCTTCCGCGCCACCGCGGGCCTGCTGGGGTGCATGGCGTTCGCCTCCTTGTGCCGGCCTCCCGGCCGGGCCGTGTCCGAGGGCGGAGCCGAAACGTTCCTGTCGGGGTCGGGGCTCACGCGAGCCGCATCCCGTAGAGGTCGAAGCTCCGCCCGCCGCGGTACCGGTCCACGAGCCGGACCGCGAGGTCCCGCGCGACGCCGTCCGGCAGGGCGGGCACCTCCACGCCGAGGCGGCGGCCGAACCGGGTCAGCGCGAGCAGCGCCCAGTCGGGTTCGGCGAGCAGGCCCCCGTCCGGGGCGCCGGGATCGGCGTTCTCGCAGACGGCGAGGCAGGAGGCGGCGGCGATCAGCAGGCAGTACCGGTCGACGAGGACGTACGCCGCCGGGGCGAGCACCCCGGTGTCCGGACGCTCCGACAGCACGGCGCACCGCTCGGCGAGGTGGCGCACCTCGGCGGCGAAGGCGCGGGCGAGATCGGCGAGCGCCGCCCACCGGGGGCCGCGGCCGCGCTTGCCGTCGAGCCGGGCGGCCGCGCCGAGCAGCGCGGCGAGCAGTCCGTCGCAGCCGTGGTGCGGATCGCGGGGTTCGGCGTCCAGCCGCCGGAAGTCGAGTGCCGTGTCCCCGGCGCCGGGAGTGAAGAGCGCCGCGGGCGCCTCGTGCCCGGCCTCGCCGCGCCAGGTGGCGTGGGCGAGGGTGCGCAGGTGGGGGACGAGGACGGCCTGGGTGTCGGCCGTCCCGGCGTGGCCGAGCCCGGCCACCGGCAGATCGCGCACGAGCTTCTGGAAGCCGCCGTAGGTGGGGCCGCGGTCGTAGCCGCGGGCGCCGAGCACCGCGGCGAGTTCGTCGAGGTCCTCGTGGAGCAGCGCGGACACGGCGTACTTGACGGCCGCGGAGGGGACGAGCGCGTGCTCGGGCGCCAGGTCGAGCAGCCGCAGCCCCGCGACGGCGAGACTGTCGCAGGCGAGCAGGTCGGCGAAGACCCCGGCGAGCACCCGGCCGCGACGGCCGTGCGGCACCAGACCGCGGCGGGACTCGGCCGCGGCCCGGACGGCGTAGCGCAGCGCGCTGTCCATCCCGCCGACCAGCGCGCCGCCGGACACCAGTGCCCGGCTGACCTGGAAGGTGCGCAGGGCAAGGGAGACGCCCTCGCCCGGCCGTCCGACGAGGGCGTCGGCGGGCACGGGGCAGTGCGCGAGCTCCAGTCCGGCGTAGTGGGCGCCGCGCATGCCGTGGGTACGGGCACGGGGCAGCCGGCGCACGGCGTGCGCCGGGAGCCGGCCGGTCTCGAGCAGGAACACGGAGTGGCTGTCCGCACCGTCGCCGGGCGCGGTACGGACGTAGGAGACGAAGGCGTCGGCGCGGTCGGCGTTGATGACGACCTCCTTGCGGCCGTCCACCACATAGCCGCCGCCGGGCGCGGGACGCGCGGTGTACTCGCCGCGCAGGATCGCGTTGGCGTGCGCGAACTCGCGGTGCAGGATGGTGAACCGGCCGCCGTCGAGCAGCCGCCGCGCGGTGTCCCGGCGCTGCCGCTCGTCGCCGGCGGTCCACACCACGGAGGCGGCGAACAGGGCGGTCATCCCGGCGCCGAAGCCGAGCGCCACGTCCCGCCGGAAGACCGGCCGCAGCACCTGGGCGAGCCCTTCGACGCCGGTGAGGCGGCCGCCCAGGGCCTTCGGCACGAACTCGGCGGCGAGGCCGAAGCGGTGGAGCAGTTCCTCGGTGGCCGCGGGGGCCTCGCGCCGCTCGTCGGCGGCGAGCAGCGCCTGCTGGCCGTGCGGGTTGCCTGCGTCGAAGGGATCACCGAGCAGGTCCTCGACGTACCGGGCCCGTGCGGAGCCCTCACCGGACACCTGGAGGGCACGGGGGCCGGCGTCGGCGTCCTCGGCCAGGGACGTGCCGGCGCCCGCGGTCAGGCTGTCGTTCACGTGGGACCTCCAGTCTCGGCCCGTCCGACGGGTGCGGTCGGGCGCCGTTCGGCGCGGGGGTACGGGGGCACGGGGGTTGCGGCGGCCGGCCGGGCGGCGCGGCTCAGACTCCGCGGGCCAGTGCGCCCTCGGCGTGCTCCCTGGCCAGCCGCAGCGCGAGGGAACTCTCCCGGGCGAGCCGTGAGCGCAGTGCCTCCCGCGCGAGGCGCACCGCGTCCGCGCCGTCGCCGTACCGCTCGCGTACGCCGTCCTCGTCGAGCACCGCGTGGTGCCGTGCGACGACGGTGACGCCCGTTCCCCGGAGGTCGGGTTCGACCGACCACTCCCCCGCGTGCGCGGCCAGCAGCGCGGGCTGTTCGGTGTCCCGGATGTCCTTGTAGACGATGCGTCCGGCGTGCGGGAAGCCGATCCTGACCGATTCCGTCGTCCGCGCCGTGCCGTCGGCGCCGGCCAGCTCCACGGTCATCAGCTGCACCCCGGGCCCGTGCTCGGCGATGTCGATCCCGGTGGCGCCGGGCACCGCGTCGGACCGGTCGCCGAACCGGTGCAGGAAGTCGTACACCGGCTCGACGGGCGCGTCGACGAAGGCCGTGTCCTCGAAGGACAGGACGAGGTCGTCGAGGCGGCGCCAGCGCTCGGCGAGCCGGCGGAGGTTGTCGAGGGCGGCGCGGGTGTTGGCGCTGGTGGCCCGCTTCACCCAGTCGACGTCGGCGCGCGCGTTGCCGTCGACGGAGAAGTCGTTGCTGAGGACGACGAGGGACCGCTCGGGACCCCGCGGCTCCACGGTCCAGCTGCCTCCCATGGACGTCGTCGGCCAGGGCAGCACCTCCTGGCGGAAGTCGACGCGGTGGGCCACGGGATCCAGGACGCGGCGCGTCGTCCAGGACTTGATCTCACCGTTGGCGGTGACCCACATCCGCAGCCGTTCCGACTCGCCGTCGAACTCGAGCTGCTCGACATGGACGGTGGGCGGCAGGAACACGGGCCAGCGCAACGCGTCGGCGATCAGTCCGTAGAGCACGCCGGCCGGTGCGTCCACCTCCGTGTGCTGGGCCATACGGTGCACGGGCGCCAAATACATCCACCCCACCCCTCTCGTCTCGGACGTACGGCCGGGCGGACGGCCATGGACGCCGCGACCCGCCGCCCCGTACAGGCTCGCCATGGACTGTGTCCTGATCCGGTGGGGAACGGCTCGCCCGCCCCTCGAACGCCGCTCGAATCCCCAGGGGAACGCGCCACACCCACCCGCAGGCCACCCGGCCCCGACCCCGACTCCACCCGAACCCGACCCCCCTGCCCGACCCTGCGGCCCACCGCGCGGGGGTGCCGCCCGGTTCCTGCCGGGCCGCGGGATCGGCGTTGCGGCATGCTCACCCGACCCGCGCTCGCGTGGTCACGGCAAGGCGAGGAGGCGTTCGGCTTCTGCGTTCGCAGCGGCGGGAAAAGGGGCCGTACGGACGGGTGGCCGGGTCCGGGGTGTGTGCCCCCGTGCGTACGCGCGGAGGCGGATGGTGTCCGAGAGGCGGTGTTCCGGGTCGGCCGGCTGCCGGAAGCGAAACCGGGCCTGAGCCAGTCCCACGAGAGCACGCATCGCGTCAGGGGCGCAGCAGTCAGCGGGCTGAGGGGTCCCCGCAGCGGGCGGGAGTGGCCGGGCGGCCGCCGAGGAGAATCGCTTCATGCGCATTCTGATCATCACCGCCGGTTCCCGGGGAGATGTCGCGCCCTTCACGGGCCTGGGGCGGCGTCTGCGGGACGTGGGCCATCAGGTCGCCGTGGCCGCTCACCCGTCCTTCGAGGCACTCGTCGGCGGGTGCGGTCTCGACTACCGGCCTGTGCCGGGAGACCCGCAAGGGCTGATCCGGGACTGGGCCCGGACTGCGTCGCGGGAAGAGACGCAGGCGCGAGAGCCGGGAGCGGAGGGCAGGAGCGGCAGCGAGGAGCGACGGCCGTCCGGTCGCTGCGCTCGACGCTCGCACCCGAGTGGCCTCGAGTCGGACACCGTGGGGAGCGGAGCGGCCCGAGGCCGGGCGCTGTTGCCGAACCGGTGCGGGATGTGCGGCACACCGGAGCCCTACCCGGCCGACGCGCCACGCCCCCGGCCGGGACGGCGAGCCGGCTTCGGCGCGGGGTCGGCTCCGCCGCCGGGCGGAGACCCGGCCGGCCCGCTCGACCCGGGCTCGAGAGGACGTGGGGTGGTTCTCGAGCGTGCCGTCTCAGCCTGACCGGGTGGGGACGACGGTCCGCGGTTGTCGAGGAGGCCATGAACATGATGACGTTCGCCCGGCGTCTGCGGCGGTTCGCCCGTGCTCTGGTGGCCGAGGTCTGGCGGTGTCTGGTCGCCGTCGGCGCCGTCCAGCTCGCGGGCGAGTCGGCCCGGGCCGACTTCCGCCCGGTGGACGTGCCTCCGCCGGGCCACCCCGAACGCCTGTGCCCCGACCGGCCCCTGACCGCGCTGGAGCGCGCCCTGCTGGCGGAGATGGGCCGCCCGGTGCGCTGACGCCCGCGGGGCAGCGCCCGCGGTGTCAGGCCGCGTACAGGTCGAAGGTGGAGCCGCGCCGGGGGCCGGACGCCAGGTCCAGCTGGGGGTCGACGGCGAGTATCGCCTGGTGCAGCCGCTGCAACTGCGGTGACGGCTCCACGCCCAGCTCGTCGACCAGGCGGCGGCGCAGCCGGTGGTAGACGTCGAGCGCGCCGGCCTGCCGGCCGGAGCGGTACAGCGCCACCATGGCCTGCGAGTGCAGTCCCTCGTGCTCGGGGTGCCGGGCGGTCAGGTCCATCAGCTCGGCGGTGACCTCGGCGTGCCGGCCGATCCTGAGGTCCGCGTCGATGCGGCGCTCCCGCGTGACGAGCCGGCTCTCCTCCAGCCGCATCGCCTCGATCTCCAGGACCGGGCCGACGGGTACGTCGACCAGGGCGGGCCCCTGCCACAGGTTCAGCGCCTCGCGGTAGGTGCGGGCGGCCCGTTCGTCCTCGCCGTCCTCGAAGGCCTGCTGTCCCTCGATGACGAGGCGTTCGTAGGCGTGGACGTCGACCGCGTCGCTCGGTATCTGCAGCAGGTAGCCGCCGTGCCGGGTGGCGAGCACGTCCTTGGCGGTACCGGGGGCGCCGGGCCCCATGGCGGTACCGAGCCGGCGGCGCAGCTGGAGTATGTAGGTCTGCAGCGTGGTGAGGGCGCTCTGGGGGAGCTCGGTGCCCCAGATCTCCTCCATCAGCGTGGGCACGGGCATGACCCGGCCCGGATAGAGGGCGAGCAGAGCCAGGATCTGGCGGGGTTTCCCGGCCGTCGGAACGATCGACATCCCGTTGACGTCGGCACTCAGTGGACCCAGAACACGAATCTTCATGGTTTTCCCTCCCCGTACCTCGACAGCTGGACTCGGCTTCCGAGCCGGTATTCGAATCGGTGCCCGAGGCTCGTCGATATTGCGCCACTCGGGGGCCCGATGTCATCGCCTCACGGCCTGTGCACGAGGCGCCCCGTATCCGGCCACGACACCGCCCTAGGAAAGAGTCGAGGAATCTTTGAGCCGTTGTGTTGCCTGGACACGCCCAGTTGTTCCTGACGCGTCTTTCGCGCCGTCAGAATGAGGCCCGGCCCCCTGAGGGAGCCCGGAAAAACGCTGGAGCCGCACTCGCGTCGACCCCGGATTTCACGCGTACCGTCCCTTCCCCGGCAGCCGGGGAAGGGAGTACTCCCCTTTCCGGACACCTGGAAGGGGAGAACTCGGCGGCGGGCCCGGCCCCGTGGAGCCGTTCCCGGCGCGGCGGCCCGGCGCGGTCAGCGCACGCGCACGGTCAGCCCACGCGGGCGACGGCCCGGCCGGTGGCCTCCGGGCCACGGGTGGCGGCGGTCTCCGGAGCGGCCGTCAGGATGGAGCGCTGCAGCCGGCTGATCATCGCCGACGGCTCCAGACCCAGCTCGCGTACGAGGGTGGTGCGCAGCCGCTGGTAGACGCTGAGCGCCTCGCCGCGCCGGCCGGAGCGGTGCAGGGCCACCATGAACTGGCCGTGCAGGCTCTCGTGCATCTGGTGCCGGTTGACGAGGACGGTCAGCTCGGACAGCAGCTCGCGGTGGCGGCCCAGTCGCAGATCGGCCTCGATCCGCTGGTCCAGCGCGCACAGCCGGGACTCCTCCAGGCGCTTGACCTCGAGGCCGATGCGGCTGCCGGCGGTCACGTCGGCGAGCGCGGGGCCGGTCCACAGCGTCAGCGCCTCGCGCAGCCGCCGTGCGGCGCCGGTGAAGTCCTCGGCGTCCATGGCCCGGTAGCCCGTCCCGGCCTGCTGCTCGAACTCACGGAAGTCGATCCGGCCGCCACGGGTGTCCAGGCGGTAGCCCCCGGGGAGGGTGACCAGGACGTCCTTGGCGGTGACCTCCTCCTCACCACCCTTGGCCAGCGCCTCGCCGATGAGCTCCCGCAGTTGGAGCACGTACGTCTGGAGGGTGGTGCGCGCACTGCGCGGCGGCTCGTCGTCCCACAGTTCCTCGATCAGGGAAGAGACCTGGACCACTCGGTCGGCGTGCAGAGCGAGCAGGGCCAGCACCTGTCGCGGCTTCGGAGCCGTCGGGGTGATCGAGATGCCGTGCTCGCGTACTGACAACGCGCCCAGAACTTCGATGTCCACTGTCTGTTCCCCCTTGATGTCCATGCCGGGTTGCGTACGGATCGAGACCGCGAGGGCCGTCACTGGTGCGCCTGGACGGCGCTCGACGACTCCGGCTAGAACACGATTAAAAAAACAGCACAGTCGGTTTGTCAATGGGGAGGAAGTGTGTTGGTTCACACGAGTTGTCCCGTCGCTGGTCGCGGCCCTGCCGGCCGGAGCCGCCATGGAGGCCGGAACACCGGTACAGAGGCCTTGTTGAGCGCTCAAGCGCCCGGACCCCAGGGCGTGGCGGCATACCTACGGAGCACGGCGGGCCCGGGAAGAGGTGCGTGCGCGGGCGTCGCCGTGACGCCCGCCTCACAGCAAGTGACAGGCAAAAGGGGCAATTGACTCCGCTTATCAAACCGCACGGTCTGTTATGGTCTACCCTCAGGGCGACTACCGGCCGCCACGAGTGTGCCGAGGACGGAGGCATCGGCCAGCCGCGGCAGCAGCAGCTGCCAGAACCGGGTGACCGTGCGGTGCGAGAGCCATTCGGGGTTCTGCGGGCCCAGGACCTCGAAACCGGTGGTCGCCGCCACCACGGAGGCCGCCGCGTCCTCGGGCGTGACCTCGGCGAGCACACCTTCGCCGTCGGCGCGCTTCAGCACCTCCTCGACCCACCGGTGCCACTGCCGGTACAGGCCGGGCCCCCTTCCGCGGACCTGGTCCCGGCTCAGCTCGAAGCCGGCGCGCAGCACCACGTCCTCGGTGAGCCCGCGGGCCAGTCCGTGCGAGGTGTTCACCAGCAACTGCAGGGCGTTGCCGGCCGCCCCCTCATGGGCCATGACGATGCGGTCCAGCCGCTCCCCCGCCGCCTCCTCCACCGAGTCGGCCAGGGTCGCCTTGCTGGAGAAGTGGAAGTGGAGCGCTCCGTTGCTCACTCCGGCCAGCGAGCTGATCGCCGTGAGAGAGGCCACGCTGAAGCCCTCACGGTCGAAGACCGTGGCAGCCGAGGTGATCAGCGCCTCGCGGGTGCGCAGGGCTCGCTCCTGTTTGACCATTCGAAGTGCTCCATTACTGCGGCGGGTTGCCGTGCTTGCGGGAGGGCAGGTCGGCGTGTTTGGTGCGGAGCATCGCGAGGGAGCCGATGAGCACCTCACGGGTCTCCGCGGGGTCGATGACGTCGTCGACCAGGCCGCGTTCGGCCGCGTAGTAGGGATGCATCAGCTCGGACTTGTACTCCTTGACCATGCGGGCCCGCATCGCGTCCGGGTCCTCGGCCTCGGCGATCTGGCGGCGGAAGATGACGTTGGCCGCGCCCTCCGCGCCCATGACGGCGATCTCGTTGGTCGGCCAGGCGTAGGTGAGGTCCGCGCCGGTGGACTGGCTGTCCATGACGATGTAGGCGCCGCCGTACGCCTTGCGCAGGATGAGCGAGATACGGGGCACGGTGGCGTTGCAGTACGCGTACAGCAGCTTCGCGCCGTGCCGGATGATCCCGCCGTGCTCCTGGTCCACACCCGGCAAGAACCCCGGAACGTCCAGCAGCGTCACGATCGGAATGCTGAAGGCGTCGCACATCTGGACAAACCGGGCGGCCTTCTCGCTGGCCTCGATGTCGAGGACGCCGGCCAGGGCCTGCGGCTGGTTGGCGACGATGCCGACGACCTGGCCGTCCAGGCGGGCGAGGGCGCAGATGATGTTGCGCGCCCAGCGCTCGTGGACCTCCAGGTACTCGCCGTCGTCGACGATCTCCCCGATGACCTCGGTCATGTCGTACGGGCGGCTCCCGTCGGCCGGGACCAGGTCCAGCAGCAGCTCCGAGCGGCGGGTCCCCGGATCGGCACAGGGGACGCGGGGCGGGAACTCCCGGTTGTTCTGCGGGAGGAGGGAGAGGAGGTAGCGCACCTCGGCGAGGCAGGTCTCCTCGTCGTCGTAGGCGAAGTGGCAGACGCCCGAGGTCTCGGCGTGCACGTCGGCGCCGCCCAGGCCGTTCTGGGTGATCTCCTCGCCGGTGACCGCCTTG
>NZ_JABTTS010000032.1 GCF_018638295.1 Streptomyces sp. CHD11
CGGGGGCGGGGGCGGGGGCGGGGGCGGGGGCGGCTGGCAGCTGGCCGACGCCGGCGGGGACGCGGCGCTGCCGCTCTCCGCGGCCGCGCTGTCCCGGCCCGGCCTGTGGCGCCTGGTCGCCCTGTCGGGCGGCGCCCCGGTCCGGGTGTTCGGTGAGTGCGGCCATCAGGGGTTCACTCCTCTGGCGGCATGGCCCGAGGGGCCGGGCGAGGTGGTGCCGCTGTGCTGAGCGGCGCGCTCACGCCCGTTCCCGCACCCCCGGGCATCTTTCGGACATCACTGGACACTCGGTGCTCGTGAGTGTCCGGCCGCACCGGGACCCCCGTCGGAAAGGAAGCTCATGAGCAGGACGACCGCCGCCGCGGACGCGTTTCCTCCGGGTGACTGGGAGGAACTGGTGACCACGGCCATGCTGGGCACGGACCGGCGCGCACCGGCGGGTGCCGGGCCCAGCCCGGGAGGGCCGTCGGCCCTGCTGGACGCCGCGGCCGCGGCGACCGTCCGGCGGCGGGCCGGACTGCGGCCGGCCCGGGCCGCGGAGCGTCCGGAACCAGCCCCCGCGGACCCGCGCCCCGTGCTTCCGGCAGCCGCGGTCCGTCGGCTGGCGACGCTGCTCACCGACCGTCCCGGCACCTCCGGCGGCGGCCGCCGGGGCACGGCACCGGATCTCATGGAGCTGCTGCCCCAGTGGCTGGCGGCGGCGAACGCCCGCGGTTTCGCGCCGCCTCCCGCCGTCCTGCCCGCCCTGCTCGACGCCGCGCGGGGGCGTACGGACCTGCGTCCGGCGGGGCTGCGGTTCGCGGGGCCGCGCGCGCTGTGGCTGGCCCGGCTCAACCCGGACTGGCGCTTCGCCCTGCGTGCCGTACCGGGCGGCGCACCCGAGCTCTCACCACAGGACGGGGACGGGGTGCGGCGGCTCTGGCAGGAGGGTCTCTTCGCCGAGCGGGTCGCCCTCCTCACCGCCCTGCGCTCCCGGGAACCGGCCGCCGCGCGTGAACTGCTCGCGGCGACCTGGTCCACGGAGCGGGCCGAGGACCGGCTGATGTTCCTCGACTCCCTGCGCGACGGGATCGGTCCGGACGACGAGACCTTTTTGGAACAGGCCCTGGCCGACCGCAGCCGCACCGTACGGGCGACCGCGGCCGAGTTGCTGTCCGCGCTGCCCGGCTCGGCCCTGGCGCAACGGATGGCGGTCAGAGCCGGCGCGTGCGTGGCCGTGGACCGTACACGGGACATACCGGCGATCACCGTCGAGGCACCGCACGAGTGCGACGCGGGCATGGAACGCGACGGTGTGGTCGCCAAGGCCCCCGCGGGCCGGGGGGAACGGTCATGGTGGTTCGGCCAGTTGGTGGAGTCGGCCCCCCTCGGCAGCTGGTCGCGGCGGCTCGGCGGGCGTACACCCCGGGAGATCGTCGCCCTGCCGGTGGCGGACGGCTGGCAGAGCGAACTGCACGCGGCCTGGTGCCGGGCCGCGGTCCGGCAGCGGGACGCGGCCTGGTCCCGGGCGCTGCTCGGAGAGCCCTCCGCGCCGGAGGCGGGCGGGCCGGGCGCGGTGTCCCTGGCCGAACGCGCCCAGCTCCTCGGCCTGCTGGCCTCCGCCGAACGGGCGGAGTGGGTGGCCGGGTTCATCGAGAAGCACGGCCTGTCCGAGGCGTTTCAGCTGCTCGGGGTATGTGCTGTGCCCTGGGCGGCACCTGTCGGGCGGGCGGTGGTCGACGCGCTCAACATCGCGCGTGACGCGGGGAGTTATCCATGGAGTTTCAGCGGAGTCATGGGTCTGGCCGAACGCTGCCTGGATCCGTCCGAGGCCGCCCGCCTCGACGCGCTCCTGGCGGTACCGGACGAGCCGGAGGACGCGTCACCGGGAGCCGGGAGCTACTGGTCGGAGGCCTTCCAGCGGCTGGTCAGCACCTTGCGCCTGCGCGCCTCCATGCTCGCGGAGCTGACGCCGCCCGCCCCCTGACCTGCCTCGCCCCGCGGTCGAGGCCCCGCACCGACCGTCACGCCGGAACCCCCGCGGGACGTCGCGGCTCCCCCGGAAGCGGCTCCGCCGGGAGCGGGAGCCCCGGGGCGGCACGGGCGGGCGACGGGGGTCCCGTCACCCGAGCGGGGCAGGGAAGGAGGCGGACACGCCTTTGCGGGAGCCGGGCCGCGCACACTCCCGCCCCGCAGCGGCCCCGTGCTGGCGAGCACCGGGCTCCGGCCGCCGCTGTGCCGGGCCCGAGGCGTCGGACGGACGGCGCCCTACGCCTCCGCGGGCTGCCGGGCGTTCGCCCGCACCCAGTCCACGATCGAGGCGGTCGTCGCGCCCGGAGTGAAGATCTCCGCGACGCCCTTGTCCTTCAGCGGAGCGATGTCCGCCTCGGGGATGATGCCCCCGCCGAACACCAGGATGTCCGCCGCGTCCCGCTCGTTCAGCAGCTCGATGACCGCCGCGAACAGCGTGTTGTGCGCGCCGGAGAGGATGGACAGACCGATCGCGTCGGCGTCCTCCTGGATCGCGGTGTCGACGATCTGCTCGGGAGTCTGGTGAAGCCCGGTGTAGATCACCTCCATACCGGCGTCGCGCAGCGCACGCGCGATCACCTTCGCCCCGCGATCGTGGCCGTCGAGCCCCGGCTTGGCCACCACCACGCGGATCGGACCGGCTGCCACACCCATCACTGCCTCCATGAAGCGACTACATCCATCCGTATCGACCAGTACCGCACACATCGCACGGACACTCCGCCCCGAACCGGCCGGAGAAGTGAACGAACGTTATCTCCAGCATCCCGCAACCGGCAGTTTCACGGTGCACAGGGAGGGGGAAATCACACGGTGGGACACGTTCATCGCGCAGCGTTCCCGGGCTCCGAGGCCCGCACACCGCGTGCCCGTGCGACTCACGGGCATCAGTGGGAACATGCGCATAAGGGATTCGCACGGACATCGCCGTACCAGCGCGCTCCCTCCACGCTTCGCCCGCGCGCACGGTCGACCGCTCTCCTGGCGACATCCCATGAGGGCGCACGGGGGACGAGGCTGTCCTTCCGCGTGCCGACAGGAGGTCGGCCATGAAGGTCACCGAGGCAGCTCTTCCCTTCCTGCCGCTCTGCCGGCGTCTTCTGCCGGCCCGGCTGACGGATCTCTCCCTGACCCTGCTGAAGGCGACCGCCCTGGAGCTGGCGATCCTGGCGGGCCATGTGCTCCTCTATCCCGCGGGGATCATCCAGGAGCGGCGGGGCCCGGACCGTGCCGCGCTGCCCACCCCGGAGGGCACGGGCACCGCACAACTGCCCACGGAGGCCAAGCCCCCGGTCGTCCTGCTGCACGGCTTCATCGACAACCGGTCGGTCTTCGTCCTGCTGCGCCGCAGCCTGTCCCAACACGGCAGGCAGCAGATCGAGTCGCTCAACTACTCGCCGCTGACCTGCGACATCCGCATCGCGGCGGAACTGCTCGGCCGGCACATCGAGCAGGTGTGCGAGCGCACGGGCAGCCGCCAGGTGGACGTGGTCGGGCACAGCCTCGGCGGGCTGATCGCGCGGTACTACGTGCAGCGACTGGGCGGTGACACCCGCGTGCGGACGCTGGTCACACTCGGCACGCCGCATTCCGGGACGCGCGTGGCGCGGCTGGCCAACGCCCACCCCATCGTGCGCCAGATGCGCCCCGGCTCGCCGGTGCTCGAGGAGCTCGGCGGGCCGGCGCCCGGCTGCCGTACACACTTCGTGGCCTTCTGGAGCGACCTCGACCACATCATGGATCCGCTGGAGGCGGCGTGCGTGGAGCACCCGGACCTGACAGCGGTGAACGTCCGGGTGAGCGGGGTCGGCCATCTCGCCCTGCCCGTCCACCCGGCGGTGGCGACCGGCATCCGGCAGGCGCTGGACGCGGCACACGCCGGAGAGCCGACCACCGGTCGCGCCGGCGGCCTGACGGTGGCATAAGGGCGGCACGCCCGACACGCCCGGCATCCGCCCTCCGTGACAAGCGCACCACGGGCGCCCAGATCCGAACAACAACGGTCCGACACGGCCGACTTACGGCCGCCGAATCATCCAGACGGTCGAACACCCTTCGAACAAAATGCCAAGACCCCGCACGCCCTTCGCCAAAACACGACCGAATGCCCGTTTCCTGCGCGCGTGAAACCTCGGGAAGATTGTCGTGCCCGCATACCGCCGGGTACAGTCGCCGCACTGCTCTGGCAGCCCCTGTTGTCGAGGCGAAAGAGAAGTTGGTGAACGACCGTCACCCGTCGGGGACCATGGACCCGGCTCCGGCCTCCGATGCCGAAGCGGCGCCCTACGCGTCGTACGGCTCCCAGGAGGCCCAGTACGGCGATGTCACCACCTACGGCGGCTGTGACGCCACCGGTTTCGCCGCCACGCACTACGGCACCGGCGCCCACACCACCGGCAGTTTCGCCACCGACCCCCTCTTCGGTGACCTCCCCGGCAGCGGCCACGACACCGGCGCCTACGACTCCGGACAGTGGGCCGCGGGCAGCCAGGACACCGGGCACTACCACGGGTATGCGGCCACCTCGTACGACACCGGCGGCTACGACACGACCGCCTGGACCACGGGCGCCCAGCCGACGGCGGTGATCCCCCCGCAGGCCGGCTCGCCCGGGACGAGCGGCCAGTGGGACGCCGGTACCTGGCTCGCGTCGGAACAGGCCGAGAGCCCCGCCGACGGCACCCAGCAGTGGGGCTGGGGCACACAGACCTTCGACAGCGGCGTGTACGACGCCACCCAGTGGAACTCCGACGGCGGCGACGCGGCCCCCCAGGCCCCCGCGTCCGAGAGCTACGCGCCGCAGGCCGAGTCCTACGACCAGGACCCCTACGGCCGGCACACGTACGAGCACGAGACGTACGCCCAGGACACCTACGCACAGCACACCAGCGCCCACGAGGCCACCGGCGACGAACCGGCCCACGGCGAACCGGCTCACGGCGAACCCGCCGGCGGTGACCCGGCCGAGGATGCCCCGGCCGACACCGGTGAGCTGCCCGCCGTCTCCCTGCTCGACGAGCAGCAGGAGGCCCTTCCCGTCCCGCCGCCGCGCGCTGCCTCACGCTCCGGGTCCCGCTCCCGGCGCCG
Source organism: Streptomyces sp. CHD11 (assembly GCF_018638295.1). Classification (GTDB taxonomy): domain Bacteria; phylum Actinomycetota; class Actinomycetes; order Streptomycetales; family Streptomycetaceae; genus Streptomyces. Next base: position 5,098 of record NZ_JABTTS010000032.1, read on the forward strand.
TATGCCCGCCAAGCGCTCCGCGCTGCTGACGGTGGCCGTGCCCTCGGCGTGTGTGATGGGCGTCGCCGGTATCGCGGCGGCCTCGGTCGGTGATCTGGCCGAGGACAGCGGCCAGGAGACGACGACGACCGCGGCCGACGCCCAGCCGGTGCAGCCGTCCGCCGCCAACGTCAAACTGGACACCCAGCTGGAGAGCCTCGCCGCGGGCGCGGACGACTTCGCCGACCGGGCCAGCCGTACCCAGGAGCGCATCGACCTCAAAGCGCAGCAGGAGGCCGAGCGCAAGGCGGCCGCCGAGGAGGCGGCCCGCAAGGAACGGCTGCGCCCGAAGTTCTCCCTCCCGGTCGCGCAGCACGGTCTCAGCGCCTACTACGGCCAGTCCGGCATCAACTGGATGTCCGTCCACACCGGTATCGACTTCCCCGTCGCGTACGGTTCCCCGGTGCTGGCCGCGACGGACGGAACGGTGCGTACGGAGTACAACTCCGCGTACGGCAACATGATGATCGTGACGGCGAAGGACGGTACGGAGACGTGGTACTGCCACCTCTCCACCTACCAGATTCCCTCCGGTGCGACCGTCAAGGCCGGCGACCAGATCGCGTTCTCCGGCAACTCGGGCAACTCCACCGGCCCGCACCTGCACTTCGAGGTGCGCCCCGGCGGAGGCTCGGCGATCGACCCGCTCGCCTGGCTGCGCAGCCACGGCCTCGAGCCGTCGTAGGACATCGCGAGGCGCCGCGGGACAGGAACAGGCGCGACAGCGAGCAGCACGGCACGGCCGGCTGACACCGTGGGCCGGCCCGCAAGCCCCTGACGGACTCGCGGGCTCAGGCCGCTCGGTGCTCGGTGCTCCGCTAGAGCTTCTCCACCGGCGCGTACCGCAGCAGCAGACGCTTGGGCTTGGTGTCCCCGAAGTCGATCGTGGCCTCGGCGTTCCCTCCGGTCCCCTTCACCGCGACCACCGTGCCGAGCCCGAACTGGTCGTGCGTGACCCGGTCGCCGACCGCGACCGACACCGCGGGCTTCTCCGCGGTCCGCCGGGTGGCGAACCCGGAGGCACCGGACGCCGACGAGCGCGAACGGGACGACGACAGCGAGGCCGCCACCCCCGACGCCGGACCGGACGAGACGGGCGCGACCGCCCCCGTCCGCTTCCACTCCAGATGGGCGGCCGGGATCTCCTCCAGGAAACGCGAGGGCGGGTTGTACGAGGGCTGGCCCCAGGCGCTGCGCAGCGTCGACCGGGTGAGGTACAGCCGCTCGCGCGCACGCGTGATGCCGACGTACGCCAGCCGCCGCTCCTCCTCCAGTTCCTTGGCCTGGCCGAGGGCGCGCATGTGCGGGAAGACGCCGTCCTCCATGCCGGTGAGGAAGACGACCGGGAACTCCAGCCCCTTGGCGGTGTGCAGGGTCATCAGGGTGATGACGCCGGAGCCGTCGTCGTCCTCGTCGGGGATCTGGTCGGAGTCGGCGACCAGGGCGACCTGCTCGAGGAAGTCGGACAGCCCGACCGACTCGCCCTCACCCCGCTCCTGCTCGAACTCCAGGGCGACGGCCGCGAGTTCCTGGAGGTTCTCGATCCGGGTCTCGTCCTGGGGGTCGGTGGATGCCTGCAACTCGGCGAGGTATCCGGTCCGTTCGAGAATCGCCTCCAGGACCGTGGCCGGACCCGCGCCGGACTCGACGACCGTGCGGAGGTCCTCCATCAGCGTGTTGAACCGCTTCACGGCGTTCGACGAGCGGGCGGCCATGCCGTAGGCCTCGTCGACGCGCTTCAGCGCCTGCGGGAAGCTGATCCTCTCGCGCTGGGAGAGGGCGTCGATCATGGCCTCCGCGCGGTCACCGATGCCCCGCTTGGGCACGTTGAGGATGCGGCGCAGCGGCACCGAGTCCTCGGGGTTGGCGAGCACCCGCAGATAGGCCAGGACGTCCCGGACCTCCTTGCGCTCGTAGAAGCGGACGCCGCCGACGACCTTGTAGGGCAGGCCCACGCGGATGAAGATCTCCTCGAACACACGGGACTGGGCGTTGGTCCGGTAGAAGACGGCGACGTCTCCCGCCCTGGCCTCGCCCGCGTCCGTGAGGCGGTCTATCTCGTCGGCGACGAACTGCGCCTCGTCGTGCTCGGTGTCGGCGACGTAGCCGGTGATCCGCGCGCCCGAGCCGGCGTTGGTCCACAGGTTCTTGGGCCGGCGCGACTCGTTGCGCTCGATGACCGCGTTGGCCGCGCTCAGGATGGTCTGTGTGGAGCGGTAGTTCTGCTCCAGCAGGATCGTGGTCGCGTCCGGGTAGTCCTCCTCGAACTGGAGGATGTTGCGGATGGTCGCGCCGCGGAAGGCGTAGATCGACTGGTCGGCGTCACCCACCACACACAGCTCCGCGGGCGGGACCTCGGCCTCCGGCGGCACGTCGACGGGGTGCTCCGAGGTGCCGACAAGCTCTCTGACCAGGGCGTACTGGGCGTGGTTGGTGTCCTGGTACTCGTCGACCAGAACATGCCGGAAGCGGCGGCGGTAGTGCTCGGCCACATCCGGGAAGGCTCGGAGCAGATGGACCGTCGTCATGATCAGGTCGTCGAAGTCGAGGGCGTTGGCCTCCCGCAACCGCGACTGGTAGAGCGCGTAGGCCTGAGCGACGGTCTTCTCGAAACCGTCGGCCGCCCGGGCGGCGAAGTCCTCCTCGTCGATCAGCTCGTTCTTCAGGTTGCTGATCTTGGCGCTGAAGGACTTCGGCGGGAAGCGCTTGGGGTCGAGGTCCAGGTCACGGCAGACCAGTGCCATCAGACGCTTGGAGTCGGCGGCGTCGTAGATCGAGAACGACGACGTGAAACCGAGCTTCTTGCTCTCGCGGCGCAGGATGCGCACGCACGCGCTGTGGAACGTCATGACCCACATGGCGCCCGCGCGCGGGCCGACGAGCTGCTCGACGCGCTCCTTCATCTCGCCCGCGGCCTTGTTGGTGAAGGTGATCGCGAGGATCTGGCCCGGGTGGACGTGCCGCTCGCCCAGCAGATGGGCGATGCGGTGGGTGAGCACACGGGTCTTGCCGGAACCCGCGCCCGCCACGATGAGCAGCGGGGAGCCGGAGTGCACGACGGCGGCGCGCTGGTTCTCGTTCAGCCCCTCCAGCAGCGTGGCGGCGTCGATCACCGGGCGGGGGGCGCCGTCGCGGTAGTAGGCGTCCCGGTCCGGCGGCGCGTCGAACTTCCCCCCGAACAGATCGTCCGGAACGGTCTCCGGAGCATGATCGTCCTCGGGGGGCGGCGGAGGTTCGTCCGCGGGGCCCCGCGGGGCCTGGAGGTCCGCCAGGAAGCTGTCGTCAAAGAGGCTGCTCATCGCTCTCCGAGTCTAGGGTGCCCCACCGACAACCCGGGCCCGCCCCGGGAACATCCCCCGTTCCCGGCATCCCCGAGCGCACGCACACCCTGCACGTCCGTCACCTCACCCTGAGTGACACGCCGGGGAAGGTCACAAAAATGTATCGGGCATATCACCCATCAACCTTCACAGACGCCACACCGGTTGGCTACGGTGCGGACAGGCCGCTCGTCCCCGCCGGCGAACCTCGCCGGACCGCGCGGCCTCCGCCGAGTCCGTCACTGTCCGCCGCGACAGCCGGAGCCGGGGACCCACCGAGACCACGGGGTGAATCGGCCCACTCCCTCGCGGAGCGGCCGTAGGGCAACCCTTCCGAACCACCCGCCCGAACCCTCCCCCAGCGCCTGAACGGCCTGGGCGGGACCCCCACCACCGACCCGGTAGGCGGAGTTCTTGGAAGGAGTCGCCTCCCTTGGCGTCGCACCGCAAGTCGCGCACCCCCGGCGCGCGCGTCGCAGGCATACGCACCCCGGCCCTGGCCACGGCCGCCCTCACCTCCGTCGCCCTGCTCTCCCAGACAGCGGGCGCCGTCCCCACGGACGACGACAAGCCGAGTCTGGAGGAGGTCGAGAAGAAGGTCGGCGATCTCTACCGCCAGGCCGAGTCGGCGACCGAGAAGTACAACGCGGCCAAGGAGAAGACGACCAAGCAGCGCAAGCACGTCGACACCCTCCTGGACGACGTGGCCAAGCGCACCCAGAAGCTCAACGACGCGCGTGAGGAACTGGGTTCCTACGCCGCCGCCCAGTACCGCACCGGCGCGGGCATGCCCGACACGGCGACCTTCCTGCTCGCGGACACACCGCAGGACGTCTTCGACCAGAGTCAGCTGATGGACCGGATGACCGGCCGTCAGAAGGTGGCGGTCGACGACTACGTCACCCAGCAGTCCGAGACGATGGAGAAGCGCCAGGAGGCCACGGAGAGCCTCGAGACGCTCACCGAGTCGCAGGGCGATCTGAAGACGGCCAAGGCCACCGTCCAGAAGAAGCTCACCGAAGCGCGCGAGCTGCTGTCGAAGCTGACCGCCGAGGAGAAGGCACGGCTGGCGGCGATCGAGAAGAAGAAGCAGCAAGAGGCCGCCCGCAAGGCCGCCGAACTCGCGCAGCAGCAGGCGGAGCAGGAGAGGGCCCGGGAAGAGGCCGCCGCTCAGCAGGAGGGCGGCAGCGGCACCTCGGGCGGCGCGGGGTCCTCCGGCTCGGCCACCACCACCCCGCCGTCATCCGACTCCTCGTACGCCACCAAGGCCGAGAAGGCCCTGGCGTTCGCCCGCGCGCAGATCGGCAAGCCGTACGTCTGGGGCGCCACCGGCCCCGGCTCCTACGACTGCTCCGGCCTCACCCAGGCCGCGTGGAAGGCCGCGGGCGTCGCCGTCCCACGCACCACCTACGACCAGGTCGACGCGGGCACGACGGTCCCCGTCTCCCAGGCCCAGCCCGGTGACCTGGTCTTCTTCTACGAGGACATCACCCACGTGGGCATCTACATCGGCAACGGCATGATGATCCACGCCCCCAAGCCCGGCACGTACGTCCGCGAGGAGTCGGTCTTCTACGACGGCGAGTCCTCGATCCACAGCGTCGTACGCCCCGCCTGACCACCGGGGCCCCGGCCCGACCGCCCGGCGGGGCGGTCACCGGGGCCCGTCCCGCAGCGGCTCAGGTCCACAGCACCGCGATGAAGACGTTCGCCACGGTCAGCAGTCCGACCAGGCCGAACAGGCCCTTGTCCACCTTCTCCTCGTCCCGCTTCACATAGACCAGGCCGAGGATCACGATCAGCAGGGCCAGCTTCACGCCGATCTTCACGTTGTCGACGGAGTAGTCCTGCGCCTGGTTGAGGCCGACCAGCACCATGCCGGTGACCAGCATCGTCAACGCGCCGTGCAGCATCGCGGGGCCGAAGCGGGCGGTGCCCTCGCCCATGGCCTTCATCTGGGTGAGGAAGCCGCCGAGCAGCGCCGCGATGCCGATGATGTGCAGACCGACGAAGAGGTGGAGGAGTGTGTCCATGGGGCCGGAGCCTAGCCACCCCCTTCCCCTAGCACTCCGGCACCCTCGGCCCGCCCGACTTCACCGGATCGGTCATCACCCAGAGTGAAGACGGCGGAGCCGGAACGACCCGGGTCACTTACGGTCACCCTTCGATCCGCTCGCGCCACTTCCGCACAACCCGTTACCCGGGCCACGCGGCGGGGCCTAGCGTCCTCCACCAGGTGACCGGCCTTCCATCGCCGCCCGTGCCAGGGGCGGCAGCCGGCCGCCACCGCCGAAAGGTCCGGCGGCGGACGGCTCCCCCGTACCTGCCGCCGCCGGACCCCCGAACGGCCCGCCGTTCGGGGCGGTCTCCGGAAAGGACGGACAGCCAGGTGGCAGCGCACCGCAGGTCCCGGAAGCGCTCGGCGGGCGGCCACACGGCCCGCACGGCCGCCGCCATCGCCCTCGCCGGCGCGGCCACCGCGACCGGACTCGACGGCCCTGCGCTCGCCGAACCGCAGTCGACGCCGGAGCGGGTCAGGGCCGATGTCGCGCAGCTCTACCGGGAGGCGGAGACCGCCACCGAGAAGTACAACGGCGCGAAGGAGAAGGCGGAGTCGGCCCAGCGGCGGCTGCACGATCTGCACGACGAGACGGCCCGCAGGAGGGACCGGCTCAACGACGCGCGGGACGCCCTGGGCCTGGTCGCGGCGGCACAGTACCGGGACGGCGGCCTGGACCCCGCCCTGCGGCTCCTCCTGTCCGAGGACCCGGACGGCTACCTGGACGGCACCGCCCTCGCCGAACGCGTGGGCAGCCGCCGGCAGGCGGAGGTGGGCCGCGTCCGCGGACAGCTCCGGGAGATCGAGCAGCTGCGCGGGGCGGCCCGCGTCGAGGTGAAGGCGCTGACGTCCCGCCGGGCCGAGATGAAGCGGCACCAGAAGACGATCACCGGCAAGCTGACCGCGGCCCGCCGACAGCTGTCCCGACTGGCACCCGAACAGCGGGACCCGGGCGCCGACCGCGCCGCGCGCTCGCCGTCGGCCCCCCGGGACGGCCTGACCGCCTCCCGGGCCCCCGGCACCCGCGCGGCGGAGGCCATCGCCTACGCCCACGAGAAGATCGGCAGCCCTTATGTCTGGGGGGCGACCGGTCCGGACGCCTTCGACTGCTCGGGCCTCGTCCAGGCCGCCTACCGCTCAGCCGGTGTCTCCCTCCCCCGCACCACCTACGCCCAGATCAACGCCGGCCGCCGCGTCGCACGCTCCGCACTTCTCCCCGGCGACCTCGTCTTCTTCTACCCCGGCATCAGCCACGTCGGGATCTACATCGGCGACGGGCAGATGATCCACGCCCCGAACCCCTCGGCCCCGGTCCGCGTGGCCCCCCTCGACGCGATGCCGTTCGCGGGGGCGACACGGGTGAGCTGACCGGCCCGCAGGAGGCCTCGGCTCACACCAGCCGCCGCGCCGTCGCCCAGCGGGTCAGTTCGTGGCGGTTGGAGAGCTGGAGTTTCCGCAGCACCGCCGAGACATGGGACTCGACCGTCTTCACCGAGATGAACAGCTGCTTGGCGATCTCCTTGTACGCGTACCCCCGGGCGATCAGCCGCAGCACCTCCCGCTCACGCTGGGTGAGGCGGTCGAGGTCCTCGTCGACCGGCGGGGCGTCGGTCGAGGCGAAGGCGTCCAGGACGAAACCGGCCAGGCGGGGGGAGAAGACGGCGTCCCCCTCCTGGACCCGGAAGATCGAGTCGACCAGGTCGGTGCCGGTGATCGTCTTGGTGACGTAGCCGCGGGCGCCACCGCGGATCACGCCGATCACGTCCTCCGCCGCGTCCGACACGGACAGGGCGAGGAACCGGACCGGCTGCTCGGTGTCGCCCATCAACGGGGCACAGCGGCGCAGCACTTCCACTCCGCCGCCGCCGGGCAGGTGCACGTCGAGAAGGACCACCTCGGGCCGGGTCGCGGTGATGACCGTGACCGCCTGATCGACGTCGGCGGCTTCGCCGATCACCTCGACGCCGGTCTGCTCGGTCTGTCCGATCTCGGCCTGGACCCCCGTACGGAACATACGGTGGTCGTCGACGAGGACGACCCGCACATGACGCCCGGCCGCACTCCCGGCCGCACTCCCGGCCTGTCCCGCGGGCTCGGGCCCCTGCCCCGCTTCCGTCGCCGCGTTCGCCTCGGTCGGCTCGCTCATGACGTTGTCTCCGCCCTCTCCATCTCCAGCTCGACCTCCGTGCCGCCGTCCGGCACCGCGCGCAGCCGCGCCGTGCCGCCGTTGCGCTCCATGCGGCCGATGATCGATTCTCTGACGCCCATACGGTCGGCGGGTATCGAGTCCAGGTCGAAGCCCGGACCGCGGTCCCGGACGGAGACGAAGACCGTCTTCCCCTCGACTTCGGCGTAGACCTGCACCGCGCCTCCCTCGCCACCGTACTTGGCCGCGTTGACCATCGCTTCCCGCGCTGCCTGCATCTGTGCGGCGGTCCTTTCGTCGAGCGGACAGTCGCCGACGACAACGACCTCGATGGGGACGCCGTGCTTGTCCTCGACCTCGGCCGCGTTGCGCTTCACGGCCTCGGCGAGGGTGGTGGGCTCGTCGTCCTCGTCCTTGCCGTTGCCCTCGGGCTTGTAGAGCCAGGCGCGCAGATCCCGCTCCTGGGCTCGGGCCAGACGGCGCACCTCGCCCGCGTGGTCCGCGTTGCGCTGGATCAGGGTGAGGGTGTGCAGTACCGAGTCATGGACGTGGGCGGCGACCTCGGCGCGCTCCTGCGCCCGGATACGCATCAGGCGCTCCTCGCTGAGGTCCTGCGTCATGCGCACGAGATAGGGGCCGGCCAGGAGGGCAATGCCCACCAGAACCGCGAGTGCCGCCTGGAGCACCGAGCCGAGGTGGCTGCCCGAGCCCCGCAGCACGAAGATGCCGGAGGCGCCCGCCGTCACCAGCAGCACACCGGCCACGGCCCGCAGCAGCGTGACCGTGCGCCGGCGTCGGCCGACCTCCATCCAGCGGGCCCGGCGCGCGTTGTCCGCCTGCCTCCACACCAGGGCGACACCCGCGCCGACCAGGACGGTCGGCCAGAGGTAGGCCTTGGCGCCGTCGGTCAGGTTCACACTGCTCACGAAGACCATGGCGACCACGACCATGAGGAGCAGGGCGACGATCTGTCCCTTGTCGGGTCTGCGGGTGACGAGTCTGCGCCTGCCGTCCGGCGCGGTCTCCGTCGCCACCGGTGAGAACGGCCGCTGCGCGTCCACCCCTCCCACGCCGAGCGGTACGAAGAACCAGAACGCGGCATAGAGCAGAGCGCCGAGGCCGTCGGCCATGAACAGGCCGACGAAGACGAGACGCACCCAGATCACGGGCAGCCCGAGGTGTCCGGCGAGCCCCCGCGCCACCCCACCGAGCCAGCGTCCGTCACTGCTGCGGTAGAGCTTGCGCGGCGGCCGCGGCTCGGCGAGTGGCGCTGCTGCGGCTTCCGACATGCCAACGATGGTCACACGGCAGGAATGCGGGAGCATCAGGGTCGGCCCCGGAAACGCCCCTGATCTCCGGACTCCGGGCCCTCGAACACTCCCCGGGCCCCTTCAGGGACCGATATCAGGGTCGGGCCAGGGTTGTTCCGGCTCCCACCACGACGGCTCGCCCGTCACCATGGACCCATGACCGATCACCAGCACGCCGCGACGGGGCCGGAGCCCGGTTCCGGCCCGCGCACGCCCCGGGGCACCGGGCCGCAGGACGCCGGGCCCGCCGCGGGCCCGGCGCGCGCGCAGCGGCGCGCGGGCGCGCCCGGGCAGAGCGGAGCGGCCACCATGCCGCCGGAACCGGGCGGCAGCGGACCCGCGGAGGCGGACCACCACTTCCGGCGGGACCGCCGGCACCAGATGCTGGGCGGGGTCTGCGCGGGGCTCGGCCGGCACTGCGACATGGACCCGGTGATCTTCCGCATCACCCTCGCGGTCCTGTCCGCCACCGGCGGCGTCGGTCTCATCTTCTACGGATTCGCCTGGCTCTTCGCCCCGTACGAGGACGAGGACGAGAACGAGATCCGCCGGCTGCTGACCGGCCGGGTCGACGGCCACACCCTGGCGGCCGTGCTGTTCGCCCTGGTCGGCTGTGGCGTCTTCCTCACCATGCTCAGCAATGACGGGGTGCTGAGCTTCGCCGTCATACTGTCCCTGCTGCTCGCCGGCGCCGGTTACTGGTCACGGCGGCGCGGCGCGCCCAGCCCCGACCACATCGCCGCCCAGGCCGCCGCCGACGCCCCGCCGGAGCCCCAGGCGCCGCCGGTTCCCGACGCCTTTCCGTCATGGTGGCGCGACCCCATCGTCAAGGACGGCACGCACGTCGGTGGCACCGGCTATCTGTGGGGTCCCCGGGACACCCGGGACCTGGACATCTCCGCCGCCATGAACATCGGCCTCGGCACCCGCACCCACGCCCGCGACAAGACCCGGGCGCCGGCCCAGGAACCGCCGAAGCGGCGCGGTCCCCGCGGCATCGGCGGCTGGGTCTTCCTGTCCGCCCTGCTCGCGGCCGGTCTCGGCACCGGCCTGACCTGGGAGGGGAGCCCTCTCGGCACCAGTGTGCAGACCGGTCTCGCCTGCGCGCTCGCCGTCTTCGGCGTCGGCGTGGCCGTCAGCGCGTTCCTCGGTCGCACCGGGGCGGGATCGATCGTCCTGGCGGTCCTCACCGCGGGCCTGCTGGCCGGCTCGACCGCGGTCCCCGAGAACATCCGCACCGACTGGGTGCGCACGACCTGGGAGCCCGCCTCGGCCGCGCAGCTGCGCCCCGCGTACGACCTGGGCGGAGGCGAGGGTGAACTGGACCTGTCCGCGATACGCGTCCCGGCCGACGAGACCGTCACGACGGAGGCCAATGTGGGCCTGGGCCGGATCCACGTGATCCTGCCCAGGGACGTGACCGTGAAGCTGAGCATCGATGTGGGCGTGGGTGACATCCAGTTGCCGGGCGACAAGCGGAAGGACGTGGACGTGGCACCGGGCAAGCGCGAGCAGGTGACCCTGGAACCGCCCGCGGGCACCGAGCCGGCGGGCACCCTCGATCTCGATCTCCATGTCGGCGTGGGACAGGCGGAGGTGAGCCGTGCTACGTCATGAGTTCCAGCCCGGCAGGCTGGTCGCCGGCTCGGCCCTCACCGTGGCCGCGGTGATCTACGCCGGGGACGCGGGCGGCGCCTGGGACACCCCGTGGTTCGTCATGATCCCCGTCGTGGTGGGCGGCCTCTGCCTGGCCGGCGCGGTGGGTTCGCTGACCGGTCTCGTGCGCCGCCGCAGACGCAGGGCGGACGGCACGGCCTGACACCGGGCCCGCGGAAGCCGGCGGTTACTCCCCCGTCCGCCGCCGTCGCCGCGTGCGCAGGGCCGCGTCCACGGACAGCAGCGGAGCGCCCGCCAGGACGAGGGGGGTCCAGGCCATGAGGTACGGAAGATCGTTGCCGTAGTAGTACGGATCGGAGGCCCAGCTGACGGTCAGCCACAGGCTGAGGGAGATCAGCGCACCGCCGAGGGCGGCGAGGCGGGTGAACAGCCCGAGCAGGGCGCCGATGCCCACGGCCAGTTCGCCCAGGGCGATGGCGTAGCCGAACGCGACCGGGCTCTCCAGCGCCATGTCGACCATCGCGGGGATGGCGGAGGAGTCCCGGACGGCGCGCATCATGTCGCCGATGGAACCGGCGCCGGAGTCCTTCATGAACGCGCTGTCGGTCAGTTTGTCCAGGCCGGCGTAGACGAAGGTGACGCCGAGGAAGATGCGCAGGGGGACGAGGGCGTAGCGGGTGGCGGTGTCCCGCCAGTTGCCGTCACCGTCGAAATGGGGGGAGTGCGTGTCCGTGCGCATACCGTGCGTCATCGCTGTCCGCCGCCTCTCACTGCCGTGCCGGGGCCTCCCTTAGGAACCATACGTACGACAATCTGTCACGGCTCAACCCTGTGCACGGGGTTTTTCTCGCGGCGCCTACTCGGTCAGGTCGATGGTGTAGCGGTTCGTCTCCACGCCCGCCGCGGTGACGACCTGGACGTCCACGCGGCCGGGTTCGGCCTCCGCCGGTACCGGCACCGTCAGCAGCGCGTCCGTGGGGTTGTCGAAGCCGCCGGTGACCGGGACCAGCGGTACGTGGACGTTCACCGCCCCCACCCGCACCACCATCCGCGACAGCCGGTCTGCCCCCTGCGCTCCCACCGGCACGAACCCGGCCCCCCGGATCTCGATGTCGTCGCCGGTGCGGATCGGCGCGTCGAGAGCGCCGGCCTCCCGCGCCCGCACCACCGAGAGGATCACCGGACGCCCGCCCTCCGCGTACTTCCCCGCGAGATACGTCCCGGCCGACACCAGCACCACCACCGCGAGCCCCCACGGCAGATCCGGCAGCTGCTCCGGCCGCCGCGCCAGCCGGACCGCCGCGAACGCCAGGGCGACGCCGCTGATCACGACGTACTGGATGTCGGCGAAGCTCCCCCGCCCCGCGTCGTCGCTCAGCAGGTCCGCCGCCCTGGGCCGGTGGGCACGCACCTTCTGCAGCCGCTGCCCCTGCACCCGCAGCCCGACCACCCGCCGTACCAGCACGGCGATCGCGCACACCACCGCCAGCACGGTCACGACGCCCGCGCCGCGGGCGAGTTCGAGTCCGTCGATCAGCGCGTCACGCTCCCGGTTGCCGGAGGCGGCCGCCAGCTGCCCCGCCAGGACGAGCACCGTGAACGCCAGGAACAGCACCCAGCTAGCGGCCACCGCGCGGGAGGTGGAGAGCCGGTTGTCCTCTCCGATCACCGGCGCCAGCACACCACCGCGCGCCCGGTGGAACCAGGACGCGGCCGTCAGCGCGCCCGCCACCACCAGCGCGGCCAGCAGCCCGGCGGTGCGCGCGGCCGTCCACCCCGCGCCGATCGCCGTGAGCGCCTGGCCCAGGAGCAGCGCCACGACGCCCGCCCACACCACGGCCGCGGTCCACCTCCACAGTCGCGCCAGCCAGGCCGCGCCCTCGGCCCGTCCCCGCTCGGCGACCGCCTCCGCGGCCTGGGTCAGCTCCTCGGACACCCACTGCCGGGAGGCGGAGGGGGAGTACGCCACCGCGGCCGGCACCCCCTGCCCGGCCGCGAACCCGTCCCGCTTCAGCAGGAACGCGGCGACCGCGCGCCGGTGCCCCTCACGCGCCCCGTGCGGGCAGTCGCCGCAGGTGCAGCCGCCCTCGTGCGCGCCCGCGTCCATGCCGCCCTGCCTCGCCTCATGCACCGCCACGCCCGGAGTCCGCCTTCCCCACCGTCGACCACCACTACGACACCATCACGTCACTTGCCACGTCACCGCCGGCACCCGGACCACGGTCACTGCCGCCGGCCACCGCACAAGTCCCCCGTGACGAGTGCGAATTGTGCCCTACCGCACGCCCATCCCGTTCGGCAGGCCCGGTCCGTGCGAGTGAACTTCCAGGCGCCGGGTTGACCCCCGTTCTCAGTCCAGCAGATCCGGCTCGCTCCGGGTGATCTCCTGCCACATCGGCTGGTAGTTGATCCATGCCACGAGGTCCCCGCCGAGCTGCTCCCGGGTGGCGACCGCCTGCCGGTGGCCGATGAGCACGGGCCGTCCCGCCGCCTTCGCGGTGAGCTGCACCCGGCAGGACCGTTCCATGCTGGCGAACCACCAGGCCGCCGCGTCCACCGAGTCGCCCACGGTGAGCAGTCCGTGGTTGCGCAGCACCAGCGCCTTGCCGGACCCGAGCACACCCGCGATGCGCCGCCCCTCCTCCGCGTCGACGGTGACGCCACTGTAGGCGTCGTAGAGGGCGTGGTCCTCGTAGAAGGCGCAGCTCTCCTGGGTGATCGGGTCCAGCAGGTCGCCCAGGGCGGCGAGGGCCCGCCCGTGGACGGAGTGGCAGTGGGCGACGGCGACGACGTCGGGACGGGCCGCGTGCACCTGGGCGTGCACGGTGAACGCGGCCTGGTTGACGTGGTGGCCGCCCTCGATGACCTGGCCGTCCCGGTTGGCGAGGACGAGGTCGCTGACCGTGACGTGCCGGAAGGGCATCCCGAACGGGTTGACCCAGAAGCAGTCGGTGAACTCCGGGTCGCGTGCGGTGATGTGTCCCGAGACCCCGTCCTCGAAGCCCAGTCGCCCGAAGATCCGCAGCGCGCCCGCGAGCCGTTCCTTGCGGTGCCGGCGTTCGTCCTCCACGGATTCGTGCATGGGCGGCAGGGCGAAGCGCAGTGTGTCGGTGGGCAGCGGCAGGGGCGGCGTGGGCCCGTGCATGAGTCCTCCCGCGGGGGATGTGCGTACGGGGCGGAAGTTACCGGTGGGCCGTCCCGTACGACAGCTCTGTTCCGTAACGCCGGATACCCGACATGGGATGTCCGGTATCCGCGCCACACTCGTCCCATGAGCACAGAGACGACCGCGAACTGGGCGGCCTTCACCGCGGCCGAACCCGGGCTGGCGAAGACCGTCGAGGAGCGCTTCGCCGCGTACCCGCACCATGTTCTCGCCACCCTGCGCGGGGACGGCTCGCCGCGCACCACCGGCCTGGAGGTCCGCTTCCTGAACGGGGAGCTCTGGTTCGGCATGATGCCGGACTCCCGCAAGGCGCTGGACCTGCGCCGCGACCCGCGCTTCGCGCTCCAGGCGAACCCGGGGGAGGGCACCGGCATGGGGGGCGGTGACGTCCGCCTCGCCGGCCGGGCGGTCGAGATCCCCGCGGAGGACACGCGGACCCGGGCCCGGTACGCCGAAGAGGCGGAACCGCCGGAGCCGTTCCGCCTCTTCCGCACCGAGCTGACGGAGGTCGTGCGGACCTACGTCGAGGACGAGACGTACCTGGTCGTCCAGGTCTGGAAGCCCGGTGGGCCGGTGCGGACCCTGAGGCGGACCTGAGTCAGCGGGACTACTCCCACTCGATGGTCCCCGGCGGCTTGGAGGTGACGTCGAGGACGACCCGGTTGACGTCGCGCACCTCGTTGGTGATCCGGGTGGAGATCTTCCCGAGGACGTCGTACGGCAGCCGGGACCAGTCGGCGGTCATGGCGTCCTCGCTGGAGACGGGGCGCAGCACGATCGGGTGACCGTAGGTGCGGCCGTCGCCCTGGACGCCCACCGACCGCACGTCCGCCAGCAGGACGACCGGGCACTGCCAGATGTCCCGGTCCAGGCCGGCCGCGGTGAGCTCCTCGCGGGCGATGGCGTCGGCCTCGCGGAGCAGGTCGAGCCGCTCCCTGGTGACCTCGCCGACGATCCGGATGCCGAGGCCGGGGCCCGGGAACGGCTGGCGCTGGACGATCTCGTCCGGCAGGCCGAGTTCCTGGCCGACCATCCGGACCTCGTCCTTGAACAGCTGGCGCAGCGGCTCGATCAGCTGGAACTCGAGGTCCTCGGGAAGGCCGCCGACGTTGTGGTGGGACTTGATGTTGGCGGTGCCGGTGCCGCCGCCGGACTCCACGACGTCCGGGTAGAGCGTGCCCTGGACCAGGAACTCCACGGCCGGGCCCGCGTCCGCGATGATCTCGGCCTGGGCCTGCTCGAAGACCCTGATGAACTCGCGGCCGATGATCTTCCGCTTCTCCTCGGGGTCCGAGACGCCCTTGAGCGCGGTCAGGAACCGCTCCTCGGCGTCCACGACCTTCAGCTGCACGCCGGTCGCGGCCACGAAGTCCTTCTCGACCTGCTCGGTCTCGCCCTTGCGCATCAGGCCGTGGTCGACGTACACGCAGGTCAGCTGGGAGCCGATGGCCTTCTGGACGAGGGCGGCGGCGACCGCGGAGTCCACGCCGCCGGACAGACCGCAGATGGCGCGCCGGTCGCCGACCATCTCGCGGATCGCGGAGACCTGCTCCTCGATGACGCTGCCGGTGGTCCAGTCGGGGCTCAGGCCCGCGCCGCGGTACAGGAAGTGCTCCAGCACCTGCTGTCCGTGCGTGGAGTGCATCACCTCGGGGTGGTACTGGACGCCGTAGAGCTTCTTCTCGTCGTTCTCGAAGGCGGCGACCGGCACGACGTCCGTCGAGGCCGTGACGGAGAAGCCCTCGGGGGCGGCGGAGCAGGCGTCGCCGTGCGACATCCAGACGGCCTGCTCGCCCGGGGTGCCCTCGAAGAGGGTGGAGGAGATCTTGGAGACGTGCAGGTCCGTACGGCCGTACTCACGGGAGCCGGTGTTGTCCACCTGGCCGCCCAGGCTCTGGGCCATGAGCTGGAAGCCGTAGCACATGCCGAAGACGGGGACGCCGGCTTCGAAGATCTCGCGGTCGAGCCGGGGGGCGCCCTCCTCGTACACGGACGAGGGGCCGCCGGAGAGGATGATCGCCGCCGGGTTCCTGGCGAGCATCTCGGTGACCGGCATGGTGCTCGGCACGATCTCGCTGTAGACCCGTGCCTCGCGGACGCGACGGGCGATGAGCTGGGCGTACTGCGCGCCGAAGTCGACGACCAGAACGGTGTCGGGCGCGTTGGCAGCGGGAGACGCTGATGACACGAGGTGCCTTCCGGCGGTGGGGCGGGAGTCTTGTGCCTCCCGATTCTACCGAGGCGGCGAAGGGTCACGTCCCGCGCCGGACGGAACGGCCCGGGGGCCGCGGAACGAGGGCCGCCCGGTGCCCCCGTCTCACCATGCGGCCCCGGTTGGACGACCGCCGCCCGCCGGGCATACTTGCCCCATGCTCACGCACCCGACCTTCCTCTTTACCTATGGCACCCGGCCCGCCGGCTGCCATGGTCGTGCTGCTTGAGCAACTGACAAGCGACTTCCCAGGCGCCCCGGGCCGACAAGGTCCGGGGCGCCTGCCGTTGTCCGGACCCTGCCGCTCCGGGGCACCCCGCGCACCACTCAACCGAGGAGCCCCGACATGACCGCCACCACCACCGAGCCGGCCGAGAAGACCGGAGCCCGCACCACCGAGGCCGCCGAACTGATCACCGGTGCCCGTGAGCGGATCGACGCGCTCGACGACCGGATCATCGGCCTCGTGCAGGAACGGATGGCCGTGTCGGCCGTGATCCAGAAGGAACGGATCGCCTCCGGCGGCCGGCGCGTGAACCTCTCCCGCGAGATGGAGATCCTCGCCACCTACCGTGACGCCCTGGGCAAGCCCGGCACCACGCTGGCGATGACCCTGCTGGAGCTGTGCCGGGGCAGGATCTGAGATCCGCGTTCCCGGTACGGCCGTACGTCCGTCCCTCACCCGTACGGCGCGTGACCGACACCGGAACCGCTTCGTTGGTCCCGGTGTCCGCGTCGGCCAGGGGCGGACCCGAGCAGCACCACGCGTGACTTCCCGGAGCGATGAGACGTGCGGCTCGTGCCGCACGTCGCGGGACCTCGCTCACGGGAAGTGACCGGACGGCAGGGGACAGCGGCCCGGTCACCCCAGAGAACGGCCGGTCCCGGGACGCCCGGGACCGGCCGTCGGGGACCCGCCACACGCCTGGCGTACGGAGCACCACGCCGCGGTCCGCGTCCTCCCCGGCCGGCTCCGTCTCCTTGCCGCGGCCCGCTTCCGGCCCCGGCAGGGCCTCCCGCCGCCCCCGGCCGTCAGGATCCGCGCACCCCTCACCCACGGCCCTCGGCCGCCCGGTCACCCCGCGCGCCCGCGCCGACGGCGGTCACCCTTCGCATGTGATCCAGATCACACGAGGAATCTCTGCGTGACAGGACAACCATCCGGGCGCCCTGTCGATCACACTCACCGAGATCCTCACGGACCGCACGGCCGAGGGAGAAGGACCTGAGCTCGGAGGGGGGCACAGGTCCTTCTCCCTCGGGCGTCTCTCCCGGGGCGTCTCGCCCGTGACGTCTCAGTTCCGCTTCGGCGGGACCGCCGGCATCCCCAGGAACGGCAGCTTCAGCGCGCCGAACGCGTCCGCCGGGACCGCCGGGGACTTCGGCTCGACCGGAGTGAGGCGCCGGTACTGCTCCCCCTGCTCCGGCCGCGGATCGGCCTCCCCCTTGTTGGGCCAGTACGACATCGCCCGCTCGGCCTGTGCCGTGATGGTCAGGGAGGGGTTGACGCCCAGGTTCGCCGAGACCGCCGATCCGTCCACGACCGAGATCCCCGGGTGGCCGTAGAGGCGGTGGTAGGGGTCGATCACACCGGTGTCGCGGGACCCGCCGATGGGGCAGCCGCCCAGGAAGTGGGCGGTCAGCGGCATACCCGTCAGCTCACCGACATTCGAGCCGGCGAAGCCGTTGATCTCGGCCGCCAGCGCCGAGGCGCCCTCGGTGGCCGCCTTGATCTGCTTGGGATTGGGGGCTCCGTGGCCCTGCCGGGCGGTGAGCAGTCCGCGGCCGGCGCCGGACGGCTTGACGTACGTCGTCAGGGAGTTGTCCAGCGACTGCATCACCAGCCCGATGATGGTCCGCTCCGACCAGCGCCGGTTGGAGAGCGAACGCGCCATCAGCACGGGGTGCCGCACCGCGTTGCCCAGCCAGCCCAGCACCCGGGCGGTGCCCGAGCCGCCGCCCGCGTACGGCACCTGGAGGATGGACAGGCTGCCCATCGAGTTGGAGCCCCTGCCGTAGCGGACCGGTTCGATATGGGTGTTCTCGTCGGGATGGATCGAGGACGTGATGGCCACCCCGCGGGTGAAGTCGGCCTTCGGCGCACCGGTGGCCCTGCGGTAGCGGCGGTTGTCGGTCTGCGCGCCGACGAGCGCCTCGGAGTTGGTACGGGTCAGCTCGCCCAGCCTGTCCGAGAGGTGCGGCAGCCGGCCTCCGTCCCGCATCCGGTGCAGCAGTGTCTGGGTGCCGTAGGTACCGGCGGCCAGGACGACCCGGCGGGTGCGGAAGGTACGGCCCCTGCCCTTGCGGCGCTGGTCGGTCGGGAGCGTGGCGACCGCGTACCCGCCGCGGGAGTCCTCGGTCACCGACACCGCCGTCGTCATGGGGTGGACGACCGCGCCGGCCTTCTCGGCGAGGTGGAGGTAGTTCTCGTTGAGGGTGTTCTTCGCACCGTGCCGGCAGCCGGTCATGCACTCGCCGCACTCGGCGCAGGCCCGGCGCGAGGGTCCCGCCCCGCCGAAGTACGGGTCGGGCACCTCCTGCCCCGGCTTCGCCTTCCGCGTGCCGTCGGCGTCCTCGCCGTCACCGAAGAAGACACCGACCGGAGCCATGTGGAAGGAGTCGCCCACGCCCATCCGTTCGGCCGCCGCCTTGAGATGCACGTCCGACGGGGTCATCGTCGGGTTGAGCCGCACGCCGAGCATGCGCCGCGCCTGGTCGTAGTACGGCTTCAGCTCGTCCTGCCAGTCGGTGATGTGCCCCCACTGCGGGTCGTCGAAGAACGGCTTGGGCGGTACGTAGAGGGTGTTGGCGTAGTTGAGGGAGCCTCCGCCGACACCGGCGCCGGCCAGCACCATGACGTTGCCGAGCAGGTGGATGCGCTGGATGCCGTACATGCCGAGCTTCGGCGCCCAGAGGTAGTTCTTCAGGTCCCAGGAGTTCCTGGGCAGTGTGGCGCGGGTGAAGCGGCGGCCGGCTTCCAGGACGCCGACGGTGTATCCCTTCTCCGTCAGACGGAGTGCGGACACGGAGCCGCCGAAGCCGGAACCGACGACGAGGACGTCGTAGTCGTAATCCTCCTGGGGCACGGGTGTCTCCTCTTCGGGTGTCGCGTGCGGGTGATCGGTGGCTCTCTCGCGTTCGCGCGACGGAGCCGCATACCGGCCCCGCCCCGCGCCCCGAAGGCCGGTCACCTGAACCGGAATGCCTTCATCAGACGCAGACTGCGGCTCATGAAGGCCGCGTACTTCTCGTCGTCCATGCCCAGGGAGGGCGCCATCGGCAGCAGACGCTGGTGGGCCACCGTCTGGGCCTCGGTGTACTTGAGGATGCCCTCGGAGCCGTGCCGGCGGCCGAGACCGGAGTCCTTCATGCCGCCCATCGGCGACTGGACGCTGCCGTACGCCGGCGCGTAACCCTCGTTGATGTTGACCGTGCCGGTGCGCATACGGGCGGCGATCTCCCGGCCGCGCCGGGCGTCCCTGGTCCAGACGGAGGAGTTCAGGCCGTACGGGGTGGAGTTGGCGGCCTCGACCGCCTCGTCGTCGGAGGAGAAGCGGTAGACGGAGACGACCGGGCCGAACGTCTCCTCGGAGCAGACGCTCATGGGGTTCTCCACCCCGTCGAGGATGGTCGGCTCGTAGAAGTAGGGGCCGATGTCCGGCCGGGCCGTGCCGCCCGCGAGCACCCTGGCGCCCTTGGCGACGGCGTCGTCCACATGCCGGGTGACGGCGTCCAGCTGGCGCTGCCCGACCAGGGAGCCCATGCCGGCCCCGTAGGCGAGGGACGTGCCGAGGCGGATGGCCCTGGTGCGGGCGGCGAAGCGTTCCAGGAAGGCGTCGGCGACGGACGCGTGGACGTACAGCCGCTCGATGGAGATGCACAGCTGGCCCGCGCTGGAGAAGCAGGCGCGGACGGCGCCCGCGGCCGCCTTGTCGAGGTCGGCGTCCTCGAGGACCAGCATGGCGTTCTTGCCGCCCAGTTCGAGGGAGACGCCGACCAGACGGGCGGCGGCACCCTGGGCGACCTCACGGCCGGTGCGGGTGGAGCCGGTGAAGGAGACGTAGTCGGCGTGACGGACGACCTCGGGGCCGATGACCGGGCCCTCACCGAGGACGACCTGGAAGACGTCGGCGGGCAACCCGGCCTCGATCAGCAGGTCACGGGCCCACAGCGCGGTCAGGCAGGTCTCCGTGTCGGGCTTCATCACGACCGCGTTGCCCGCGACGAACGCCGGGAGCGCGTCTCCGACGGAGAGCTCGAGGGGGTAGTTCCAGGGAGCTATCTGGCCCACGACACCGCGCGGGTGCCGCAGTTCGGTGACCTTCGTCAGGGCCGGCACGGCGCCGGCGTGCCGCTTGGGCCGCAGGTAGGAGGCGGCGCGGCGGCCGTAGTGACGGGCGGCGACGGCGACGGCCTGCACCTCCTCGTGGGCGTGCAGCCGGGCTTTGCCCGTCTCCAGCTGGATCAGGTCGAGCACCTCGGCCTGGCGCTCCAGCACCAGGTCGTGGAAACGCAGCAGAACGGCGGCGCGCCGGCGCACCGGGACCCGCGCCCAGACGGCCTGGGCGGCGCGGGCCGCCTCGAAGGCACCGGCCACGTCCTCGGGCGTCGACTCGGGCAGGTCGGCCAGCTTCTCGCCGGTGAACGGCGTGTGGTTGGCGGTTCGGCCGGAGCCGGGCACACCCTTGGTGAGCTGGGCGACCAGCTCCGGCGTGACCACGTCGGCGGCGGTGCGTGCGCCCTCCGGGGCGGGGGCGAGGGGATTGGTGCCGGCGGTTTCCCGGGTCTGCGCGTCCGTCATGAGCCGCAGGGTATGCCGGGGCGCACCCTTTGTGTACCCGTCGGTAACAGATTCCCGCACGGTCCACACATCGCCAGTGAACACTGGCAACAAACCACCTGATCAGGGCGTTGATGATCGGACCGGCCCCGGTCCACTACGTTTCGGTCTCGAGCCGGTCCGGAGCGACGGCGTCGGAGCTGGCGGAGCTGGCGGAGCTGGCGCGTCAGAGCCGTCGGAGCTGTCGGAGCTGTCGGAGCTGGCGCGTCAGAGCCGTCAGAGCCGTCGGAGCTGTCGGAGCTGTCGGAGCTGTCAGAGCTGGTGGACGTCCCAGGAATCGATGACGGTCCGGGCGATCTTCCGGCCCTCGTCCGCGAAATGGCCCTCGCCCGGGTAGGCGATCCAGAGCCGGTACATGTCGCCGTCCTGGTTCCGGTAGTACATGACCTGCACCTCGCGCACCAGCGCCGGTGTGGTGGTGGTCGTGTGGACGATGGTGTTCGTGGCCGCGTCGCGGTCCTTGTACGTGGTCTCGCGCGGCTGTCCCTCCGGCGCCGGCTCGGGGGCGATGCGCAAGCCGTAGTCGCCGTCCTTGAGGTCGTTCCAGTGCGTGAACGCCTGCTCGGAGGCGGACGACTGGAGGTCGCCCTTCTCGTCCTCGGCCTTGATGTCCCGGTCGGCCTCGATCCGCACCATCCCGCTGGGGTCGGTGAAGGAGACGGCCGTCCCGTCCGCGTCCTCGGCGGGCTCGTCCTCGACGAAACCGCCGGGAACCGCGACGGCGACACCCGCCTTCTCCCCGAGGTCGTGCCGCTTCCAGCCGTCCGGGAGGGGACCCGCGAAGGGGTCCGCGATCACCAGGTACGCCGCGACCGCCGCGGCGACCACCACCGCGCCCAGCCCGGTCAGGGTCTTGCGGCCGACCCGGATGCCCTTGCCGCCGTGGTCCGGCGCGGGGAGCGGGGCGACCTGCGTGGGCTGCGGGGCGGGCGGGTTCGCGGCCGCCTCCAGTACGGCGCGGACCTGGGCGGCGTTCGGCCGGCGCGCCGGGTCCTTCTGCAGCAGGGCGGTGATGACGCCGGCCAGAGGCCCCTGCGCGGCGGCGGGCGGCGCCGGGGTCGCGTTGAGTACGGACTGGAGGGTGGCGGGGGTGTTGCTGCGGCGGAACGGCGAGACCCCCTCCGTCGCCGCGTACAGCACCACGCCGAGCGACCACAGGTCGGAGGCCGGGCCGGGGCGCTGGCCCAGCACCCGCTCCGGCGCGATGTACTCCGGCGAACCGACGAAGCCGCCGGTGTCGGTCAGATTGGTCTCGCCCTCGATCTGGGCGATGCCGAAGTCGGTGAGCACGACGCGGTCGTGCCGGCCGAGCAGTACGTTGTCCGGCTTCACGTCCCGGTGCAGGATGCCCGCCGCGTGCGCGGCCTCCAGCGCGCCGAGCACCTCCAGGCCCACCCTGGCCGCCTCGCGTACGGAGAGGGTGCCCTCCTCCTGCAGCACACCGCCCAGCGAACGGCCATGGACCAGCTCCATCACGATCCACGGCCGGCCGTCGACCACCGCGACGTCGTGGACGTTGACCACCGCCGGGTGGTCGAGCCGGGCGGCGGCGCGGGCCTCACGGCGCATCCGCTCGTAGGCGTTGGCCCGTTCGCGTTCGGGAAGGTGGTCCGGAACGCGCGGTTCCTTGACGGCGACCTCGCGGTCCACCGTCTCGTCCTTGGCCCGCCACACGGTACCCATGCCGCCGTGCCCGAGCTTGGCGAGCAGCCGGTAGCGGCCGGCGATCAGCCGTCCGGTGCCGGGATCGGGCGCGCTCGTCGGCTGGGGGGTCCGGTCCTGTCCCGCGCCGTGCGGGTGTGGCGGAGGCTGCGGGACCTGCCCGGCCTGCCCGGTCGGGTGCGGCTGCTGCGCCTGCTGCGGGACCACCTGGGTCGAGGCCGCGTAGGGGTTGTCGGCGTGCGGCGCCGGCATGGGCGGATTCGGCGGTTGCAGACCAAAACTGGTGGGCTCGTCGGATCCGCTGTGGGCTCCCCCGTTGCTGCTCATGGTTCATCCATATCGCGCGGGGCCCTCACGGATCCACTGCGGGCGCCCACCGGTCACAGACCCGTGACCCTGGCCGGAACTTATCTCCCTTTTATGGCTCTTTGAGGCCGGCCTGAGGTGAGGAACCCGACATCGGTGGCCCGGCCGCCGTCGGGTCGGCCACCGTCGAGCCTGCCGTCGGGTCCGTTGCCGTCGGATCCGCCGCCGTGGAGCCGGACTCCGACTCCGACTCCGACGGCAGCGTCCGCTGGGGGCCGGTGGTCGTGGGGACGGACGCCGGCGGCCGGGGACCGGGGACCGGGTCGGCCGGGGGTGTCTCCGGCGCCGTGCTGCTCGGCTTGTCACCCCCGTCGCCGTCCCGGTCCTGCAGGAGCAGCGCCGCCGCGGAGACTCCCGCCCCCGCCATAGCGGCGACCACCAGCGCGGCCACCAGCACCCCCTTGGTGGGCTGCCGCCGGACGGGAGCCTCCCCGAAGGCTCCCGGCCTCGGGGCGTCCGGCCCCTTACCGGCCGTCCGCCAGGCCGCGAACCTCCCGCGGGGCAGCT
This sequence comes from Streptomyces sp. CHD11, assembly GCF_018638295.1. GTDB lineage: Bacteria > Actinomycetota > Actinomycetes > Streptomycetales > Streptomycetaceae > Streptomyces. Next base: position 28,342 of record NZ_JABTTS010000032.1, read on the forward strand.
CCCGGTCCGGCGGCAACAGCCCCGGCGGCGCCGACTCCGGAGTGCGGCCCGTGGCGAGGAACGCCCTCAGCATCCGTTCGGCCCGGTCCGCGTCCAGCCGGCGGTCCGGGTCGCGTTCCAGCAGGCCGCGCACCACGGGCAGGACCGGCCCGGCCTCCGCGGGCGGGCGGATCTCGTCCACCACGACCGCGTGCAGGACGCCGCTCAGCGAGTCGCGCCGGAACGGCGACTCGCCGCTGAGCGCCGTGCACAGCAGCGCGCCGAGCGACCACAGGTCGGACTCGGGTCCCGTCCGCGCGCCGGACATCCGCTCGGGCGCGGTGTACTCGGGAGAGCCGACGAAGGAGCCGGTCTCGGTGAGCGTGGTGGAGCCCGACACCTGGGCGATGCCGAAGTCGGTGAGCAGCACCCGGTCGGTACCGTCCTCCAGCAGGACGTTGGCGGGCTTGAGGTCGCGGTGCAGCACACCGGAGGTGTGGGCCGCGCGCAGCGCGCCGAGCAGGTCGACGCCGATCCGCGCGGCCTCCGCGGCGTCGACGGGGCCCTGCTCGGCGATGCGCTCGGCGAGGGACGGCCCCTCGATCAGCTCCAGGACGATGTACGGACGCTCGTCGTCCTCGACGACATCGTGGACGACGATGATGTTCGGGTGGCTCAGCTGGGCGAGGGCACGGGCCTCGCGCAGGGTGCGGTCGCGCTGCCGCCGGGCCTCGGCCGCGGAGAGCGTCTCGTCGAAGGGGAGTTCCTTCACGGCGACGCTCCGCGCCAGCAGTTGGTCGGTGGCCCGCCAGACCACGCCCATGCCGCCGCGGCCGATCCTCGCCTCCAGCCGGTAACGACCCGCGATGACACGCGCGTTGTGCCGTGCGGTCCCGTGCTCCGGATCCCCCTCGGTCACCATGCGCCCATCATGCCCCACCGGATGTGTCCGCTCCGGTACGGCGATTCGGCCAAGCGGCGCTCCGGTGCCCCCGTCACGGCGTCAGGGCTCGCGCCAGCCCCGCAATATCGTCCGGAACTGCTCGCCGGTGGTGTCCCAGTCGGCGGCCGGAGCGGACATGTAGATCGCGTACTCGACACCGTCGCGCGAGATGTACATCTGGTCGACCGCCCGGCGCGGGCCGGGGAACTCCGTGTCCTTGGCCAGCGCCGTCCAGCTGTACTCCAGCCGTGCGCTGCCGAGGTCACGGTAGGTCAGACGCCGCAGGCCCAGCCGCTCGTAGTCGACCAGGCGCCCGCCGATCTGCTGGTCGAGATCGCTCAGATGCTCGTAGGCGTCGTCGAAGTCGGGGGAGTCGTCCATGGCGATCCGCAGGAAGTGCTCGCCGCCGTCGGGCGTGTAGTCGACCTGCCGGGTTCCCTCGTCGAAGACCACCCGCTCCCAGTCCTCACCGGGCAGGACGACGCTGAAGCCGAGAGGGTCGGTGCGGCGCACCCAGCCCTCGGGGAGGTCCCCCGCCCTGTCGGGCCCGCCGGTCTTCGGGGTACTGGGCCGCGGGGCGGGTCCGGGGGTCTCGCCGGAGCCGGTCGCGGTGCCGCCCCGGTCCCACTGCTGGAGCACCACCGCGGTTCCGCCGCCGACGATGACGGCCAGGGCGACGACCAGGGCGATCATCCGTCCGCGCACCCGCCGGCGCGGCGTGGCGGGCGGCCCGTACGGCTGCTGGACGGCGGTGGGACCGCTCGGCCGCGGATACGGCGGCGCCGCGCCGACGGCGCTCTCCGGCCCGCGCTGGTGCGGCAGCGGCGGCGGTACCCGGGCCTCGACGGCCCGGGTCGGCACGTACTCCTGTGCCGCGCGCGGCCGGCGTCCCTCCGCGGCCTCGGCGAGCAGCTGCTCGGCCTGGGAGGGGTCGGGCCGGGTGGCCGGATCCTTGCGCAGCAGCGCGCTGATGACGGGCGCGAGCGGGCCGGCGTGCCGCGGCTCGTCGGCCTCCTCCTCGACGACGGCCTGCATGGTGCTCAGCGGCGTGGTGCGACGGAACGGCGAGACGCCCTCCACCGCCGTGTACAGCGTCGCGCCGAGTGCCCACAGGTCGGAGGAGGGGCCGGGGTCGTGGCCGCGGACCCGCTCGGGTGCCAGGTAGTCGACCGAGCCGACGACCTCTCCGGTGCGGGTGATGGCCGTGTCGCCGTCTATCTGGGCGATGCCGAAGTCGGTGAGCAGCACCCGCCCGTCCCGCCCGAGCAGCACATTGCCGGGTTTGACGTCGCGGTGCAGTACGCCGGCGGTGTGCGCGGCGCGCAGGGCGCGCAATACCCACAGGCCGATCCGGGCGGCCTCACGGGGCTCGACGCGTTCCCGTTCCTTCAGCGCGTCGGCGAGGGAGTGACCCTCGACCAGTTCCATCACGATCCACGGCCGGCCGTCGTGCTCCAGCACGTCGTGCACCGTGACGACGGCGGAGTGGTTGATCCGCGCGGCCGCCCGCGCCTCCGCGCGGGTGCGCGCCAGCAGCGTGGCCCGTTCACTGTCGGAGACGTAGAGCGCCGCGGTCAGTTCCTTGATGGCGACCGAGCGGTGCAGCACCTCGTCGTGGGCACGCCACACTCGGCCCATGCCACCGCTCCCGATGGATTCACCGAGCCGGTAGCGGCCCGCGAGGAGCGAGCCCTGCATCTGATTCACGTTGCCCCGCAATGGTCTTGACAGGGCCAGCGTAAGTACACAGGACCAATCCTGGGAACCGACGGCGGGCCATGGAGACCGCACTGTGATGGTTGTCGCTCTCTGCGGTGGGAGGCAACCAGAACGCCCGTGTCCGCGTGGTGACGGCGGTTCAGCCGGTGTACCGGTAGGTCGCCGACGCCTGCTCGTACAGCCGTGTCACCTCGTCCCGCTCGGCCTCCGGTCCGCGCACCTGCACCACGTGGTAGCGGCCGTCGATCAGCGCCGCGAGGTTGCGGACGTACAGCTCGCCCCCGTCGCCGGTCCAGGTGAACTGGCCCTCGGCCATGGTCCGCCCACCCACCTCTATGGTCTTCAGGCCGGTGGAGGTGGCCCAGCTGGAGTCGCGGTAGGGCTGGAGTTCGCGCTCGTCGTCCCGCTGGTAGCCCATGGGGTCGCTGCCGTACTCCTCCGCGCTGTCCCGGCCGGGGACGACGATGAGCTCGAAGTCGCCCCGGGAGTAGACCACCTGGCCGCTGCCGTTCTTCGCGGCGCGCTGCCAGTTCTCGGCGACGGCGACCCGGAAGCCCTCCGGGTCCGAGCGCAGGGTGAAGCCGTCGGCGACCTCGGGACCGGTGGTCTGGGTCTCGTTGTCGGCGGCCGACTCCCCGGGGCTGCTGCCGGGGGTGCCGCCGGGACCGTCCCCGGGTCCCGGCGCGTTCTGCCCGCCGCCGGTCGGGTCCGGTGCCGCACTGACCTCACCGGCGGAACCGGCACGGTCGGTGGACGCCCCCGCGCTTCCCTCGTCCGTCTTCGGCATGAACAGCACCGCGTACGCGATCGCCGCCGCCATGGCGAGCAGCACCAGCAGAAGCAGGGAGCGGCCGAGCCGGCGCGGGGACCCGCTTTCCCGTTTCGTCCGCTTGTGCCGTCCGTGGTGGGCGGGGAGCCCGGCCCGCCGTCTGCGCACCAGCTCGCCCCGGCGCCGTAGGACGGGAAGTCTGCTGGTGTCGGCGGGGGGTGCCGCTATGACGTGCACACCGGCCTCGGGCTCGGGCGCGGAGCGCACCAGCGAGCGCAGCCAGCCGCGCAGCTCCTCGTAGTCGGAGCGGTCGGTGGGGTCCTGACGCAGCAGCGACTCCACGACCGGCCGCAGCGGCCCGCACTCCTCGGCGTAGGCGGGCGGCTCGGCACACACCATCTGCACCAGCTCGGCCGTCGACTCCTCCGGGTAGGGCGCGTGTCCCTGTACGGCGCGGAACAGCAGGGAGCCCAGGGCCCACAGGTCGGTGGCGGGGCCGATGGGCGCGGCCAGCTGCCAGTTCTCGTGCACCGGGCCTGCCTGCTCCGGCGCCCACCGCTCGGTCACGGGTCCGACGACGGCCATCCGTGCCTGCCGCGCCCGCTCGGCGGCCAGCGCGGTGGCGGGGCCGCGGCGGGCGGGGGTGTGCGCCACCATGTCGTCCCAGCGGGCGGGAGGGGTGGCCGCGCCGGGGGCGCCGACCGCTTCGAGGGCGCCGGGTCCGGTCGGGCCGCCGGGGACTTCCCCCAGGGCTTGTGGGGCTCCGGCGCCGGTGCGGGGCGTGGCCGCGCCGACGCCGTAGGGGTCGGCTATCTGTCCCGGGGGCCCCGCGCCGGGCGGCGGACCGCCGCCCTCGGGTGCGGGGCGGGCGCCGGGCAGGGCCGTACGGCTGCTCTGCTGGGCCTCCTGCACCCGGGCGGCGGCACGGGCGCCGGCCCGGTACGCGGCGATCGCTCCCGCCCGGGCCGCCCGCACGTCTCCGGCACTGTCGAGTGCCCGGGGCGCCGCTACGGGGGTGAGACCGCCCGGCAGGTCCGCGCCGCCGTCGGGCAGCCGGCCGGCCCGCGCCTCGATGGCGGCCCGGCGCGCGGCCTCGGGGTCGGGGTCCGGGTCACGGGCGAACCCGGGCGGCCAGGACGGGCCGCGCGCGGTGTCCGGCGTGCCGGCCCGCGCCGCCGCCGGCCCCCGGGCTTCGAGCGCCTCCGGCTGCCGCGGATCCGGTTCCGGGTCGGGGGCGGGCACCGGGTCGTAGCCGCACAGTGCCTCCTCAGCGGCGCCGACCGCGAGGCCGGTCAGCATGACCCGGCCGTCGTCGCAGACGAGGACCGTGCGCGCGGTGATGTTGCGGTGCACCCAGCCGTGGGAGTGCAGCACCCTCAGGGCCGTCAGGACGTCGGAGGCGACCTCCGCCGCCCGGTACGGGGAGAGCGGTTTCTCCGCGAGCAGGGCGGCCAGCGGACGCGCGGCCACGAGTTCGCTGACTATCCACAGCGAACCGCCCTCCGCGAACACGTCGAAGACCTGGTCCAGGCGCGGATGGTCGGGGATGGCGGCCGCCGCCTGCGCGGCCTCGACCGCGCGCCGCACGACCGGGTCGGCGGGCCGCCGCGCGCCCGCCCGCGCGGCTGCGGACCCGGAGCCGCCACGCCGTGTGTCACGGGCGGTGAAGCCGTCGGGCAGCCCCTCGGCGTCGAGCACTTCGGCCTCGACGACCTCCGGCAGCGGCACCTGCCTGACCAGGACCTCCTGCCCGCTGTAGGTGTCGAAGGCGCGGGTCTCGGTCAGCTCGTACTCGTCGGAGGGGGGCAGCGGCAGGCGGTAGCGGTCGGCGAGAACCCGTCCCGCATAGTCGTCCACGTTGCCTCCCCCGGCACTACGGTCGGTCAGTTCCGTTCGCCAAGCGCACCGTCGAGGCGGCGTACGGTCCGCAACCACTCACGATACGTGCCGGAGGCAACCCGCAGAGAGGGGATGCCACATCTGACACCCCTTTCCGAAACCGCTCACGCTCAGGCCTTCGGCCGGAAGGTCTCGGTCAGCGTCCGCCAGGTGTCCTTACGCTGATCGCTGTCCCACCGGTCCGCCCTGGCCGTGTACATCAGGCCGTAGCCGAGCCGGTCGCCGACGACGGTCCCCCGGTCGACGGAGCGGTACGTGGTCCCGCCGTCGACGTAGGTGAACTCCCAGTCCGCCGTCTTCCAGCCCCGGTACTCCACCGCCTCGATACTGATCCGCCGGTACTGGGCACGCACCATGGCGCGCTCCTGGTTCTTCCAGTCCGCGACCGGGTCGTCCTTCGGCGTGGTCGTCCAGCCGATCAGCAGCTTCTGTCCGTCGGGGCCGGTGAACCGGTCACCGGCGGCACCGGACGACTGGAACGTCCACCCCGCGGGCAGCCCGATCGCATACCCCTGGCTCCCCTTGTACGTCTCCGCCGCCTCCGCGTCCCCGCCGTCCCCGGCCGAGCCGTCCGGCCCGCCGGCGCCGGCGCCCGGGTCGCTCGTTCCCGTGCCCTCGCCCGTGCCCTCGCCCGCCTCGGCCGATCCGGACGCCTTGTCGCCGCCGCGGGTGCCGTCGGTGCGGGTGCCGTCGTTCTCGTCGCTCCTGGTGTCGGCGCTCGGGTCCTGGCCGGCGGCGGTCCGGTCGCCGCCGCTGCCGTTCGCTCCCTGGCCGCCCTCGTCGTCGCCACCGCTGAGCACGATGGCCAGCACGATGCCGAGTACGGCGAGGGCCGCGACCACCGCGATGACGACCAGGGTCCGCCGGGGCACCACATCGGTGATCGACGCCCGCGGCACTGGCCGGGCCGGCATGTCCGGCGGCGTCATCACCGGCCACCCCGAACTGCGGCCGGCCGGGGGCCGGTGCGCGGCACCCCGGCCGCCCGGTCCCGGAGCCGGACCCGCCGCGGTGGCGGACGCGGGCGGGGAGGGCGCGGGCGGGGAGGGCGGGGCGCCGGTGGAGGGGAACGCCGCCTGGCCGGCCCCTGCTCCGGACGCCCCGGCCGGAGCGTCCGCGGGCGTCGCGGCCGTCCCGGACGACGCGGCGGTGGTACGGCTGGTGGACTTGGCGCGGGCCGCCGCGGCGGCGCCCGCGGAGCCCGCCGCCACGGCGGCCTTCCGCATGGAACGCAGCGCGCCCCGCAGCTTCTCCCCCGGCTCCTCGCCCCGCCCGCTCCTGACGTCCCGTTCGCCGGGCTGCTCGGGCAGCGGCACGACCTTCGTGGCATCCGCCGGCTCCTGGCCGGCCCGGGGCACGGGCGCGTTGACGACCGCGTTCAGCAGGGCCCGGGCCCCGCTGACGTCGAGCCGCTGGGCGGGGTCCTTGGTGAGCAGTCCGTAGATGACCTCCCGCAGCGGTCCCGCGTTGCGGGGCTCCTCGAGCGGTTCCGTCATCACCGCCGTGAGCGTCGCGATCGCGGAGCCCTTGTCGTACGGAGGTGTGCCCTCCACCGCCGCGTAGAGCAGCCCGCCGAGCGACCAGAGGTCCGCCGCCGGTCCTGGTTTGTGTCCGCGCGCCCGCTCCGGGGAGATGTACGAGGGAGCGCCGACCAGCATCCCCGTGGAGGTGATGGACGGGTCGCCCTCGACCTGGGCGATGCCGAAGTCGGTGAGCACGACCCGGCCGTCCTCCGCGATCAGCACGTTCGACGGCTTCACGTCACGGTGCAGGATGCCCTCCCGGTGCGCGGAGCGCAGCACGTCGAGCACGGCGAGCCCGACCTCGGCGGCACGCCCCGGCTCCAGCAGGCCGTCCTCCCGGATGACCTCGGCGAGTGACTTGCCCTCGACGAGTTCCATCACGATCCAGGGGCGGTCGTCCTCCTGCACCACGTCGAAGACGGTCACGGCACTGTTGTTGCGGATCCGCGCGATCGCCTTGGCCTCGCGCAGCGTCCGTGTGATCAGCCGCCGCTTCTCCTCCTCGTCGATGCTCGACGGAAAGCGGAGTTCCTTGACGGCGACCGTTCTCCCCAGGGTCTCGTCCTGGGCACGCCACACCGTCCCCATGCCGCCGCGGCCGAGCACGTCTCCCAGCCGGTACCGCCCGGCGAGGAGACGTGCGCTCTTGTCCTGACGGGATGTCCCCGCCCGCTCCGCCTCCGACATGCGTCCCCTCATGCAACCCGCCCTGACAGAGCCTTCATTGTCCCTCACCCGACAAGTGGCTGACGCCCAGGGTGCCTCTGCCCGCGCCACGGACCCGGCGCGTACGGGACCCGGATGACGTACGCGCTCCCCCGGGCCTGCATGATGTGCCCCGACAAGGGAGGCTCAGGGATGTCATCGCTTCGGGCCCTGACGGCCGTTCCGCTGATCCTGGCCCTGCTCGCCCTGGCCCCGGCCGCCTCTCCGGCCCCGGCGCCCCGGGGCGCCGACGCGCTCCTTCCGCTGCTGGTCACCCGGGGTGGCGCCCCCGCCGCGGCCCTGCTGGTCTCGGAGGAATCCGGCCCGCGCTACGCCCACGCCGGCCCCGGCATCGGGCGCGCCGACCACTTCCGGGCCGGCAGCGTCACCAAGACGTTCATCGCCGTCGTCGTCCTGCAACTGGCCGAGGAGGGTCGTCTGTCGCTCTCCGACACCGTGGGAAAACATTTGCCCGGACTGGTGCGGGGAGCGGGCCACCACGGCAGCGCGCTGACCCTGCGTTCCCTGCTCACCCACACCAGCGGTCTCCCCGACTTCACCGCGGATACCCGGGGCGCCCTCCCGGTGACACCTCTTCAGGCCGTACGCATCGCACTCACCCACCCTCCGGCCGAGCGCGGCCGGTTCCACTACTCGAACACCAACTACGTACTGCTCGGTCTGGTCGTCGAACAGGCCGCCGGCCGCTCCTACGCCGACGAGACCGAACGCCGTGTCCTCGCTCCACTGGGTCTGACCGGCACGTCCTTTCCGGGCTCCCGCACCTCTCTGCCGCGGCCTCACGGCCGCTCCTACGCCGCCGACGGAACCGACGTCACCCTGCTCGACCCGCGGGTGGCCGGCGCCGCGGGCGAGATCGTGACCACGCTCGCCGACCTGGACCGCTTCTACTCGGCCCTGCTCGGCGGTGAGCTGCTGCCCCCGCACCGGCTGCGGGACATGCTCGACACCCGCGCCGCACACGGCGCGTACGGCATGGGGCTGTTTCCTGTGACGCTTCCGTGCGGCACCACCGTGTGGGGGCACAACGGGCGCGTCCCCGGCAGCTATGTGCGCACCGCGGCCACCGTCGACGGCCGGCGTGTGCTCACCTTCCGGGTGAACACGGACGCGATCGCGGACCCCGGCCTCGAACCCGCGGTGCTCGCGGCCGGGTTCTGCCCTCGCACCCGGTAGAACGGCCGGGCCCCGAACGGGGCTCCCGGATTCCGCCACCCGTCCGAGTGATGTGAGACGCCGTCAGCCGCCCCCGTGGACGACTACAGCTGCGCGATGTCCGGCGCCCCCAGTCGCGCCGCGTCCGCGGTCAGGTCGTCGGGCTGCCGCTGCGACTCGCGCTCGGCCTCCACCCGCTTCTCGAAGTGCTGGACCTCGCGCTCGACCTGCCCCTGGTCCCAGCCCAGCACCGGCGCCATCAGCTCGGCGGCCTCCCGCGCACACCGCGTGCCCCGGTCGAACGTCTCGATCGAGATCCGGGTGCGACGGGTCAGCACATCGTCCAGGTGCCGGGCACCCTCGTGCGAGGCGGCGTAGCTGATCTCGGCGCGCAGATAGTCGTCGGCCCCGCCCAGCGGCTCGCCCAGCGAGGGATCGGCGGCGATGAGATCCAGGACCTCCTCCGCCATCGTGCCGTACCGCTGCAGCAGGTGCTCCACCCGGACCGGGTGGAGCCCGGTACGGGCCGCCGTCCGCGCCCGTGCGTTCCACAGCGCGTGGTAGCCCTCGGCGCCCACCAGCGGCGTCTCCTCGGTGACGCAGGCGGCGACGCGCACGTCGAGTCCGTGCACCGCCGCGTCCACCGCGTCCTTGGCCATGACCCGGTACGTCGTGTACTTGCCGCCCGCCACCACGACCAGTCCGGGTACCGGATGGGCCACCGTGTGCTCGCGGGACAGCTTGCTGGTGGCGTCCGACTCGCCGGAGAGCAGCGGTCGCAGGCCGGCGAACACACCCTCGACGTCGTCCCGGGTCAGCGGCACCGCGAGCACCGAGTTCACGTGCTCGAGCAGATAGTCGATGTCGGCGCTGGACGCGGCCGGGTGCGCCTTGTCCAGGTCCCAGCCGGTGTCCGTGGTGCCGACGATCCAGTGCCTGCCCCAGGGAATGACGAACAGGACGGATTTCTCGGTGCGCAGGATGAGCCCGGTCGTGGAGTGGATGCGGTCCTTGGGGACGACCAGGTGGATGCCCTTGGAGGCCCGGACATGGAACTGCCCTCGCTCCCCGACCATCGCCTGCGTGTCGTCGGTCCACACACCGGTGGCGTTGACGACCTGCTTGGCGCGGACCTCGTACTCGCCGCCGCCCGCCACGTCGTGCACCCGGGCGCCGACGACGCGTTCACCCTCCCGCAGGAACCCGGTCACCCGGGCACGGTTGGCGGTCTTCGCGCCGTACGCCGCGGCCGTGCGGACCAGGGTGGCGACGAACCGGGCGTCGTCCATCTGCGCGTCGTAGTACTGCAGGGCGCCGACCAGCGCGTCCTTCTTCAGACACGGGGCGACACGCAGGGCATGACGCCTGCTCAGGTGCCGGTGCACGGGCAGTCCCCGACCGTGGCCGCGGGCCATCGCCATGGTGTCGTAGAGCGCGACGCCCGCTCCGGCGTACAGCCGCTCCCAGCCCTTGTGCTGCAGGGGGTACAGAAACGGCACCGGACGCACCAGATGCGGAGCGAGCCTTTCCAGGAGCAGACCGCGCTCCTTCAGCGCCTCGCGGACGAGGGCGAAGTCGAGCATCTCCAGATAGCGCAGGCCACCGTGGATCAGCTTGCTGGACCGGCTGGAGGTGCCCGACGCCCAGTCGCGCGCCTCGAGAAGTCCCGTGGACAGGCCCCGTGTCACGGCGTCGAGCGCCGTGCCCGCACCGACCACTCCGCCACCCACCACCAGCACGTCCAGTTCGTGCTCGGCCATGGATGCGAGTGATTCGGCGCGCTGCGCCGGCCCCAGTGTCGCTGTCCTCACCGCTGCCTCCCGCTCATCGGTCGCGTCGGCCGCACCTGTGGGGCGAAGCCCGGTCCCTCATCCTCATGCCCAGATTCTGACCCTCTTGCCCGACTTCAGCCACACGCGCCCCCAGCCTGTGGACAACACCCGCGGAACGACTCACCGAAACCAACCGATCAATCCCACATATCGGTCATATTTACTCCTAGTCTGACATTGCGCTCGCCTGTCCAGTCCACAGCGCTTGCGCACCTGTCGCACTCCGGTTATTGGGAAGGACGGCCCACGCCATGCCCGCAGATCTCGCCGTCATCGGACTCGGCCCGTACGGACTGCCCCTGGCCCAGGCCGCCGTCACCGCCGGCATCCCCACCGTCGGATACCGGACCGGCCCCGAGCCCGGCTCCCTCAGCGCCGCCGAGCAGCGCCGCATGCTGGCCCAGGGCTTCCGCACCACCACCAACCCCGCCGAACTGGGCCGGGTGCGCACCGCCGTCATCTGCGCGCCGACCCTACGCGGCACGGACGGCGGACCGGCCCTCGGGCAGGTCGAGACGGCCGCTCGGACCCTCGCCACGCGGCTGCGCCCGCACACCACGGTGATCCTGGAGTCCCCGGTCCCCCCCGGGACGACGGAGGGGCCCCTGCTGCGCCTGCTCGAATCGGGTTCCGGTCTCCGCGCCGGACGCGATTTCCACCTCGCCCACTCCCCCAGCCGCGTCGACCCGGGCAACCGCGACTTCACCCCCGCCAACACCCCGAAGGTCATCGGCGGCCTCACCCCCGCCTGCACCGAGTCGGCCGCCGCCTTCTACGGCCGGCTCACCGACAAGGTCGTCCGCGCGCGCGGCCCGCGCGAGGCGGAGACCGTGCAGCTCCTGGAGACCAACTTCCGGCACGTCAACATCGCCCTCGTCAACGAGATGGCCGCCCTCTGCCACGACCTGGGCATCGACCTGTGGGACGTGCTGCGCTGCGCGGAGACCAAACCCTTCGGCTTCCACCCCTTCCGCCCCGGCCCCGGCGTCGGCGGCCACGCCGTCCCCCAGGACCTGACCGCCCACGCGGGCCGCACCCTGCGCATGGCGGAACTCGCCCAGGAGGTCAACAGCCGGATGCCGCGCTACGTCGTGCAGCGCGCCGCCGCGCTCCTCAACGAGCACGGCAAGTCCGCGCGCGGCGCACGTGTGCTGCTCCTCGGCGTCACCTACAAGGCCGACCTCGCCGACCAGCAGGGCAGCCCGGCCCAGGAGATCGCGGTCCGGCTGATGGAACTGGGCGCCTCCATCAGCTACCAGGACCCGCACGTCCCGTCCTGGAACGTCCTCGACCGCCCCGTCCCCCGCGCGGACTCCCTCTACGAGGCCGCCGCCGACGCCGACCTGACGATCCTGCTGCAACAGCACCGCACGTACGACCTCCAGGGCCTGTCGGTGAAGGCCCAGCTCTTGCTGGACACCCGGGGGGCCACTCCTACGGGGGCGGCGCACCGGTTGTGAGGAGGGGGCGCGCGGAGGCTGTCCGCGCCACAGGGTTGGTGGTGGGCGGGGTGCCGCACGGGTACGGTAGAAAACAGGCGGAGCCCACCGCAGCGGTCACTGCGGCAGGCTCCGGAATGGTTCACGGGTGTCCGCCCCCAGTCTTCGTGGGGGCGGCCGCTCACCATCCGAAAATCCGCAAGATCCACCTCCTCCGGCACTTCACCGCCCACGGACGGATCCGATCCCAGCGAGTGGGCCTGCGGTGGCGTCCCATGGGCGCCCCCTTCCACGACACCGCCCAGTGACCCGGTGGACGGTCCGTCGGAATCGGGCCGGGCCCCGAGGGCGGGGTCCGGACCAGGTCCTTGGAAGGGGGCTCCCAGAAGAACTGGGCGCCGTCGGGGACAGTAGCGGCCTCACACGGGTGTACCAGCGCGAATCGACCCCGAAAGCGACCGCGCGCCCCCCGACTGCCACGGGCGCCCCCGCACGCCCCCCGACATGCGAGAGGGCCGGTCACCTCACCAGGTGACCGGCCCTCTCGGTGCCGTACGAAAAGCCCGTCCGACCCCTACCGCCGGTGCTGCGAGTCCGCCACCGTCACCTCGACGCGCTGGAACTCCTTCAGCTCGCTGTAGCCGGTCGTGGCCATCGCGCGGCGCAGGGCGCCGAAGAGGTTCATCGAGCCGTCGGGGGTGTGCGACGGGCCGGTGAGGATCTCCTCCAGCGTGCCGACCGTGCCGAGGTCGACCTTCTGGCCGCGCGGCAGCTCCTCGTTGACGGCCTCCATGCCCCAGTGGTTGCCCCTGCCCGGACCGTCCGTAGCGCGGGCCAGCGGAGAGCCCATCATCACGGAGTCCGCGCCGCAGGCGATCGCCTTGGAGATGTCGCCCGACCAGCCGACGCCGCCGTCCGCGATGACGTGCACGTACCGGCCGCCGGACTCGTCCATGTAGTCGCGGCGGGCGGCGGCCACGTCGGCGACCGCGGTGGCCATGGGGACCTGGATGCCCAGCACGTTGCGCGTGGTGTGCGCGGCGCCGCCGCCGAAGCCGACCAGCACGCCCGCCGCGCCGGTGCGCATGAGGTGCAGGGCGGCGGTGTAGGTGGCGCAACCGCCGACGATCACCGGGACGTCGAGCTCGTAGATGAACTGCTTCAGGTTCAGCGGCTCGTGCGAACTGGAGACGTGCTCGGCCGAGACCGTCGTGCCGCGGATGACGAAGATGTCCACGCCCGCGTCGACGACGGCCTTGGAGAACTGGACGGTGCGCTGCGGGGAGAGCGCGGCGGCGGTGACCACGCCCGAGTCGCGCACCTCCTTGATGCGCTGCCCGATCAGCTCCTCCCTGATGGGAGCGGCGTAGATCTCCTGGAGGCGCCGGGTGGCCGCCTCGGCGGGCAGGCCGACGACCTCGTCCAGCAGCGGCTGCGGGTCCTCGTGGCGCGTCCACAGGCCCTCGAGGTTCAGCACACCGAGGCCGCCGAGCTCACCGATGCGGATCGCCGTGGCCGGTGAGACGACCGAGTCCATGGGAGCGGCCAGGAACGGCAGCTCGAAGCGGTAGGCGTCGATCTGCCAGGCGATCGAGACCTCCTTCGGGTCCCGCGTACGGCGGCTGGGGACGACGGCGATGTCGTCGAAGGCGTACGCCCGGCGGCCGCGCTTGCCGCGCCCGATCTCGATCTCAGTCACGTCTGTGGCCTTTCCCTGATGCGTTTGCAGCGCCTTCCAGTATCCCCGACGGCCGCGGCGCCCACCGCCCCGGACGTCGCGCGAGGGCGGCCCCGGACGCATCCGGAGCCGCCCTCGACGGGCTCGCCTCTACTGGCGGCTGTAGTTCGGTGCCTCGACCGTCATCTGGATGTCGTGCGGGTGGCTCTCCTTGAGACCGGCCGACGTGATGCGGACGAAGCGGCCCTTGGACTCCATCTCCTCGATGGTCGCGGCGCCCACGTAGCCCATCGTCTGGCGCAGACCGCCGACGAGCTGGTGCAGCACGTTGGCCAGCGGGCCGCGGTAGGGCACCTGGCCCTCGATGCCCTCCGGCACGAGCTTGTCGTCGGCGGCGACCTCGGCCTGGAAGTAGCGGTCCTTCGAGTACGACCTGCCCTGTCCCCGGGACTGCATGGCGCCCAGCGAGCCCATGCCGCGGTACGACTTGAACTGCTTGCCGTTGATGAACTGCAGCTCGCCGGGGGACTCCTCGCAGCCCGCGAGAAGGCTGCCCAGCATGACGGTGTCGGCGCCGGCGGCGAGCGCCTTGCCGATGTCGCCGGAGTACTGCAGCCCGCCGTCGCCGATGAGCGGGACGCCCGCCGCGCGGGCCGCGAGGGACGCCTCGTAGATGGCCGTGACCTGCGGTACTCCGATGCCGGCGACGACCCGGGTGGTGCAGATCGAGCCGGGTCCGACGCCCACCTTGATGCCGTCGACACCGGCGTCGATCAGCGCCTGGGCGCCGTCGCGCGTGGCCACGTTGCCGCCGATCACGTCGATGCCGACGCTCGACTTGATCTTCGCCATCCAGCTCAGGGCGTTGCTGTTGTGGCCGTGCGAGGTGTCGACGACCAGGAAGTCCACACCGGCCTCGGCGAGCGCCTGGGCCCGCTCCAGGGCCTCGGGGCTGGCGCCCACGGCGGCGCCGACGATCAGCCGGCCCTCCCCGTCCTTGGCGGCGTGCGGGTACTGCTCGGCCTTCACGAAGTCCTTGACCGTGATCAGGCCCTTGAGCGCCCCCGTGTCGTCGACCAGCGGCAGCTTCTCGATCTTGTGGCGGCGCAGGAGCTCCATCGCCTCGACGCCGGAGATGCCGACGTGCCCGGTGACCAGCGGCATCGGGGTCATGACCTCGCGCACCTCACGGGAACGGTCGGTCTCGAAGGCCATGTCACGGTTGGTGACGATGCCGAGCAGCTTCTTGTTGCCGTCGGTGACCGGGACGCCGCTGATGCGGAACTTCGCGCACAGCGCGTCGGCCTCGGCGAGCGTGGCGTCCGGGTGAATGGTGATGGGGTCGGTGACCATGCCGGACTCGGAGCGCTTCACCAGGTCGACCTGATTGGCCTGGTCCTCGACGGAGAGGTTGCGGTGGAGCACGCCGACGCCGCCCTGCCGGGCCATGGCGATCGCCATACGGGCCTCGGTGACCTTGTCCATCGCGGCCGAGAGCAGGGGAATGTTCACCCGGACGTTGCGGGAGATGCGGGACGAGGTGTCAACCGCGTTGGGGAGCACCTCGGATGCGCCCGGCAGCAGCAGCACGTCGTCGTAGGTCAGCCCGAGTGTCGCGAATTTTCCGGGCACTCCGTCGACGTTCGCAGTCATGACACCTTCCCCAAATGGCCTTGATCGGTGCGGATGTCCATGCTAACGGGAAGCGCGGACGTCTCATTCCACGGTTTCACACGGCTCCGGCTTCGTATGTTCGTACGGAGACGGCTGATCGTCCGTTCATCGGCTGGACCGAAGGAGCGGTGCGAGGGCGGCGGTTACTGCTCCGCCAGGGCCCGCAGCCGGCTCAGCGCGCGGTGCTGCGCCACCCGGACGGCCCCGGGTGACATACCCAACATCTGGCCGGTCTCCTCGGCGGTGAGCCCGACGGCGATGCGCAGCAGGATCAGCTCGCGCTGGTTCTCGGGCAGGCTGGCCAGCAGTTTCTTGGCCCATTCGGCGTCGCTGCTGAGCAGGGCGCGCTCTTCCGGGCCGAGGGAGTCGTCGGGGCGCTCGGGCATCTCGTCGGAGGGCACGGCGGTCGATCCGGGGTGCCGCATCGCCGCGCGCTGGAGGTCGGCGACCTTGTGGGAGGCGATGGCGAAGATGAACGCCTCGAAGGGCCGGCCGGTGTCCTTGTAGCGGGGCAGCGCGAGGAGCACCGCGACGCAGACCTCCTGGGCGAGGTCCTCGACGAAGTGCCGGGCGTCGCCGGGGAGCCGGGACAGACGCGTGCGGCAGTAGCGCAGCGCCAGGGGGTGGACATGTGCGAGCAGGTCGTGTGTGGCCTGCTCGTCTCCGTCGACGGCGCGATGGACGAGCGCACCGAACGCCCCATGGGCAGTGCCCGCCTCGTCGTCGCGCATCGGTCCATGGTGCCTTGCCGGCGTCTGGTCCGCGGCACCGTGTCCCTGGTTGTGCACCGAAGCGTTATGAGCAGGTGCGCCGGAACTCATACCCTGCGCCCTCCCCTCCCGCTCGACCGACTCGTCCCCGAGGAACTCCACACCTCAAGGATGCGCCATCGGCGCCGAAACGAGCAGCGGGCACCTGCCGGCCATCGAGGAAGCCCTGGTGGGGCAGGTTTCCGGGGTGGTTCTCGCGGGGTACGCGACCGGCGCCTGGGCTCGCCGCCCGGACGGGTCCGGCACGGGAGGCGGGGGACCGCACGCCGCCGTTCCGCGCGCTCCGCGCTGCCGGCTGACCGGCCCCATGACGACACCGCGCGAGGGCGCAGCACACCGGGGACCGTGGGCCCGCCGTTCCGGCTCCGCACGGCAGCGAGGCGTGCGGGGCGACATGACCGCGCGCGGGAGCACAGGCGGACGCACGACACGCGGGGCGCGCCGCTGGGTGCGCTGGGTGCGCTGGGTGCGCACGACCATGGACCGACGGCACCCGAACCGTTCCCGGCCCCCGGCAGGATCCGGTCCCGGGCGGAGGCACCGGCACGCCCCCGCGCACCGGCCCGTACCCGCTCACCGGCCCGCTCCCGCCGCCGTACGCCGCATCCGGCCCGGCCCGCAGGTCGGGCCTAGCGCACCAGACCCCACCGGAACCCGAGCGCCACCGCGTGGGCCCGGTCGGAGGCGCCGAGCTTCTTGAAGAGCCGTCGCGCGTGCGTCTTGACGGTGTCCTCCGAGAGGAACAGCTCCCGGCCGATCTCCGCGTTGGAGCGGCCGTGGCTCATTCCTTCGAGGACCTGGATCTCCCGCGCGGTGAGCGTCGGCGCCGCACCCATCTCGGCGGAGCGCAGCCGCCGCGGGGCGAGCCGCCAGGTCGGGTCCGCGAGCGCCTGCGTGACCGTGGCCCGCAGCTCCGCGCGGGAGGCGTCCTTGTGCAGATAGCCGCGTGCGCCGGCGGCCACCGCGAGCGCCACACCGTCCAGGTCCTCGGCGACGGTGAGCATGATGATGCGCGCCCCCGGGTCGGCGGACAGCAGCCGGCGGACCGTCTCGACGCCGCCCAGGCCGGGCATGCGTACGTCCATCAGAATCAGATCCGAGCGGTCGGCACCCCAGCGGCGGAGGACTTCCTCGCCGTTGGCAGCCGTCGTTACGCGCTCGACACCGGGCACGGTCGCGACCGCACGGCGGAGCGCCTCCCGGGCAAGCGGGGAGTCGTCGCAGACGAGGACGGAAGTCATGGCCGCCCTCCGCAGCTGATGCGCGTCACCTTGAGCCTCCAGGCTGGTACGAAATCGTCACCTGTGCGGTCGACTGACCCGGACACCCGCCCGAGCACCTGTTCCTTCAACCGCCTCGCACTCTCAACGACGGTCACTCGAAAGAGTTACGGGGCCGTCTGCCATCTTCGGCACTCTACGTGAGGAGGCGCTCACGGTGCAGACATGCGCGCGGACCCTCGAACTTTCACCACAACCCGTGCCCCATTCAGACCCTTTTCTTCCCCTTTGATGGTGTTCGGGGCTAGATTCGCAATGAGTCATATTTTCATCTCCTTTGATCGTAGTTGTACGGTCGTGGACACCGGATCCGCCCAGAACGGCTACAAGGGGTCACACAATGGCAGATTTCTCCCGCCTTCCCGGACCGAACGCGGACCTGTGGGACTGGCAGCTCCTCGCTGCCTGCCGCGGGGTGGACAGCTCGTTGTTCTTCCACCCCGAAGGTGAGCGCGGTGCGGCTCGAAGCGCTCGCGAGAACTCGGCCAAGGAGGTCTGCATGAGGTGCCCGGTACGCGCCGAGTGCGCCGCGCACGCGCTGGCGGTCCGCGAACCGTACGGCGTGTGGGGCGGCCTGACCGAGGACGAGCGCGAAGAGCTGATGGGGCGGGCGCGTCACCGGCTGGTGCCGGCATCGGCCGGCGGCGGACACGTCTCCGCTTCGAACAACTGAAGGAACGTTTCTTCTGAAACGCGGGCACGCACGCGTGTCCTTGCTCCACGACGGGCTGCCCGTGACAGGCCGGCAGCCGGCTCGACGGGCTGCCGCCGCGCCGTCAGCCGGCCGCGGCCGCGGCCAGCTTCTCCAGCGTCGCGGCGACCGCGGGCACCTGGGCGAGATCCGGGAGCGTGAGGGCGACGATCTCCCGCCGCACGGCGGGCTCCAGTGCCACGGTGCGCACCCCCCGGGGCCGTACGGACTCGATGGCCAGCTGGGGCAGGACCGCGACCCCGAGTCCCGCGCCCACCAGTCCGGCGACCGCCGGGTAGTCGTCGGTCGCGAAGTCGATGCGCGGGGTGAAGCCGGCCGTCTCGCACACCTCGACCAGCTGCCCCCGGCAGCGCGGGCAGCCGGCGATCCACGGCTCGTCGGCGAGTTCACCGATGGCCAGGGACGCCGCACGGGCGAGCCGGTGCCCCTCCGGCACCAGCCCCACCAGCCGGTCCGACAGCAGCGGCCGGACGACGAGGTCGTCCCACTCCTCCGCACCCGCCGCCCCTTCGTAGCGGAAGGCCAGGGCCACATCGCAGTCACCCTCGCGCAGCAGCCGCACGGAGCGCGGCGGTTCGGCCTCCTCGAGGGAGACCCGGGTGCCCGGGTGGGCGTCGCGCAGGGCGGCGAGCGCCGTGGGAACGAGCGTGGAGCTGCCGCTGGGGAAGGAGACGAGCCGGACCCGGCCCGCGCGCAGCCCGGCGATGGCGGCGACCTCCTCCTCGGCCGCGGTGAGTCCGGCGATGATCCCGGCGGCATGCCGCACCAGTGCCTCACCGGCCTGGGTCAGACGCATCTCGCGGCCGCTGCGGATGAGCAGGGGCGTGCCGACCGACGCCTCCAGGGCCTTCATCTGCTGACTGACGGCCGGCTGGGTGCAGCCCAGCTCGCGGGCCGCCGCGGAGAAGGAACCGGTGGTGGCCACGGCACGCAGCACGCGGAGATGTCGGGCTTCGATCACTCCACAAGGATAAGCGACCCTTTGACCTCGCGACCCATAATGCGTCGACGCTTTTATCTCGATCGCCTACCGTTCGCCCATGAAGCTTCTCTCTGTGAACGTGGGGCGCCCCACGGCGGTGCCGTACACGGACCATCCCGACGGTGTGACCGGTATCGACAAGCAGCCGGTGACCGGACCCGTGCGGGTGGAGGCCCCCGGACCCAAGGGTGTCGGGGGCAGCGGACTGGCCGGGGACGCGGTCTGCGAGACCAGGCACCACGGCGGCGACGACCAGGCCGTCTACGCCGTGGCCCGGGAGGATCTCGACGAGTGGGAGCGCACGCTGGGACGCCCGCTGGCGCCCGGATCCTTCGGCGAGAACCTCACCACCGAAGGGATCGACGTGTCCGGCGCGCTGATCGGCGAGCGCTGGGGCATCGGCGCGGACGTGGTGCTGG
Source organism: Streptomyces sp. CHD11 (assembly GCF_018638295.1). GTDB lineage: Bacteria > Actinomycetota > Actinomycetes > Streptomycetales > Streptomycetaceae > Streptomyces. The sequence goes on from NZ_JABTTS010000032.1 coordinate 47,841, forward strand.
AGATCACCAGCGGACGCATCCCCTGCCGCACCTTCCAGGGCCATCTGGGTGAGAAGGGCTGGGTGAAGCGGTTCACGCGGCGCGGCGCGCCGGGTGCGTACCTGCGGGTCATCCGGCCCGGCGGGATACGGGCGGGCGACGCCGTACGGATCCTGCACCGGCCGGACCACGAGGTGACGGTGGCTCTGCAGTTCCGCGCGGTGACGACCGAACGGACACTGCTGCCGCGGCTGACCGCGGCCGGCCCGGCACTGCATCCGGAGGCGCGCGCGCTGGCGCGGAAGTACATGGAGAAGTACGAGGTGGAGTCCACGGCCTGACAGCTCGGCACCGAGCGGACGACTCCGCTCCGGGTAACTACTCTTGCGCCATGACAACGGCTCTGATTACGGGATCGACGGCTGGGATCGGTGCCGCGTTCGCGCGGCGGCTGGCGGCCGACGGACATGACCTGGTGCTGGTGGCCCGCGACACCGGCCGGCTGCGCGAACAGGCCACCGAGTTGCACGACCGCCACGGCATCGAGGCGGAGGTGCTGACCGCCGACCTGGCTGAGGACAAGGGCATCGAGTCGGTGGCCGACCGCCTCGGCGACCGGAAGAACCCCGTCGACCTGCTGATCAACAACGCCGGGTTCGGCAACAAGGGCCGCTACCTCGAGGTCCCCATGGCCGACGAGCTGCGGATGCTCAAGGTGCACTGCGAGGCCGTGCTCCGGCTGACGTCGTCGGCCGTGGAGGCGATGCGGGAGCGCGGGCGCGGAGGCGTCGTGAACGTCGCCTCGACCGCCGCGTTCGTGCCGCGTGGGACGTACGGTGCCTCCAAGGCGTGGGTGGTGCAGTTCACCCAGGGCGCGGCCGTCGACCTGGCGGGCCACGGCGTCCGTCTGATGGCGCTGTGCCCCGGCTTCGTGCGCACCGAGTTCCACGAGCGGGCCGGGATGGGCACGGACAGCATCCCGGGCTGGATGTGGCTGGACGCGGACAAGGTCGCCGCGGCCGCCCTCACCGACCTGGCCCGGGGCAGGACGGTGTCGATCCCGGACCCCCGCTACAAGGCCCTGATGGGGGCGGCGAAGCTGGTCCCGCGCGGACTGCTCGGCGGCCTCTCGTCCCGGACCGGGCGGAAGTACGGCCCCCGGTAGAGGTCTTCCGGCACTCCGGCACTCCGGTACTCCGGATACTCCGGCCGGGCGGGACGCGGACCGTCCGACGGAGGAGAATGGAGGGACCAGGACATCCGGACCCAGGACCCCCGGACCGGGGGCCGGAGGCGGTGACGTCATGACCTTCATGCAGCTGATCGACTGCAGGACGAACCGGTTCGAGGAGATGGACCGGCTCATGGACCAGTGGGTCGAGCAGAGCAGGGGGAAGCGGACGGCGACCCACGCGGTCGTCGGCAAGGACCGCTCGGACACCTCGCACATCGTCGAGATCGTGGAGTTCCCGTCCTACGAGGAGGCGATGCGGAACTCACAGCTCCCCGAGACCGACCGGATCTTCCGGGAGATGGTGGCGCTCTGCGACGGGATGCCGACGTTCACGGACCTGGACGTGGTGCGCGACGCGCGGCTGAACACGGATTCCGCGCGGCGCTTCTTCGAGGTGGTGGCCACGGCGGACGATCTGTCGCCGATGACGGGTCTGATCGAGGAGCACTACCGCGACCACGATCCGGCCAACGAGCAGGACATCATCGGCCTCGACCACTTCCGGCGCGAGATGGACGTCTGGCGCGGTGGTTTCGACTTCTCCTTCCGCATCGAGGACCAGATCGCCCAGGGCGACCGCGTCTGCACCCGGTGGAGCTGGCAGGGCACCCACACGGGCGACTTCCTCGGCATCCCGGCCACCGGGAAGAAGGCGTCCATGACCGGTACGGTCATCTTCCGCTTCGGTGACACCGGGAAGATCGTCGAGGGCTGGTGGCAGTACGACCGGCTGGGGCTGATGGCGGAGTTGGGGGCGCTGGAGCCCACCGAGCTCTGAGCCGGCCGAGCAGGTCAGCGGAGCCTGGCGGCGATGCCAGGCCCTGCGTCCCCGCGTCGGATGCCTGCTCGTTCCCCTCGGTGACGGCTGAGCCCTTCGACGAGCGCGACGACGTACGGAGAGGTGCGGGGAGTACCGATCCTGCGGAGCTTTCCGGAGGGTTCCGTCGCCGCCCGCACCTCGTCGGTGGAGGTCAGCACGGCGAAATGGGAGCCCGCCTCTCGGTGAGGGTGGGTCTGAGGCGCGCGGTCAGCCGGGGACAGGGCGACGGACTCACTGGATGAGCTTCACAAGCTCGGCGCCCGCCTTGTAGAAGGCGAAGAGTCCGGGGGCCACCGACAGGAGCGGCCGGAGTCTCCCCTTCAGGGGATACCAGCGGGGCGCCTCGAACAGGAGCGTCCCCTGGACGGAGAGGTACGAGTATTCCTTCTCGCCGACGGCAGGCCCCTTCGACGCGATCGGCCCGCCGCGACGCTGCGGAGACCGCCCGCCCGCGTGAGCGGGGAGTTCACGCGACGCCCGCAGCCGGCCCTCACGCTCCAGCAGTCTCCTCTTCACCTCTGCCCGATTCCGCATGATGATCTTGCGGTGGTTCCTCACCATCACCCAGAGAAGCGCCAGCAGAACGCCCAGGTTCGCCACGATTCCCAGCAGTGCCATAGCGCCGATGGCCGCCTTGCCCCATCCGCCGGGCGCGTCCTGCAAGAGGTAGGCGACAGCGAACAGGCTGACCGCGAAGTTCAGGAAGCCCAGATAGATCATGGCGTTGATTTCGCCCACCGGCTTCCATCCGAAGTCGTCGTCGCGATCCCTCGGCACGTACTGGAACTCCCAGTATTTCCTGGAGCCGACAGAGAAGCCTACGAGCTTTCCGTAGATATAGGCCTGCTTCGCCGCGAAGTAGATACCGAACGCCCCGACAACGATCCAGGTGACGGCCAGCCCGATATGCTCTTCATGATTGGCCCACCACGAGGCACGCAGCACCTCTTCGCTCGGATGCTCCCTGGATATGGCGGAGAGGTCGGAGAAAGCGCGACCGCCCTTGAAGGCAGCCCAGTAGAGGTAGCAGCTCAGGGCGATACTGAAAGCCAGCAGCACCACTCTGCCCCGGCGCGCGATGCGGATCCCCTCGTGGAGGGCTGCGAGCCGCTCGGCGAGTTGCCCCTCCCTGAACTTCGCCGATTTCACGAGTCCGGAGGCGACGAGTCCTCGCTCGAGCCGCCCCAGCCTCTTGATCAGGGTCAGGTAGATCGTCACCGCGAGCGTCGACGTGAAACCGAGGGCGACGCTCGGCAGGTCGGCGACGAGAGGCAGTTCACGGCACTCCGAGGGCCGTTCCTGGAGAGCCGGGATGGCCAGGTGCAGAAGGGTGGAAGCGGGACAGTCCTCCGATGACTCCACGCCGGTCCAGGCGCATACGGCATAGACGAGTCCCATGACCACGAGCGGGACGATGAAGATGAAGAAGGCTTGCCCCACTCTCCCCTTCGGGGTGACTTTCTCCGCATAGGAATCCAGGACGCCATGCACCCGCGCGTTTGCGCACCTGGCTGTCGATATGAGTGAACCCCAGAGCTCCACTGCACGCCCCCCACTGTCGTATGCGTGCGACAGGGATGCACTTGACGACACCCCTGTTGAAGATTAACTGACTCCCCTACCGAATCGCCATACACATGTCCATAAACCTTTTCATCGGGGGAATGGAATCGAATCTAATTCGATAAGAAATACGATAGGCAATCCCGACCATCCGATCAGGGAGGGGTGAGAGTCCGCCGCGCAGGCTATCCCCCGCGGATACGAAAGGCACAGGAATTCAGTGGTACCGGTCCTGCTCGGCCCGCTCGGCTGAAGGGACGACGGACTGACCGCCGGGGGCAGCGCGGCAGATACGGCGTCTACCTGATGAATCTGCCGTCGCCGATCACGACACGCGGTCTGCTGTTCACCGCGTCCGACGCCCATTCCAGGATCGAGACGCTGATGGTGATCGCTCCCGCCCCGGCCACGTTCTCCGAGATGTTGTGCACGTCTCCGGTCCGGAGGGTGAGGCTGGTGAGGGTCGTTCCGTCGCGGTTCTCGATGCCGACGTGGGCCACGTAGTCGGGCAGCGTCTCGTCGTCGAGTCCGACGGTCGCCGCAAAGCGCGTCAGCCCGGTGGGGACGGTGAAGGTGAGCGGCTTGACCGTCTTGCTGAAGACCCCCGGCGCGAAGACGATGCTCTTGGTGAGGGGGGTGTCACCGAGTTGCGAGGAGTCCTTCCTCACGTTGTTCCCGTACCCCCCGATCGGACCGATCTCGGTGAGGTGCCGCACGCGGACGTCGGAACGCGCCTCGGCCGGGTCATCGCCGGAGACGGCGGATCCGGGATCGGCGGTGACGACTTCGCCGCCGTCGTCGTCCGGGGTGCCGTCGCCGGACGGGTCATCGGACGACGGGGAGCCGGCCGATGGGGACGCCTCCGAGGACTCCGGCGCCCCGGGCTCCGTCGCATCCTCGTCGCACACCGCGCCGTCCACGCAGACCTTGCCGTCCCGCCCGGCATGCGCGTCGATGTTGTTGGTGTCGCCGCAGCCGGTGGCCACGCACACCAGCAGGCACGCGAGTACCGGCCCGCGGGCCGCTCTTCTCCACGTTCTCATTCTTCCCGCCTCGGTCATCCGGCTCCGCCCGTCACCTGCGCACGGCCGGAGACCCGACCGCCCGTGTGTGTCACCGAGCGCCCCCTCGAAGGACATACGCAGCAGTCGGCCGGCTCCTCGTGCGGTTCATCGTCGTTCGCGCCGCCGGAGCCCCCGCCGCCCGTGAGCCCTGCGCCGCCCTCCTCGGGCTGCGAGGAGGAGTGGCCCGGTCGGCTCGTCCCCGCCCCCGTCCCGCGGACCGCTCTGCGCCATGCCCGCACGACATTCGTCTCAGCACTTCGAGCCGATGCAGACGGTGCCGTCCCGCCCGTTCTTCTGGTCCACGCTGGTGGTGTCCGACTTCATCAGGCCGGTGATGACCGCGGCGACGATCACCGCCGCGGCTCCGACGATTCCCACGATGATTTTGACTCTGTGGTCGGTGGTCCAACCCGCCATATCCCCAACTTTCCCGCAGTAAAAGGAGGTTGATGGTGACACACGCATGACGGGCAACACCGTGGATTTCGACGGGCGTTCAGTGCTGTGGCCCTCCCGTTACAGAAGCCCTCCTCACGTGATGTTCTCGAAACCCGCGAACCCGGGAATCCCCGCACTGTATTCGCACACCTATTCTCTTTTGAATTCCCGTTCGATTTCCGGGATCACGGCCGCCTTCCACCGCCCCGCCGACAGCCGCCCCCAACCGCCGACCTGCGCATTACGCCAAAGGCCGAAGACCAGGGCGAGGAGCCCAAGGACGGGCGGTCGGAGGTGTCGGGTGGTGAGCGGGGCGATCTCGTGAGTTTCGAGATCGAGGACCGCTCCCAGGCCGGGTTCGAGAACATCTGGGTCACCTGGACCATCACGAACCGGAGTTCGGAGAAGTCGAACTCCACGTGGGAGTGGGAGGCCGTGGGGCCGGACGGCAAACGGCTCTACAACTCGACCGAGCTGGCCACCGACGTACAGCCGGGGCAGACGGCCACGGGGGAGTCCCCCACCACGCTCAAGACCTCCGGCGTCACCGTCGACATCACGGAGTTCGACCGCAGCAAGGCCTGGTGATCCCTGGACCGGGAGCGGGGCGAGGCGCGGGGGTGCGGGCCGGCTCAGTCGCCGCCTCCGCTCCCGCCTCCGTCACCGCCGCCCCCTCCGTCGCCGCCTCCGTCGCCTCCGTCTCCGCCGTCGCTCCCCCAGCCGTCGCCGCCGCCGGGTTCGTTGTCGTCGCGGTCCCTGCCGAGGTTGCTGAACCAGGGGCGGTCCCAGGCGGCGTCGCCCGTGGCCCCGCGGTAGCGGTGCGCGGGGCGGAATCTGGCCGTGCCCGTGGTGTCGCCGAGACCGAAGGAGACCGCGACCGCGTGGGCCATCACGGCGTCCAGGGGGTCGGGGCTCTCGTGGTGGACGTCGGACAGCGGGAGCAGCAGGGTGCCGGGGGCCGGGGTGGTGCCGCGGGGCGGGCGGGTCAGTACGGCGACACGGGCGCCGTCACGCAGCAGTGACGAACTCACGGTGTCCTCGCGGCGCAGGGTCCACAGCCGGTCGGGCAGGCGGATCTCGACCTTGTTCTTGGATCTGCGGAGCTTCCTGCGCAGTTCGATTCCGGCGGGGACGTCACCGACGGTCATGACCAGGCCGTGGGCCTGGTCGACGGAGTCGGAGAGGTAGCCCTGCGGTGCTCTGAGCCGTACGGCCGGGGCGTGAGGGCCCCAGACGTCGACGCGCACCGAGCGGCGGTCCACGGCGACGGTCACCGGTCCGGCGGGGGCGTGCGCGTACCGGCGTGCGATCCACAGGGGTACGCCTTCCGCGTGCGCCCGCGCGGCGAGGGCGGCCACCTGGTCGGGTCCGCCGCATCTGCGGACCGCCAGTTCACCCAGCGCGCGGGCGAAGCCGGCCGCCTGGCGTACCTTCATGGGAGTGCTGGTGCCGGTCGCCCGGGTGACCGGCACGATGCCGCGGTCCGGCGGCAGCGAGGCCAGGGGGCGTTCGCTGCCTCCGCCGCCGAGCCAGTGCCCGCGCAGGAAGGCCTCCGCCATGGCGGCGAGGTTCAGCTCGGCCGGCGGAGTCGTCCTGCCGCCTCTGCGCAGCCCGCTCCCGGTGAGTTCCACGGTGCGTGCCAGTGGGTTGCGGGACCGCTCCCCGTAGAGCACCTGGTGCATCGCCGTCCCCCTCCTGCTCCTGCTCCGTCTGCCGTGTGGAGAGACCCTCTCCGGCCGGGGACGGTTCCATGATCGGGGGCATGGCAAAGGCCCGGTTCCCGTCCGGGCGGACGGGAACCGGGCCTTCACTCAGGTACCGGCGACCTCGTGTCGTCAGTGGGCGTGGCCGTGGCCACCGCCGGCGGCGGCCGGCTCTTCCTCTTCCTTCTTCTCCACGACCAGGGTCTCGGTCGTGAGGAGCAGGGAGGCGATGGACGCGGCGTTCTCCAGCGCGGAGCGGGTCACCTTGACCGGGTCGATGACGCCGGCCTTGACCAGGTCGCCGTACTCGCCGGTGGCGGCGTTGAAGCCCTGGCCCTTCTCGAGCTCGGCGACCTTGGAGGTGATGACGTAGCCCTCGAGGCCGGCGTTCTCGGCGATCCAGCGCAGCGGCTCGACGGCGGCCTTGCGGACCACGGAGACACCGGTGGCCTCGTCGCCGGTCTTGCCGAGGTTGCCCTCGAGGACCTTGACGGCGTGGACCAGCGCGGAGCCACCACCGGAGACGATGCCCTCCTCGACCGCGGCGCGGGTCGCGGAGATGGCGTCCTCCAGACGGTGCTTCTTCTCCTTCAGCTCCACCTCGGTGGCGGCGCCGACCTTGATCACGCACACGCCGCCGGCCAGCTTCGCGAGGCGCTCCTGGAGCTTCTCGCGGTCCCAGTCGGAGTCGGTGGTCTCGATCTCGGCCTTGATCTGGCCGATGCGACCGGTCACGTCCTCCTTCTTGCCGCCACCGTCGACGACCGTGGTGTCGTCCTTGGTGACGGTGACGCGGCGGGCGGAGCCGAGCACGTCCAGGCCGACCTGGTCGAGCTTGAGGCCGACCTCCTCGGCGATGACCGTGGCGCCGGTGAGGACGGCCATGTCCTGCAGCATCGCCTTGCGGCGGTCGCCGAAGCCGGGCGCCTTGACCGCGACCGCGTTGAAGGTGCCGCGGATCTTGTTGACGACCAGGGTCGACAGGGCCTCGCCCTCGACGTCCTCGGCGATGATCAGCAGCGGCTTGGAGGCGTTGGCCTGGATGACCTTCTCCAGCAGCGGCAGCAGCTCCGCGATGGAGCCGATCTTGCCCTGGGTGATCAGGATGTACGGGTCGTCGAGGACGGCCTCCATACGCTCCTGGTCCGTCACGAAGTACGGCGACAGGTAGCCCTTGTCGAAGGCCATGCCCTCGGTGAAGTCCAGCTCCAGACCGAAGGTGTTGGACTCCTCGACGGTGATGACACCGTCCTTGCCGACCTTGTCCATCGCCTCGGCGATGAGCTCGCCGACCTGCTCGTCCTGCGCGGACAGCGCGGCGACGGCGGCGATGTCGGACTTCTCGTCGATCGGACGGGCCGAGGCGAGCAGGTCCTCGGACACCGCGGCGACGGCGGCGTCGATGCCCTTCTTCAGGGCGGCCGGGGAAGCGCCCGCGGCGACGTTCTTCAGGCCCTCGCGGACCAGCGCCTGGGCCAGCACGGTGGCGGTGGTGGTGCCGTCACCCGCGATGTCGTTGGTCTTGGTCGCCACCTCCTTCACCAGCTGCGCGCCGAGGTTCTCGTACGGGTCCTCGATCTCCACCTCGCGGGCGATCGTGACACCGTCGTTGGTGATGGTGGGGGCGCCGAACTTCTTGTCGATGACGACGTTGCGGCCCTTGGGGCCGATCGTCACCTTCACCGTGTCGGCAAGCTTGTTGACGCCGCGCTCAAGGGCGCGACGGGCGTCCTCGTCGAACTTCAGGATCTTCGCCATGGGAGCGGTTCAGCCCTCTCGGAAAGCGTGGGTGAAACGAACTGCGCCCCTGACGCCCGGCTTCATAAGGTCGCGGGGGCCCGGGGCGCAGCTCACATGCAGGTGCTTCGGTGAAGCGGGTGAATTACTTCTCGATGATCGCGAGGACGTCGCGAGCCGAGAGGACGAGGTACTCCTCGCCGTTGTACTTCACCTCGGTGCCGCCGTACTTGCTGTACAGCACGATGTCGCCGGTCTTGACGTCGAGCGGCAGGCGCTCGCCGTTCTCGAAGCGTCCCGGGCCCACGGCCAGGACGACGCCCTCCTGGGGCTTCTCCTTGGCGGTGTCCGGAATGACCAGGCCAGAGGCCGTGGTCTGCTCAGCGTCGAGCGGCTGGACCACAATGCGGTCCTCGAGCGGCTTGATGGCAACCTTGGAGCTGGTGGTCGTCACGATCCGACCTCCCCCTTCGGAGATCTCACGGGGTTAACTGTCTGAGGTGGCGACCAGGTGGATCCGTCGTCGCGGGTGCCGGACCTGCCCGTCGCGCATTGGCACTCTCCAGGGGGGAGTGCCAGGTCCGAGACTATGACCGGGATTAGCACTCGGTCAAGCGGAGTGCCAGTTGCCGTGCGGCGCGTCGGGCGTGGGGGGCGGTTTTTGCACCGGGTTGTGCAGCCGGCGGTGTTGCAGTGACCGTCACTGGGGGCTGCGCCCCCAGACCCCCCTTCGGCCCTGAACGGGCCTCGTCCTCAATCGCCGGACGGGCTGAGAGGTGAGCGGTGCTCGCCAGTGACCGCCGGACGGCGGGAGTACCGGCCGTGCCCGCCAGTGACCGCCGGACGGCGGGAGTACCGGCCGTGCTCGTCAGGGCTGCCGGGCCGGGGTCAGTGGTGGCCTGGGGCGTAGTCCTCCAGGCGCCCCACCTTCAGCCCCCGCTCCTCCAGTTCCCCCAGCAGCCGTCCCGTCCGTTCCGCCAGCGACAGCGTCGGCGCCTCGCCCGAGGGTACGGCGACGATGTCGCCGGGGTTCAGGTGGCGGGGGCCGCGGGCGTAGGTGAGGTGGCCGTCCGTTTCCAGGGTGGCCCGCCACAGCACCACGGCCGCGATGCCGCAGTCGGCGGCGGCGCGCAGGGTGGTGGCGTCGTACGTGCCGTAGGGCGGGCGGAACAGGCGGGGGCGGATGCCGAAGCGGGCCTTGAGCTTGCGCTGCTGACCGCAGATCTCGGCGCGCTGTCCGGCGTAGGGCAGACCGCGCAGGGCGGGATGGTCCAGGGTGTGGTTCTGCAGACTCGCGCCGACCGCGCGCAGGCGGGCGAAGTGGGCGTAGCCGGGGCCCATCACACTGTCCGTCAGGAACATGCTGACGGGGAGCCGGCGTTCGCGGACCAGGTCGATGAAGCGGGGGGCGCGTTCGACGCCGTCGTCGTAGGTGAGGAAGACGACCCGGTCGTCGGTCGGGATGTGGTCGATGACGGGCGGGAGGGCGGCGGTGGCCTGGGTGGCCCTGCCCGCCGCCCCCCCCCCCGCCCCCGGCTCCGGCTCCGGCTCCGGCTCCGGCTCCGGCCCCGGCCCCGGCCCCGGCGGCACGGGAAGCCCGGACGGCGCGGAGGGACCCGGCGTCCCGCCCGGGAGATCCGCCGGCCCGCCAGGGGACGCAGCCGGCCCGCCAGGGGCAGTGGCGGATCCGTGCCGGGGAGCGTCCGGGCCGTCCGGGCCGGTGCCGCATCCCCCGCCGAGTACGGCGGCAGCGGCTGCCACGAGGGCCGTCAGGGCCCTCGCGCGCCTCACAGGTAGTCCTCCAACCGCGCCACCGCGTAGCCCTCGGCCGTGACCCGGTCGAGGAAGCGGCGGATCATGTCCGGCATCGTGCCCTTCCAGTCGTCGCGGCCCCGGAAGTGGGTGAGGACGATGTCACCGGGGTGCAGCGAGCGGTCCCACTCGCGGTACTCCCAGCGGTCGACGAAGACCTCCTCGTTCCAGAGGGGGACATGCGTGATCCCGCAGGACTTCGCGGCGCGCAGGGTGTTCTTGTCGTAGTTGCCGTACGGCGGGCGGAAGAGGGCGGGGCGCTCGCCGTAGTGCTTCTCGATGACCTTCTGCATGCCGCAGATCTCGCGCGTCTGGCGGGCGCGGGACAGGGCGGGGAGGTAGGGGTGGTGCAGGGTGTGGTTGTGCAGGCCGACGCCCCCGTCCCGCATCTTCTTGAAGTAGCCGTAGTCCTCCTTGACGAGGTAGTCGCTGAGGAAGGCGCTGTAGGGGATCTTCAGTTCGCTCATCATCCGCAGGAACGCGGGGTCCTTCTCCTCACCGTCGTCGATGGTGAGGAAGAGGATCTTCTCCTTGGTGGGGACGGTGGTGAACACCGGGGGAAGTCCGAGGCGGCGGTGGCCGTCCACCTCGAAGCCGTCGCGGGTGGTGATCTCCGGCTTCTTCTCCGGGGGCTCGGGAGCCGTCAGGGGCACCTTCTTCAGGCCCCAGCGTTTCGCGGCGGCGACGCTCGCGGCGTGCGCGGCGCGCAGCTTGGTGGCGTAGGAGTCGAGCGCGCGGGCCGGGGGTGCCTGGTAGGGCTGCTGGCCGCCCGCCGGTTCGACCTTGTCGCCACCGCCGCCCTCTCCGCAGGCCGAGGCGATGGTGGCGAGAGCGAGTACGGCGAGGCCGGTCCGCACACCACGCGACGGCCACTTTTTATCATTTTGTCCTACTTCTCGCATGACGCCGGATCCTCGCAGCCGGACGGCCGGGACCCGGCCCGACACCGCGGCCGGACGCATACGGTCCACCGACTGGCCCACAATGACCCGGTGAACGACCTCGCCCCCCTCCTCACCCCCGAAGGCCGCGCCCTCCTCGACGAGGTGCGCGACACCGACCCGGCGCACGAACTCGCCGTCGCGACCCGGCTGCGCCGCACCCACCCCGCCGAGCTGGTGTCGGCCGCGCTCGGCCAGGCGCGGCTGCGTCAGCGGGCGGTGGCGAAGTTCGGCACCGAGGACGCGGGGCGGATGTTCTTCACACCCAACGGGGTGGAGCAGTCGACCCGGGCGAGTGTGGCGACGTACCGCGCCGAGTGCCTCCGCGCCCGCGGGGTGCGGTCCGTCGCCGACCTGTGCTGCGGGATCGGCGGCGACGCGATCGCGCTGGCCCGCGCCGGGATCCGGGTCCTGGCCGTCGACCGGGACCCGCTGACCTGTGAGGCGGCCCGCGCCAACGCCGACGCGCTCGGGCTCGCCGGCCTGATCGAGGTGCGCGAGGCCGACGTGACGGAGGTGGACACGGCCGGCTGCGACGCGGTCTTCGCCGACCCCGCCCGGCGCTCCTCCGGACGCGGCCGGATCTTCGATCCGGAGGCATACTCCCCTCCCCTGTCCTGGGCCGTGTCCGCCGCACGCGCGGCACCGCTCGGCCTGCTGAAGATCGCGCCCGGCATCCCGCACGAGGCGATCCCCGCCGAGGCGACGGCCGAGTGGGTCTCGGACGGCGGGGACGTGAAGGAGGCCGTGCTGTGGTTCGGCCCGGACGTGACACCGGGGGCACGGCGGGCCACGCTGCTGCCCGCCATGGCCGGCATCTACGTGACACCCGGGACCGAGCTCCCGAACCCCGAGGTCCGGCCGGTCGGCCGATACCTGTACGAGCCCGACGGCGCCGTCATCCGCGCCCACCTGGTCGCCGAGGTGGCCGGGGACCTGAACGGCGGGCTGATCGACCCGACCATCGCCTACGTCACCTCCGACGAGGCGCACAGCACGCCGTACGCCACCGCCTACGAGATCACCGACCGGCTTCCCTTCAACGTCAAGAAGCTCAAGGCGCTGCTGCGGGAGCGCGCGGTCGGCATCCTGACCGTCAAGAAGCGCGGCTCGGCCGTCGAGCCGGAGGAACTGCGCCGCAAGGCGCTGCCCAAACCGCACGGCTCCGCGTCCGTCACCGTGTTCCTCACCCGCGTCGCCGGCGCCCCGGCCATGCTGCTGGGGCACCCGGTGCGATGACCACGCGGCGGCGGCCCACCCGTACGGTCATGGGGTCGCCGCCCAGGGCCGCGGCGGCGCGGCGGCGGCCCCCGCAGGCACCCGGCGCCGCGAAACCCCGCTCCGGCCGCACGGTTCCCCCTGCGCCACGGTCCTCCGCCCCGCGTCGACGGCGCCCCGGCCATCCCGCCGCCGGGCCACCGGTGCGCCGGTCAGCCGTCCTGCGCCGCCGCGCGGCGCAGCAGCAGCTCGCGTTCGCGTGCGTTGCGGGTCAGCGACGCCGCCCGCTCGAACTCGGCCCGGGCCTCCCGCGTACGGCCGAGGCGGGCCAGCAGATCACCGCGGACGCTGGGCAGCAGGTGGTAGTCCCGCAGTGCCGGTACGCCGGTCAGGGCGTCGACGAGGGGCAGTGCGGCGGCGGGGCCCTCGGCCATGGAGACGGCGACCGCGCGGTTGAGTTCGACGACCGGGGAGGGGGCGCGGGCGGCGAGCAGGCCGTACAGGGTGGCGATCCGGGACCAGTCGGTCTCGTCGTAGCGGTGGGCGTGCGCGTGGCAGGCCGCGATGGCCGCCTGAAGAGCGTACGGGCCGGGGGCTCCGGCGGCGGTGGCGTCGGCGAGGGTGAGGGCGTCGACACCGCGGGCGATGAACACGCGGTTCCAGCGGGCGCGGTTCTGGTCCTCGAGGAGTACCGGTTCGCCGTCCGGACCGGTGCGGGCCGCGGCCCGTGAGGACTGGAACTCCAGCAGCGCGGTGAGCCCGTGCACCTCGGACTCCTCCGGCATCAGTCCGGACAGCACACGGGCCAGCCGCAGCGCGTCCTCGCACAGCGCGGGGCGCAGCCAGTCGTCGCCTGCCGTGGCCGCGTACCCCTCGTTGTAGATCAGGTAGATGACGTCCAGGACCGAGCCGAGGCGGGCCGCGCGGTCGGGACCGTGGGGTACCTCGAAGGCGACGTTCCGCGTCGCCAGGGTGCGCTTGGCGCGCACGATCCGCTGGGCCACGGTCGCCTCCGGCACGAGGAAGGCGCGGGCGATCTCGGCCGTGGTCAGGCCGCCGAGCAACCGCAGGGTGAGGGCGGTGCGCGCCTCGGCGGACAGCACCGGGTGGCAGGCGGTGAAGACGAGGCGGAGCAGGTCGTCGTCGATGCCGTCCGGGTCGGCGGGCTCCGGCGGCGGGGCGACCCCGGCCGACGGGTCGCGGCCGATCTCGGCCAGCTTGCGGACGTAGGTCTCCCGGCGGCGGATCAGGTCGACGGCGCGGTTGCGGGCGGTGGTCATGAGCCAGGCGCCCGGATTGGCGGGCACCCCGTCCCGCGGCCACTGCTCCAGCGCGGCGACCAGGGCGTCCTGCGCGAGTTCCTCGGCGATGCCGACGTCCCGGACGAGACGGGTCACGCCGGCGATCACCCGGGGGGACTCCATGCGGAACACGGTCTCGACGGTGCGGGCCGCCGTCTCCCGGCCGCCGGGGCCGGTGGTGGGCTGTGGTGTCACAGCCCACCATCAGACACCCGTACGGCGGCGGAACCAAGAAGCCGCCGCCGGCCCCCGGGTCCGCCCCGGCCTCCCGGCACCCGGACGGTCAGCCCTCGACGACCTCCCGCACCTCGCAGGTCACCGTCCAGTGCTCCTCGTGCACCCGCAGGAAGCGCTTGGTCCACTCGACCGCCTCGGCCTTGTCCCTGGCCTGAAGCATCGCGTAACCGCCGATGACCTCCTTGGTCTCGGTGAACGGCCCGTCGGTCACGGAGAGCCGGCCGCCCTCGTAGTGCACCCGGGTGCCCTCGGCGGTCGGGGTGAGCCCGGCGGTGTCCAGCAGGACCCCGGCCTTGGTCATCTCCTCGATCAGCTCGCCCATCCGCTGCATCAGTTCGGCACTCGGGCCCCCCTCGGGGGCGTTGTTCTCGTCGATCCGGATCATGGAGAGATAGCGCGGCATGATGGCTCCTCGCCTCGTGCGGACCGGGTCCCTCCCGGCCTCTCACCACTGCGTCGAACGGGAGGGACGGACATCGACACCCGCGCGGAAGTTTTTCCGCGTCACTTCTCCGGGGCGGGCCGGTGCCCGCCGCTCACCGCAGCGAGGCCCACAGCTCTCCCGCCTCCGGCTCGTCGGCCACCACGCGGTTGCGGTCCCAGGGGGCGGGCAGCACCGGCATGGTCAGGGTCGTGACACCGGCGGAGGACAGTCCCCTCAGACTCTGGCCGAGGCGGGTCAGCTCGCCGAGCGAGTCCAGCCCGGTGTCGGCGGTGAGGCTCCCGGTGACCGCGTCGGCCACCTCGTACAGCCCGGCGGGGTCGGTCAGCAGGTTCTGCCGCCCGATCTGCTCCAGCAGTGCCTTCACGAGCTGGTGCTGGAGTTCGATGCGGCCGAGGTCGCTGCCGTCTCCGATGTCGTACCGGGTGCGGGCCAGGGCGAGGGCTTCGGTGCCGTCGAGGTGGTGGGTCCCGGCCTCCAGGGTGAGGTGGCTCCGCTCGTCGTCGATGTCCTCCCGGGTGGTGACGGTGACCCCGCCGAGCGCGTCGACCAGGCGGGCGAATCCGGCGAAGTCGATCTCGATGTAGTGGTCCATCCGGACGTCCGTGAGTGCCTCGACGGTCTTCACCGCGCACACCGGCCCGCCGACCTCGTACGCGCTGTTGAACATGGCCCCGGACACCGGCCGTGTCGACTCCCCGTCGGGCAGGGGGCAGGAGGGCCGGTCCACGAGGGTGTCGCGCGGGATGCTGACCACCGTCGCGGCGGTCCGTCCGGCGTCGAGGTGGACCACCATGGCGGTGTCCGAGCGGGCACCTCCGTCCTCACCGCCGCCGAGCTCCCGGTTCTCCTCACCGGTGCGCGAGTCCGAGCCCAGCACCAGGATGTTCAGGGACTCGGTCGGCAGCGGCACGGCGGTGGCCGATGCCCCCGCAGACGGAGCGGACAGGGGCCTGGCGGGACGGTCGTCGCCCAGCGCACCGTTGATGTCGACGCTGCTGATGTTGTCGCTGAGGTGCCAGTACGCCCAGCCGGCCGCCCCCGCGCCCAGGAGGAGGACGCCCGCCAGCGAGAGCCCGGTGATCTTCAGTACCCGCGCCCGCCGGCCGGTCCGTATCCCGGTGCCGTCGGCCCCGTCACCGGCCCCGCCCTCGTCACTCCCGGCGCCCCCGTCGGCGTCGGCCCCGTCGCTCCCCTGATGTCCCGTCACACGTAGGAACGTAAGTCCGAATTATGACGAGCGGCGACTACCGGACATTTTTCTTGGAAAATTCTCAGACTTCCGACAGGTCCGACAGGTCTGCCGGACGCAGGCCCCCACGGCGGGTCCGACGGGCCCCGGACCGATGGGCCCGACGGGTCGAAACTCTCGAAGCGGCTCACGCCCCGCCCGGTGCCGCCGTACTGCTCCGCACCACCAGACTCGTCGCCAGCTCCACCCGGGTCGCCGCCTGGCTGTCCTCTCCCTTGCCGAGGTCGAGGACCAGCCTGGCCGCCGCCTCCGCCATCTCCGTCAGCGGCTGCCGTACGGTCGTCAGCGGCGGCCCCACCCAGCGGGCCAGGGGAAGGTCGTCGAACCCGACCACGCTCAGGTCCTCCGGGATGCGCAGCCCCAGCTCGCGTGCGGCCTCGTAGACGCCGAGCGCCTGGAGGTCGTTCCCGGTGAAGATCGCGGTGGGCCGGTCCTCCCGGCGCAGCAGGGCGAGGCCCTGCCGGTAACCGGCGTCGTGGTGGAAGTCGCCGCCCACGATCAGCTCCGGAACCACCGGGAGACCCGCCGTCTCCAGGGCGGCCCGGTAGCCGTCGACGCGGGCGCGGCTGCACATCATCCGCGAGGGCCCGCTGATGGCGCCGATCCTGGTGTGGCCCAGCTCCACCAGGTGCCGGGTGGCGGCGAGTCCGCCCTGCCAGTTGGTCGCGCCGATGGACGGCACGTCGGTGCCCGGGTCGCCGGCCGGGTCCATCACCACGAACGGGATGGAGCGGCTGGTCAGCAGGGCCTGTCCGGACTCGTCGAGACCGGACAGGACGAGGACCACGCCGTGCGGGCGGCGCGCGGCGACCTGGTCGGCCCAGGTGCGCCCCGGCGTGAGCCGTCCCGCGCTCTCGGAGAGCACCACGCTGAGCCCGGCGTCGCGGGCGACGTTCTCCACACCCCGGATGACCTCCATCGCCCAGGCGCTCTCCAGCTCGTGGAAGACCAGGTCGATCAGGGGCGAGCGGGTGGCCTCGGCACGCCGTCGCCGGTAGCCGTGGGCGCGCAGCAGTCCCTCGACCCGGCTCCGGGTGCCGGGAGCGACATCCGCCCGCCCGTTGAGGACCTTCGAAACAGTCGGGGCGGAGACGCCGGCCTCGCGGGCGATCTCGGCGAGCGTCGCGGTCTGGGAGGTGCGCCCTTGCGTCCGTGTTTCAGCGGGCTGCGGGGAAGTCATGGGCGCGATCGTAACCCTGCCCGCCCTCTTGACGAAGACCTACGCACGCCATGGATTCCCGGAACATTCGCTATTTGTCGCGAAACATTCGGATCCCATGGTGCGGGAGAGGTCCGGTCCTCCACCCCGACAGGAGCCCGCCGTGGGCGGCGGCGGCCGGGGCGGGGTCACGCCAGAGCGCGGTGGCCATGGAGGCGACTGCGGCGGGTGACCCGGCCACGGAGTCCGGCCGCCACGGGAGTCCGGGCCGCCGGGTGAGCGCACCGGCCCCGGACGGGTCCCGGAGTCAGACGCCGCCGAGCGACTCGAACCGCCAGCGGTGTACCGGGCGGGCGATCAGGTCCCCGGCCGGCTCCGGGAGTTCGGGCAGCTCCGCGTCGTACGGGGCGTCCCACCAGGTGATGAGCAGGACGCGGTCCTGCGGGGCACGGAAGGTCTCGCGGCGCAGGGGGCGTTCGGTGAACTCCCGTACCCGTTCCTCGGTCCAGGCCAGCAGGTCCGAGGCCCGGCCGGGGACCGCACGGGCCTCCCACATCAGCGCGACCGTCATGAGTACAGGTTCTCCCTGGCGGTCTCGTGCACATGGTCGTGCGCGTGCGAGGTGCCCGGCACATGGGGTTCGGTGACCGGGAGGGAGGAGTCGGCGGACAGGTCCCAGTCGGAGACGGGGCGGTTGCGGGCGACCATCTCCGCGCCCAGTGCGGCCACCATCGCGCCGTTGTCCGTGCACAGCTTGGGACGGGGCACACGCAGCCGGATACCGGCCGCCTCGCAGCGCTCCTGGGCCAGAGCCCGCAGCCGGGAGTTGGCGGCCACCCCGCCGCCGATCATCAGATGGTCGACGCCCTCGTCCTTGCAGGCCCGTACGGCCTTGCGGGTGAGGACGTCCACGACCGCCTCCTGGAAGGACGCCGACACGTCGCGCACCGGCACCTCCTCGCCCGCCGCGCGCCTGGCCTCGATCCAGCGGGCCACCGCCGTCTTCAGCCCGGAGAAGGAGAAGTCGTACGCCGGGTCACGCGGGCCGGTCAGCCCGCGCGGGAACGCGATCGCGTCCGGGTCGCCCTCGCGGGCGTAGCGGTCGATGACCGGGCCGCCGGGGAACCCGAGGTTCATCACACGGGCGATCTTGTCGAACGCCTCGCCCGCCGCGTCGTCGATGGTCGCGCCGAGCGGGCGGACGTCGGAGGTGATGTCCGCGGACAGCAGCAGCGAGGAGTGCCCGCCGGAGACCAGCAGGGCCATCGTCGGCTCGGGCAGCGGTCCGTGCTCCAACTGGTCGACGCAGATGTGGGAGGCGAGGTGGTTGACCCCGTAGAGCGGCTTGCCGAGGGCGTAGGCGTACGCCTTGGCCGCCGAGACACCGACCAGCAGTGCCCCGGCGAGTCCGGGGCCGGCGGTGACGGCGATGCCGTCGAGGTCGCGGGCGCCGACACCCGCGTCCTTCAGCGCGCGCTCGATGGTGGGGACCATCGCCTCCAGGTGGGCGCGGGAGGCGACCTCGGGGACGACACCGCCATAGCGGGCGTGCTCGTCGACGCTGGAGGCGACGGCGTCCGCCAGCAGGGTGGTACCGCGCACGATGCCGACACCGGTCTCGTCGCAGGAGGTCTCGATCCCCAGTACCAGGGGTTCGTCAGCCATGGATCTCGGTTCCTTGTACGCCGGTCCCGTCGACGGGACTCGCCGGGCTCACTGAGGTGGACGGATCGGTCAGGCGCATCACCAGGGCGTCCACGTTCCCCGGCTGGTAGTAGCCGCGCCGGACCCCGATGATCTCGAAGCCGAAGCGCTCGTAGAGCTTCTGTGCGCGGACGTTGTCCACCCGGCACTCCAGCATCACCTCGGTGCACTCGAACGCGGTCGCCGCCCGCAGCAGCTCGGTCAGCAGCCGCGAGCCGAGGCCGGTGCCCCAGTGGTCACGGGTGACGGCGACGGTCTGGATGTCGCCCCCCTCGGCGGAGCCTCCGTCCTCCGACTCCGTGCCCGAGGTGGTCAGGCCCGCGTAGCCGACGATCCGGTCGCCCTCCTGGGCCACGACGTAGTGCCGGGTCGCCCCGGGCCCGCGGGCGTGCGCCAGCTCGGACCAGAACATCCCGCGCGACCAGGCGTCCTCGGGAAACAGGTCCCGCTCCAGTTCCAGTACGGAGTCGATGTCCCACCAGCGCATCTCGCGCAGCACGACCGTCTCGTTTCCGTTTCCCGTCACTTGGGGGTGACCACCTTGTAGTTCTTGGGGACCTGGGCATCGGGGCGGCGCAGGTACAGCGGCCGGGGCGGTGGCAGTTCCCCGCCCCCCTCGAGCCGCTCCACGGCCAGCCGGGCCAGGGCGGCGGCGGTGACGTGCTCGGGCGCGCGCACCCGGGGGAACGTGTCCGGGTACAGCAGCGCGCCGGCGCCGACCGCGGGCAGGCCCGCGACCTCCCCGGCGATGTCGGCGGGCCGGTCCACGGCCGGCTCGGTGAGCCGGGTGCGGGAGTCGGCGTAGCGCGCCCAGTAGACCTCCTTGCGGCGGGCGTCGGTCGCCACGACGAAGGGGCCCTCCAGATCGGAGGCGTAGGCGAGGCCGTCCAGCGTGCACACACCGTGCACGGGCACACCGAGCGCGAGGCCGAAGGTGTCCGCGGTCATCAGGCCGACCCGCAGCCCGGTGTACGGGCCGGGGCCGACGCCGACGACGATCCCGGTGACGGCGTCCAGCCGCAGGCCTGCCTCGGCGAGTACACGGTCGACCGCCGGGAGCAGCAGCTCGCCGTGCCGGCGGGCGTCCACCTGACTGGACGAGGCGATGACGTCGTCGCCGTCGTGCAGCGCGACGGTGACGGCGGGGGTGGCGGTATCCAGAGCGAGCAAGAGCACGCAAACAGCCTACGGCTCCCGCGCCCCGGCCACGGCCGCACCGGCCGGACGGTCACGTACTGCTACCGTCACGACGGCATGCGTACATAACGGAGCAGAGCGGGACAGAGGTGACGTCGGTGTCAGGCACCAGCGCGATGATCGTAACGGGGCTGACCGCGGCGGCGCTGGCGACGGTCGGCTTCCTCGGCCACCAGGCGGCGGAGAACGTCCCGCCGGGACTGCGCCACCCGGCGTCCGGAGCTGCGGGCGCGGTCCGCAAGGCGCTCCCGGACCGGGACCGTCCCGGCGCCCTGCCCGTACGGTCGGGCACGGGCAAACGGGTCGTGTACTCGCTGGAGAACGACCGGGTGTGGCTGGTGGAGACGGGGAGCAAGGTGTCGCGCGCCTTCGGGGTCGAGCCCGGCACGGTGGACCCCGCCCCGGGCACCTACCGGGTCACGTCCCGGTCCGGCGCGGTCACCGGATCGGACGGTGTCCCCGTCGAGCACGTCGTCCGCTTCGCCGGCGTCGACGGCACGGCTATCGGGTTCAGCGCGGCGGTCGACGGTTCGGCGCCGGTGCTCGACCCGCGGGAGCGCACGGGCGGCATCCGTGAGACCCGCGCGGACGGCGCGGCGATGTGGAAGTTCGCGACGATCGGACGGACGGTCGTCGTGGTGCCGTAAGACCACCCGTGGCGACCGGCCGACGGGCGGCCCCCGTCACGCCGCCTCGCGCCGCTCCCGTACGTCCGCCTCGGCGGAGCGGCGGGGCGCGGGGGCGCCGGGCGGGGTGGAGATCGCGGCGGCCGCGGCGCACGCGGCGAGCAGTTCACGCATCGGCACCCCGGAAAGCGACTGCGGCTGCGCCGTGGACCCGGATGAGTTCTGGGTGTCCGGCATGGAGCGCCTCCTGTGGGCCGGGGGCGGACGTGGTTAGGTAGACCTAACTACGAACTGGATACCATGTGACCACGCCGGAGACCCCGAACGCAACCGTTTGCCGACACGATGTCGGAATCCGGGGCGCCGCACGCGCGTGAGTCCGCCGTCCGACCGCGGAACCGGCCGGCACCGGGCCGTCAGGCCGAGAGCGCGCTCAGGCCGGCGCCCGCCCACCGCGCACCCAGACCGGTCACGGTCACCTGCCGCACCTCGTCCGTGGTGTCCCCGACCGCCCGGTGGATGCCGACGCGCAACCGGTCCTCGGTCAGCTCCTCGACCTTGCCCTCGCCCCACTCCACCACGATCACCGACTCCGGCAGCGAGACGTCGAGGTCCAGGTCCTCCATCTCGTCCAGCCCGCCGCCCAGCCGGTAGGCGTCGACGTGGACCAGCGGTGGACCGCCCGCCGGCGACGGATGCACCCGGGCGATCACGAAGGTCGGCGAGGTGACCGCGCCCCGCACACCGAGCCCTTCGCCGAGCCCCCGGGTCAGTGTCGTCTTGCCCGCGCCGAGCTCGCCGGAGAGCACGACGAGATCGCCGGCGCGCAACAGCTTGGCGAGCCTGCGCCCCAGTTCCCGCATCTGCTCGGGGGAGGTGACGGTCAGCTCGACGGAGTTCGCGGCCGGCCCCGGTTCAGCCGGGTTGTACGGTGCTGCTGCTTCCATAACCATCCACCGTAACGCCCGCCGGCATCGCGCCCGCGCGGACGAGCAGGTCGGCGAGCCGGTCGGTGACCACCTCCGGATGCTCCAGCATCACCAGGTGTCCGGCGTCCGGGACCAGCACCAGCTCCCCGTCGGGCAGCACATCGGCGATCGCCTCGCTGTGCTCGCTGGGCGTCACCAGGTCCTGGGTCCCGGCCAGCACCAGCACCGGGAGGGCGGCGAAGTGGGCGAGGGCCTCGGTCTTGTCGTGGTCGTCGAAGGCCGGGTAGTACTCGGCGACCACGTCGATGGGCGTGCTCTCGATCATCCGCTCGGCGAACCGGGCGACGGCCGGGTCCACGTCCCGGGACGCGAAGGAGTACCGCTTGATGACCCCCGCGAACAGGTCCGCGGTGGCCCGGCGCCCCCTCTCCACCAGCTCGGCCCGCTGCCCCAGCGCCTTCAGCACTCCCGGCAGCAGCCGCCGCACCGCGTTGACCCCGGCCACCGGCAGCCCGAAGTTGACCTCGCCGAGCCGCCCCGACGACGTACCGACCAGGGCGACACCCACGCACCGCTCCCGCATCAGCTCGGGATACTGCTCGGCGAGGGCCATCACGGTCATCCCGCCCATGGAGTGACCGACGAGCACCAGGGGCCCCTCGGGCGCCGCCGCGTCGACGACGGCCTTCAGGTCGCGCCCGAGCTGGTCGATGGTGACCGGCTCGCCCCGCTCCGTCTGGGCCGCGCCCCGCGCCGAGCGGCCGTGGCTGCGCTGGTCCCAGTACACGGTCCGTACGACGTCCCTGAGCGCGGCCCGCTGGAAGTGCCAGGAGTCCTGGTTGAGGCAGTAGCCGTGGCTGAAGACGACGGTCACCGGAGCCGGGGACCTGCGGCCGAACAGCCGGCGCCGCCGCGCGGGCGTGGCCTCCGGGTCGGGGTCGGGGTCGTCGACCTCGTAGTACAGCTCGGTGCCGTCATCGGAGTACGCCCTGCCTGGTGTGCCGCGCAACGACCCGTACGGACCGGTGGAGTCGAGGGCGAGCCTGGCCTTCTTGCGCATGCCCCGGCCGACCGTCATCCGCTCTATGGCGACACCCGCGGCGGCTCCGGTGGCGAGCACGCCTATCGCGACGCCCGCGACGCCGGTGGCCCGGCGCCAGCCCCCGCGGGAGACCTCGGCCGCGGAGGCGGCGACCTCCGCGATGCCCTCGCTCACCTGCCGCTCCCCTCGTTCCCCTCGTTCCCCTCGTTCCCCTCGTTCCCCTCGTTCCTGTAGACGCGCGGAACGCGGCTGCCGATCCGGGTGACGATCTCGTACGCGATGGTCCCGGCCGCCTGCGCCCAGTCGGCGGCGGTGGGCTCACCCCGGTCACCCGGGCCGAAGAGCACGGCGCGTGCACCCGCGCCCGGGTCGTCCCCGCCCAGGTCGACGACGAACTGGTCCATCGCGATCCGCCCCGCGACCGTACGCCACTTGCCCTCGACCAGTACCGGGCCGGAGGAGGAGGCGTGGCGCGGGATGCCGTCCGCGTAGCCGAGCGGGACCAGCCCGAGGGTGGTCGCGCCCGGGGTGACGTAGTGGTGGGCGTAGCTGACGCCATGGCCGCCGGGGACCCGCTTCACCAGGGCCAGCGAGGCGGACAGGGTCATCGCCGGGCGCAGTCCGAAGTCGGCGGGGACGCCGGTCTCGGGGCTGGGCGAGACGCCGTACACCGCGATGCCGGGGCGGACCAGGTCGAAGTGGCTCTCGGGAAGGGTCAGGGTGGCGGGCGAGTTGGCGATGTGCCGCACCTCGGGGTCGACGCCCCGGCCCTCCGCGTACGCCACCATCTCCCGGAACAGGGACAGCTGGGCGACGATCGAGGGATGCCCGGGTTCGTCGGCGCAGGCGAGGTGGGACCAGAGACCGGTGATCCGCAGCAGCCCCTCGGCCTCGGCGCGCAGCGCGCCGGCGACCAGCTCCGCCCAGTCCTCCCCGGGCTGGCAGCCGCCGCGTCCCAGTCCGGTATCGGCCTTGAGGTGCGCCCGCGCGGGCCGCCCGGCGAGACGCGCGGCCCGCGTGACCTCCTCCAGCGCCCACATGCCGCCGAGGGACACGTCGACACCGGCCTCGATCGCCTCGCGCCAGGGCCCGCCCGGTGTCCACAGCCAGCACATCACCCGTACGTGATCCGGCACCCCGGTACCGGGCGCGCGCAGCGCGAGCGCCTCCTGCGGGGTTGCGGTGCCCAGCCAGGTCGCCCCGGCCTCGACAGCGGCCCGGGCACAGGCGGCCGCGCCGTGCCCGTACCCGTCGGCCTTGACCACGGCCATCAGGGCGGCGCCGGGCGCGCGCTCGCGCAGGGCCCGCACATTGGCCCGCACGGCAGCCAGGTCGATCTCGGCACGGGCCCGCAGCTCCGCACCCGGCGGCGCAACTGTCTCGTTCATCCCGCACAGTCTCTCAGAGCCCCGCAATCAACCCTCCGGCCCTCCGGCCCTCCCACCCCCGACCCGACGCACCCGGTCACCGTTCAGCCCCTCCGGTCACCGTTCAGCCCCTCACCACACTCCGCCACGCCCCCGCGATCCCCTCCGCCACATCCCACGCCCCCACCGGCGCCCCGTCCGCCGCGAACCTCCCCGCCAGCCCGTGCAGGTACGCCGCCACGCTCCCGGCGTCCACCGCCGGCAGCCCCGCCGCCAGCAGCGACCCCCCGAGCCCCGACAGCACGTCACCGCTCCCGGCCGTCGCCAGCCACGATGTCCCCGTCGGGTTCACCCGCACCGGCCCGCCCCCGCCGCAGACCAGCGTCGTCGACCCCTTCAACAGCACCGTCGCCCCGTACCGCCCCGCCAGCTCCCGCACCGCGCCCAGCCGGCCTCCCTCGACCTCCTCCCGCCCGACGCCGAGCAGCGCCGCCGCCTCCCCCGCGTGCGGGGTCATCAGCGTCGGCGCCCGCCGGCCCCGTACCGCCGAGGCCTCCGCCAGCCGCAGCCCGTCCGCGTCGATCAGCACCGGCACATCGGCCGCCAGCACCTCCGCGACCGTCGCCGCGTCGTCCCCGGCACCCGGTCCGACCACCCATGCCTGCACCCGCCCCGCGTGCTCCGGTCCACGGTCGGACACCAGCGCCTCCGGGAAGCGGGCGATCACGGCCTGCCCGGCGGGACCGACGTACCGTACGGCCCCCGCCCCGCCCCGCAGCGCACCCGCCACCGCGAGCACCGCCGCCCCCGGATAACGCGCGGACCCGGCGGCGATGCCGACCACGCCCCGCCGGTACTTGTCGCTCTCCGCGGCCGGCACCGGCAGCAGCCGGGCCACGTCCGCGTGCTGCAACGCCTCCAGCCCGGGTTCCGCCGGAAGCGCCAGCCCGATGTCGACCAGCCGCACCGCCCC
Source organism: Streptomyces sp. CHD11 (assembly GCF_018638295.1). Taxonomy (GTDB): domain Bacteria; phylum Actinomycetota; class Actinomycetes; order Streptomycetales; family Streptomycetaceae; genus Streptomyces. The sequence goes on from NZ_JABTTS010000032.1 coordinate 72,579, forward strand.
GGCGTACTCCCGTGCCGGATCGATCAGCAGTCCCGCCTTGTGCGTCCCGAACGTCACCGTGAGGTCGGCCCGCAGCGCCCTCCCCCGCACCTCCCCGCTGTCCGCGTCGACGCCGCTCGGCAGATCGACGGCGACCACGGCCGCCCGCGCCCGCTCGGCGGCCTCCGCGAGCGGCACGGCGTCCGGCCGCAGCCCGCCCGTGCCGCCGATCCCGACGATGCCGTCGACGACGAGATCCGCCCGCCCGATCGACTCGCGCGCGCCCTCCGTGCCCTCCACCCGGCCGCCCGCCCGGCGCAGCGCCTCGAGCCCTCCGGGATGGGCACGCTCCGGCGAAAGCAGAACCGCGCTCACCCCGGCGCCGCGCCGGGCGAGCCGGGCACCGGCGTACAGGGCGTCGCCTCCGTTGTCCCCGCTGCCCACCAGCAGCACGACCCGGCTGCCGTACACCCGCCCGAGCACGTCCGCGCAGGCCGCGGCGAGTCCGGCGGCCGCACGCTGCATCAGCGCGCCCTCCGGCAGCCGTGCCATCAGTTCCCGCTCTGCCGCCCTGACCGTCTCCACGCTGTACGCAGTACGCATGCGTCCGAGTCTCCCGCACCACAACGAGCCGGCTCCCGGTGACCGGGCCGGCGGCTCCCGCCCGCCGGCCTGTGCGCCGCTGGGCCGCCGCACGCGACCGCCACCCGCGACCGAGCGGCGACGGCGCGACGGTCGGCACACCGGCACACGGGCACACAGGCACACGAACGCGGGGTGCGGCCCTCAGGCCGCACCNCCCCCCCCCCCCCCCCCCCCCCCCCCCCCCCCCCCCCCCCCCCCCCCCCCCCCCCCCCCCCCCCCCCCCCCCCCCCCCCCCCCCCCCCCCCCCCCCCCCCCCCCCCCCCCCCCCCCCCCCCCCCCCCCCCCCCCCCCCCCCCCCCCCCCCCACCACACCTCTTCGCCGCGATTCGCCTCAGCTGGTGCTGAGCATCCCCGCCCGCAGCTTCTTCAGCGTCCGGGACAGCAGCCGCGACACGTGCATCTGGGAGCAGCCCAGCCGCTCACCGATCTCCGCCTGCGTCAGCTCCTCCACGAACCTCCAGTGCACGATCTTCCGCTCGCGCTCGTCGAGGTCGGCGATCATCGGGGCGAGCGCGTGGAAGTCCTCGACCAGTCCCAGTGCGGCGTCCTCGGTGCCGATGAAGTCCGCGAGCACGCTCTCGCCGTCCGGCTCGCTGCCGATGGCGGCGTCCAGCGAGGAGGAGTTGTAGCCGTTGGAGGCGATCCGGGCCTCGTTGACCTCGGCCTCGGTCAGGCTCATCAGCTGGGCGAGTTCGGCGGTCGAGGGCGTACGGCCCAGCCGGCTGCGCAGTTCCTCGGTGGCACGGGCCAGCTGCACCCGGGCCTCCTGAAGGCGCCGCGGCACGTGCACGGACCAGGACGTGTCCCGGAAGAACCGCTTGATCTCACCGACGATGTAGGGGATCGCGAAGGAGGTGAACTCCACTTCGCGGGACAGCTCGAACCGGTCGATCGCCTTGATCAGACCGATCATGCCGACCTGGACGATGTCCTCCATCTCCTCCGGTCCGCGGCTGCGGAACCGGCCGGCCGCGTAGCGGACCAGGGACATGTTCATCTCGATCAGCGTGTTGCGCGCGTACTGGTACTCGTGCGTGCCCTCCTCCAGCTCCGTGAGCCGGCGGAAGAACTGCTTGGACAGCTCGCGTGCGTCCTGGGGCGCGACCTGGCCGGGATCCGCGACCTCCGGCAGCTCGGTCACGCTCTGAGCTCGGTCCGTCCGCGCCATCGTCGACGTCACAGCTAGCCCTCCCAAATCTCTCGGCCCCCGTTCCGGGCGCCGGCTCCACGCTTGTACCCCCGTCCGGGCGATGCACGCACCGCCCTTCCGAAACAACCGTACGAAATGCACGGACCACGCTCGCGGAAGGACCCCGCGAAGGTCACCGACGACGCTTCCGCACCAGCCGCACGAGGGAGAAGACAAGGGTGAGCACGGCGCCGACGAGGAGAAACGCCTCCCCCCAGACCGGCAGGTCGACCCCTGCCCCCGGGAAAGCGAGCAACGAACCCATGTGACCGGCCTCACCCCTCCGCGACGACGACCGCCGAGGCCACCCCGGCGTCGTGACTCAGGGACACGTGCCAGGACCGTACGCCCAGTTCCGCCGCCCGGGCCGCCACCGTCCCGCTGACCCGCAACCGCGGCTGCCCGCTGTCCTCGCACCACACCTCGACATCGGTCCAGGAGAGCCCGGCCGGCGCGCCCAGCGCCTTGGCCAGCGCCTCCTTGGCGGCGAACCGTGCGGCGAGGGAGGCCACACCGCGCCGCTCCCCGCTGGGCAGCAGCAGCTCGCTCTCCACGAAGAGCCGCCGGGCCAGCGCGGGCGTCCGCTCCAGCGACTCCGCGAACCGTTCGATCTCCGCCACGTCGATCCCGACTCCGATGATGCTCATGCGCAGCACCCTACGAGGCGGTGCCTCGCACGGTGCCGCTCTCCCGGTGGGACGTCGGGCGCCGGATCGGAGGCGCCGGTTCCCTTGCGCACCGGCGCCCGACGGGCGGACGGGTGCCCGCCGCACGACCCCTCACGCCCGTTTTCACCCTTTCCCCCTCTTTCTCCCTCGTACGGCACAGCAAGGCCCCGGCGACATGAGGCGGTTTCCAGGGGCCCTCACCACCCGTCGCCCGGGCCTGCCGGCGATACCAGCGGCCGCGCCGGACGGGCCGGCACGGCCTACTCCACGGTCACCGACTTCGCCAGGTTCCGGGGCTGATCCACCTCGTTCCCCCGCGCCGTGGCCAGCTCGCAGGCGAAGACCTGCAGCGGCACCGTCGCCACCAGCGGCTGGAGCAGCGTGGGGGTGACCGGGACGCGGATCAGGTGGTCCGCGTACGGCACCACCGCCTCGTCGCCCTCCTCCGCGATGACGATCGTGCGGGCACCGCGCGCCCGGATCTCCTGGATGTTGGAGACGATCTTGTCGTGGAGCACCGACCGCCCGCGCGGCGAGGGGACGACGACCACCACCGGCAGGTCGTCCTCGATCAGCGCGATCGGCCCGTGCTTCAGCTCACCCGCAGCGAAGCCCTCCGCGTGCATGTAGGCGAGCTCCTTCAGTTTCAGGGCCCCCTCCAGGGCCACCGGGTAGCCCACATGGCGTCCGAGGAACAGCACCGTGTTCTTCGCCGCCAGCGACCGGGCCAGCTCCCGTACCGGCTCCATGGTCTCCAGGACGCGGTCCACCGCACCGGAGACGGAGGACAGGTCCCGCACCACCGCGCGGATCTCGTCGGCCCACTGGGTGCCCCGCACCTGGCCCAGGTACAGGGCGACCAGGTAGCAGGCGACGAGCTGCGTCAGGAACGCCTTCGTGGAGGCGACGGCCACCTCCGGCCCGGCGTGCGTGTACAGCACCGCGTCCGACTCGCGCGGGATCGTGGAGCCGTTGGTGTTGCAGATCGCGAGGACCTTGGCGCCCTGCTCGCGGGCGTGCCGCAGCGCCATCAGCGTGTCCATGGTCTCGCCGGACTGGGAGACGGCGATGACCAGGGTCTGCTGGTCGAGGATCGGGTCCCGGTAGCGGAACTCGCTCGCCAGTTCCACCTCACACGGCAGCCGCGTCCAGTGCTCGATGGCGTACTTGGCGATCAGCCCGGCGTGGAAGGCGGTACCGCAGGCGACGATGACGACCTTGTCGACCTCGCGCAGCACGCCCGCCGGGATCCGGACCTCGTCCAGCGTCAGCGAGCCCGCCCCGTCGATCCGGCCCAGCAGCGTGTCGGCGACGGCCTTCGGCTGCTCGGCGATCTCCTTGAGCATGAAGTAGTCGTAGCCGCCCTTCTCGGCGGCGGAGGCGTCCCAGTCGACGTGGTACGCGCGGACATCGGCCGCGTCCCCGTGGAAGTCGGTGACGGTGACCGCGTCGCGGCGCACCTCGACGACCTGGTCCTGACCCAGCTCGACGGCGTCCCGGGTGTGCGCGATGAACGCGGCCACGTCCGAGGCGAGGAACGCCTCCCCCTCCCCCACGCCCACCACCAGCGGCGAGTTGCGGCGCGCGCCGACGACCACGTCCGGTTCGTCGGCGTGGACGGCCACCAGGGTGAACGCGCCCTCCAGACGCCGGCACACCAGCCGCATCGCCTCGGCGAGATCCGCGCAGCCGGAGAACTCCTCGGCGAGCAGATGGGCGACGACTTCGGTGTCCGTCTCGGAGCGGAGTTCATGGCCGCGCTCGGCCAACTCCTCACGCAGCGCGGCGAAGTTCTCGATGATGCCGTTGTGGACGACGGCGACGCGGCCCGCGTTGTCGAGGTGCGGATGGGCGTTGGCGTCGGTCGGACCGCCGTGGGTGGCCCAACGGGTGTGGCCGATCCCGGTCGTCCCGGCCGGCAGCGGCCGGTCGGCCAGCTCCTTCTCCAGGTTGACCAGCTTCCCGGCCTTCTTCGCCGTGGCCAGCCCGCCGTCGGCCTGCACGGCGACACCCGCCGAGTCGTAGCCCCGGTACTCCAGTCGCTTCAGTCCGGCCGTCACGACGTCCAGCGCCGACTGCGGCCCCACGTATCCCACGATTCCGCACATACCCGGCAGCCTACGGTCCGTCAGCCGCCACAAACGGCCACCGCGTGCCCGAAATCGGAAATTCCCACCGGCGCACGAAGGCCTCGGGCACCGGTGGGAACGGAACGCGGGATGCGTCAGGCGAGCTTGCCGAGCTGGGCGTCGGAGACAGCCGTCGGGAAGTCGAAGTCCTCGCCGGTGGCGGCAGAGGCGAAGTTGGTGACGGTGAAGGAGGCGACGGTGGCGCCCTTGCGGGCGACGACCAGCTTCATGGGCGCCTTCACGCCTTCCTCCGCGGCCAGGGTCGCCGTGATCGCGACCGTCTCGTCGCCGCCGGACGCCTGGGTCTTCTCGACCTCCAGGATCTTGAACGGCTCGCCCATCGCGTCATAGGCGAAGCCTCCGGCGCACGTGCCGACGGCGGCGTCCACGTCCTTGATGACCTGCTCGGCGCCGCCGTCCTCGTAGGAGGCGAGCGTGACGATCATCTTGTTCACGTCGAGGCCGGCGAGCAGCGCGTCCTCGGGGCTGACATCAGCGGCCGGCTTCTGCGGCTCGCTCGTCCAGGCCCGCTTCACCGTGGCGGCCGGCGAGCCGGCGGGCACGCTCATCTGCAGGTGGGCGAGCGGCTGGCAGGCCGCGTCCGCCGCCTTGACCTTGTCCGCGGCGACATCTTCCGCGGCGGGGACCTTCGTCACCTTGCCGTCCTTGACGTCCGACTGCGCGAGCACGGCCTTCTCCAGCTCGGCGGCGGTGAGCGCCTTACCCGCCGGCGCGGCGGAAGCGGTCGCGTCGGCCTTGCCCTTGCCCTCGCCGGACTTGTCCTCGTCACCGGAGCCACCGCAGCCGGTGACCAGCAGGGCGAACGTGACAGCGGAAGCGGCGAGCAGCGTACGGCGGACGGGGCTGGTTCTCACGGGTGACTCTTTCTCGAAGGCGCGGACGAGATCCGCGGCACATTTCCCGCACTGTAAACACAGCTCCACCAGAAATGATCACCAGATCGCCCCCTCGGATCCCTACCGTGATCCACGCGTGATCTGCAAGGAGTACGGCAGGGGTCCCGCGGGCGAACGAGCGTGACGCAGCCCACCTGTCGCCCCGTTCGAACTCCGTTAACAATGGACTGTGATCTATCCGGTCTCCTCGATCCCCCGGAGCGCCCACCGGCATCGGCCGGAGGCGACTCCCTACGTCGACCTCACCCGCGCCGAATGGAGCGCGCTGCGCGAGAAGACTCCGCTGCCGCTGTCCGCGGCGGAGGTCGAACAACTGCGCGGACTCGGTGACGTCATCGACCTCGACGAGGTGCGGGACATCTACCTGCCGCTGTCCCGGCTGCTCAACCTCTACGTCGGTGCCACCGCCGGTCTCCGCAGCGCGCTGAACACCTTCCTCGGTGAGCAGGGCTCCCAGTCGGGCACACCCTTCGTCATAGGGGTCGCCGGCTCCGTCGCCGTCGGCAAGTCCACGGTCGCCCGCCTGCTCCGTGCCCTGCTGTCGCGCTGGCCCGAGCATCCACGGGTGGAGCTGGTCACCACGGACGGCTTCCTGCTGCCGACCGAGAAGCTCCAGGAACGCGGGCTGATGTCGCGCAAGGGCTTCCCCGAGTCCTACGACCGCCGCGCGCTCACCCGCTTCGTCGCCGACATCAAGGCGGGCAAGGGCGAGGTCACCGCGCCCGTCTACTCCCACCTGATCTATGACATCGTGCCGGGCGAGAAGCTCACCGTGCGCCGTCCGGACATCCTGATCGTCGAGGGCCTCAACGTCCTCCAGCCTGCCCTGCCCGGCCAGGACGGCCGCACACGCGTGGGCCTCGCCGACTACTTCGACTTCAGCGTGTACGTCGACGCCCGCGCCGAGGACATCGAGCGCTGGTACCTCAACCGCTTCAAGCGGCTGCGCGAGACCGCGTTCCAGGACCCGTCCTCGTACTTCCGCAAGTACACGCAGGTCTCCGAGGACGAGGCCCTCGACTACGCCCGCACGATGTGGCGGACGATCAACAAGCCGAACCTCGTGGAGAACATCGCCCCCACCCGGGGCCGGGCCGCCCTGATCCTGCGCAAGGGCCCGGACCACAAGGTCCAGCGCCTCAGCCTGCGCAAGCTGTAAGGGCTCCCCCGGGGCCGACAGGGCCCTCCGGCCGGGGTGTACAGCCAGGCAGAGGCCGCTACTCGGCCCGGTGCTTCATGGGTCACCCGGTTCCAGCGCTGGGCGGGGGGAGTGCTGCACAACCCGGGTGCCGCGCCCCGGCGGCACGACTGCCCGCGGCCGGCGAGGGGTCGCGCGGCGGGAAGGGGACGGGGCGGGGGTGCCCGCCCGCAGCGACTGGCGCGTCAACACCCCAGCCCTGCCGAATGACCGATTCCGCGCCGGTCCGAGGACGGACACCTCGACCCGACCCCGACCCACCCACCGCCCCTGGGCGCTACGCCCACCCCCACCGAATCGAAAGCTGCGCCGCAGGCATACATCCCGCACCCCCACCGGACAGCCACCGGCGCACCCGCACCACCGCCGAACAGCCTCCGCGCCGCCGGCTATCCCAGCGCCGACTTCACCGCGTCCGCCAGCCGCCCCGCCACCGACCGCGCCTGGTCGATGTCCGCGGCCTCGACCATGACGCGGACCAGCGGTTCCGTCCCCGAGGGCCGCAGGAGCACACGCCCCGTCTCGCCCAGCTCCCGTTCCGCCTCACCCACCGCTGCGGCGAGCTCCGCGGAGGTCCGCACCCGGGACCTGTCCACATCCGGGACGTTGATGAGCACCTGCGGCAGACGCGACATCACCGACGCCAGCTCCCGCAGCGGACGCCCGCTCCCCGCGACGCGCGCCGCGAGCAGCAGCCCGGTCAGCGTGCCGTCACCGGTCGTCGCGTGGTCGAGGATGATGACGTGCCCGGACTGCTCGCCCCCGAGGGCGTAGCCCCCGTTCTTCATCTCCTCCAGCACGTACCGGTCCCCGACAGCGGTCTGCACCAGCTGGATGCCCTCCCGCTCCATCGCCAGCTTGAAGCCGAGATTGGACATCACCGTCGCGACGACGGTGTCGGACCGCAGCGCGGACCGCTCCCGCATCGCCAGCGCCAGCACCGCGAGGATCTGGTCGCCGTCGACCTCCTCACCGGTGTGGTCCACGGCCAGGCACCGGTCGGCGTCACCGTCGTGGGCGATCCCCAGCGCGGCCCCGTGCTCGACGACCGCGGCCTTCAGCAGGCCGAGGTGGGTCGAGCCGCACCCGTCGTTGATGTTGAGCCCGTCCGGCTCGGCACCGATCGTGATGACCTCGGCCCCGGCCCGGGTGAACGCCTCCGGCGACACCTTCGCGGCGGCACCGTGCGCCTCGTCGAGGACGATCTTCAGCCCGTCCAGCCGGTTCGGGAGCACGCCGACGAGGTGGGCGACGTAGGTGTCGAGCCCTTCCCCGTAGTCCCGCACACGACCGACGCCGGCCCCGGTCGGGCGGTCCCAGGGGGCGCCGGTGCGGTGCTCCTCGTACACGGACTCGATCCGGTTCTCCAGTTCGTCGGCGAGTTTGTGACCGCCGCGGGCGAAGAACTTGACGCCGTTGTCCGGCATGGCGTTGTGGCTGGCGGAGAGCATGACACCGAGGTCGGCGCGGAGGGCACCGGTGAGGTGTGCCACCGCGGGTGTCGGCAGCACTCCGACCCGCAGGACATCCACGCCCGCGCTCGCCAGGCCCGCGACCACGGCGGCTTCCAGGAACTCCCCGGACGCGCGCGGATCACGTCCGACCACGGCGGTGGGCCGGTGCCCTTCGAACGTGCCCGCCTCGGCCAGTACGTGCGCGGCGGCGACGGACAGGCCGAGCGCCATTTCCGCCGTCAGGTCCGCGTTGGCGACACCGCGCACACCGTCCGTGCCGAAGAGTCGTCCCACTTGTCCTCCTGAAGAAGCGTCAGTATGAAAAGCCGAACCAGGGGTTCCGCCGAGGCGTTGGACCCACCTGTACGGCCGACGGTTGCGCCACTGACGAAGCTTGTGATGTGTTCGACGGTCGCAAGGCGAGTGCGGCTCCGCATCCCGGGCGTTCACCATGAGGACAACGCCCGGCCATCCGACCATCCGATCACATTAGCGTTTGAGCGCCTTGTGACGTTATACGCCCACGGCAGTAAATAGACGAACGCCCCGGCAGCACTGTGGCGTGCCGCCGGGGCGTTCGGAGTACGCGCGAGCGCCTGGGATCAGCGCTTGCTGTACTGCGGGGCCTTACGGGCCTTCTTCAGACCGGCCTTCTTGCGCTCGACCGCACGGTCGTCGCGCTTGAGGAAGCCGGCCTTCTTCAGGGCGCCGCGGTTGTTGTCGACGTCCGCCTCGTTCAGCGCACGGGCGACACCCAGACGGAGCGCACCGGCCTGACCGGAGACACCGCCACCCGCGATGCGGGCGATGACGTCGTAACGGTCGTCGAGCTCGAGCACCTTGAAGGGCTCGTTGACTTCCTGCTGGTGCACCTTGTTCGGGAAGTAGTCCTCGAGGGTGCGACCGTTGATCTTCCACTTGCCGGTGCCCGGGACGATCCGGACGCGGGCGATGGCGTTCTTGCGACGGCCCAGCCCGGCGGCCGGCTGGGGCTCGCCGAAGCGGGAGGCCATGGACTCCGAGGTGTACTCGCCCTCGACGGGCACCTCGGACTCGGTGGTGTAGCTGTCGATGTCAAGCTCTTCGAGCGGCTGCTCGGCAGTGGTCTCGGCCACGATGCTCCTCAGATTCAGTTCAGTCTTAGGGGGTGGCCGGACTTACTGCGCGACCTGGGTGATCTCGAACGGCACCGGCTGCTGGGCAGCGTGCGGGTGCTGGTCGCCCGAGTAGACCTTCAGCTTCGACAGCATCTGACGGCCCAGGGTGTTCTTGGGGAGCATGCCCTTGACGGCCTTCTCGACGGCCTTCTCGGGGTTCTTCGCGAGCAGCTCGTCGTAGCGGACGGAGCGCAGACCACCCGGGTAGCCCGAGTGGCGGTACGCCATCTTCTGGGTCCGCTTGTTTCCGGAGAGGTGCACCTTGTCCGCGTTGATGATGATGACGAAGTCACCGGTGTCGACGTGGGGCGCGTAGATCGGCTTGTGCTTGCCGCGCAGGATGGAGGCCGCAGTGGTGGCCAGACGACCCAGGACGATGTCCTGAGCGTCGATGACGTGCCACTGGCGCGTCACATCGCCGGGCTTGGGGCTGTACGTACGCACGGTTCGTAGCCTTCGCTTCTTCAGTGAATGTGGTCCTGACAAGGTCACCGAAGACGATCACGACAGCCCTGACCGCACTGCGGTGACGCAAACCGCGCGCTGGTCGCTGGTCATCGGTCCGGTGGACCGGTGTAAGGGCCCCTCACGTGAGAATGAGCAAGCCACTACACACAACGAACATGCAGAATACCCATGCTCAGCCAGGCGGGTCAAAACGAGCTCACCGCCGGTGGCCACAACCGATTCTACGGCCTCACCCGGCGCCTCCCCCGCCTCCCGCGTCCCGCGCATCACACACCCTCGCTCCCCCGCACCTCGGACACCACGCCGCCAGGCACCGGACGACCCGGAGTCCGCGACGCCCCAGCCACCCCACGGCCCTCCCGCTCCCCGTCCCGTTCCCCCCGCTCCCCCTGCTCCCCTCTCTCCCCCTGCTCCCCTCGCTCGCCCCGCACGCAGTGATACGCGACCGTCCCCGCCAGTACACACAGCGTGACCGCGTCCCGGAAGGCCCGGCGTTTCCCCGACTCCAGCCACGGCCAGGTCACCCCCGGCAGCTGCGGCACCAGCGCGAGCCAGAACCAGGGCCGCCGGGCCACCGACCCGGCATACGGCAGGCCGGCGAGCAGCAGGGGCAGGACGACCAGCAGGTAGTGGTTGTAGGAGGGCCGCGACACCAGGAACGCCGAGAGCATCAGCCCCGCGGACGTCTCGGCGAGGCGCAGCGACACGGGCCCGGGCCCCCGCCAGCGGCGGTACCCGCACCACACCCCGACGGCGGCCGCGAGCAGGGCCAGCGCCGTGGCCGGCGCCTGGGGCGCGCCGAGCCGGGGCAGCACGGCCGCGGGCCCGGCCTCGTAGAGCCGCACGAAGGCGTCGTCGCCGCTCAGCAGGAAGGGCAGGGTGCGGGTGAGGAAGCCCGTGGGGTCGGGCAGGAACAGGGCGGCCACCACCGAGGTGACCGCGGGCACCAGAACCACCACGGCCAGTGCCCTCCACCGGCGCGCGAAGAGGAACAGCAGCACCATCGGCGCGAGCAGCGGCTTCACCGCCACCGCCACTCCGATGACCGCGCCCGCCGCCGTCCAGCGGCCCCGGCTCGCCAGCAGCAGGGACAGGGGCAGCGCCAGCGCGGCCGTCACCGTCCAGTTCCCCAGCCGCACCAGCTGCCCGAACGGCGCGAATCCGGCCGCGAGGCCCAGCAGCCCGAGGGCGGCGAGCCGGCTGTGCAGCGGCACCCGGTGCAGCCGCAGGGCACAGACCCAGCCCAGCGCGAGGGCGACGGTCACCACCACCGGCACCAGCACATCGAGCACGGACCATGGCAGCAGCGCCTGCGGAACGGCCGCCATGACCGCACTCGGAAAGTAGAGGAAGTGCCGGTCGTCGTAGGGCGATCCACCGTCCAGCCAGGTGCGCGCGGCGTCCACGACGATCGCGTTGTCCATGCCTCCGCCCGAGGTCACCAGCACCGTGCGGACCGTCAGCGCCCCCAGCACGGCCGCCAGTCCGGCCCACGCGGCGACGCCCGCGGGCCGCACCAACCACCCCGAGATGTCGCTTTTGTCCATCACCATGGGCGCAACGCTACGGCCTGCGACAGCCGTTGAGGAGGACCAGCACACCCCAAGGCACGTCTAAGATGCGCCCCATGAGCTTTGGGCAGGGGGGACCTCCGCAGCAGTGGGATCCCTGGAAACCGAATTCCCAGCAGCCGCAGCAGCCGCAGCAGCCGTGGAGCGGCGACGGCGGGGGCGGGGGCCAGTCACCCGACTGGGCCGCGCTCGCCGACGCTTCCGAGGCGCGGGCCAAGCGGCGCCGGCTGCTGTTCATAGGCGGCGGCGCACTCGCCACCGTCGCGATAGGCACGGCCGTGGCGGTCGCCGTCGTCTCGGCGAACGGCGGCGACCAGGCCTCACCGGGCGCGTCGTCCCAGCTGCCCGGTGCCACCGACGTCGCCGTACCGAGCCCGACGGGCACGGTCCCGTCGTTCGCCCCGACCAGCGCCCCGCCTCCACTGGACCCGAACGACTTCATCGCCAGCGCGGTGAAGGACAAGGCCCCGCTCAGCCCCGACATCCTCTTCCCGGGCACCCAGCTGACCATGGGTGGGACGGTGTACAAGAAGGGCCCGACGGCGGACACCGGGAACTGCGCCTCGGCCGCGAGGGCCACCCTCCCCAAGGCGCTCACCGACAACGGCTGCACACGCCTGATCCGGGTCACCTACACCAAGGACGACGTGGCGGTGACGGTGGGCGTCGCCGTCTTCGACACCCAGGCGCAGGCGGCCAAGGCCCGCGGGCAGACCGACGGCAAGAGCATCGTCAAGTCGCTGTCGGGCGGCGGCGTGAAGGACTTCTGCTCCGGCGCGGTCTGCCGCTCCACCCGCAACGCCCTCGGCCGCTACGCCTACTTCACCCTGGCCGGCTTCACCGACGGCAAGGACGTGACGGAGAAGGACAAGGCCGTCTTCGCCACCGGCGACGACCTCCAGGAGTTCACCTTCCGTCAGATCCGCCGCCGGGGCGAGGCCCAGGCATCCGCGGCGGCCCAGGCGGGCTGACCGCCGCCCGGTGAGCCCTTCCCTGACAGCGTGTTCACGTACCTGGTGCCCGCGGCGGCGGAGTCGGCCGCGGGCTCGGTCGCGCCGTCCGGGAAGACCGTCCGGCCGGACCTGAGCAGACCCGGTCGACCTTCGGCGTCCAGGAACGCGTCCCCTCGAAGGGGATGTCGGTGCACCAGTTGCCGAAGCCGCCCCACCCTCAGCAGCAGCGGGCGGTGGGCAGGGTCCGCTTGTTGCGGGCTTCCCTGCTGCGGGCCGCCAACTGCTCGTCGGCCGGGTAGCCGACCTCTTCCAGGGTCAGGCCGTGCGGGCGTACGACATGGACGGCCGAGTCCCGGACGCCCGCCGCCAGGACCTTCCCGGGCCAGTCCGGCGGGCGGTGGCCGTCGCCGACGAACAGCAGGGCGCCGATCAGTGAGCGCACCATGTTGTGGCAGAAGGCGTCCGCCCGCACGGTGGCGGTGATGATCCCGTCACCGCCGCGCTCCAGGCTCAGCTCCTGGAGCGTCCGGATGGTCGTGGCCCCCTCCCGCTTCTTGCAGTAGGCGGCGAAGTCGTGCTCCCCCAGCAGCCCGCGCGCGGCCGTTCTCATGGCGTCGACGTCCAACGGCCAGTCGTGCCACAGCACATGACCGCGCAGCAGCGGGTCCACTCCCCCGGGGTTGTCGGTGACCCGGTAGGCGTAGCGCCGCCAGATCGCGGAGAACCGCGCGTCGAACCCGGGCGGCGCCTCCCTGAGCGCCCACACCCGCACGTCCCTCGGCAGCCGCCCGGCGAGCCGCTTCAGCAGCTTGGTGTGGTGCTCGGCCCACACCTCCCGCGGAAGGTCGACGTGCGCGACCTGGCCCCGGGCGTGCACACCGGCGTCGGTCCGCCCCGCCACGGTCAGCTCGTACGTCGTCCCCCCGGACCGCGTCACGGTCCGCAGCGCGTCCTCGATCTCGCCCTGTACGGTCCGCCGTCCCCCGGCCTGCCTGGCCCACCCGGAGAACCCGGCTCCGTCGTAGGAAAGGTCCAGCCGCACCCGCACTTCGTCACTCACACCGAGATCCTCTCACCCACGAGAAGCGGGCCCGCTCCTTCGGAAGGAACGGGCCCGCAGCGCGCCCCAGAGGGACGCCGGGAACTGTGCGACCGGCCACGAAGAATCCGCAGCCGCGAACGACCAGTCCCCCATCAGAACGCTTACGCGTCCTTCGGCTCCTCGGCCGGGGCAGCCTCGACCGCCTCGTCCTTGGACAGGTCCGCCTTGGTCTCGGCGGCCTCAGCGTCAGCGCCCTCGGCGTCCTTCGCGGAACGCTTCGTCGCAGCCTCGGCCTCGCCGACCGCGGTCTGCTGAACCGTCAGCGCCTCGACCAGCTCGATGACGGCCATGGGCGCGTTGTCGCCACGGCGGTTACCGATCTTGGTGATGCGGGTGTAGCCACCGGGACGGTTCTCGTACCGCGGGCCGATCTCGGTGAAGAGCGTGTGGACGATGCTCTTGTCCGTGATGACCTGGAGCACCTGACGGCGGTTGTGAAGGTCGCCCTTCTTCGCCTTGGTGACCAGACGCTCGGCGTACGGACGCAGCTTGCGCGCCTTCGCCTCGGTGGTGGTGATGCGGCCGTGCTCGAACAGCGCCTTCGCGAGGTTCGCGAGGAGGAGCTTCTCGTGCGCGGCGCTGCCGCCCATACGGGCACCCTTGGTGGGCCTCGGCATGGTGTTTCTCCTAGGTGTCTGCCCCGGCCGTATCAGGTACCGGAGTCAGTATCCGAGCAGACGGTTGTCTGTCGGAGATCCGGGGCGACCCCGAAGGGGCGCCCCGGAAGGGGCGCGGGGAGGTGTCGGTATGCGACTCCGTCGCGGGGGCGCGACAAGCCACAGCGGACCCGCACCCGAGAATCAGGCCTCCTCGCGGAGCGCCTAGTACTGCTCGGTCTCCACGAAGCCCGCGTCCGCGTCGTCGTCCGCGCCGAACGCGTCCGCAGCGGCGGTGGGGTCGAACCCGGGGGGCGAGTCCTTCAGCGCGAGACCCATGCCCGCCAGCTTCGCCTTGACCTCGTCGATCGACTTCGCACCGAAGTTGCGGATGTCGAGCAGGTCGGCCTCGCTGCGCGCGACGAGCTCACCCACGGAGTGGATGCCCTCACGCTTGAGGCAGTTGTACGACCGAACGGTGAGCTCCAGCTCCTCGATCGGCAGCGCCAGATCGGCGGCGAGGGCGGCGTCCGTGGGCGACGGGCCCATGTCGATGCCCTCGGCGTCGATGTTGAGCTCGCGGGCCAGACCGAACAGCTCGACCAGGGTCTTACCGGCCGACGCCATGGCGTCACGCGGACGCATGGCCTGCTTGGTCTCGACGTCGACGATCAGCTTGTCGAAGTCGGTGCGCTGCTCGACACGGGTCGCCTCGACCTTGTAGGTGACCTTGAGAACCGGCGAGTAGATCGAGTCGACCGGGATGCGCCCGATCTCCTGACCGACCTGCTTGTTCTGCACGGCCGAGACGTAACCGCGGCCGCGCTCGACCGTCAGCTCCATCTCCAGCTTGCCCTTGCCGTTGAGCGTGGCGAGGACGAGGTCGGGGTTGTGCACCTCGACACCGGCCGGCGGGGCGATGTCGGCGGCGGTGACCAGACCCGGGCCCTGCTTGCGCAGGTACATCACGACCGGCTCGTCGTGCTCCGAGGAGACGACCAGCTGCTTGATGTTGAGGATCAGGTCGGTGACGTCCTCCTTGACGCCCGGCACGGTGGTGAACTCGTGCAGGACGCCGTCGATGCGGATGCTGGTGACAGCGGCACCGGGGATCGACGACAGGAGGGTACGGCGGAGGGAGTTGCCGAGGGTGTAGCCGAAGCCCGGCTCCAGCGGCTCGATCACGAACCGGGAGCGGAATTCGTCGACGACCTCTTCGGTCAACGAGGGACGCTGAGCGATCAGCATGGAGAGATCCTTCAGTCAGGGGCGCCCGCTATTTGACGCCCGACCAGTACTGCAAGGGTACGGGCGATACGACCCGAAAGAGTCGTACCGCCCGGAAAACCCTGGTGAAGCGAGATCACACGCGACGGCGCGGATCCTCCCCGCGGCGGCGGGGAGGGCCGTCGCGCGAAATCAGACGCGGCGGCGCTTGGGCGGGCGGCAGCCGTTGTGCGGGGTCGGGGTGACGTCCTGGATGGAGCCGACCTCGAGGCCCGTGGCCTGCAGGGAGCGGATCGCGGTCTCACGACCGGAGCCCGGGCCCTTGACGAACACGTCGACCTTGCGCATGCCGTGCTCCTGGGCGCGGCGGGCAGCCGACTCGGCGGCCATCTGCGCGGCGAACGGCGTGGACTTCCGGGAACCCTTGAAGCCGACGTGGCCGGCGGAGGCCCAGGAGATCACGTTGCCGGTCGGGTCCGTGATGGAGACGATCGTGTTGTTGAACGTGCTCTTGATGTGCGCGTGGCCGTGAGCGACGTTCTTCTTTTCCTTGCGGCGCACCTTCTTGGCAGCGCCCTGACGACCCTTGGGGGGCATCTATTACTCCTACGGGAGGTGGTCGGTCCTGCAGCAAGACCGCTGGATGAGCGTCCGCTGAGGACTACTTCTTGCCCGGCTTCTTCTTGCCGGCGATGGCGCGACGCGGGCCCTTGCGGGTACGCGCGTTGGTGCTGGTGCGCTGACCGCGGACGGGCAGACCACGACGGTGTCGCAGACCCTGGTAGGTACCGATCTCGACCTTGCGGCGGATGTCGGCCTGGATCTCGCGACGGAGGTCGCCCTCGGTCTTGATGTTGTTGTCCACGAACTCACGGATCGCGACGAGCTGCTCCTCGGAGAGGTCGCGAACGCGGGTGTTCGGGTCGACGCCGGTAGCGGCCAGCGTCTGCTGCGAAAGGGTCCGGCCGATGCCGAACACATAGGTGAGGGCGATCTCCACGCGCTTTTCGCGCGGGATGTCAACACCGGAAACGCGTGCCATTCAATGGCTCCAGTTAGTTGTCGGAGGTCTTCCGCAGGCCCGCTTCCCAGCCCGCCGTACGAGGTACGGACCGGGTCCCCGGCCTCCGAGCCGGGGGTGTCGAGCCATACGGCTCGGGACCTGCGTATGAACGTGTACTGCTCGCGTCGCGCGAAGTTCTGCGAAGTCGCAGAGGGTCGATCGTGCTGCGGTCAGCCCTGGCGCTGCTTGTGGCGCGGGTTGTCGCAGATGACCATGACCCGGCCGTGACGGCGGATCACCCTGCACTTGTCGCAGATCTTCTTGACGCTCGGCTTGACCTTCATGGGTGTGAGGTTCTCCGGGTCAGTGCCATCACCCCGGCGAACCGGGGCGCGGGCAAGATCTACTTGTACCGGTAGACGATCCGGCCACGCGTCAGGTCGTACGGAGACAGCTCCACCACGACCCGGTCGTCAGGGAGGATGCGGATGTAGTGCATACGCATCTTGCCGCTGATGTGAGCCAGGACCTGGTGGCCGTTCTGGAGCTCCACCTTGAACATGGCGTTCGGGAGAGACTCGACGACAGTGCCTTCGATCTCGATGGCACCTTGCTTCTTGGCCACGCTTCGCCCTTCGAATCGACTACCTTGATCGACTCTGGCGTGCACCGCGTGAGAACATTGTGAGTACATGCAGACATGCGGGTGCACAAGAGCCGACGAGTCAGTCTACGTCAGCGCACCCGGAAACACGAATCGAGAGATCCTGCCCCACACCGGAGATCCTTAACCAAGAGGGTCGGGAGCGGCGGTGATGCCCATCTCCGCCAGCTTGGTCCTGCCGCCGTCCGGAGCCGTCAGGACCAGCGGTCCCCGCTCGGTGAGGGCGACGGAGTGCTCCCAGTGCGACGACCACGTGCCGTCGGTCGTGATGACCGTCCAGTCGTCGGAGAGGACCTCGGTCTTCGGGGTGCCCAGGGAGACCATCGGCTCGATCGCCAGGCAGAAACCGGGGACCAGCTTCGGGCCCTTGCCCCGCTTGCGCTCGACGTAGTTCAGCAGATGCGGGTCCATGTGCATCTCGGTGCCGATGCCGTGGCCGCCGTAGTCCTCGATGATCCCGTACTTGCCGCCGCCCGGCTTCGGCTGCCGGCGGATGTACGTCTCGATCGCGCGGGAGACGTCGACGAGCCGGTTGCCCTGCTTCATGGCCGCGATGCCGGCCCACATCGACTCCTCGGTCACCCGGGACAGCTCGACCAGTTCCGGGGAGTGGCCGGACCCGACGAACGCGGTGTAGGCGGCGTCGCCGTGCCAGCCGTCGATGACCGCACCGCAGTCGATGGAGATCACGTCGCCGTCCTTGAGGACGACGTCGCCGGAGGGGATGCCGTGCACGACGACCTCGTTCACCGAGGTGCAGATGGTCGCCGGGAAGCCCCCGTAGCCGAGGAAGTTCGACTTGGCGTTGTGCTCGGCGAGCACCTTGCGGGCGACCTCGTCCAGATCCTTCGTCGAGGCCCCGGGCACGGCGGCCTCGCGGGTGGCCGCGTGAATGGCGGCGACGACCAGCCCCGCCTCACGCATCGTGGCGATCTGCTCAGGGCTCTTGATCTGCACCATGGGGACGACGGCCTTTCTGCGACCAGTGGAGAAATACCAACCCCTCCAACGATACGGGCCCGCTCCCTTCCCCCACTCCCCCGCCCACCGTCCACCGTGGGCAGCCGTGCCGCTGGGGCGATGGAGGCAGGGGCGGGCCGACGGCACCCCGCACACGCCGGCCCGCGCACCGCCCCGCCCAAGCCACAGCCGCGGCCCCCTGGAAGGGAACCGCGGCTGCAAGCACGCGACACGACCTACTTACCGCTCTTCAGCGCCTCCAGCGCACGCGTGGTGACCTCGTCGACCGGCCCCATCGCGGAGATGGTCACGACCAGCCCCTGCGCCCGGTAGTAGCCGATGATCGGCTCGGTCTGCGTGTGGTAGACCTCCAGCCGCGTCCGTACCGTCGACTCCGAGTCGTCGTCCCGCTGGTACAGCTCACCACCACAGGTGTCGCACACACCCTCCTGCTTCGGCGGGCTGTACGTCGCGTGGAACACGTGCGCCGAGTCGTTGCGGCAGACGCGCCGTCCGGCGATCCGCTTGACGACCTCGTCCTCGGGAGCCTCCAGATCGAGCACCGCGTCCAGCTTGATGCCCTCGGTCTGCAGCAGTTCGTCCAGCGCCCCGGCCTGCGACACATTGCGCGGGAAACCGTCCAGCAGGAAACCGCCCTCGGCGTCGGGCTGCTCCATGCGGTCCTTGGCCATGGCGATGGTGACCTCGTCGGGGACGAGATTGCCCGCGTCCATATACGACTTCGCGAGCTTGCCGAGCTCGGTCTGCCGGCTGATGTTGGCGCGGAACAGGTCGCCCGTGGAGATGTGCGGGATGCGCAGTTTCTCGGCAAGGCGGGTGGCCTGCGTACCCTTACCGGCACCCGGCGGCCCGACGAGGACGATTCGCATCAGCGGAGGAACCCTTCGTAATTGCGCTGCTGAAGCTGGCTCTCGATCTGCTTCACGGTCTCGAGACCGACACCCACGATGATCAGGATGCTGGTCCCGCCGAACGGGAAGTTCTGGTTTGCCCCGAAACCAGCCAACGCCATTGTCGGCACGAGAGAGATCAGCCCCAGATACAGCGAACCCGGCCAGGTGATCCGGTTGAGTACAAAGCTCAGGTACTCAGCGGTCGGTCGGCCAGCCCGGATGCCCGGGATGAAGCCACCATACTTCTTCATGTTGTCGGCGACTTCTTCGGGGTTGAAGGTAATGGCCACGTAGAAGAAGGCGAAGAAGACGATCAGCACGAAGTACAGGATGATGTGCGGCGTCGCGCCGGTGTCCGCCAGGTTCGTCGTGATCCAGGTCGCCCAGCCCGACTGGGAATTGGAGAACTGAACGATCAGAGCGGGAATGTAGAGCAGCGACGAGGCGAAGATGACGGGGATGACGCCCGCCTGGTTCACCTTGAGCGGGATGTAGGTGGACGTGCCGCCGTAGGAGCGGCGGCCGATCATGCGCTTGGCGTACTGCACCGGGATCCGGCGCTGGGCCTGCTCGACGAAGACGACCAGGGCGACCATGACGAATCCGACGATCATGACGGTGCCGAACTCGATCCAGCCGTCCGCCAGGCTGCCCTGCTCCTTGATGGCCCACAAGGCGGAGGGGAAGGTCGCGGCGATCGAGATGAACATCAGGATCGACATGCCGTTGCCGATACCGCGGTCGGTGATCAGCTCGCCGAGCCACATCACCGCGGCCGTACCGGCGGTCATCGTGATGACCATGGTCATGGTCACGAAGATCGACTGGTCCGGGACGATCTGTCCGGCGACGGGGCAGCCCGGGAAGAGGGAGCCGCTGCGCGCGGTGGCCACCAGCCCGGTGCCCTGGAGGATGGCGAGCGCGACCGTCAGATAACGGGTGTACTGCGTGATCTTCGCCGTACCGGCCTGGCCCTCCTTCTTCAGGGCTTCCAGACGCGGGATCACGACGGTCAGCAGCTGCAGGATGATGCTCGCGGTGATGTACGGCATGATGCCCAGCGCGAAGATCGTGATCTGGAGCAGCGCGCCACCGCTGAACATGTTGACCAGGCCCAGCAGGCCCTGGCCGGTCTCGGCGTTGTCGATACACGCCTGGACATTGCGGTAGTCGACACCAGGGATCGGGACGTTCGTACCAATGCGGTACACGACGATGATGCCGAGCGTGAAGAGCAGCTTCTTGCGCAGGTCGGGCGTCTTGAACGCCCGGGCGAACGCGGTGAGCACGGTGCCTCCTGCGACCCCCCGCGCAAGTGCGTCAAGGGTGACGGTCTTGAGATTCCGACTAAGGACGATTACGTAACGGTCAACTGCCGCCGTGAGTGCCCCGTATGGGGCACCCGAGGTCAATGGGCAGCGCAGGCCACCTTACCGGCGACCATGCCCCCCTAGGAACGACCAACCGGGGATACCCCATTTGTGGGGTATCCCCGGTCGGGATCGCTCTACGTCATCGGGACACCTGAAGAAATCAGACGAGCTCGGTGACGGTACCGCCGGCGGCGGTGATCTTCTCCTTGGCGGAGCCGGAGACGGCGTCGACCGTCACCTGCAGCGCCACGGAGATCTCGCCCTGGCCCAGGACCTTGACGAGGCTGTTCTTGCGCACGGCACCCTTGTTGACCAGGTCCTCGACCGTGACCTCTCCGCCCTCGGGGTAGAGGGAGGCGAGCTTGTCCAGGTTGACGACCTGGAACTCGGTCTTGAACGGGTTCTTGAAGCCCTTGAGCTTCGGGAGACGCATGTGGAGGGGCATCTGGCCACCCTCGAAGCGCTCCGGAACCTGGTAACGGGCCTTGGTGCCCTTGGTACCACGACCGGCCGTCTTACCCTTCGACGCCTCACCACGACCGACTCGGGTCTTCGCGGTCTTGGCGCCGGGGGCGGGACGGAGGTTGTGGATCTTGAGCGGGTTCTGCTCCGCCATGATCAGTCGACCTCCTCGACCGTCACGAGGTGGCGGACGGTGTGCACCATGCCGCGGAACTCGGGACGATCCTCCTTGACGACCTGCGTGTTGATGCCCTTGAGACCAAGGGAACGCAGGGTGTCACGGTGGTTCTGCTTGCTGCCGATGTAGGACTTGACCTGCGTAATCCTGAGCTGCGCCATGACCTACGCACCCGCCCCGGCACGTGCGCGGAGAAGAGCCGCGGGAGCCACGTCCTCGAGGGGCAGACCACGGCGGGCCGCGATCTCCTCGGGACGCATCAGGCCCTTGAGGGCCTCCACGGTCGCGTGCACGATGTTGATCTGGTTGTCGGAGCCGAGCGACTTCGACAGCACGTCGTGGATACCGGCGCACTCGAGCACGGCGCGCACCGGACCACCGGCGATCACGCCGGTACCCGGGGACGCCGGCTTGAGCAGCACGACGCCGGCAGCCTTCTCACCCTGGATGGGGTGCGGGATGGTGCCCTGGATGCGGGGGACCTTGAAGAAGTGCTTCTTGGCCTCCTCAACACCCTTGGCGATGGCGGCCGGCACCTCCTTGGCCTTGCCGTATCCGACACCCACGGTGCCGTCACCGTCGCCCACCACGACCAGCGCGGTAAAGCTGAAGCGACGACCACCCTTCACAACCTTGGCGACGCGGTTGATCGCGACTACGCGCTCAACGTACGCGGTCTTCTCGGCGGCGGATGCGCCACCGTCACGGCCCTTCCGGTCCCGCCGCTCGCCGCCACCGGCACCGCCACCGCGGCGCTGGGGTCCAGCCATTGGAATTACCTCTCTCTGTTTCCGCTAGCTCGCAGCAACAACAGTCGCTACCGCGACGGGCGGCTCTAGAACTTCAGACCGGCTTCGCGGGCGGCGTCCGCCAGGGCGGCGATGCGCCCCGCGTACTGGTTGCCACCGCGGTCGAATACGACAGCCTCGACACCGGCGGCCTTGGCGCGCTCCGCGACCAGGGCACCGACCTGCTTGGCCTGCGAGGACTTGTCGGCCTCGCCACCACGGATCGATGCGTCCAGCGTGGACGCCGAAGCCAGCGTGTGGCCCTTGAGGTCGTCGATCACCTGCGCCACGATGTGGCGGTTGGAGCGGGTCACGACCAGGCGGGGACGCTCTGCGGTACCAGAGACATTCTTGCGGATCCGGATGTGACGGCGCTTGATAGCAGCACGCTTGTAGGCGTCGCCCTTGAGGATCTTCTGCCCGTATGCCATGGCTTACTTACCCGCCTTTCCGACCTTGCGCCGGATGACTTCGCCCTCGTACTTGACACCCTTGGCCTTGTACGGGTCGGGCTTGCGCAGCTTGCGGATGTTGGCCGCAACCTCGCCGACCTTCTGCTTGTCGATTCCCTCGACCGAGAAGCGCGTCGGGTTCTCGACCTTGAAGGTGATGCCCTCGGGGGCCTCGACCGTGATCGAGTGGCTGTAGCCGAGGGAGAACTCCAGGTTCGAACCCTTGGCGAGCACGCGGTAACCGACACCGCTGATCTCGAGCTTCTTCACGTAACCCTGGGTCACGCCGGTGATCATGTTCGCCACCAGCGTGCGGGACAGGCCGTGCAGGGCCTTGTTCTGACGCTCGTCGTTGGGGCGGGTGACGTTCAGAACGCCGTCCTCACCCTTGGCGATCTCGATCGGCGCCACGACGGTGTGGGTCAGCGAGCCCTTGGGGCCCTTGACCGAGACCGTCTGGCCGTCGATGGTGACGTCCACGCCGGCGGGAACCGCGATGGGGAGCTTGCCGATGCGCGACATAGCTGTTTCCTCCGTTCCCTTCCGTTACCAGACGTAGGCGAGGACTTCTCCGCCTACGCCCTTCTTGCCGGCCTGCTGTCCCGTGAGGAGCCCGTGGGACGTGGAGATGATCGCCACGCCCAGGCCGCCCAGGACCTTCGGCAGGTTGGTGGACTTCGCGTACACCCGGAGACCGGGCTTGGAGATCCGCTTGATGCCCGCGATGGAGCGCTCACGGTTGGGACCGAACTTGAGGTCCAGGACGAGGTTCTTGCCGACCTCGGCGTCCTCGACCTTCCAGCCCGTGATGAAGCCCTCCTGCTGGAGGATCTCCGCGATGTGCGACTTGATCTTCGAGTGCGGCATCGCCACGGTGTCGTGGTACGCCGAGTTCGCGTTCCGCAGACGCGTAAGCATGTCTGCGATCGGATCAGTCATGGTCATGAATTGGCCTTCGGCCTCTCTCGCCGGGGTTTCCTGGTGCGCCATCCCTCTCCCCGATCCGAGACGGGACGGGTGCGGCGCGGTGGACCTACGGCGTAGTAAGCAAACATGAGCGGGCGTTGCCCGCGTGCGTGCGGGCACGGCAGGTGCCCAACCCCGCAAGCCTAAGCCATACGGAGCGGGACTCCCGCCGTTCCCCTTGCTTACCGAGAGCCCTGGAGTCCGGAATTACCCGGACTACCAGGAGCTCTTGGTCACGCCCGGCAGCTCGCCACGGTGAGCCATCTCACGAAGGCACACGCGGCACAGGCCGAACTTGCGGTACACGGAGTGCGGACGACCGCAGCGCTGGCAGCGGGTGTAACCGCGCACTCCGAACTTGGGCTTGCGAGCAGCCTTCGCGATGAGAGCCTTCTTCGCCATCTCGCTCACGCCTCCTTGAACGGGAAGCCGAGGTGACGGAGAAGGGCGCGGCCCTCTTCGTCGTTGGTCGCCGTGGTCACCACGGTGATGTCCATACCCCGGGTGCGGTCGATCTTGTCCTGGTCGATCTCGTGGAACATGACCTGCTCCGTGAGACCGAAGGTGTAGTTGCCACGTCCGTCGAACTGCTTGGGGGACAGACCACGGAAGTCGCGGATGCGCGGGAGCGCGAGCGACAGGGTGCGGTCCAGGAACTCCCACATGCGGTCGCCACGGAGCGTGACGTGGGCACCGATCGGCTGGCCCTCGCGCAGCTTGAACTGCGCGATGGACTTGCGGGCCTTGGTGACGGCCGGCTTCTGACCGGTGATCGTGGTGAGGTCGCGGATGGCGCCCTCGATCAGCTTGGAGTCGCGGGCGGCGTCGCCCACACCCATGTTGACCACGATCTTCACGAGGCCGGGAACCTGCATGACGTTCTCGTAGGAGAACTGCTCACGCAGCTTGCCCGCGATGTCCTCGCGGTACTTCGTCTTCAGACGCGGAGTGGTGGTGGTCGTCATCAGATGTCCTCACCCGTCCGCTTGGCAACGCGGATCTTGTTGCCTTCGTCGTCGAAGCGGTAACCGACGCGCGTGACGACCTTGTTCCCGTCCTTCTCCACGACCAGCTGGACGTTGGAGACGTGGACCGGAGCCTCGGTGGTCACGATGCCGCCGGCCTGCGAACCGCTGGCGGTCGGGCCGGCCTTGGTGTGCTTCTTGACCCGGTTGACACCCTCGACCAGGACACGCTCGTCGCGCGGGTAAGCGGCAATGACCTTGCCCTGCTTGCCCTTGTCCTTGCCGGTGATGACCTGGACCAGGTCGCCCTTCTTGATCTTCATGCTCACAGCACCTCCGGCGCGAGGGAGATGATCTTCATGAACTTCTTCTCGCGCAGCTCTCGGCCGACCGGGCCGAAGATACGGGTGCCACGAGGGTCGCCGTCGTTCTTCAGAATGACGGCGGCGTTCTCGTCGAAGCGGATGTACGAGCCGTCCGGACGGCGGCGCTCCTTGACGGTGCGAACGATGACCGCCTTGATGACGTCACCCTTCTTCACGTTGCCACCGGGGATCGCGTCCTTGACGGTGGCGACGATGACGTCACCGATGCCCGCGTAGCGGCGACCGGAGCCACCGAGCACACGGATGCAAAGGATTTCCTTCGCCCCCGTGTTGTCGGCGACGCGCAGTCGCGACTCCTGCTGGATCACGTCTATCTCCTGTTTGTCTGCCGGTTCCCCGGGGGCCGCTCACCCTGTCGGGCGAGCGGACCCCGGAGCCTGGCGGAACTGTCCTGCGAGGGATGCCCCGCAGGAACGTCTGGGGAATTCCCTTGCGGGAATTACCTACTTGGCCTTCTCGAGGATCTCGACGATGCGCCAGTGCTTCGTCGCCGACAGCGGCCGGGTCTCCATCAGGAGGACGCGGTCGCCGATACCGGCGGCGTTCTGCTCGTCGTGGGCCTTGAGCTTGCTCGTGCTGCGGATGACCTTGCCGTACAGCGCGTGCTTCTTGCGGTCCTCGACGGCGACGACGACGGTCTTGTCCATCTTGTCGGCGACGACGATGCCCTCGCGGGTCTTACGGTCGCCACGAACCTCGGGGTTGGTCTCAGTCACGTTGTTCTCGCTCATCAGGCGTTCTCCACCGTTTCGATGCCCAGCTCACGCTCGCGCATCAGGGTGTAGATCCGCGCGATGTCCTTGCGGACCGCCTTCAGACGGCCATGGTTCTCAAGCTGTCCGGTCGCCGCCTGGAAGCGGAGGTTGAACAGCTCTTCCTTGGCTTCGCGGAGCTTCGCCAGAAGCTCCTCGTCACCCAGCTCGCGCAGCTCGGACGCCTTGGTACCGGCCGACATCACGCTTCACCTGCCTCGCGCTTGACGATCCGGCACTTCATCGGCAGCTTGTGCGCTGCACGAGTGAGGGCCTCACGGGCGATCTTCTCGTTGGGGTAGGACAGCTCGAACATGACCCGTCCCGGGTGCACGTTCGCGATCCACCACTCCGGCGAACCCTTACCGGAACCCATGCGGGTCTCGGCCGGCTTCTTCGTGAGCGGGCGGTCCGGGTAGATGTTGATCCAGACCTTGCCGCCACGCTTGATGTGGCGGGTCATCGCGATACGGGCCGCCTCGATCTGGCGGTTGGTCACGTACGCCGGCGTGAGGGCCTGAATGCCGTACTCGCCGAACGCGACCGTCGTACCGCCCTTGGCCTGACCACGGCGCTTCGGGTGGTGCTGCTTGCGGTGCTTGACCCTACGGGGGATCAGCATGTCGGTCAGGCCTCCGTTCCGGTGCTCTCAGCCGGAGCGGCAGCCGGAGCCTCGGCCTTGGGGGCCTCGGCAGCGGGAGCCTGCTGCGGCTTGCGGCCGCGACCGCCACGCTCGCCACCGCGGCCACCACGGGCCGGGCGGTCGGCACCGCCACGGGCCGGGCGGTTGCCGGCACGGGCGGCGGCGTTCTCGGCGCGGACCTCGGCGATGTTCTTGACGTCGCCCTTGTAGATCCAGACCTTCACGCCGATGCGGCCGAAGGTCGTCTTGGCCTCGAAGAAGCCGTAGTCCACGTTCGCGCGGAGCGTGTGCAGGGGCACACGGCCCTCGCGGTAGAACTCCGAGCGGGACATCTCGGCGCCGCCGAGACGGCCACCACACTGGATCTTGATGCCCTTGGCGCCGGCCTTCATCGTGCCCTGCATGCTCTTGCGCATGGCACGACGGAAGGAGACGCGGGAGGACAGCTGCTCGGCGACGGCCTGGGCCACCAGCTGAGCGTCCGTCTCCGGGCTCTTGACCTCGAGGATGTTGAGCTGGACCTGCTTGCCCGTGAGCTTCTCGAGGTCACCGCGGA
The DNA here is from genome assembly GCF_018638295.1 of Streptomyces sp. CHD11. Taxonomy (GTDB): domain Bacteria; phylum Actinomycetota; class Actinomycetes; order Streptomycetales; family Streptomycetaceae; genus Streptomyces. Next base: position 98,894 of record NZ_JABTTS010000032.1, read on the forward strand.
TGCGGTCGGCCTCGGCGCCGCGGCGGCCGATCACGATGCCCGGACGCGCGGTGTGGATGTCCACCCGCACACGGTCCCGGGTGCGCTCGATCTCGACCTTGGAGATGCCGGCGCGCTCCATGCCGGACGTCATCATCCGGCGGATGGCGACGTCTTCCTTGACGTAGTCCTTGTACAGCTTGTCGGCGTACCAGCGCGACTTGAAGTCGGTGGTGATGCCGAGCCGGAACCCATGCGGGTTAACCTTCTGGCCCATTACCGGGTTCCTTCCTTGCTGCTGACGACCACGGTGATGTGGCTGGTCCGCTTGCGGATCCGGTAGGCGCGGCCCTGGGCACGCGGACGGAACCGCTTCAGGGTCGGGCCCTCGTCGACGTAGGCCTCGGAAATGAAGAGGCTGTCGGCGTCGGTGTGGTCGTAGTTGTGCGCGGCATTGGCGATGGCGCTGTCCAGCACCTTGCCCACCGTCACGCTCGCGGCCTGCGGGGCGAAACGCAGGACCGCCTGAGCCTCCGTGGCATCCATGCCACGGATGAGGTCCACCACGCGGCGGGCCTTCATGGGCGTGACGCGGATGTACCGCGCCTGGGCCCTGGCTTCCATGGTTGTCCCTTCAGTGTCTGTCATGGTCGATTGCACCCCGCCGACTAGCGGCGCTTCGACTTCCGGTCGTCCTTGACGTGGCCCCGGAAGGTGCGGGTCGGCGAGAACTCGCCGAGCTTGTGGCCGACCATCGACTCGGTGACAAACACCGGGATGTGGGTCTTGCCGTTGTGCACCGCGATCGTGTGGCCCAGCATCGCCGGGACGATCATCGAGCGACGGGACCAGGTCTTGATGACGTTCTTGGTACCGGCTTCGTTCTGGACGTCCACCTTCTTGATCAGGTGGTCGTCGACGAAGGGTCCCTTCTTCAAGCTACGAGGCATCTCAACCCGTCCTTAGCGCTTCTTGTTCGTCTTGCGGCGGCGGACGATGTACTTGTTCGACGCCTTCTTGGGCGAACGAGTACGGCCTTCCTTCTTGCCCCAGGGGGACACGGGGTGACGGCCACCGGAGGTCCGGCCCTCACCACCACCGTGCGGGTGGTCGACCGGGTTCATCACGACACCACGGACGGTCGGGCGGACGCCCAGCCACCGCTTACGGCCGGCCTTGCCCCAGTTGATGTTGCTCTGCTCGGCGTTGCCGACCTCGCCGACCGTGGCGCGGCAGCGCTGGTCGACCAGGCGGATCTCTCCGGACGGCATGCGGAGGTGGGCCATCGAGCCCTCCTTCGCGAGCAGCTGCACGGAGGCACCGGCGGAGCGGGCGAACTTGGCGCCGCCACCGGGACGGAGCTCGATCGCGTGGATCGTGGTACCGACCGGGATGTTGCGGAGGGCCAGGTTGTTGCCCGGCTTGATGTCGGCCCCGGGACCGTTCTCCACGCGGTCGCCCTGCTGCAGGTTGCGCGGGGCGAGGATGTAGCGCTTCTCGCCGTCGGCGTAGTGCAGCAGCGCGATGCGCGCGGTGCGGTTGGGGTCGTACTCGATGTGCGCGACCTTCGCCGGCACGCCGTCCTTGTCGTGACGACGGAAGTCGATCACGCGGAAGGCGCGCTTGTGGCCACCACCCTGGTGGCGGACGGTCACACGACCGGAATTGTTACGGCCGCCCTTGCTGTGCAGGGGACGGACCAGCGACTTCTCCGGCGTGGACCGCGTGACCTCGACGAAGTCGGCGACGCTGGAGCCACGACGGCCCGGCGTCGTCGGCTTGTACTTGCGGATACCCATTTCTCAGTCCTCGTCCGATATCGAACGATCCTGACCGCTTAAGCGGTCGGACCGCCGAAGATGTCGATACGGTCGCCCTCGGCGAGGGTCACGATCGCGCGCTTGGTCGCCGCACGCTGGCCGAAGCCGGTGCGGGTCCGCTTGCGCTTGCCGATGCGGTTGATCGTGTTGACCCCGGTGACCTTGACCTCGAAGACCGCCTGGACGGCCTGCTTGATCTGGGTCTTGTTCGCGTGGGGGTCGACGAGGAACGTGTACTTGTTCTCGTCGATCAGCGCGTAGCTCTTCTCCGACACGACCGGCTTGAGCAGCACGTCACGGGGGTCCGTGTACGACTTGCTCACCGGAGTGACGACGGTGTTCTTGCCTTCGGCCTCGTGGCGGCGCGCCTTGGCGACGCGACGGGCCTTGGCCGCCTTGGCGGCCTTCGAGGCGATCGAGGGGTGACGAGCAGCCATCAGACCTCGCTCCCTTCGTTGTCGTTGGCCTTGTTCGGGCCGGCGACGAAGGACTCGAAAGCGGCCTGGGTGAAGACCACATCGTCCGAGACGAGAACGTCGTACGTGTTCAGCTGGCCCGGCTCCAGAATGTGGATCTGGGGCAGGTTGCGGGCGGACAGCCACGCGGCCTCGTCGGCGCGGTCGACGACCAGGAGCAGGTTCTTGCGCTCCGAGATCTTGCCGAACAGCGTCCGGGCGGCCTTCGTGGAGGGCGCCTCACCCTCGATCACGCCGGTGACGACGTGGATGCGGTTGTGGCGGGCCCGGTCGGTGAGGGCGTGGCGCAGGGCCGCGGCCTTCATCTTCTTCGGGGTCCGCTGCGAGTAGTCACGCGGCTGCGGGCCGTGGACGACGCCACCGCCGGCGAACTGCGGGGCGCGGGTCGAGCCCTGACGGGCGCGGCCGGTGCCCTTCTGGCGGTACGGCTTGCGGCCGCCACCACGGACTTCTCCGCGACGCTTGGTCTTGTGCGTGCCCTGGCGGGCAGCGGCGTTCTGCGCGACGACGACCTGGTGGATCAGCGGAATGCTGATCTTCTCCACGCCGAAGATCTCCGCGGGGAGCTCGACGCTTCCGGTCTTCTCGCCGGCAGGCGAAAGGATGTCAACAGTGCTCATCGTTACCTCAGGCCCCCTTGGCCGCGGTGCGGACCAGGACGAGGCCGCCGTTCGGACCGGGAACCGCGCCCTTGATGAGCAGCAGACCCTTCTCCGCGTCAATGGCGTGGACGGTCAGGTTCTGGGTGGTGACCCGCTCGTTGCCCATGCGACCCGCCATGCGGAGGCCCTTGAACACGCGGCCCGGGGTGGCACAGCCACCGATGGAGCCCGGCGAGCGGTGCTTGCGCTGGGTGCCGTGACCGGCGCCGAGGCCCTTGAAGTTGTGACGCTTCATGACACCGGCGAAGCCCTTGCCCTTGCTCTTGCCGGTGACGTCGACCTTCACGCCGGACTCGAAGACCTCGGCGGTGACTTCCTGGCCCAGCGTGTACTCGGAGGCGTCCGCGGTGCGGATCTCGACGAGGTGACGGCGGGGGGTGACGTCGGCCTTGGCGAAGTGGCCCTTGAGGGGCTTGTTCACCTTGCGCGGGTCGATCTCGCCGAAGGCGATCTGGACCGACTCGTAGCCGTCGGCGTCGTTCGTACGGACCTGGGTGACGACGTTCGGGCCGGCCTTGACGACGGTGACCGGAACAACACGGTTGTTCTCGTCCCACACCTGCGTCATGCCGAGCTTCTCGCCCAGGATGCCCTTGATCTGCTTGGTCATCTTCAGATCACCGCCCTCAGAGCTTGATCTCGATGTCGACACCGGCCGGGAGGTCGAGTCGCATCAGAGAGTCAACGGTCTTGGGGGTCGGGTCGAGGATGTCGATCAGGCGCTTGTGCGTGCGCATCTCGAAGTGCTCGCGCGAGTCCTTGTACTTGTGCGGCGACTTGATGACGCAGTACACGTTCTTCTCAGTGGGCAGCGGCACCGGGCCCGCGACCGACGCACCAGTGCGCGTCACCGTCTCGACGATCTTCTTCGCCGAAGAGTCGATGACCTCGTGGTCGTAGGCCTTGAGCCGGATGCGGATCTTCTGTCCCGCCATGGCTACTCCGTAGTCCTGTTTCTCTCAACGCTCTGGAACCCGGTGTTCCACACTCTCGCCGTCCGACCCACGCGGTCGGGCGTGTCGCTCTCTCGCTGACATGGATGTCCCACGTTCGAACATCCCTGCGGGGATTGACACGGCCTTACCAGAACCGTGGACCGGGGGCGAAAGGCCCACCGGGTGCCTGGCCGGCATCGCACACACGCTTTCCGGAAGATTCCCGTACGTCCGCCCCTGCGCCTTCCGGCGCAACGCATGGGGCGACGAGTACTGTGGGACTTGCTTCCAGCCCTCCCGGCGGGAGGCGCGCAGCATCAACGCTCGACCGAGCAACTCCGACAGTTTGCCACACGGGGACCGGGGCTGGCCAATCGGACGGAAGAGATTACCCCGGGAGTGACGGCGATCAAACGCGGGAGCCTCCGGACCGGCGCCGGAGCCCGGAGCGGGTCGCCGCTCCACGATCATGAACACCATGTCGAACACCTCACGGCGCAGCGTCCTCGCCGTCCTCGCCGCCTCCACCGCTTCCCTCCCCCTGGTCAGCACGACCGCCTCCCCCGCACAGGCGACCGGTACGGCCGCACCGGCCACGCCACTCGCGGCTCCGACGACACTCGGCTCCACCCCCTCGTCCGTGACGACGGCACCGCTGGGTGCCGCTCACTTCCTCCGCGAGACACTGCGGTCGCCCCTCACCACCAGGATCCTGCCGGGCACCCCGTCCCGTACCGAGGTCACCTCGGACGGCAGACGCGTCGCCCTGCTCACCCACGGCGCCCGCACCGTGCTGCTGCCCGGACCGGAGCGGACGTTCACGGAGAACAAGCACCCCTTCGTGGACGACTTCGGGCGGACCCTGCCCGACCCGTCCCTGCCCGCGGACAGGCGCTCCTACTGGGGCAGCTCCCCCGGCGGCGGCGTCTGGTCCACTCTCGGCCCCGCCGACACCGACTACTCGGTACTGCCGGGCACCGGCGTCATCGAACTGACCACCGACTACGCCAGCCGGCACGCCAGCATCCGCGACAACGCGCTCACCGACGTCGACGTCCGCTCCGTCGCCCGCTTCGACAAGGTGCCCACCGGGGAAGCCTGCTCCTACGCCCTGTCCTTCGGCTACCAGAACACCCACAACAACTACCGGGCCCGGCTCTCCTTCGTCACCTCCGGCGCGGTGCAACTGCGGGTGGAGAAGGAGGTCGACGACACGGTCACCCAGCTGGTCCCGGCCCTCACGGTCGCCACCGGTGTGCCCGCGGGCACGGACTGGACGATCCGGGTGCGCCGTGAGGGGACCCGGATCCGGGCCAAGGCCTGGGCGTCCACCGCACCGGAGCCCTCCGGGTGGGCGGTGGACGTCACCGACTCGACCTTCGGGGCGGGACGCGTCGGCCTGCGCGCACTGGCCAACCGCGGCTGCACCAGCCTGCCGATGAAGCTGCTGGTGAGCCGCTTCCAACTGGACGCCGGCACGTGGGCAGAGCCGCCGACGGTCACCCACGGGGACTGGGTGCGGGTGCTGCCCGAGCCCTTCGACGGAACCTGGACGCCGGAGCTGGAGAGCACCGTACGCGCCTGGTCCGGCTCCACCGCGCCGGACGTCCTGGCCTACGCCGCCATGTTCCTCCCCGGTGCTCCCGCCGTGATCTCCGGCTCCGGACCGGCGGAGGGCAGACAGGTCCTGGGCGCGGCGGGGTACGGCTACCTGGACCCGCGGGGTCTGCGCCGCGAGGGTGCCGACTTCCACGAGTACATGGACACCGGCTGGACCTTTCCCGACGGCACCCACACCGGCCGGTCGAGCAAGCAGGTGGGCAACCTCGACTGCTCGGGTTACACACGGATGGTGTACGGCTACCACATGGGGGTGCCGATGGCCGCGGGTGAGGACACCTCCGGCACCCGGATACCCCGGCGGTCCCGCGACATGGCCGACCACGCCCCGGGGGTGCGCATCGCCCGCACCGACGGGGTGATCCCTCCTTCCGCCGAGCAGCTCCAGCCCGGCGATCTCGTGCTGTTCAACGCGGACTCGGGCGATGACAACGTCATGGCCACGGCGGACCACGTCGGCATCCACCTCGGCACGGACACGGCCGGCGGGCGCCGCTTCCTGTCCAGCCGCAAGACCGTCAACGGCCCCACCATGTCCGATCTGGGAGGCGCCTCACTCCTGGACGGAACGGGCACCTACGCCCGGACCCTGCACACGGTGCACCGCATCTGACACCCCCGCCGAAGGCGCCGGTGGGGGGTGGGTGGCGATGAGACTGCCGGTGCGGGCGTCGGGGATCAGCCCCGCGACGCGTAGGCCACGAAGTCCGCCCACGCCTCCGGTGTGAGCGCGAGCCGCGGGCCGGATGTGTTCTTGGAGTCGCGGACGTGGACGGTGGTGGGGGTGGGGGCGACTTCGATGCAGTCGTTGCCGTTGCTGCTGCTGCTGTAGCTGCTCTTGAACCAGTGGAGTTCCGGCGTGCTCATAGCTCTCCCAGCATTTGCTCGATGAAGACCAGAGACTCCTCTGGTGTGAGCGCCTGAGCCCGGATGATGCCATAGCGCAGATCGAGGACGCGGAGCTGTCTTGGGTGCGAGACCGGGCGGCCTCCGAAGTCGCCGTCGGTACGCCCCATCCCCGTACCGTCCGCGAACTTGAGCACCTCGACAAGCCCACCCGTTCCCGGGTGGTTCGCGCTGGCGGTCGGCATCACCTGAAGCTCCACGAACGGCAACTTCGCCACGTGCAGCATGTGTTCGAGCTGTCGGCGCAGCACCATTGTGCCCCCGACCGGGCGGCGCAGCGTCACCTCTTCCAGGACAAAGCCGAACTCCGGCGCGGGTGAGCGCTCGAAGACGGACTTCCGGGCCATGCGGGCGACCGTCATGCGCTCCAGTTCGTCCGGCGGGTAGGCGGGACGCCAGGTGCGAAGCAGCGCCCGCGCGTACTCCTCCGTCTGCAACAGCCCATGGATGTTGTGGTTGCTGTACAGCAGCATCTCCACCGACCGCTCCTCCAGCTCGGCCAGTTGCCGCACCTTCTTCGGATACCGCGCCTTGCGCATGTCCTCCATGAAGGCCCTCAGATGCCCCTGCGCCTTCAGGATCTGGTCCGCCCTGTCCAGGCACTCCGGGCGGGGGATGCGGGCCCCGCGTTCGATCTTGCGGATCATGTCCTCGCCGTACCCGAGGGCGTCCGCCAGCTCGGACACGCTCATCCCGGCGGACTCCCGGCAGACCCTGAGCAGGCGGCCCACCGCCTGCACCACCGGCTCGATCTCGTCGCCCGGCTCGACATCCCAGCCCGCCTCGTCGACACCCTCGTCCACGGCTCCTCCTCCGGCGCGTACGTGTACTCGTACTCGTACAACGCCGAGACAGCCGAGACAGCCGAGACAAAAGCCGGGACAGTGACGGTACGTGCAGGCGTTGTCACTCCTCCACGGAAGCAGGTTCCGCCACGCTGAGTGACGTGAATCAGGAAATCAGTGACCCCGCGCCCCGACTTGCCGCCGCCCCCGTCCGTAACCTCAGCCTCCAGCTGTCCTCCACACCGCGCGGCGCCCGTCTCGCCCGGCTGCTCGCCACCGAGCAACTGCGCACGTGGGGACTGCCGACGCACCCGGCGGAACTCGTCGTCGCGGAGCTGTCGGCCAACGCCGTCACCCACGGCCGCGTCCCCGGCCGGGACTTCCGGCTGTTGCTGTACGTCGTCGGCGGCATCCTCCGCATCGAGGTCACCGACACGCGCGGTGACCGGATGCCGTGCCCACAGCACTCCGCCACCGACGCCGAGTCGGGACGCGGCCTGCTGCTCGTGGAAGCCTTCGCCGACCGTTGGGGAGTCGTCCCCGGGCCGCCCCCGCTCAAGACCGTCTGGGCCGAGGTGGAGACCGGACCCACCGGTTCCCGACCCGTCGCCCCACCCCGGTGACCCGGCGACGGGACTGCCGTACGGGCCAGGCTCAGGGCAGCTCGGCCCACGTCCCCATCGTGGCCTCCAGCGTCCAGATGCGGACCTCGGCCCTCGCCCTGGCCGCGTACAGGTCCCGCTCGGAGACGATGCTCAGATCGCCGGTGCCCAGCTGCTGTCGTACGGCGTGCGTGGCCAGGTCCATGCCTGTGGTGCCGCCGTCACAGAGCGAGGCGAGGAAGGCACCGTCCCAGGTCCGCTCGTGCAGCACCCAGGGCGCCTCCCCATTCGCGGTCTTGCGCAACATGCTCATGAAGTCCGCGGCACACTTCCGGCGGGCGTCACCGTTCTTGATCTGGAAGACGTGATTGCCGGTCTCGACAACGGTCGCGGTCGGCAGCACGAAGCGCACCCTGGCCTTCAGCCGGGCGTCCATCTCCGACAAGACTTCGCCGCGGTGGCCGTCCATGTGGGGTACGCCGAGGATCTCGACGAAAACGGATGTGTCCAGGAAGTCGACGACGGGGAGCCGCAGCCCGGACTGTTGCTGTCTGCTCACGGACTCACAGGCTCCTCAGGAAGTCCTCGACACTCGTCATACCCTCTTCCCGGGGCCGCACGGCATCCGGCAGACGCCCCTTGGTCACCGCGTCACCGAGGTCACCCGCGGCCAGGAGGTCGACGTAGCCGGGCAGTTCCGTGAGGCGGGACAGTCGGCTCTCCCCCGACTCCGGGTCCCGGCTGCACACAACGACTCCCGGATGATCCTGCGCGTTCAGGGAATTGAGCAGGGCCGGGCTGTGGGTGGTGAAGAGCACGTCGATGCGGCGCCGCTGGGACTCATCCTTCATCAGACGCAGTACCCGCGCGGCCTGGGTGGGGTAGAGGCCGTTCTCGATCTCCTCGATCACCAGGTGCCGCTGCGTCAGGAGCGGTTCGACGCCACCGTCGGAGACGGGCGCGCTCAGCAGAGCGGTGCCGAAGGCAAGGAACCGCAGCATGCCGTCGCTCAGGAGCCGTGCGGGGACGTCGTGTTCCGCTCCGTGGTATCCCGCCTCGCGCAGGACCAGCTGTACATCCCCCAACTTGGTGTCAACGCTGCTCATCCCCCGCACCGGGTACTCGGGCATGCCCGCCACCAGCTCCGTGAGTCTGTCGAAAGCGGCGGGATCGGTCTTGGCCAGGCCGGCGACCGCCGCGCTCAGGTTGTCGGCGCTGCGTCTGAGCTCCGCGTCACGCGCATTGACGTACTGCCTCATGAGGTGCGGAACCGGGTCGAGGAGGAAGACGTCCCGCAGGACGGCGAGCACGTCCCGCGCCGCCCGGTGTACGAGCTTCGTGGCCTCCGTGGTCGCGGGCAGCCTCACCGGCACCTGCCCGGCCAGCAGCCTGTCGGCGGCGAACGGTACCCCCGGATCGAGACCGCGCCGCCCGTTGAAGTAGCGGACGTTGAGGTCGCTGCGGCGTGCGTCCGGTGCGTCGCTCGTCAGGAGAGAACGCCCTTCCGCCAGCCGGCGGCCCGCATACGGCACGCCCTCGACCGCCGTCAGCTCCTCACGGAGGATGCGCACTTCGGGAGAGACCGCGATCACCACGTCCAGATCGAAGACCGCCTCACCGGACCGCACCCGGCACCCGAGCGCGAAACGGTCCTCCCCGAGCGGCACACACCCCTCGGCGCCGCCCCGGATCGGTTCCTCTCCCCCGGTGCGGGGCCCGTCCAGCGCGTCCCTCACCGGTTCGCCCAGTGCCAGCCGGGACAACACCATCAGTCCGTCGAGCGCGTTGGACTTCCCACTGCCGTTCCGCCCGATCAGCACGGTGAGATCCTGCAAGGGCAGACGCTGCTCGGTGAAGCTCTTGAAGGAGGTCAGTCGCACCTCTTCAAGACGGGGAGTGTCCACCAGGCACCTCTTTCACTCACTATCGACCTGACGCAGTCCTTCGCTCAGCTAAGCAGCAGCCCATACGACGCGTCCAACAGCGACCGACCGGCGTGCCGAAGCGCCACACCACCGCCGGCCGACCGGCTCAGCGACAGTTCAGCGTCTTCACGGTGGCGGGGAAGTAGGCGCGCATGAAGTCCTCAAGAGGGGCCCGGTAGGTGTCACGGGTGGAATTGGCTCCCTCCAGTAGTACGGACAGCGTGAAACGGGAGCCTCCCTCGGTCTCGCAGAGCGTCGTGGAGATCGCTCCGTCGTAGCCGATCACCGTTTCCTCCGGGAGATCCACCCTCTCCGGCATCGAAAGGTTCGACACCGAATCCACGGACCCGGCCACCTGTAGCGGGTCGACGGGATCCGAGTGCCACGCGAACCGCAGACGCAGAGCGACCTCGTCACCGACGTAGACGCGGCACGGGGAGGACGGTTGTGGTTCCCCTCTCTCCACGTCGTTCCGTTCGGACACATCGCCCTCGGCCGGAAGCAGCGGCTCCAGGAGACGTGGGCTTATACGGGTTCCGCAGAGCGACTCGGGCAGCTCCCGTTTCCCCTCGCCGCCGAACAGCCACAGGCCTCCGAGGACCAGCAGAGTTCCCAGTGCCACGGGGACGATGCCCCGGAACAGACGACTCATCCCCTCGTCCCGCCTCCGGAGATTCCCTGAGCCCGGGAGATCCCGATCTCTGCGGCCTGCTCGATCTTGTCGGCCGGCCTGTACTGGGGGGCACCGTCCTTCTGGTGCACTTCCTGCCATTCCTCTGCCAGAGCGATCAACTGCTTGTTGCGGTCCTCATACCGGGCGATGTTCTCCTTGGCCGCCTGCCCGTCCAGGCTCCTCTGCTCGTCCTCCAGCCACTTCTCGGTGACGTAGTCGACTCCCTGCTGGATCCTGTCACCGGCGACCGGGATGTAGCTGATGGCCTCGTCGAGCAGCGGCTTGGCCCCGAACTCAGCGATCTCCGGATCACCCTGGGCCTGGACACGGGCCTCCGCCAGGAAGCCGACCGTGCGGCCCGCACGCGTCAGGGACTCCTCCGGGTAGGAGCTGTCGGCATCGTGGATGCCGGTGACCATCGCCTGGTTCAGTCCCGCGTTCAGCGTGCCGTAGGCGTCCTGGTCCTTGGAGAGTTGCTTCGTGACCTCGAAGAGGTCGGTCTGGTCGAGGGGCGAGGCCGCGATGTCGACGTTGCTCATCGCCGTGTACACCGTGTCCCCGTGGTTGACCAGGATCGTGGCCATGGGCTCCCGCAGGGACGGTGGGAAGTCGTCGCCCTCGTCGGCCAGGGTCGTCAGGGCCGACTTGAGGACCGCCTCGTTCTGCTCGGTGTGCTCGACGTAGCGGGCGTTCCCGTCCGACGGGTCGATACCGGTCGTCGCGGCCTGCAGGGCGGCGCCGAAGCCCGCGTGGCTGTCGCCGTCCACACCGCGTGTACGTGGTCGTCTTCATCCCCTCCCGCTCGTGCAGGGTGACCTCCCAGTCCCGCTCGTTCATGAGGTACGTCATGTGCGCGTCGGAGCCGAGGTAGTCCGCGGCGGCGTCGGGGTTCCGGCTCATGAGGCCGAGCATGCCGTCCACCGGGTCGTTGGCGAACCAGCCGCCCCGCTCTCCGCTGTACTCGTGCTTGAGGCGCCAGATGCCCGGGTCCTTCTTCTCGGCCGCGATCATGTCGTCGGTCAGGTCCGCGAGCATGTCCGGCGCGTACCCGTCGCCCTTCTGCATGAGGGTGACCAGTGACTGGTAGCCGACCGCCTCGTCGAGGCGGGCTCCCTGGGCGTCGGTGGCGTACCGGGCCACGCCGGCCTCCCGCATGTCCTCGCGCCAGCCCTCGTACCAGGGCGACCCGGTGTCCCGGGTCGCCGAGGCGAGGGCGTGGGCCAGGCCGGTCCCGATCTTCGTGTAGTGGTCCGCGCGGCCGTCGCCGCGCGCGTGGACGAGGTCGTTCAGCTCGTTCGTCAGTCTGATGGTGCCTTCGGCGCCCAGGCCGTCCAGGAGCGTGCGGGAGAACGCGGGGTCGTCGGCGTTGTCGCGGAACGTCCGCTCCAGCTCGGCGAGTTCCCTGTCGGACAGGCGCTCGCCCTCGCGGAGCCGGTCCAGTGCCTTCTCGGCCGCCTCACCCTCGTACTTCTCGATGTCGCCCTTCGCCTCACCGTTGAAGCCCTTGCCGCCGGCGAGGGGGCTGGAGTCGGTCACGACGGCCCGCAGGGCGATCCGGACGCCGGTGTCCGCGTCCGTGACATCCCGGACCGCCTTGTCGATGCGGTCCTGCCACGACTGGACGGCGTCCAGGCAGGCCGGATCCTGGCGCACCGACCTGCGTGACTCCTCCGGCAGCCGCTCCATGTCGAAGCTCACGCGTCCGGTCTCGGACACCTTCATGCCCGCGTCGACGGCGTCCTGCCGGGCCGACTTCAGCCGGCCGCGCAGTTCGACGAACTGCGTGTGCGCGTCGCGTACCAGTGCGGCCACCGCCTTGGCCTCCGTCTGCGCGTACTCGAACTGCTTGAGGGTGATGTCGAAACGCCTGTTGGCCGCGCCGGCGCTCAGTCCCTCCCAGCCGGTGCCCAGGGAGATGCCGTGCACGTCCCGGCGGTAGGCCTTCTCCTGTTCGGCGAACTCACCCGCCATCCCGTCCCACTGTTCGGCGGCCGTGGTGAGTGCGCCGAGATCCGTGGTCATGATCTCGTGGTAGGTCGGCATCTCGGTCCCCCAGGGTGTCTCGGCAGGGCTCGGCAGAGCGTCCCGGCAGGGTTCACCGTGAACCGGTTCGGCTTCGTCCCTGCCGTCGCTCCGGCCCAGCGGTGCACGTCCCAGCGGTGCACGTCACCACGGACCGTCCTCCCCGTCCGGTCGCCCTCCCGCGCGGCCACACCGGTGTCGGAGGGTCGACCGCTGTCGCACACGGTATCGCGGCGTAGCGGAGCGTGACGTCACGGCCGCTCCGCCCACCCCGGCGGGCAGCGCGAGCCACCCCACGCGTCGTGCCGTACCGTCCCGGCGGAGCGTTCAGCCCAGTTTGGCGACCGTGAGGATCACCGCCGCGTCCTCCAGCGCCTCCAGGGCGTGGCGGGCCGGGGGGATGGCGATCAGGTCGCCGGAGCGGCCCTCCCACTCCGTGTCGCCGCTGGTGAGGCGGACGCGGCCGCGCAGGACCAGCAGGGTGGCCTCGCCGGGGTTCTCGTGCTCGGCGAGGCCGGTGCCGGCGGTCAGCGCGAGGAGGGTCTGGCGCAGGGTGTGCTCGTGGCCGCCGTAGACGGTGGTGGCGCTGCGGCCGTTGGACGCGGCGGCGGCGCGTTCGAGGTGTTCACGGGCGAGGGCGTCGAGGGAGAGCTTCTGCATGGCTCCCAGTGTTCCCGCCGGCGGCGCACGGTCACCAGGGCCGTGTGGGGTACACCGTGGTGTCGGCCACGTTCACCCGGACGGCCCGTGCCGTGCCCGCGTGCTCCGCGATACTGGCCCGGTGCCGTCGACATCGCTGCCCCCGGAGCCCGTCACGCCCGACCCGCCGGAGGCGATCGCGCGCCCGCTGCTCACCCAGTCCTGGCTCGACCTGACGTTCGTGCACTGGGCGGTGGACCCGGCCGACGTGGCCGGTCTGCTGCCGCCGGGCACCGTGCCCGACACGCTGGACGGGGTCACGTACGTCGGTCTCGTCGCGTTCCGGATGCACCGGGTGGGCTGGCTGCGGCTGCCGGGGGTGCCGTACCTGGGGAACTTCCCGGAGACCAACGTCCGCCTCTACTCGGTGGACCCGCACGGACGGCGCGGGGTCGTCTTCCTCTCCCTGGACGCCTCCCGGCTGATCCCGGTGGCGATCGGGCGCCTGGGGTTCCGGATGCCGTACGTCTGGTCCCGGATGAGCGTGGGGCACCTCGACGGCGGCAGGGTGACGTACACCGGCTCCCGGCGCTGGCCGGGACCGCGCGGTGCGGGCAGCCGTCTCACCGTGCGACGGGGCGAGGCGATCGGGGAGCCGACGGAGCTGGAGCACTTCCTCACCGCCCGCTGGGGCATGCACGGCGCGTTCTTCGGGCGGTCGATGTACCTGCCCAACGCGCATCCGCGCTGGCCGCTGGAGCGGGCCGAGCTGGTGGAGTGCGAGGAGGACCTGATCACGGCGGCCGGTCTGCCGGCACCGGCCGGGGAGCCGGTGAGCGTGCTGTACTCCCCGGGCGTCCCCGCCCGCTTCGGCCGGCCTGCCCGTCCGGCGGGCATCCCCACGCCGTGACGCGGGCGCGTGTGTCCCTCCGTGACGCGGCGCGTGTGGCCCCGCACGACGCCCCGGGGCGTCGTGCGGGNGGCCGGGGCCGCGCCGCGGACGGCGGGGTCCGGCACGCGCGTCCGGCGCCGCTCATCAGTACGCACGTCCGGCCCCGCCCACCGGTGCGGGCGGGGCGCCGGCCCCGCGCGTGCCGGGCCCGGCGGCACGCCTCAGATGACGCCCTGCGCGAGCATCGCGTCCGCGACCCGCTCGAATCCGGCGATGTTGGCGCCGGTCACGTAGTCGCCGGGGGCGCCGTAGCGCTCGGCGGTCTCGGCGCAGGTGGTGTGGATGTCGGTCATGATGCGGGCCAGCTCCTGCTCGACCTGGTCGGCCTTCCACGAGGTGCGTGAGGCGTTCTGCGTCATCTCCAGCGCGCTGACCGCGACGCCGCCCGCGTTGGCCGCCTTGCCGGGGCCGAAGGCGATACCGGCCTGCCGGAGCAGGTCGACGGCCTCGGGCGTGGTGGGCATGTTGGCGCCCTCGGAGACCGCCTTCACACCGTTGCGGATCAGGGCGGCGGCGTCGTCCGCGTTCAGCTCGTTCTGGGTGGCCGACGGCAGGGCGACGTCCGCCGGGACCTCCCACACCCGCCCGCCGGGCACGAACCGGGCGGAGGCGCCCCGGCGCTCGGCGTAGGTGATGACCCGGCCGCGCTCGACCTCCTTGATCTGCCGCAGCAGCTCCACGTCGATGCCCTTCTCGTCCACGATGTAGCCGCTGGAGTCGGAGCAGGTCACGGGGTTGGCGCCGAGGGCGGCCAGCTTCTGGATGGTGTAGATCGCCACGTTGCCGGAGCCGGAGACGACCGCGGTCTGCCCCTCCAGTTCCTCGCCGCGGGCGCGCAGCATGGCCTCGGCGAACAGCACGTTGCCGTAGCCGGTCGCCTCCGGACGGATCAGCGAACCGCCCCATCCGGAGCTCTTGCCGGTGAGGACGCCGCCCTCCCAGCGGTTGGTGATCCGCCGGTACTGGCCGAACAGGTAGCCGATCTCGCGGGCGCCGACGCCGATGTCACCGGCCGGGATGTCGGTGTACTCACCGATGTGCCGGTACAGCTCGGTCATGAAGGACTGGCAGAAGCGCATGACCTCGGCGTCGCTGCGGCCCTGCGGGTCGAAGTCGCTGCCGCCCTTGCCTCCGCCGATGCCGAGCCCGGTGAGCGCGTTCTTGAAGATCTGCTCGAAGCCGAGGAACTTGACGATGCCGAGGTTCACCGAGGGGTGGAAGCGCAGGCCGCCCTTGTAGGGGCCGAGGGCGCTGTTGAACTCGATCCGGAAGCCCCGGTTCACGTGCACCTGGCCGGCGTCGTCCTGCCACGGCACCCGGAACATGATCTGACGCTCCGGCTCGACGAGCCGCTCCACGAGTCCGGGGACCGCGTACTCGGGCCGGGCGGTCAGCACCGGAGCGAGCGTCTCCAGCACCTCGCGTGCGGCCTGGTGGAACTCGGGCTCCGCCGGGTTGCGGCGCTCCACTTCGGCACGCAGCTGGTCGAGCGACATCTTGGGGTCGGGGCGTGAGGTCACGGGGTCCCTTTCTGGCACGGCGGACACCGGTCCGGGGACCGGTGAGGGGCGCTCGGCGCCGTTGCCGACCGCGGGACAGCGGCCGCCCTGTTGTATACGACAGGCCGGCCGACCCTCCCAGTGTTACTCGGGTGTTAACGCGATACCAAGAGCCGATCCTTAATGTCCGCTATCTGGACACGGCTTACAGAATCCGGGACGGCGATCCGGGGTTCGGTCACCCCCGCCGGCCTTAACATCCCGCGATGACCCCCTCTCGCTTACGGCCATCGTCGACCGACTCCGTCATCGCGTTCGGTTTCGCGGCGGTCAGCTGCATCGCGGGCGCCTACTACCAGCCACCCGGCTGGCGCACATTCGACGGACTCGGATACGTCCTGGCCTGCCTGACCGCACTGCCACTGGCGGCACGACGCCGGTCACCGGTCGCGACGGTGCTGGCGTCGGCGGCCGCGTACGCCACGTACCTCGGCTGTGGCTACCAGCCGTCCGTGAACGTCTGGGCGCCGGTCGTCGGCCTGCTCAGCCTGGCCGGATGCCGTCCGCTCGCCGTCGCCTGGGCCGGGGGCGTCCCCGTGGCCGCGGTCATGGCGCTGAGCGGGTTCGCGGGCCGCCTGCACCCCGCGCTGGTGGCCGCCCAGGCCGTCCTCGTCCCCGTCGTGGCCATCTCCTTCGGCCATACTCGCTACCTCCTCGTCCGCGCCAACGCCAGGCTCCGCGAGGTCACCGCGGACCTGATGGCCGAGCAGGAGGCACGCGCCCGCAACGCCGTCACGCTCGAACGCATGGCGATCGCCAGGGAACTGCACGATGTGGTGGCCCACCACATGTCGGTGATCACCATTCAGGCCGGACTCGCGGAGACGGTGCTCACGTCGGACGCCCCCGCCGCCCGCGGCGCCCTGCGGATCGTCGCGGAGACCGGGCGCGGCGCGCTCGACGAGCTGCGGCGCCTGCTCACCGTCCTGCGTGTCCAGTCCGACGACGACGGGCAGGAGGCCCCGTACGAGGCGGCGCCCCGCCTCGACCGGCTGCCGGAGCTGGTCGACGGCGCCACCGCGGCCGGCCTGGACATACGGTTCGCGGCATCGGGTGCACCGGTCCCCCTGCCGCCCATCGTCGACGTGTGCGTCTACCGGGTCGCTCAGGAGGCGCTCACCAACGTCATCAAGCACGCTCCCGGCGCCCGGGTGGTCCTCACCGTCGACTACACCCCGGACGAGGTCGTCCTGGGGGTCCGGGACGACGGCGGCCCGGACGGCCGCACTCGCACGGACGAGCGACCGGAAACCGTCCCCGGCTCGGGACTCGGCTTGATCGGTATGCGCGAACGGGCCAGGATCTGCGGAGGACGCCTGTCCGCAGCACCCCACGACGGAGGCGGGTTCGAGGTCGAAGCGGTCCTCCCGCTGCCCGCGCCCCGTCGTGCGCGCCCGGAGGAGTCGGAGGGGCAGGGACCATGACCCGCGTACTCGTGGTGGACGACCAGGAGCTGGTCAGAGCCGGCCTGGCGTCCCTGCTCCGGACCGCGCCGGACATTACCGACGTGCGGGAGGTCTCCGACGGTGAGGCGGCTGTCGAGGCGGCGCACCGCGAGCGGTGGGACGTCGTCCTGATGGACATCCGGCTGCCGGGCATCAGCGGTATCACCGCCACCGAGGAGATCCTGAAGACGGCGCCGGACCCGCCGCACGTGATCGTGCTGACGACCTTCGACGTGGACGAGTACGTGTACGCGGCGCTGCGCGCCGGTGCCAGCGGCTTCCTGCTCAAGGACACCTCGCCGCGGCGGCTCATCGAAGCGGTGGGGGTGGTGACCCGCGGCGAGATGCTCTTCGCCCCGGCGGTGACCCGGCGCCTGGTGGAGGCCTATACCCGGCAGCCCGCCTCGGCGGTCGAACGGGAGGCGCTGTCGGAGCTGACCGCGCGGGAGAGGGAGGTCCTGCGGCTGGTCGGCCTGGGTATCGACAACGAGGCCATCGCCCGGGAGCTGCACGTCACCGAGGGGACGGTCAAGACGCACCTGTACCGGATCATGGGCAAGCTCTCCCTCAGCAGCCGCGCCCAAGCGGTCGTCATGGCGTACGAGAGCGGTCTGGTCGTCCCCGGACAGGCCCGGTGACAGCGGGCCGCGTGGCGCACCACTCCCCCTTGGCGGTGCGCCACGCGCCCGGTCTCAGCCGTCCACGCTCACGCGGGACGCGTCGGCGCACCGGCTCAGCGTGTTGTTGCTGTTGAAGAGGCACACCTTGATGCCCACCCGGTCACCGGCGATGATGTTGCCCCACTCCTTGAAGGGGTCCCAGACCACGGCGGCGCCGGCCAGCCCGTTGGTGTTGTTCCTGGCGCCGAGGTAGATGTCGTCGATCCAGGCGTACGCCCGGACACCCTTGCCGTCGCTGCAGTAGTCGTGGATGACGAGGTAGTCGTCGTTGTTGCCCCCGCCCGGGGCGCCGGGCCCGTAGTCGACGAAGTCGACCACACCGCATCCACCGCTCGTCGTGCCCACCGAGAAGCTGTCGTTCGTGGCGGCGACGGCGGCCTGGGTGCCGAACAGCAGGGTCGCGGCGGCGACCGCCGTGGTGGTGAACGCCGCACGGGCGGCCATGGGACGGAAGTTCATGGTTCATCCCCCATTTCGATGTCATCGGCCGCCGCGTTCCTGGTAGCCGCGGCCGCTCACTGACAGGTCGTGTCCGACCTGGGCATGACATTACGAGCGCCGCACCGGCCCGTCGTCCGGCCCAGACCTGAGATACGCCGACCCCCGTGCACCCTCCGCCGTATGCCTGTGGTTGACGCCTCCTCCGCGGCCTCGCTCCGAGGACGCGCATCACGGCACCGTCGGCATCACGGCTCAACCGACTGCCCCTTCCCGCCGGGCCGGGGGCGCCCGGCTGATCGCGGTGCCCGGGAGCTGGCTATCGTGGCGACCCACAACACCTTCACAGGTCAACTCCTGCGTGCGACAAGGGGACTAACGGTGACTCAGCACGAATCGGGCGTGGACGCTCCCCTGCGGATCGACACCAGCAAGCCGCATCCCGCGCGGATGTACGACTGGTTCCTCGGCGGCAAGGACAACTACCCGGTGGACGAGGAACTGGGGCGGCAGCTCGTGGGGTTCGCGCCGGTCATCCCGGTCATGGCGCGGATGAACCGGGCGTTCATGCACCGTGCCACGCGCTGGGTGGCGGGCCGGGGCGTGCGCCAGTTCCTCGACATCGGGACCGGGATCCCGACGGAGCCGAACCTGCACCAGGTGGCTCAGGAGATCGCCGCCGACGCACGGGTCGTGTACTGCGACAACGACCCGATCGTCCTCGTCCACGCCGAGGCGCTGCTGCGGGGAACGCCGGAGGGGGTCGTCGACTATGTGCAGGCGGACGCCCGTGACACCGCCGCCATCGTCGACGAGGCCCGGAAGTCCCTGGACTTCGAGAAGCCGGTCGCGCTGTCCCTGATCGCGCTGCTGCACTTCATCGGCGACGAGGACGGGGCGTACGAGCTGGTGGAGCGGCTCAAGGAGGAGCTGGCGCCGGGCAGTTATCTGATCATGTCCCACCTCACACCCGACTTCCACCCGGAGGAGGCCTCCAGGAAGGTGGTCGACCTCTACCGCGCGGGCGGGCTCACCATGGACATGCGCAGCCGGGAGCGGTTCGCCCGGTTCTTCGAGGGCCTGGAGGTCGCCGACCCCGGCATGGTGGCGGCCGAGGCGTGGCACCCGGAACTCGGTGAGCCGGTGCCGGGGTCGGAGGGTGTCCTCAGCGGGGCCTATGTGGCGGTGGCCCGCAAGGGGTGAATCACCCGAGGGGTGGGCCCCGGGGGGTGTCCGCGGGACGGGCGGTGTCAGCCCTTCCGGTGCCCGTGGTGGTGCTT
>NZ_JABTTS010000033.1 GCF_018638295.1 Streptomyces sp. CHD11
CCGCCCCCGCCGCCGAGGGCCCCGACGAGCCCCGTGACAGCGGTGCCGGCGCGGCCACGGACGGCGGCGCGGACGGCGACACGCCGGGGCCGGCCGGCCCCGGCGACGGCACGGACGGCTCCCCCGACGAACCCGGCCCACAGGCCGGGCCCACGCCCGCGGAGGCGGCGTCCGAGCCGCAGGCCGAGGACCGGGACGCCGAGCGTGCCGCTGCCGGCGGCGCCGCCGGGGCTGAGACGCCCGGGCGCGAGGACGGCACGGACACCGACCCGGAACCGGCGACGGACCTCGCGTCCGAGAGCGACCGCGACGCCACACCCCCCGCCGGGCCCGACACGGACACCGGCGACGCCGTGCCCGCGGCCGGGAACCCGGAAACCGGGTCCGCCACCGGGACGGAGACGCCCGAGGACGAGACGGACGCGGACCAGGCACCGGCGACGGGGAATCCCTCGGAGAACGGCCACGACGCCACTGCGCCCCCCGGTGACGCCACCGGCACGGAGACACCCGAGGACGAGACGGACGCGGACCAGGCACCGGCGACGGACCACCCGTCCGAGACCGACCGCGCGGGAACGCCCTCCGCCGAGCCCGACGCGGACAGCGGTGACGCGTCCCCGGAAGCGGACCGCGAGGGCGCCGGGAAGGCCAAGGGTCCCGTCGATCAGCCCACCGCTGTCTTCCGGACGCGGCCGCCCTCCGTCGATCAGCCGACCACCATGCTCAAGCTGGGTGAAGCGGGTGCCGAGGCCGAGAGCGACGTCGAGGACGGGAGCCGGGACGACAGCCCCGCCGAGGCCGAGCGGACCAGCAGGTTCGTCGCGCTGAAGGACTTCGACGACCCCGCCGCCCGCAAGCCCCCGCGCGCCCCCGACGCCGGCACGGCGCCGGGGGCCGTGCCGCCCGCCGCGGCCACCACCGCGGTCCCGCAGATCGGCCCGGACCGGACGACGCAGCAGCCGTTGCCGCCCAGGCCGCCGCTGGATCTGCTGGCGGAGCTGACCAACACCCCGCCGCCCCCGCAGACCCCGCTGCGCACGGCCGTACGGCGGGTCAAGATCTGGACGCCGCTGGTGCTGCTGCTGGTGATCGTCTTCGCGGTCGTACAGAACGTCCGTCCGCTCCCGGCGCCCACGCTGGAGCTCACCGCCGAGGACAGCTACACCTTCGAGGGCGGCAAACCCGAGATCCCGTGGCCGGCGGACGGCCAGGCCGCGCTCGACGTGCAGGGCATCGGCACGTTCGGCTCCTCCGGTGAGCAGAAGCCCGTACCGATCGCCAGTGTGGCCAAGGTGATGACCGCGTATCTGATCCTGCGCGACCACCCGCTCAAGAGCGGCGCCGAAGGTCCGATGATCGAGATCGACGAGCTGGCCGAGAAGCAGTCCGACGCCGGGCAGGAGTCGACCGTCGACGTCACCGCGGGCGACGAGATCTCCCAGCGGGAGGCGGTCGAGTCGGTGCTGATCGCGTCCGCGAACAACGTGGCGCGGCTGCTCGCCCGCTGGGACGCGCAGTCCGAGGAGGCGTTCGTCGAGAAGATGAACGACGCCGCGAAGGACCTCGGCATGACCAACACGACGTACACCGACCCCTCGGGTCTGAACGACACCACCGTGAGCACGGCCGTGGACCAGGTGAAGCTGGCCAAGGAAGCGATGAAGCAGCCCGCCTTCCGCGAGGTCGCCGCGATGATGTCGTACGACGACTACAAGGGTGTCAACCACTCCAACTGGAACCAGCTGGTCGGCCACAACAACGTCGTCGGCATCAAGACCGGCACCACCACCTCCGCCCTCGGCAACCTCGTGTTCGCCGCGAAGAAGGAGATCGGCGGGGAGACCCGGACCATCGTCGGCGCCGTCGTCCGCCAGCCCGCGGGCGGCAAGGACAACACCATCCTGTCCGCCGCCCTCACCTCGGGCGACGAACTGATCCGGGCCGCGCAGGGCGCACTGGAGGCGGCGACGATCCTGAAGAAGGGCACCGTCGTCGGGTACGTGGACGACGGGCTCGGCGGCCGTACGCCGGTCGCCGTCACGGAGGATGTGAAGGCCGTCGGCTGGGCGGGCCTCTCGGTGAAGCTGACGTTCGCCGCGGACGAGCTGCCGCGCACGGCGGAGACCGGCACGAAGGTGGGCACGCTCACCGTGGGCGACGGTACGAGCAGTGCCGTCAAGGTCCCGGTCGCCCTTCAGGAGGACCTCGTGGAGCCGGGCTTCACGGACAGGCTGACCCGTATCGCCTGAGACGGCGGCAGGCGCAGCACACCCGCACCCCGCGGGCCCCCGCCCACCCGGGCGACGGTCGGCGGGGTGCGTGCTAGCTTCACGAAACGGTCAGGAATCGGGCAGGGAACTGGACACGGGAGAGCCTTCAGGTGGCCACAGCGGAGCCGACACGCGCCGACGACGCCGAGCCCGGTCCGGGGGCCGGTCCGCGAATACCCGTGTCCGCGGCACAGGGCCCTGCCCGGCAGGCCGAGGACACGCCCGGTACCCCGAGCACCCCGAGCACCCCGAGCGACCCGGTCCCCGCCGGCGCGGCCGCCGCTCCGGATGCCGCCGGCGACCGCAACCCTCCTGACCGACCGGACACCCCGGGTGACGGCGGCGCCCCCGGCACCGTCATGGCCGCCGTGTCGGCCGTGCGGGACCGCATGCTGCGGCACCCCGTGCTGTCCGTCACCGCGCTCGCCGGTCTGCTGCACATCGTCTGGTTCTTCACGTTCGCCAACAGCGGCGGCGACCTCGCGGCGCAGGACGCCTGGGCGGAGTTCGTCGGACGGCACCCGGACTCCGCGTACAACCTCGCGTGGTACGGCGGGATGCATCCGGTGTCGTACAGCGTGGTGTCGCCGTATCTGATGTCCGTCCTCGGCGTGCGGACGACGATGATGATCGCGGGCACGGTGTCGGCGGGGCTGCTGACGCTGGTGCTGATGCGCAGCAGGGTAGTCCGCAACCCGCTGTGGGCGGCCCTGGCCGGGGTGTTCGCGCTGCTGTGCAACGCCGCCTCGGGTCGGGTGACGTACGGGCTCGGCACGATGTTCGCGCTCGGCGCGGTCGCCGTCGTCTTCTGCTGGCCCTACCGCTGGCGTTACAAGCGCTGGGCGAAGGCCCTGTGCGCGGCCCCGCTGGCGGCGCTGGCGACCACGGCCTCGCCGGTCGCGGGGCTGTTCGTGGGTCTGGTGGCGGTGGCGCTGTTCCTGCAGAAGCGCCGTCCGGGGGCGTGGGCGCTGGGCCTGGCACCGACCGCGGTGGTGGCGGTGTCGGCGTGGCTGTTCCCGTTCTCGGGGACGCAGCCGATGGGCATCGGCTCGGTGGTCCTGCCGCTGCTGTACTCGGTCCTGGTGTACGTCCTGGTGCCGCCGGAGTGGCGGACCGTGCGGATCACGGCGGCGGTGTACGGGCTCGGGATCGTGCTGGTCTGGCTGGTGAGTTCGCAGATCGGCTCGAACATGACGCGGCTGGCGATGCTGTTCGGCGGTGTGGTGCTGGTGGCGGCGCTGCCGTTCGCGGTGCCGAAGTCCCGCAAGTGGTACGTGATCGTCATCGCCGTCGTGGGCTTCAACGGCTGGATCGGCTTCAAGTCGGTCGACGACGTCGTGCACACCACGCCTCGCGCGTCCTGGGCGCGCGAGCTGGCGCCGCTGGTGAACGAGTTGCAGGAGGTCGGCGCCGAGCGGGGCCGGGTGGAGGTCGTCCCGGCCCGCTCGCACCGGGAGGCGTCCGCGCTCGCCCCGTACGTCAATCTGGCCCGCGGCTGGAACCGGCAGGCCGACATGGAGCGCAACCCGCTCTTCTACGACGACACCCTCAACTCGGCGAACTACCGCGAGTGGCTGAAGCGCTGGGGCGTGCACTTCGTGGTGCTGCCCAAGGACGAGCCGGACGGCGACGGCGGCCAGCGGGAGCGGGAGCTGGTGCAGCGCGGGCTGCCGTATCTGAACCAGATCTGGGGCGACGCGAACTGGCAGCTGTTCGCGGTGGACGAGCCGACCCCGCTGGCGGAGCCGCACACGGTCGTGGAACGGGCCGAGCAGGGCGAGTGGACGCTGCGGGTGGAGAAGGCGGGCCGGATCCTGGTCCGCGTCCCGTACTCGCCGTGGCTCGGGCTCGTCGACGCCGAGGGCAAGGCGCTGGAGCCTCCGCAGGAGACGGAGGAGTCGAAGGACCGTCCGGAGGGTGAGCCGAAGACGTACGAGAACGTCAGCGGCTGCGTGATGGAGACGGAGGAGGACGCGAACGGCGACACGTGGACGATGCTGCTCGCGCCGGAGCCGGGGGTGTATCGCCTGGGGGCTCCGTACCAGTGGGACCGGGGTACGCCCTGCCCGGACGAGCTGCGCTGATCGCGGCGGCGTCGCGCGGCGGGGTGTGTGGCGCGGTGTGCCGGCGCGGTGTGCCGGCGCGGTGTGCCGGTGGGCTGGGGGACGCCGGGGTCCTCACCCCGTGGGAGTGCAGGGCGGTGCGGGCGTCTGTCGTGGTGAGTTCGCCCCGCCGCTCCTTCCCCGCCCCTGGAGGGGGTCAGGATCCTCGGGGGTAGCGGGTCAGCCAGGCCGGGGAGGAGCCGGCGGGGCCGTGCAGGGCGGGGCCCTGGGTCATCTCCATCGCGAAGTCGTCGGCGAGTTCCAGGATCGTGGGACGGCCCTCCAGTTCGGCCAGCCAGGCCGGCGGCAGGGCCGTCTCGCCGTGCAGGGCCCCGAGCAGCCCGCCGGTCAGCGCGCCGGCGGCGGCACTGGGCCCGTCGTGGTTGACGGCGAGGCACAGCCCGTGCCGTACGTCCTCCCCCACCAGCGCGCAGTACACGGCGGCGGCGAGCAGCCCTTCGGCGGTGGCGTTGCCGACCAGCTCCGTGACCCGCTCCGGGGCGGGCATCCCCTGCCGCACGGCGCCCAGCGCGTGCTGGAGCGCGTCCGACACCGGCTGGTGTCCCGGCCGCTCGGCCAGCAGGGCGAGCGTGCGCTGGACGGCCGTGTCCAGACTCTCCCCCCGGGCCAGCGCGTGCACGATCGCGGCGTAGCTGCCCGCCGCGAGGAAGCCGGCCGGATGGCCGTGGGTCTGCGCCGCGCACTCCACGGCGAGCTGGGCGACGAGCTGCGGCTCCCAGCCGACGAGCAGCCCGAAGGGCGCGGAGCGGGCGGCGGCCTCCGGCCCGGCCTCGCCGGGGTTCTTGGGCGCCTCCAGCGTCCCCATGGTCGCGTCCCCGAGCCCGAGCAGCAGCGTCCGGGCGGGGTCCCGGCGGGCGTACAGCCACTCCTCCCGCGCCAGCCAGCCGTCGTCCCCCCGCCGCTCGTCCGGGCCCCAGTCCCGCTGGGTGGTGGCCCAGCGCAGATACGCCCGGTGCAGGTCGGTCGGAGGATGCCACGCGCCGGTGTCCCGCCGCACCTGGGCGCGGATCAGGCCGTCCACGGAGAACAGGGTGAGCTGGGTGTGGTGGGTGACGGCACCGCGCCGCCCGTAGGCGGGGGCGAGGTCGGTGACGCCCTCCGCGCCGTGCGTCTCGCGGATCGCGTCGAACGCGCTGCCGTCCACGGGCGCGCCCAGCGCGTCGCCGACGGCCACCCCGAGCAGCGTCCCGCGCACCCGGCTGCGGAAGTCCTGCTGCTCCCGGCGCCCCCACACGGGCCCGGCGGTACCGCTCACCAAGACCTCCCGGGCACCGTCCGTACATACGACGCCAGGCACTGTAATCGAATGCGGTCGGTCGCTTCAGGGGGCGGATCGGTATGCGGAATGTGACCCGAGTGATCGGATGTGGACGATTTCAACCGTCACGGTGGCGTACGCCCCTGTCCCTCCGGGTGCGCGCCCGGGGGCGCTCGCCCTCAGCGGGATGGTGCCGCCGGGGGCCGTCGCGGCGAGGCGCGCCCGGCTCACCGGGGAGGGCTCGGACGCGGCGGCCGCTGCGTGAGTGGTGCCCTGGTCCTGGACAGCGAGGGACTGGCCGAAGCCGTACAGCGGGACCCTGAGGTGCAGGAGTGGCTGACGGCCGCCCGGGAGGCGGATCTGCCGGTGATCACCTCGGCCTCAGTACTGGTCCGAGGTGATCCATCCGAGGATCGACGACGCCGCGCTGCGATGGACGCTCTCCCGGCTGCGCGTGGAGCCGGTCACCCAGGCGCTCGCCCAGTCCGCCGCCATCCTGTTGCGTGCGGCAGGCCCGCACGGCCACACGTACACCATCGGCGCCATGCTCTGTGCGACCGCCCTGCACCACCCGGGCAGAGTGACCGTTCTGACCTCCGATGTGGCGGACATCGGCCTGCTCACGGCCGGGCATCCACGTGTGGTGGCCGAGAGGGGCTGAGGTTCCGGGGCTACCCGACCACCCGTACCGCCGTGCCCGGGGTGCCGAAGGTCCACAGGGCCCTGCCGTCGTTCTTCGTCACGCGGATTCCGCCGGTCTTCGCGTCCGGGGCCGCGGGCGGGGGTGAGGAACCGTCGACCGCGTTGGAGAAGGCGACCGAGACGCCCGACTTGGCGGCGAAGTACATGATGTGCTCGACCTCCACGCCGTCGCTGCCGGTGGTGGCCTCCGTGCGGGTGCCGACCTCGTAGGTGCCGGGGTCCGGGGAGACCGTGCCGGGCCACACCGTGAAGGTCCTGCGGGCGGCGTCGCTGGCGTCGACCAGCCATACGCGCTTCTGGTCGAGGGAGTAGACGATGCGGCGGCCGGTGCCGGAGTCGGCCGGGACCGCCGCCGGCTTCTTCTTCTCCGGTTCGGCGGACGGCTTCGCGTCCGCCGTGGCCGACGCGCTCGGCCGGCTCGTGGCGGCGGTGGGTTTCGTCCCCTGGTCCGCCTGTACGGCCAGGAACCCCACCACGGCTATCGCGCCCGTGGTCAGCCCGGTCACCCAGGCCCACGAAGGAAGTCGGGCAGACACCGGTACGTATCTCCTCAGCTACGGGTCCCGAACGCGCGTCGGATCATCCTACTGCCAGCGCTCACCCTTCCCCCGACCGTCCCGCCGCCCCGGTCCGGGCGCCGTACTCCTCCGACCCGCTCAGTCCAGTACCGGCAGCAGCTCCGGAAGGTGGCCGTCCGAGGCCTCCGCCGCGCGGCGGCGCTCCCGCGGGACCTCACCGTAGAGGGTGGTGCGCGGCCTGGCGGGGCGGCCCGCGGCCTCCGCGACCGCGATCAGGTCCTTGACCGACTTGTAGGAGCCGTAGGACGAGCCCGCCATCCTCGAGATGGTCTCCTCCATCAGCGTGCCGCCGAGGTCGTTGGCCCCGGAGCGGAGCATCTCCGCAGCGCCCTCCGCGCCCAGTTTGACCCAGCTCGTCTGGATGTTGGGGATGTACGGGTGCAGCAGGAGGCGGGCCATCGCCGTGACCGCCCGGTTGTCGCGGACCGTCGGGCCCGGACGGGCGATGCCGGCCAGGTAGACGGGGGCGTTGGTGTGCACGAAGGGGAGCGTCACGAACTCCGTGAAACCGCCGGTCCGCTGCTGGATGCCGGCCAGGGTGCGCAGATGCCCGAGCCAGTGCCGGGGCTGGTCGACATGGCCGTACATCATCGTCGAGGAGGAGCGGATGCCCAGCTCGTGGGCGGTGGTGACCACCTCGGTCCAGGTCGCCGCCGGGAGTTTGCCCTTGGTGAGGATCCAGCGGACCTCGTCGTCGAGGATCTCCGCCGCCGTGCCCGGGATGGTGTCCAGGCCGGCCTCCTTCGCCGCCGTCAGCCACTCCCGGATCGACAGCCCGGTGCGGCTCGCGCCGTTCACCACCTCCATCGGGGAGAAGGCGTGCACATGCATGCCGGGGACGCGCTCCTTCACCGCGCGCGCGATGTCGAAGTAGGCGGTGCCCGGCAGGTCGGGGTGGATCCCGCCCTGCATGCAGACCTCCACCGCGCCCACGTCCCACGCCTGCTGCGCCCGGTCGGCGACCTGGTCCAGCGAGAGCGTGTACGCGTCGGCGTCCGTACGACGCTGGGCGAAGGCGCAGAAGCGGCAGCCGGTGTAACAGACGTTGGTGAAGTTGATGTTGCGGGTGACGATGTACGTCACGTCGTCGCCCACCACCGACCTGCGGACGTCGTCCGCCACCCGGCACAGCGCGTCCAGCGCCGGACCGTCGGCGTGCAGCAGCGCGAGGGCCTCCGCGTCCGTGAGCCGGGTCGGGTCGTCGGCCGCCGTGCGCAGGGCCTCGCGCACGTCGGTGTCGATGCGCTCGGGGACCATTCCGGGGACGGCGGCCTCCCGCAGCGCGTCCCAGTCGCCGTACACCTCGTCGAAGTCGTCGCGGCGGTCGCCGCTGCGGCCCTCGGTGTCGATGGTGCGGTGCAGATCGGTGCGGCCGGTCGCGGTGAACGCCTCGTCCGGCTCCTGCCAGGGCAGCCCCCGCGGGAGCGTGCCGGGGCGGGCGAGGCCGGTGTCCGGGTCGGCGAGCGCGGCGACGTGCGGGCGCAGCCGCGGGTCCAGCCAGGGCTCGCCGCGCCGCACGAACTCCGGGTAGACGCAGAGGCGTTCGCGCAGTTCGAAGCCGGCCGCGCGGGACTGCTCGGCCAGTTCCCCGATCTGCGGCCAGGGCCGCTCGGGGTTGACGTGGTCGATGGTGAGCGGGGAGACCCCGCCCCAGTCGTCGATGCCGGCCGCGATCAGCCGCCCGTACTCGGAGTCGACCAGGTTCGGCGGGGCCTGGAGGCAGGCGGAGGGGCCGAGGAGCAGCCGGGCGACGGCGACGGTGGCGAGGAGTTCGTCCAGTTCCGCGTCCGGCATGCCGCGCATCGCGGTGTCCGGCTTGGCGCGGAAGTTCTGGATGATCAGTTCCTGGATGCCGTGGTGGGCACGGGAGACCTTCCGCAGCGCGAACAGCGACTCCGCGCGCTCCTCGTAGGTCTCGCCGATGCCGATGAGGATGCCGGAGGTGAAGGGGACCGAGGAGCGGCCCGCGTCCTCGAGGACCCGCAGCCGTACGGCGGGCTCCTTGTCCGGGGAGCCGTAGTGGGGGCCGCCCGGCTCGGACCAGAGCCGGGTGGCGGTGGTCTCCAGCATCATGCCCATGGACGGGGCGACCGGCTTGAGGCGCTGGAAGTCCGTCCAGGTCATGACGCCGGGGTTGAGGTGCGGGAGGAGTCCCGTCTCCTCCAGGATGCGGATCGAGATGGCGCGCACGTAGGCGATCGTGTCGTCGTAGCCGTGCGCGTCGAGCCACTCGCGCGCCTCCGGCCAGCGCTCCTCGGGCTTGTCGCCGAGGGTGATGAGGGCTTCCTTGCAGCCGGCGGCGGCGCCCTTGCGGGCGATGTCCAGCACCTCGTCCGGCGACATGAACATCCCGTGCCCGGCCCGGCGCAGCTTGCCGGGCACGGTGACGAACGTGCAGTAGTGGCAGGTGTCCCGGCACAGCCGGGTCAGCGGGACGAAGACGCTCTTCGAGTACGTGATGACGCCGGCCCGCCCGGCCGCCTCCAGCCCCGCGTCCCGCACCCGGGCGGCCGACGCCGAGAGGTCCTCCAGGTGCTCACCGCGGGCCTGGAGCAGGACCGCCGCCTCGCCGGCATCCAGGGAGACGCCGTCCCTGGCGCGTCTGAGGGCGCGGCGCAGGGAGTTGTCGGTCGGGCCGCCCGTGCCGGAGGTCGCGGAAGTCGTCATTCCCTGAGCATACGTTCGGGGTGATCAGGACCCTTGTCGGTCCGCCGGGTCCGCCGGGTCCGCTCCGTCGGCTCCGTCGGCTCCGTCCGCTCCGTCCACGAACGGCTGGTAGGCGTCCAGCGCCCGCAGCACATCCGCCTCCCCCGCCGCCGGCAGCTGCACCACGGTCTCCTCGATACCCAGCCCGGCGAAGTAGGCCAGCTTGCCCGCGTCGGGAAGGACGGCGTAGGGGACGACCTGGAGGGCGCCCGGGTCCCGGCCCGCGTCCGCCCAGGCGGTGCGCAGCAGCGGCAGCGCCTCCTTCAGGCCCCGCCCGCCGATCGGCAGCCAGCCGTCGGCGTACTCGCTGATCTGCGCGAACAGCTTCGGTCCGGCCGCCCCGCCGACCAGCGTGCGCGGACCGACCACCGGGCCACGCGGCTTCTGCACCGGCTTGGGGTGCGCGAGGCTGGCCCGTACGCTCCCGAACTCCCCTTCATAGGCGGTCGGTTCCTCCGACCACAGGGCCCGCATCAGAGCCATCCGGTCGCGCACCAGCTCACGCCGGGTGCGCCACCGCACGCCGTGGTCGGCGGCCTCCTCGACGTTCCAGCCGAAGCCGAGACCGAGCGTGAACCGGCCACCGGAGAGGTGGTCCAGGGTGGCGACCTGCTTGGCCAGGTCGATCGGATCGTGCTGCGCGGCGAGCGTGATGCCGGTACCGAGCCCCAGCCGTTCACTGACGGCGGCGGCCTGCCCGAGCGCGACGAAGGGGTCGAGGGTGCGGCCGTACTCCCGCGGCAGCTCCCCGCCCGCCGGGTAGGGGGTGGTCCGCTCGACCGGGATGTGCGTGTGCTCCGGCAGGTACAGCCCGGCGAACCCGCGCTGCTCCAGCTCACGCGCGAGCCGGACCGGGGTGATCGTCTCGTCGGTGAGGAAGATGGTGACGGCGATACGCATGAGCGGCCCTGCCTTTCGTACGCGGACGACGGACCCATCAATACCCGTCCCCACCCCTCCTGTCCATACCGACCGGTCGGCATTCGGCCGGGGCCGCCTTGCCGCCCACCGCCGCCGGCGACGTCGGCCGGAACCACCGGTCCGTCCCCCTCCGCCCGCCGGTAGGCTCCCCCCACGATGACTTCCGGAACCCCGCACGCCGAACGCAAGTACCGGACCGCCACCGCCTTCCAGCGCCGGCTCAACCCCGTCCTGCGCCGGCTGCCCCTCCAGACGGTGCTGGAGACCACGGGCCGGGTCTCCGGCCTCCCCCGCCGCACCCCGGTGGGCGGACGACGGGTGGGCGACTCCTTCTGGCTGGTCTCGGAGTTCGGCGAACGCTCGCAGTACATCCGCAACATCAAGGCCGACCCCCGGGTGCGGGTGCGCATCCGGGGCCGCTGGCACACCGGCACCGCCCATCTCCTGCCCGACGACGACCCCGCCGCCCGGCTGCGCCTCCTGCCCCGCCTCAACAGCGCCGCCGTACGGGCGTTCGGGTCCCAACTCCTCACGGTGCGCGTGGAACTGGACGGCTGAGGACGAGATGTGCGGGCTCCGTGCCGGCCCGCCCCCGCCCCTGTGATCGGCGTCTCGCACGGCTGACGCAAGAGCCTCGAGAAGGCAGACTGGCGTAGGTGTTCGGGATGCATGAGGGGGACTGCATGGAGGGTGTGCCGCGAGGACCGGAGCTGCCGCGTCCCGGCTCCTCGACGGAGCCCGGTGCGCTGCGTTTCGGCGTGCTCGGACCGGTGCGCGCCTGGCGCGACGACGAACCGGTCGCCACCGGAAGCCCTCAGCAACGCGCCCTGCTCGCGGCCCTGTTGCTGCGCGAAGGCCGGACGGCCACGGCGGCCGAGCTGATCGACGCCCTGTGGGGCGGGGAACCGCCGCCCCAGGCACTGGCCGCGGTGCGCACCTACGCCTCCCGGCTGCGGAAGGTGCTGGGCCCCGGGGTCCTGGTCAGCGAGTCCGGCGGATACGCGGTGCGCGGGCTCGGCGAGGGGGCGCTGGATCTGGCGACGGCGCAGGAGCTGGCGACGGAGGCGGAGAAGTCCGTCGGCGCCGGGGAGTTGAGCCGCGCCCGGGAGACACTGCGCCAGGCCCTGGCCCTGTGGGACGGCGAGACACTGGCCGGGATCCCCGGCCCCTACGCCGAGGCCCAGCGGGTCCGCCTGGAGGAGTGGCGCCACCAACTCCTCGAAATACGGCTGGACATGGATCTGGAGCAGGGCCGCCACGCGGCGGCCGTCTCGGAGTTGACGGCCCTCACGGCCGCCCATCCCCTGCGGGAACGCCTGCGCGAGCTGCTGATGCTGGCGCTGTACCGCAGCGGCCGCCAGGCCGAGGCGCTCGCCGTGTACGCGGACACCCGCCGTCTGCTCGCCGACGAGCTGGGCGTCGACCCGCGCCCCGGTCTCCAGGAGCTCCAGCGGCGCATCCTGCGCGCCGACCCGCACCTGGCGGAGCCCTCCGCCCCGGTGGCGGAACCGGTGGCGGCCCCCGTCCGCCCGGCCCAGCTGCCGGCGACGGTGCCGGACTTCACCGGCCGCGCGTCCTTCGTGCGGGAGCTGAGCGAGGTACTGGCCTCGGCGTCCGGCTCCGGGGGGCGGGTGATGGCGGTGTCCGCACTGGCCGGCATCGGCGGCGTCGGCAAGACGACCCTCGCGGTCCACGTGGCCCACCAGGCCCGCACCGCCTTCCCCGACGGCCAGCTGTACGTCGACCTGCAGGGCGCGGGCGCGCGTGCGGCGGAGCCGGAGACGGTGCTCGGCTCCTTCCTGCGCGCCCTCGGCACGGCGGACTCGGAGATCCCGGACTCCCTGGAGGAACGGGCCGCGCTGTACCGCTCGGTGCTGGACGGCCGCCGGGTCCTGCTGCTGCTGGACAACGCGCGCGACGCGGCCCAGGTGCGCCCCCTGCTCCCCGGCACGGCGGGCTGCGCCGCCCTGGTGACCTCGCGCGTCCGGATGGTGGACCTGGCCGGCGCGCACCTGGTCGACCTGGACGTGATGTCGCCGGAGGAGGCGCTGGCGCTCTTCACCACGATCGTGGGCGTGGAGCGGGTGGTGTCCGAGCGCCAGGCGGCCCTGGACGTGGTGGCGGCGTGCGGTTTCCTGCCGCTGGCGATCAGGATCGCGGCGTCCCGTCTCGCGGCCCGCCGCACCTGGACGGTCTCGGTGCTCGCGGCCAAGCTCGCCGACGAACGCCGCCGCCTGGACGAACTTCAGGCGGGCGACCTGGCGGTGAAGGCGACGTTCGAGCTGGGCTACGGACAGCTGGAGGCCGCCCAGGCGCGCGCCTTCCGCCTGCTGGGCCTGGCGGACGGCCCGGACATCTCCCTCGCGGCGGCCGCGGCGGTACTGGACCTTCCTCCGCGGGACACCGAGGACCTGCTGGAGTCGCTGGTCGACACCTCGCTGCTGGAGTCGGCGGCCCCGGGCCGCTACCGCTTCCACGACCTGGTCCGGCTCTACGCGCGTGCCTGCGCGGAGCGGGACGAACACCCGCCGGGCGAGCGGGAGTCGGCGCTGTCACGGCTGCTGGACTTCTATCTGGCGACGGCGGCGGGGGTGTACGCGACCGAGCGGCCGGGCGACCGGCTGGTGGACGACCTCGAACCCACCGGGTACCCGGGCCTGGCCTTCACCGACGGGTCCGCCGCCCTGGACTGGCTGTACACCGAGTCGGCGAACCTGCTCGCCTGTGTGCGGCAGACCGCGGGCTCCGTCAGGCTGCGAGGGGGCATCGACCTCCTGTGGGCCTCGCGCGACCTGGCCGAGTCGGGCACCGACGCCCGTCAGTACGAGGTCACCGCCGCCGCCGTCTGCCAGGCCGCGCGGGACGCCGGTGACACCCGGGCGGAGGGCCGGGCCCGCACCACCCTCACCGGGGTTCTGCTGGTGTCCGGACGCATCGAGGAGGCCGAGCACGAAGCGTGTGCCGCCATGGAACGGGCCGCCTCCGCCGGCGACCCGACCGCCGCGAGCTGGGCCGCGCAGGACCGGGGGCTCATCGCCCTCCACCAGCACCGGTACGCGGACGGCAAAGCCTTCTTCGACCAGGCGATAGAGGGATTCCGGGCGGCCGGCAACGGGCTCTGCGAAGCGACCGCGCTCTGCAACCTCTCCCGGGCCCACATGGGCATGGGCAACACCGGCAAGGCGGTCGAGTTCGCCCAGCACGGGCTGTCCCGGCACATCGCGGTGGGCAGCACGATGCGCCTCGCCAACGGGCACTACGCCCTGGGCGTCGCCCTGGTCGCGGCCGGCCGGCACACCGAGGCGCTCAGCCAGTTCTCCAAGGCGCTGACCATCTTCACGGAGCACCGCCAGCGCCTCTGGGAGGGCACCACCCAGTTCAGGATCGCCGAGGCGCACCAGGCCGCCCGCCGTCCGGCCCGGGCGGCCCAGCACGCGGAACAGGCGCTGGCCCTGGGCTGCATCGGCGGTGACCGGATGCGCGGCAACGTCCTGACGCTGCTGGGGCAGGCTCTCGAAAGGCTGGGCCAGGCCGGCCGGGCGAGGGCCTGCTGGCGCGAGGCGCTCGGGCTCTACGAGGCCAACGGCGCCTCCGAGGCCCTGCTGGTGCGGACGCTGCTCGCCCCGGCGGCCACGGCCTGAACCCGGCGGCCGTACGGGCGCTCTGCCGGCGTTCAGTGTTCGTTTATCGCCGCCGGGCACCATCGTGAGTGTCACGCCGTCGCGTCGGGGGGCAGGCGGGTGACCGGGAGCCTCAGTGGTTACTGTGCGGCTCCAGGCGTCCGCCCGGGAGTGCTCGGGGGAGCTGCCGGGCGGGCGCCTCAGACTTGTCACCACAGAAGGGGAGCAACTCCATGGCCGACAGCACGAGGGACTCGGACGCCAAGCCGCTGGACAACAACATGCCCAGCCCTCCGGCGTCGGACGAGACGCCGACCGTCCTGGACAACAACATGCCCAGCGAGCCCGCCGGGGACGCCATCACCACGATGGACAACAACATGCCGGCTCCGCCCGCCCTGGGCCGGGACGGCAAGTAGACCCATTCCCGCACGGTCGGCCGCGGCGGCGCGGAGGGGAGCCGCCGCGGCCGACGTGTGTCCCCGGGCGCTTCCCGGCGGGAGGTCCGACGGCCCGGTCGGCACCCGCCGTTCCGGTCGGGCGGCCAGGCCCAGGTCAGGTCACGGCGGGTGCGAACATTCCGGGGTCGCATGCGGCGATGCGGGACACGTCCTGGTCGGCGTCGACGTCCACCCGGACCGGCACCGTGCCGGAGCCGGGTACGGCGACGTCCCGGGTGCGGGTGACGACCTCCGCGCCGGTCGCGTCCTCGAATCTCACGGTGACGGTGAAGACGCCGGCCGTGGCGTTCTGGTTGGTGACGTCGACCGTGGCGTACGGGGTCTCGGGCGAGGCGCAGTCCACCAGGTCCACGCGGGCGTCCAGTTCGGACGTGGCGTCGCTGACGCCGCCGTCCCCCGTGCCGCCGGAGTCGGAGCCGTAGTCGGAATCGTCGGCGCCGTAGTCGTCGTCGTCATCGTCGTCGTCGCGGTGTGAGCCGCCCCCGGAGCCCGAGGAGTCGTGGTTCTGGCCGGAGCTGCTGCAACCGCCCCCTCCCCCGTCGCCGCTGCTGCCGCCGTGACCGCGGCCGGCCGAGAAGCCGGTGAGGGTCAGAACGACGAGCGCCGAGACAGCTGTGAGCTTGAGTGTGTTCCCCCGTGGCTGCATGGCTGCGAGCCTAGCGAACGGTGTGTCACGAGCACGTCACAGCGAGTCGACCGTCGCGTACCCGCCGTCCGGCAGCGCCGGCCCTATGTCGTACGGGCCGTTCCCGTCCCCTTCTCCGCGTCCAGCGCGTACACACAGCGGTCCTTGCTGCACGCGTACACCACGCCGTCCCGGACCACCGGGGAGCCGGTGATCTCGCCGCCGGTCGCCAGCTTCCACCTCAGGCGGCCGTCGTCCGCCTTGAGGGTGTACAGCAGGTGGTCGCTGGAGCCGAAGTGGATGCGGCCCTCGGCGACCGCGGGGGCACCCACGATCTCGCCGCCCGACTGGAAGCGCCACTTGGGCGTGCCGGTGACCGCGTCCAGGGTGTACAGACCCTTGCCGCTGCCCACATGGACGTGGCCGGCGGCGACCAGCACCGGTTCGACCGATGCGCGGGACTCGGTGGCGATCCGCCAGCGGTCACGGCCGTCGGCGGCGTCGAGGGCGTAGACCGTACCGAGGTAGTCGGCGAGGTAGACGCCGCCGCCGGTCACCGCCGGGCCGGGGACGAAGGCGGGCGGGCAGAGGAAGACCGCGGGCGCCTCGAAGTGCCAGCGGACGTGGCCGCCGGTGACCTCGATGGCGAGGACGCGGGTCCCGGCACAGACGTACACATGGCCGTCGGGGCCGTGGGTGAGGCGGATCGGGACCCCGCCGCAGGAGGCCGCGTCCCCGATGGGGTACGACCAGCGCTCTTCGCCGGTGCGCGCGTCGAGGGCGCGCAGGCGGGCGTCCTGCCAGAGGTAGACGGTGCCGTCGTGGACGGACGGGCCGGCCTCGGGGGACTCGAAGTCGCTCTGGCAGCCGGTGATCTCCCACAGCTTCTGACCGGTGGCCGCCTCCCACGCCTGGACGCCGCCGCCACGCGTGCCGGTGACGACGGTGCCGCGGTCGGCCTGGAGGGAGTACACCCAGGCGTCCGTGGACAGCCGCCACAGGTCGCCGCCGTCGCGGGCGTCGAGAGCGAAGAGGGTGGGGCCGTCGGAGGCGTGGATGCGGCCGTCGGCGACCGCCATCGACCAGGCGACGTCGCGGGTCTTGAAGCGGCGGCGGCCGGTGGCGACGTCGAGGGCGTGCACTTCGAAGGAGGTGACGTAGACCAGGTCGCCGTCGACCGCGGGGGTGCCCCAGACGTCGTTGGACATACGGAAGCGCCACGGACGCCAGCCGCTGGGGTGCTCCGGCGCGGCGGTGGGCGCGGCGGGCGCCGCCACGGCCGGGTCGGCGCCGTTGACGCCGGGGCGGGGCTTGGACCAGTTGGCGGCGAGGGCGGCCTCCGGCGGGGGCGCCTTGACGGCGGCCGCGCGCGTGTCGGCGACGCGCGGGCCGGGACCGATGGGGACGGCCCCGCCCGCCAGCCGTACGGGCCCGGTGTCGGGGGCGCTCACCGGGGCTGCCACGGCCGGACCGGCGTGCGCGTGCGCTCCCGCGTGCGCGCCCACCGGGGCCGGCCTGGACGGGGGCGGTGGCACGACGGGGGCGTGCGGCGGCGGGGGCGGGACGGGGTGACGGGCGCCGCCTGCGCTGCGGCCGGTACCACCCGGGGGTCTGGGCGCCGGACGGCCGCCCCGGCGGGTCTCGATCAGGCTCACCGCCCGCTCGGGCAGCCAGGCCGACGCCGTACCACTGTCGTCGGAGCCGGAGCCGAAGAGGTGCGGGGCGAGCTGGGCCTGGAGGTCGGCCGGGTTGGGCCGGGCCGTGGCCTCCATCTGCATGCACGCCTCGATGAGCGGGCGCAGCTCGTCCGGGAGGCCCTCGAGGTCCGGGCCCTCGCGCAGCAGCATGAAGACCGTCTCGACCGGGTTGGCGCCGTGGAACGGCGGGTGCCCGGTGGCGGCGAAGACGAGCATCGAGCCGAGCGAGAAGACGTCGCTCGCGCCGGTGACGCTGCGGGAGTCCTTGGCCTGCTCCGGGGACATGTAGGCGGGGGTACCGACGGCGACGTTGGTCATCGTCAGACGGGTGTTCGAGACGCCGGACGCGATACCGAAGTCGATCACCCGGGGACCGTCCTCGACGACGAGGACGTTGGAGGGCTTGAGGTCACGGTGGACGAGCCCGGCGCCGTGGATCGACTGGAGCGCCTCCGCGACGCCCGCGGCGAGCCAGCGCACCGCCTGGGCCGGCATCGGCCCGCACTCGTTCACTATCTCCTCGAGGGAGGGCGCGGGAACGTAGGCGGTGGCCAGCCACGGCACCGCGGCGCGCGGATCGGCGTCCACCACAGCCGCCGTGTAGAAACCGGAGACCGCGCGGGCCGCCTCCACCTCGCGCGTGAAGCGGACCCGGAACAGCTGGTCCTCGGCCAGCTCCGTGCGGACGGTCTTGATCGCCACCCGCCGGCCGGACGCCGAGCGCGCCAGATAGACCAGCCCCATGCCGCCGGCTCCCAGCCGTCCCAGCACCTCGAACGGCCCGATACGCCGCGGATCGTGCTGCGTCAGCTGATCCACCACTTGAACTGCCACCTCCCCGTACGAGTCGCGCCACCACCTGTGCGCGACCGTAGTGCAGCGTCTCACCACCGCACCGCCGTGGCGCGACGCACCCCGATTGTTCCTGTCCGGGCGCCCGGTTGCGAACCGGCCGACAAATAGGGTGTCCAGGTTTACATATGACCACGGGGGCGGATATGGCTCAGCGGCGCAGCAGCGCGAACGACGCCCCCTGATTGTCGGTGACGACGGCCGCCGTCCCGTAGGACGTCTCGAAGGGCGGGACCTGGACCCGGCCGCCGAGCCGGGTGACCCCCGCGAGACCCGCCGCGAGGTCCTCCACGGCGAAGTGGACCAGGATGTGGGGCGGCATCTCGGCGGCGAAGACGTCGGTGACCGGCGCGCGTCCGAAGTCGGGCTCGGCGTCCGGCCCGAACAGGGCGTCGTGGAAGAGGTCGCCGTAGAAGGTGTTGGCCGCCTCGGTGTCCCGCGTGTACAGCTGCGCCCAGGCGAAGGTGCCCGGTTCGTGACGGCGGCCGAAGCCGGGGGTCCGCGCGCCCTGCCAGAGGGAGAACACTGCGCCCTCCGCGTCGGTGACCAGCGCGGTGGAGCCCAGGTCGCCGAAGGGCAGCGGCGGGGAGACGATCTGCCCGCCGGCCGCGCTGATCCGCCGGCACAGCGCCGTGGCATCGGAGGTGGCGAAGGAGACCGTCCACACGGTGGGCAGCCTGCCGTCCGTCTTGTGCGCGAGGGAGGCGACCGCCTCCCCGTCCTTCAGCGCCCGCACGGTCCCCCAGGGCTGTTCCTCGAAGGCCCATCCGAAGAGCCCGCCGTAGAACCGCCTGCCCGCCTCCACGTCGGGCAACTGCGCGTCCACCCAGCACGGGGTGCCCTCCGCGTACTCCGGTGCCCTGTCCTGCGACGCCCTGTTTTCGGCCATGCCGCCAAACTAGCCGCGCCGCCCGCACCCCGCAGACCAGGCACACCAGGGTTCCTGCGGCCGTGCACCCCATTTGCAGTCGGCCGAATAGCGTCCGCATCCCCCGTCGGTAAGCTGACGTCATGACAGGACAAGTGCGTACCGTCGACGGCCGCGTGGCCGGCCGGCGTGGGCAGGCGACCCGGCAGAAGCTGCTCGACTGCCTCAGCGAGATGCTCAGCTCCTCCCCCTACCGGGATGTCAAAGTCATCGATGTCGCCCGCCGCGCCGGGACTTCGCCGGCCACCTTCTACCAGTACTTCCCGGACGTCGAGGGCGCCGTCCTGGAACTCGCCGAGGAAATGGCCGCGGAGAGCGGCGGGTTGACCGATCTGGTGGCCGGCCGCTCGTGGGCCGGGCGGGCCGGCTGGCAGACGGCACAGCAACTCGTCGACGGCTTCCTGGAGTTCTGGCGGAAGCACGACGCGATCCTGCGGGTCGTGGATCTCGGCGCGGCCGAGGGCGACAAACGCTTCAACAAGATCCGTATGAAGGTCCTGAACGCGGTGAACGCCTCTCTGACCGACTCCGTCGCCGAGTTGCAGACCAAGGGGCGGATCGACAAGGACGTGAACCCGGGCGCGATCGCGGGCTCGCTGGTCGCCATGCTCGCGGCCGTCGCCTCGCACCGACAGGGTTTCTCCTCCTGGGGCGTGAAGCAGGCCGAGATCAAGCCCAATCTGGCGCTGCTGGTACATCTGGGAGTCACCGGCAGGAAGCCGACGAAGTAACCGAAGCAGCCGAAGCGGCCGCACTGCCCCGCACCCCCCCACGCGACCCCGCAAGCCCTGTCACCTCGCAAGTCCTGTCATCGAGGCGGCGGTTCACTCCGGTGGACCGCCGCCTGTCGCGTGGTACGGGGCGAAGCTGGTCCGATGGACGGGCAACCTTCCCCGCACAGCCTGCGTTCTACCCGGGGAGGCCGACCGCACGCCCGGCCGCACGCCCGAACAGGCGCCGTCCCGGCACACACGTCGCAGGAGGAAACCACCATGGCCCTGACCCGCGAAGAACGTGAACAGTTCCTGGCCGAACCCCATGTCGCCGCGCTCGCGGTCGCCGCCGAGGACGGCCGCGCCCCGCTGACCGTGCCGATCTGGTACCAGTACGCGCCCGGCGGCGACCTGTGGATCATCACCGGCCTCGACTCGCGCAAGAACCGGCTGATCTCCGCGGCGGGGCGCTTCTCCCTGCTGGTCGACCGCGTCGAACCCACCATCCGCTACGTCTCCGTCGAGGGCCCGGTGCTCGACACCACCGCGGCCACCATCGAACGGCTCCGGGAGATCTCCGCACGCTACCTCCCGGCGGACAAGGTCGAGGGCTACGTCGACTTCGCCTGGAAGAACCACGGTGAGCAGGTCATCGTGCGGATGCGGCCGGAGCGGTGGGTGTCGTCGGACCTCGGGTCGGTCTAGGGGGCCGCACGCCCGACAATCGGGGCATGGAACCCGATCTTCACGAGCTGCTGAGGTCGCTGCGGGTGTGGGACCCGGCGCACACCACCCTGCCGCCGTTCGACCCCGGCACCGCCCCCGCCGCACCGCTGCCGCTGTTCGCACGGTGGC
The DNA here is from genome assembly GCF_018638295.1 of Streptomyces sp. CHD11. Classification (GTDB taxonomy): domain Bacteria; phylum Actinomycetota; class Actinomycetes; order Streptomycetales; family Streptomycetaceae; genus Streptomyces. Next base: position 20,313 of record NZ_JABTTS010000033.1, read on the forward strand.
TGGCGGAGGCGGCGGCGGCCGGGCAGCCCGAGCCGCACACCATGTCGCTGGCCACGTCGGACGCGGAGGGCCTCCCCGACGCGCGGATCGTCATGCTGCACGGCGCCGACGAGAGCGGCTGGTCCTTCGCGACCCACGCGCACAGCCGCAAGGGCGGGCAGCTCACCGCCCGCCCGTATGCCGCGCTGGTCTTCTACTGGCCGGTGCTGGGCCGCCAGGTGCGGGTGCGCGGACCCGTCACGGTCGCGTCGGCCGGGGAGGCGCGGGCGGATCTGCACGCCCGTTCGCCGGGGGCGCTGGCCGCCGCGCTGACCGGCAGGCAGAGCGCGGTCCTCGGCTCGGCGGAGGAACTGGCGCGGGCCTCGGAGGAGGCCTGGCAGCGGGCCCGCCGGGAGCCGCGGACCCCGGTCCCGTCCTGGACCCTGTACCGGCTGCGGCCCGACGAGGTGGAGTTCTTCCAGGGCGAAGCCCACCGCCGCCACGTACGCCTGCGCTACCGGCGCGAGGACGGGGCGTGGGCCGGCGAGACCCTGTGGCCGTGAGGCCGGAGGCACCCCACGCGGTCGCCGGGAGCGGGAAGCCCGGAGAGCGGAACAGGCAGTCGCCACGGCAGCGGGACCGGAGGCCGGCCGCGGCGCCGCCACGACCGCGGGATTCCGGGTGACCGGGCCTCTCCATGCGGGCCCCTGGGCCGGGAGGAGACGCGCGAGCCCCGTCACAGCCGGGAGAACCGGGAGTGCGCCCCGGCGCCGCTACGGGCCGCTGGGGAGCATCCGGGCGCCGGACGTGAGGCACGCCGGGGCGCGTCAGGTGGCCGTCGCCGGGCGTCGGACGGGTTCCGGGTCCGGGGCGAGGCGGGCGTGCAGGTGGGCGTCACGGAAGGCGTCGCGGCGGTCCGCGGCGAGGATCGCCCCGCGTACGGTCCCCTCGTAGCGGAACCCGCACCGCTCGGCGATCCGGCAGGACGCCTCGTGCCCGATCGCGTGGTCCAGCTCCAGCCGGTGCAGCCCGCGTTCGGTGAACGCCCAGTGCGCGGCGAGCAGCAGCGCCCGGGTGGCCACGCCCCGGCCGCGGGCCTCGGGCAGCACCCAGTAGCCGACCGTGCCGCGCAGCATCACCGGGTGGATCTCGTTGACGCCGATATGGCCCAGCACCGTGCCGGTGTCCAGGTCGGCGACCCGGAAGGACGCGGCCGTGCCGTCCGCGTCGCGCCGGGCGGCCCGGCGCAGCGACTCCCGGGCACTGTCCTCGTCGGTGATCGGCCGGAGCGGAGTGTTCCAGCGCCGGAACTCCGGGTCCGTGAGGCCCCGCAGCCACGCCTCCACGTCGGCCCGGGACTCCGGGTCCCAGGCGCACAGGCGCAGACCGTCGCCGCGGAGTTCGGGGAGCTCGGGGAGCTCGGGGGGTCCGGGGGCTCCGGGGGGTCCGGGGAGCGGAGAGGGTGACAGGTGTTCGGGTGAGGAGGACATGAGGGCATTCAAGCGCGCGATCCCCACAGGCGTGATCGATCCGCAACCAATTTCGGTCTTGACTGATACCCATCAAGCGGGGGCGGGATTACGCTCGCGTTCATGACCGACTCCTCCGGCTCGCCGACGTCCGCGCAGCCCACCGCGCCGAACCCGGCGGACCGCCCCGTCTACGTCATCGGCGGCGGACCGGGCGGGCTCTCCGCCGCGTACGCCCTGCGGGCCCGGGGGATCCGGGCCGTCGTCCTGGAGCGGTCCGACCGCGTCGGCGACTCCTGGCGGCGCCACTACGACCGGCTGCGCCTGCACACCACCCGGCGGCAGTCCGCCCTGCCCGGCCTGCCGATGCCGCGCCGGTTCGGCCGGTGGGTGACACGGGCGGACGTGGTCCGGTACCTGGAGAAGTACGCCGAGCACCACCGCCTGGAGATCGTCACCGGGGTCGAGGTCACCCGGGTCGAGCGCACCCCGGACGGCACCGGCTGGCTGCTGCACGCCACCGGTGGCCGGGAGCTGACCGGCGCGGCGGTCGTCGTCGCCACCGGGTACAACCACACCCCGCGCGTTCCCGACTGGGCCGGCCGGTCCACGTTCACCGGCGAGTTCCTGCACGCCTGCGAGTACCGCGAGCCGAAGCCCTTCGCCGGCCGGGACGTGCTCGTCGTGGGCATCGGCAACACGGGCGCCGAGATCGCCGTGGACCTGGTGGAGGGGGGCGCCTCCCGGGTCCGGCTCGCGGTGCGCACCCCGCCGCACATCGTGCGCCGCTCGACCGCGGGCTGGCCCGCGCAGTACTCGGCCATCCTGGTACGGCGGCTGCCGGTCGGCCTCGTCGACCGGCTGTCCCGGATCCAGTCGCGGGTGGCGCTCCCGGACCTGTCGGCCCAGGGCCTGCCCCGGCCCGCGTCCGGTCTGTACACCCGGGTGCTGGAGGGGGCCATCCCCGTGCAGGACGTCGGGCTGATCGACGCGGTACGCAAGGGGACGGTGGAGATCGTGGCCGCCGTGGAGCGTCTCGAGGGGAGCGAGGTCGTCCTGGCCGACGGCGAGCGCCTGGCGCCGGACGCGGTCATCGCGGCGACCGGGTACGTCCGCGCGCTCGAGCCCCTGGTCGGGGGTCTCGGTGTCCTGGACGGCCGGGGCAGGCCCGTGGCCCACGGGCCCCGTACCCCGGCGGGTGCGCCGGGGCTCCACTTCACCGGCTACACCAATCCGATCAGCGGGAACCTGCGCGAACTGGCGCTGGACGCCGAGCGGATCGCGAAGGCGATCGCCCGCGCGGGAGGCGCCTCCCGGCTCCCCACGACGTGACCCACGCGTTGGGGCGGGACGGGGGGTGACGCGGCCGGGGGTGCGGAGATGCCGTCGCGGCCGCGCGCCGCCCTGCCGCACGGCGGTCCGCGCGGGGGCGGGAGGGTCAGCCGGCCACCGCGGGTTCGCCCCGCGGCCGGCGGCGGATCACCAGGGCCATCAGCGCCGCCGCCGCGCACAACGCCCCGGACGCCTGCCAGACCACGTCGTAGGAGCCGAACGCATCCCGGGCGGCCCCGGCCGCGAAGGCGATCACGGCGGCCCCCACCTGGTGGGCAGCGAGCACCCACCCGAAGACGATCGGGCTGTCGTCCCCGTAGTGCTCCCGGCACAGCGCCAGCGTCGGCGGCACGGTCGCGACCCAGTCGAGACCGTAGAAGACGATGAAGAAGAGCATCGGCGGATGCACGCCCGGCGCCATCAGCAGCGGCAGGAACAGCAGCGAGACACCCCGCAGCGCGTAGTACACGGCGAGCAGCCGCCGCGCGTCGTAACGGTCGGTGAACCACCCGGAGGCGATCGTTCCGACGACATCGAACACGCCGATGACCGCCAACAGCGACGCCGCCGTCGTGACCGGCATGCCGTGGTCGTGGGACGCGGGCACGAAGTGGGTCTGGATCAGACCGTTCGTCGAGGCGCCGCAGATCGCGAAGGTGCCGGCGAGCAGCCAGAAGGGCCCGGTCCGCACCACCGAGGACAGCACGGTCACCGCACGCCGCGCGGCGCCCGGCACCGGCGCGGGCCTGGGCACGAACTTCTCGGCCCCGTACGGCTTCTCGCCGACGTCGGCCGGGTGGTCGTGCAGCAGCAGCCAGACGAACGGCACCACCGCGAGCGCGGCGAGCGCCACGGTGACGGCGGCCGGACGCCAGTCGTGCGTGGTGACGATCCAGGACAGTACGGGCAGGAAGATCAGCTGTCCGGAGGCGGAGGCGGCGGTGAGGATGCCGGTGACCAGGCCGCGGCGCTCGGTGAACCAGCGGTTGGTCACGGTGGCGGCGAAGGCCAGCGCCATGGAACCGGAGCCGAGGCCGACCAGCAGGCCCCAGCACAGCAGCAGCTGCCAGGCCGCGGTCATCCACACCGTCAGTCCGGAGCCGAGCGCGATCACGGTGAGGGCGGCCGCGACGACCCGCCGGATGCCGTAGCGGTCCATCAGCGCGGCCGCGAACGGCGCGGTGAGCCCGTACAGCGCGAGGTTGACGGAGACCGCCGCGCCGATGGTCCCGCGCGACCAGCCGAACTCGGCGTGCAGGGGGTCTATGAACAGGCCCGGCACGGATCGGAAGGCGGCGGCACCGATGATCGTCACGAAGGTGACGGCGGCGACGGACCACGCGCGGTGGAACCGGCGGCGGCCCGGCCGCCGGCCGCCCGCGGGCGGCTCCTCGACGGCGGCTGTCTCGCTTGTCTGTGTCACGTCATACAGCTTCCGGTTCCGGGGAGCGTCGCATCGAGTGGCCCGGAGGACAGCGTTCGCTAGGATCGGGCCATGGATCCGGCCGAGCACACCCCCACGTCCGACGCCTTCCGGCCGCACCGGATCGCCGTCCTCGCCCTCGACGGGCTGCTGCCCTTCGAGATGGGCATCCCGCACCGCATCTTCGGGCTCCCCCGTGACAGGCACGGCCGGCGGCTGTACGAGGTGGTCACCTGCTCCGTCCGGCCGCCCGGCCCGGTCGAGACGGACGCCGACTTCTCCCTCCACGTCGCCCACGGTCCCGAGGCCCTCGCCACGGCCGACACGGTGATCGTTCCGGCCTCCTACGAGCTCGGCCCGGTCTACGAGCGCGGTGAGCTGACCGGCGAACTGGCCGCCGCCCTCGACCGGATCCGGCCCGGCACCCGGATGGCGTCCATCTGCACCGGCGTCTACGTCCTCGCCGCCGCCGGCCGCCTCGACGGGCGCCCCGCGACGACGCACTGGGCGGACGCCGAGCGCTTCCAGGCGCTCTTCCCACGGATCCGGGTGGACCCGGACGTGCTGTTCATCGACGACGGCGACATCCTGACCTCGGCGGGCGTCGCGGCCGGCATCGACCTGTGCCTGCACATGGTGCGGAGCGACCACGGTGCCGGCGTGGCCAACGAGGTGGCCCGGCGCACGGTCGTGCCGCCGCACCGGGACGGCGGGCAGGCGCAGTTCATCCGGCGGCCGGTGCCCGATCCGCGGCAGGCGTCGACGAGCGGTGCCCGCGCGTGGGCGCTGGACAGGCTGCACGAGCCGATCCAGCTGCGGGACCTGGCCGCGCGGGAGGCGATGTCGGTGCGCACCTTCACGCGGCACTTCCGCGAGGAGACCGGCGTCAGCCCGGGGCAGTGGCTGACCCGGCAGCGGGTGGAACGGGCCCTGCACCTGCTGGAGTCCACCGGCCTGTCCGTCGACCAGGTGGCGCGCGACGCCGGTTTCGGTACGGCCCAGTCGATGCGGCAGCACCTCCAGGCGGCGCTGGGGGTGACGCCCACGGCGTACCGGCGGACCTTCCGGTCCGGCGGACGGCGGGCAGAGGCGGGAGCGGGAGCGGCGGCGTCCGTTCCCGGATGAGCGAAAAGTTGTCCACAGCCTGTGGACGGCCGCGGCCGGAGTGATACGCGCCTGCCCCTGTGGCGGGGGGGGGGGGGGGGGGGGGGGGGGGCGGGGGCGGNGGTCCTGGCACCTGCCGGGGGCCCCGGCAGGTCCCCGGCAAAGGACGCGGGTCCGCCGTCGCCCGGCGGCCCCGACCCCCCCCCCCCCCCCCCCCCCCCCCCCCGCTCCCCGATCCGTCGCTCCCCCCGGGTCCCCCCGGCCCGGGGGAACCGACGCCGGACCACGACCCACGCTCGTCGAGGGCCCCCGTCGCCGGGCCCTCGCCGTCCCCTCGCGGCGAATCGCTGCGAACAGCGTGATCACACCGTCACGGCGCGTCAATACCGGTTCGGGCAAGAGGGGCCCGCGTCGGCATAAGCCCTGTTCGGCGGCGCAGCGCACGGAAGCACGCCCGGCGCACCGGTCCGCACACCCTCCCGTGCCGCGGGCCCACCGTGCACCCGTGCCCCTCCGGGGGCGGACAGCCGGCAGTCGCACCACGTGCGCGCGCACCGCCGACGACCGCCACCACCCGCGGACGGGCAGCGCACACCGCCACCGCCTCCGGACGGTCCGCACCGGCGCCGTGCGCGGACGGACGGCGCGGCCCGCACCTCCGCGCCGCGCGCGCTCACACCGCTTCGAACGCCAGCCCGTCGTAGGCCGCGGCGGCGCCTGAGCCGCAGGGCCGCTCGGCGTCGGACTCCTGCGCGCAGCGGTCCAGTTCGCACCAGATGCGCTTGCCCACCCCTTCGGCGCTCCAGCCCCAGCGGTCGGCCAGGCCGTCGACGAGGGCCAGTCCGCGCCCCCCGGTCGACTCACCGTCCACGCAGCGCGGCACCGGCGCCCGGTCGCTGCGGTCGGCCACCTCCAGCCGGACGATGGCCTCCTCGGCCGCCTCCGCGTCCGGCAGGGACAGCCGCAGCACGGCCGGACAGCCGGTGTGCACCACGGCGTTGGTGACAAGCTCCGAGACCAGCAGGATCAGGATCTCGGCCAGCGGCTCGTCGGCCCTTATCCCGGACCCGGCCAGCCGGGAGCGGGCCCACCGCCGGGCCCGCCCCACTTCAGCGGGGTCGGGACGGATCTCCAGCTGCACTTGAAGCACCTGCACCGCTCACACCATCCGAACCGGCGGACACTTGGACTCGCGCCTCGCGAGGGCCACGATCGTAGCCATTTTCTGCATGCCCCGAACAACGGCCGGGACAGGGGTCACGGAACGTGATTCCCTTGTGGGACAGCATGGTTGACGTACAGTCACGTCAACAAGCGCTTCGGGCATATTCCAGCGCGAAGGAGTACCCGTGCGGCATACTGTGCGACGCCCGCCGGGGGGAGTCGAACAGGCGGCGACAGCCGGCCCGGCCGCACGGTGAGCAACCGCGGGCACCAGCGGAGACGGAGTCGCCTCGGCGGCGAATCCGGCGCGGTCCGTGCTCACAACGACTCGCATCCCACACAAGGTACCGGAGCGGACGTCCGACTCCGGACCGTGACGAGTCACGCGGAGGACACAAACCGGTCCCGACGCTCCGTGATCACGGAAATGCCACGATCGGTGACATCCGCGCGGGGCGCGTCACTCCGGAACGGTGAAATAGCGGGCGAAGGCCCGCACGATCTCTTCCTCGTCGATCCGGCCGTCCGCGTCGGCGTCCAGCGCGGCGGCGGCCGAACGGGCGGGGCCCCCGGCGACTCCGAGCACCGTGAGCACCCGCGCGACGTCCTCGACACCGGCCGCGCCGCCGTCACCACCACCGGCGACGGCGAGCGTCGCGTGGAGGAAGGGGCGGGCGATCTCGGCGAAGCGCTCCGGGCTGTCGCGCAGCCGCTTGACAGCGCCGTGCACGAACTCCTCGCGCGTGATGCGCTGATCGCCGTCCCGGTCCGCGATCCCCGCCATGCCCTGCCAGAACGCCTCGGCGCCGATGTACAGGGCCTGGCCCCGGTCGGAGCGGGCCGCCGTACCGAACTCGGCGAGCAGCGCCTTGGCCGCTCCGCTGAAGTCCTCGCGGTCGATGTAGCCGTTGCCGTCCTGGTCGAAAATGGCGAACCGGGCCGCGATCCGGCGCTCGTAGTCGCTGGTGACCATGTCTCTTTCAGGCCGCCTTAGGTCGGATGGATCGTCTCGCTGGGAGCGTACGTGGTCAGGGCCGCCGGGAAACCCGAAAGCGGCCGCTGGACCGGGACCGGGGGAAGAACGGAACACTCGTGTGACACACGTGAGCGGTCACGCCGACAGCGGGCGGGCGTCCTCGTCGACCGCGGACGGGACGTCCGGGTGGATCTCGAAGAGGCGGCGGACGCCGAGGGCGCCGAGCACCTTGTTGACGTGGCTGCCGTCGGCGGCTCCCCGCGCGGGCAGGATCAGCCGCAGACTGCCCTGGCAGGAGCGCAGCAGCCGGCGGGAGGCTATGAGCACACCCACGCCGCTGGAATCGCAGAACCACACCTCGGACAGATCGAGGACGAGACGGTGCCGGCCGTCGGCCACCACGTCGTGCACCCGCTGGCGGAGCACCGGGGACGTCAGCAGGTCCAGTTCGCCCGACACCCGGAGCACGGCCCATTCGCCGTGTTCCTGGTCGGTCACGTTGAAGGTCACCACCACGCCCCTCGCTCGCCGAAAACGGAAGCAGTACCTACGCTTCCCTGCAGCGCGGCTGCCCACCGGCCGTTCCCTGAAACACGGCCCGAGAAACGGTAACCGAACGGAATCGGCTTGTTTTAGTCGTCTTCGATCCGATTCGATCGGTTCCGATCATCGCGAGGTGGGGTAGACACGTCCGGGAAGCTCTCCGACACCCCCGGGCGGCCCTTTACCACCTGCGGCTCTGCCGGGGGCGCACATCACCACAAAGGGGCGTGCGCCCTTCTTGGTGGCGACTACATTCGGAGGGTCACCGGCCACACGCCGCGGCCCCGGGCACCGGTCGGCCGGGGAAGAACAGGGGGTGAGGGGCAGCATGACCAGCAAGGACGTACCGCCCCGCTGGGACCGCAAGATGCAGCAGCGGCTCGCGCGCGGGGAGGCGGCGGCCCTGGGCGAGCTCTACGACCGCTTCGCCTCCCTCGTCCACGGACTCGCCCACCGCGTCGTCGGCGACGAACACACCGCCGACGCCATCACCCGCGACGTCTTCGCGCACGTCTGGCAGCACCCCGACTCCTACGATCCCCGCCAGGGCCCGCTGCGCAGCTGGCTCGCGACCCTGACCAACCGGCTGGCCGTGCAGCGGCTGCGCACCACCGAGACCGCCGCCCTCGCCAGGGGCGGCCCCGGCACGCCCGAGGAGCTGGAGCGCAAGCTGCGGCACGCCTCGGTGGCCGCCCGTGCCGACTACATCGTCCAGCTGATGCCGACGCCGCTGCGGGCCGCCCTGGAACTGGCCTACTTCCAGCGCCGGGACTACCACCAGACCGCCGTCGACCTGGGCGTCACCGACGACGAGGCCCGCCGCCGGCTCCGCCTGGGCCTGCAACTGCTGGCCACCGCCCACGACACCGAGGCCCCGGGCTCCCCGCCCGGGATCGGGGGCGCCGCATGAGCGAGCACCACCGGCCGTACGACGGACCCGGGTCCCCCGACGACGTCCGGGCACGGGAGCGGCCCGAACGGCCGTCCGCCGGCGCCTTCCCCGCGAACGGGCCGGACGGTGCGGACGGTGCGGGCGGTGCGCACCGCGGGACGCCCCACCACGTGCTGAAGTCGCTGCTGGGCGCCTGGGCACTGGCCGCCTGCGGCCCCGCGGAGGCGGAGGCCGTCGAGGAGCACCTCGGTGCCTGCGGGTCCTGCGCGGACGAGGCTTTGCGGCTACGGGAGGCGGTCGGCCTGCTCCACCGGCCCGAGAGCCTCGACCTCGACCCGGGTCTGCGCACCCGCGTCCTGGACTCCTGCCTGGAGCGGCGCCCGCCCCGCACCCCCGTACCGGAGTGGGCCGCCGCCTACGACGCCGAGACCGCGCGCCTGGACGCGCTGCTGCAGGACTTCGGGGACTCCGAGTGGCACGCGCCGGTACGGCTGCGCTGGTACGAGGCCGACGAGGCGAGCAGCCGCCGCACCACCGTCGCCGGGGTGATCGCGCATCTGCTGACCGTCGACGGCCTGGTCGCGGTGGCCCTCGGCCTGGACGACCCGCTCGGCGACGCGCCGGCATCCCGGCCCACCCCGTCGGACCGTACCGAGGCCTACTGGCGGGCCGCCCGCCACCCGCCCACCCGCTCCGTCCGGGCGCCCTGGCGGGAGCAGAGCCACGCACTGGTCCGGACGGTGTCCTTCACGGGCGGCCGCGCCGGACGGCTGGCGGTTCCCTACGGCGACTTCGAACTGCCGCTGCACGACGCGATGCTGGACCGGGCGTTCGAGTGCTGGGTGCACGGGGAGGACATCGCCGAGGCCGTCGACTACCCCTACGACCCGCCCTCGGGACGGCATCTGCACCGCATCGTCGACCTGGCCGCGCGCATGCTCCCGTCCGTGCTGGAGCACCGCCGGCTGCACGGGCTGGCCTCCCCCGTCGAGCGGCGCCTGGTCGCCGCCGGGGAGCCGGGGCGCAGTCTGCGGCTGGAGATCGAGGGGTCCGGCGGCGGGGAGTGGCTGATCCCGCTGGACTCCCCCGCGGCGAAGGGCTCCGCCGAGCACGAGGTGGCGCATGTCGCGCTGGACGGCGCGGAGTTCTGCCGGCTGGCCGCGGGCCACCTCCCGCCGCGGGAGGCCGCCGCCGGGCAGGAGGGGGACCGTACGGCGATCAGCGACGTGCTGTCCGCCGCCGCGAGCATGAGCAGGATGTAGCGCGGGACGCGCGGTGCGTGGAGCCGGTCCCGGTACACCGGCGGCCGCGGGCGTGCGGGGGTTGCTCGCGCGGTTCCCGCGCCCCTCGAGTACGCGCGGTGGACGTGCCTCCAGGGGCACGGGGAACCGCGCGGCCGGCCGCCGACGGCCCGCGGCCGCCCGCGATACCGGACCTAGGCGAAGACCACCGTCCGGCGGCCGTTCAGCAGGATCCTCCGCTCCGCGTGCCACTTCACCGCCCGCGCCAGCGCCCCGCACTCCACGTCGCGGCCGACGGCGACCAGGCCCTCGGGGGTGACGTCATGGCCCACCCGCTCGACCTCCTGCTCGATGATCGGGCCCTCGTCGAGGTCGGCGGTCACGTAGTGCGCGGTGGCGCCGATGAGCTTCACACCCCGCGCGTGCGCCTGGTGGTACGGCTTCGCGCCCTTGAAGCTCGGCAGGAAGGAGTGGTGGATGTTGATGATCCGCCCGGAGAGCTGCTTGCACAGGTCGTCGGAGAGGACCTGCATGTACCGGGCGAGGACGACGAGTTCGACGTCCTCCTCGCGCACGATCTCCAGCAGCCTGGCCTCGGCCTCCGGCTTGCCGTCCTTCGGCACGGGGATGTGGTGGAAGGGGACGTCGTACGAAGCCACCAGCTCGGCGAAATCGGTGTGATTGGACACCACTGCGGCGATCTCCACGGGCAGTGCGCCGGTCCGCGCGCGGAACAGCAGATCGTTCAGGCAGTGCCCGAACCGGCTGACCATGAGCAGGATGCGCATCTTCTCGTCGGCCCGGTTGATCTGCCAGTCCATCCGGAAGGAGTCGCCGATCGCCGCGAAACTCGCCCGCAGCTTCTCCACGGTCACCGGGGCTTCCGCGGAGAAGTGGACGCGCATGAAGAACAGTCCCGTGTCGTGGTCGCCGAACTGCTGGCTGTCCTCGATGTTGCAGCCGGTCATGAACAGGTAGCTGGACACGGCGTGCACGATGCCCTGCTTGTCGGGGCAGAACAGGGTGAGGACGTACTGGTCGGCCGGGGCCGCGGCTCGGGTGGACTGCTCGCTCATGGGGAAAAGGGTCCCACACGCGCCGGCACGTGCGGCCGGCCGTTCCGCTACGCGGACCGCGTCAGGATCTGCAGCACCTCGAGGCTGCTCGGCGGCCCGTCGGGGTCCTCGCCGTCACTGGCCGCCATCCGCATGTGCGCGTCCCGCGCGGCCCGCACCGCCTCCGGCCATCCCTCGTGTTCCAGATAGGCGGTCACCGGCGCGTCCGGGCCGACCTGGTGCATGATCCGCAGCACACGCAGCACCGCGGTGTCGACGAGCGCCGCCTCCTGCGAGTCGCGGAAGATCGTGCCGACGTACTTCTCGGCGGACCAGCTGTCCAGCCAGGTGTCCTCGACCAGCCGGTAGACGGCGTCGGTGACGTCCCCGTAGCCGGGCACGCCGGCCAGCCAGACGTCCCGCTGGAAGCCGGGGTCGGAGAGCATGTGCAGCGCGGAGCGCACATTGCTGCGCCAGCGCCACCAAGGCATGTCGTTGAGTGGCATGCCGCCCATGGTGGAGGAGCGACGGCCGCGACGGGAAGAGTTCTCCGAACCTTGCACGGTCGTCGATCGTACGTTTCCCCGCGTCGGGGGTGGCGGGGGACCCCTCAATTCACCTTTCCGTCACCGTCCGTCACCCGAGGGTCACTCGGGGGTTGGCCGGGCGGCGGAATCGTGCGGAGGCATGACCGGCAGGCGACAGACCCGCAGCACCTTCCTTTCCCGCCTCCTCACCCGGCCCGTCAGAGCCCGCGCCCTGACCGCGGGCGCGCTGGTGGCGTGCGTGCCGCTCACCGCCGGGTGCGGTGTCGTCCCCGGTGCCCCGGGGGACTCCGGGGGCGACACCGTCACCGTGATGACCTGGGCGCCCGGGGAGGCCGGGGGCACGAACAGGTCCGGGATGCCCGCGTTCGCCGAGGCCTACGCCCGCTGGATCAACTCCCGGGGCGGTATCGACGGACGCCGGCTCTCCGTGCTGACCTGCGACGAACGCAACGACGCCGCGGCCGCCGCGCGCTGCGCCCGGCGCGCGGTCGAGGAGGGGGCCGTCGCGGTCGTCGGCTCCTACAGCCAGCACGCCGACTCCTTCCTGCCGACCCTGGAGGCCGCCGGCATCCCCTACATCGGCGGCTACGGCATCACCAACGACGAGTTCACCAGCCCTCTGTCCTACCCCGTCAACGGCGGCCAGCCGGCGCTGCTGGCCGGTCTCGGCCGCACCCTCGCCGACAGCTGCGGCCCCGTCACCCTGATCCGGCCCGACACCATCGCGGGCGACCAGCTGCCCCCGCTGCTCGGCTCGGGTCTGAAGGCGGGCGGGCACGAGCTCGCCGGCGACCAGCGGGCGGCGGAGACCGCCACCTCCTACGACGGTCAGGCGAAGCGGGCCCTGGAGCGGGCGACGGCCGGCGCCGCGGCCGAGCCGGGCTGTGTGGTGCCCGCGCTCGGCGACCGCACGGGCACGTTCATGGACTCCTTCCGGCGGTCCCGCGGCGACTATCCCGACGTGCGCACCGCGACCGTGCTCGGCAGCGTCGACCAGTCGGTCATCGACGCGACCGGCGGGGCCTCGGGACCCTACGAGGGCTCGTACGTCACCGGCTGGTACCCGGCGGCGGGTGACGCCCGCTGGAACACGATGAAGGACGTGATCAGGAAGGAAGGGTTCGGCGACAACCGGATCGACGCGGCGGACGCCGGGGTGCAGACCACGTGGATCGCCTACGCCGTGCTGCGCCAGGCCGTGGAGTCGCTCGACGGCGAGGTGTCCGCCGACACCGTGAGCGGGGCGCTGGACAGCGGGCTGAAGGTCACCACGGGCGGCCTCACCCCGACCCTGCGGTGGAGGTTCCAGGACGAGCTGGCCGCCGTCGGCTTCCCGCGGCTGGTCAACGCGTACGTGACCCTCCAGGTGGTCGAGGGCGGCCGGCTGGTGGCCGCCCGCGAGGGCTTCACCGATGTGACGAAGACCCTGCGGGAAGCGGACCTCTGACCGGCCACCGACCCCCACCCGCCGGGGCCGGGGTCCGGCGCCGGGGGGCCCGGGACTCCGGTGTCCGCCCGGCGCGGCGGCGCCCCCGGTGGCGTCCGGTGGCGTCCGGTGCCCGTGATCAGAGCTGGGTCGGCTGGCGCTCGGTCAGGCCGTACTGCTTGGCGATCTTGTTCCAGAGCCCGGCGGCCTTGCCCTTCTCCGCGGTCGCCGTGCCGCTCTCCCGGTTGCCGGCCTCGGTCTGCTTGGTCGAGCGGGCCTGGCCCTTCTTGCAGCCCTTCTTGCCGGCGACCTGGTCGGCCCAGGCCGCGTAGTGGTTGTCGGCCGACGCCGACGCCTTCCACGCCTTGGTGAGCGCGGAGGTCAGCGCCTGCTGGCCGGGCAGCTTGTCCACCGACAGCCCGGCGAGGTCGGTCACCAGCTTGTTGCGCTGTCCGGCCGCCTCCCGCAGGTCCTTGGCCGCCCGGCCCAGTTCGCGGCAGGCCTTCACGTCGGCCACCGCGTTGATCACGGTGGTCCGGCTGTCGCCGCTGACGGCCAGCAGCTTGTCCAGCTCGACGGCCTGCTCACGGGCGGGGTCGACGGTCGGCGAGGGGGAGGGGGAGGACTCCTGGGTGGCGGGCGCGCTCGCGGCCACCGTCTGGTTGTCGTCGCCGTCGTCGCCCCCGCTGCCGATCAGGGCGCCCGCGCCGACGCCGAGGACGGCGATACCGACACCGACCGCCACGATGACCGGCAGGCGCGAACCGGAGCGGCCACCGCCACGTCCACCGCGGCCGCCCCGGCCGCCGTCGCCCGGACCGGCCGGGTACGCGGTGGGCGCCGCCGGGCCGGGCCCGCCGTACTCGACGCGCGGGAGCTGCTGGGTGGAGCCCGCCGGGCCGGCGGCATCGTCGCGGAAGAGGCTGTCGAACTCGGCGGGCGGCTGCCGGTTGCCGTCACCCGGCGGCGGAGCCGGGACGCCGTAGGGCTGCCCGGGGGGCTGCCCGGTGACGGGGGCGATGTACTGGGTGGCCTCGGCGTCGGGGCCGCCGGAGGGCGGCAGCCGGTCGCCGCCGGGCGCGTTCTGCTGGGAGAGGCCGAGGTACCGGGTGTCCTCGGAGTGGTGTGCGGCGGGCATCTCGGGCGGCAGCGCGCCCGGGCCCACCGGGGGTATGAACTGCGTCGCCCCCTCGTCGGCGCCGGCCGCGGGCACCGGCGGCAGGAACTGTGTGGCCCCTTCCGACCCGTCGGGCGCGGCGGGCGGCATGGGCCCGCCGGCGGCCGGGGAGGCGCCGTAGGCGTGGTGGGCGGGAGCGCCGTAACCGGAGCCGTACGCGCCGGCGGCGCCGTCCTGGCCGGGGTGAGCGCCGTAGCCGCCGTCCGGCTGGGCGTGCGGGCCGGGCGTGGCGCCGTAGGGCTGGTGCCCGGCGTTCGCGCCGTGCCGGGCACCGTAGGCGTCCGCACCACCGTGCGGCCCGGTCGCGTCGCCGTAGCCGCCGCCCTGCCGGGCTCCATAGGCGTCCGCGCCACCGTGCGACGCGGTCGCGCCGCCGTAGCCGCCGTCCGGCTGGGCGTGCGGGCCGGGCGTGGCGCCGTAGGGCTGGTGCCCGGGGTCCGCGCCGTGCCGGGCACCGTAGGCGTCCGCACCACCGTCCGGGCCGGGGTGACCGCCGTAGGCCGGGGACGCGGGCCGGGCGCCCTCGGGCGGCAGCGGGCCGGGGCCCTGACCGCCCCCGGGCGGGTTCCGGTCGCCCCAGGAGGACGGTTCCGCCACGCCCCACCGGCCGTCGGACGGGGACTGACCGTCCTGCTCCGACGGCGACCCGGAACCCTGCCGACCGGAATCCCGCTGACCGGGACCCCACGGCGTGCCCCAGGTCTGGCCGCCGGGCGGGGCCGAGGCGGGAAAACCGCCGGCGGGGGGCCGGCCGTCCGCGCTGCCGCCGGGGGCGACCGGTCCGGCCGTCATACCCGGCAGCAGGGGTTCACCACCGTCGGAGGGCAGCACGATGCCTTCGCGCGCGGGGCGCTGCGAGGGCTCCTCGCCCTGTCCACTCTGCGTCACCGGGACTCCTACCAGAAATGGGGGACCTTGTGGATCGTCGGTTCACGCTACCGGGTCCCCGGAGCCCGGTGCCACGCAGCACAGAACCTGACCTTCTGCCCTGTGAGCGCGGTAACAAAACCGGGTCACCACACGCTGCTTACGTCCCCCTCCTCATCTCCCTCCTCGTCTCCCCGCCCGGCAGCCGGTGTCACGCCGCCGCCTGAAGCTCCATGCGCGCCCCGAACTCCCGTACCACCGGCTCCTCCCGGTAGGGCTCGAGGCGCTGCTGGAGATCCTCGAGGTACTCGGCGCCCCGGTTCGACCGCAGCCCGCCCAGAAGCCCCGCCGCCTTCAGGCCCGTGGTGCAGGCCTGTTCGATCTCGCGCTGCTGCACCTGCGCGGTGGCCAGCAGCACATAGCCGATCGCCCGGCGCCGGGCCCGCGACTCGGGATGCCCCTCCAGCGACTGGCGGGCACACCGCGCGGCGGCGTCGGCCTGCCCGAGATCCCGGTGACAGTGCGCCAACTCGTCGGCCAGATAGGCCTCGTCGAAGTGGGCGATCCACACCGGGTCGTCGCCGGAGGACGGATCGGCGGCCTCCATGGCACGCACGGCGCGGCCCGCCGCCGCCTGCGCGGAGTGCGTGTCGCCCATCAGCGCGTGCCCGCGCGCCTCCGCCGCGAGGAACATCGACTCCGCGCGGGGCGTCACCCGCCCCCGCGCACCCTCCTGTGCCGCGCGCGCCAACTGCGCGATCTCGCGCGGGTTTCCGAGCTGCGCGGCCAGATGACTCATGGAGGCGGCGAGCACATACCCGCCGTAGCCGCGGTCCCCGGCCGCCTGCGCCAGCCGCAGCGCCTGGATGTAGTAGCGCTGGGCGAGGCCCGGTTGTCCGGTGTCGACGGCCATGTACCCGGCGAGTTCGGTCAGTCGCGCGACCGCCGCGAAGAGGTCCCGGCCCACCGCCTCGCGGTACGAGCCCGCCAGCATCCCCGAGACGACACTGTTGAGGTAGTGCACCACGACCGGGCGCACATGCCCGCTGCCGTACTGGTGGTCCAGGTCGACCAGGGCCTGCGTCATGGACCGCACGGCCCCCACGTCGGACTGACCCACCCGCGGACCGGCGGCCCTCGCCACCTGTCCGTCGGGGGCGGAGATCAGCCAGTCCCGGCTCGGCTCCACCAGCGCGGAGGAGGCCACGGAGGAGCCGGACAGGAAGTCCCGGCGCCCCACGTCACTGCGCCACAGCTCGCAGACCTGCTCGATGGCCCCCAGTACCGTCGGCGAGAACTGGAGACCGACACCCGACGCGAGGTTCTTGCCGTTGGCCATGCCGATCTCGTCGATCGTGACCGTACGGCCCAGCTTGCGGCCCAGAGCCTCCGCGATGACCGCCGGCGCCCGGCCCCTCGGCTGCTGTCCGCGCAGCCAGCGCGCCACCGACGTCTTGTCGTAGCGCAGATCGAGACCGTGCTCCGCGCCGCACATGTTGACCCTGCGGGCCAGCCCGGCGTTGGAACATCCGGCTTCCTGGATGAGCGCCTGCAGCCGTTCGTTCGGCTGCCGCGCGACGAGAGGCCTTGCGGCCATGGCGTACCCCCTGAGGCTGCGGTGCCTGCCCACGCACCGGGTTCGACGTTCTTCCGCGGCCGTACTTCTCACGTCCCGGCGAGAAGCACCGGCCGTGAAGATCAATGCCCCGCCGATGTGACGACAATGCGAGGCATGTGAGGATTGCCGGGGTGACGACGGCTGCCGGCCCCCCCTCGTCGTTACCCATCCCCGCCGGCGGATCCCCCGCGCGCCCCCACGGATGCACCCATGCGCCCCGGCCGGGGAAACGGTGCTCCTCCCCCGCGCATGCGGGCGGGCGTAACTCCCTGCTGACGGCCGTAGTTGTGTTCATCGTGGAAGAGACGATCGCGGGCACCGACGCCGTACAGATCCCGAAGCAGCGCGGGGAATCGCTGCTGGACGCCGCCGTCCGGTACGCGGAGGAGCGGCACTGGGACGTGGTCCCGGGCACCTGGCTGGAGGCCGCGGACGGGGTGCGGGGCTGCTCGTGCGGTGACGCGGCGTGCCCCGTGCCCGGCGCGCATCCGGCCCGCCCGGACTGGGCGGCGCAGGCGACCGGCAGCGCCACCGTCGTCCGGCGGATGTGGCAGCAGCAGCCGACCGCGTCGGTCCTGCTGCCCACCGGGCGGACGTTCGACGCGATCTCCGTTCCGGAGACGTCCGGGTTCCTGGCCCTCGCACGGATGGAGCGCATGGGCCTGACACTGGGGCCGGTCACGCTGACACCGGACCGGCGGACGGAGTTCTTCGTGCTGCCCGGGGCGGCGGCGAAGGTGCCGGGACTGCTGTGCAGGCTGGGGTGGTCGCTGTCCTCGATCGACCTGACGGTGCGCGGTGAGGGGGAATTCGTCGCCGGGCCGCCCACCCGGGTCGGGTGCCGGGGAGCCGTGCAGTGGGCCTGCCGGCCCACATCGGCGAACCGGTGGCTGCCGGACGTGGAGGAGTTGATTCCGTCGTTGGCCTACGCGTGCGGCAGGGACCGGTAGGGACGCGCGCCCGCACGGTCCCACGCCCTCGGGTGCCCTGACCCTGCTGGGGCTGCGTCTCTCCGCGCCGCTGACGGCCCGGCGGCTGCCGGAGATCATCACGGCGGTCAGCAGGGGATGAGACCTGCGGGCAGCGAGGCCCGGGGACCGGCCGGCCCGAGGGCCGCGGCAGCAGGGCCTCGATGCGCGGGCGCCTCAGCCGCCGCCGATGGTGTCCAGGAACGGTTCGATCGCGGCCAGCCAGGTCTCCGGCTGGTCGTAGTGGACGAGGTGGCCCGCGTCGGCGACCTCGGCGTACTGGCCGCGGGGCAGGACGCGGACCATCTCCTGGGCCTCGGCGCGGCCCAGTTCCCCGTCGAGGCCGCGGACCACCAGGGCGGGGCACCGTACCTGGGCCAGTTCCTCCCAGTGGGCGTCGAACACCCAGGTCTCGCGGGAGCGGAGCATCTGTTCCGGGTCGAAGACGGGGCGCCAGCCGTCGGGGGACTCGGCCATCACCTCGGCGTAGAACTCGCCCCGGGTGGGATGGGGGCGCTCCACCCAGGGGTCGTCCTCGCCGAACCACTTGCGTACGTCGGCGAGCGTGGCGAAGGGGAGAGGCCAGGTCTTGAACCACTCGGCCCACTCGCGCTGCGAGGCGGCTCCGAGGGCGGAGGCCCGCATGTCGCAGATGATCAGACCGCGGACCAGGTCGGGACGTTTCGCCGCGAGCTGCCACGCGGTGAGCGCGCCCATCGCGTGGCCGATGAGGACGGTGGGGCCGAGGCCGAGCTGTTCGAGCGCGGCCTCGGCGTCGTCGACGTAGGCGTCACGGGTGAAGGAGCCCTGCGGGGGCTTCTCGCTGCGGCCGTGTCCGCGCTGGTCGAGGGCGACCGCGCGGTAGCGCGCGGAGAGCCGGCGAGCGGTGGACGCCCAGTGCGAGGCACGTCCCATCAGGCCGTGCAGTAAGAGCACGCCGGGACCGCTCGCCGCGCCGGCCTCCGCCTGGTCCGTCCCGTCCTTGGGCGGGTCGCCGAACTCCCAGGCGGCGAGCCGTACGCCGTCCGTCCCGGTCACGTCGATGCGTCGCGCCATGGTCCTGGCACCCCCCAAGCTCGCTGCATACCCCACTGCGTGTGTCCTGGCGCTGTCCGCCGCACTGCCACTGCCACTGCCACCGCCCGCAGACTATCGAAAGCGCATTCGAAAATGTCTTCCCGCCCGGCAAGACCGCTCGTTCGAGTGACCCCAGGCGGGGATTGATCGCCGTGGCCCGGGGGAGATCTTCAGCGGGAGGCGGACCGCTCGGGGAAACCGGTCCGCGGGGAATGACCCTGGGAGCTCGGGGCTCCGGGTCAGCACAGGGGAGGACAGGCCCCGGCGCCATAAGGCGCCGGGGCTCCTCACGTGGTCACGGCACTGGTCACGGCACTGGTCACGGCACACCGTCCCGCCCCTCCCCGGCCGGAGTGACATCGCGGTCGCCCGGCCAAGAGCCCCTCAGGTCATATGCCTCACGCGACAGCCTTGCACGCGATTCCGGCGAGCGCTGCGGTTCCACGCAACGGATTTCCGATTCGGCGCGTTCACACCGCAGGGTGCGTCCCGTCCGCACCGTGAGCGGAGCGCGCCGCTTCGGATCCCGTCGAGGCGGTGGCTCCGGCCACTCCTGTGGCTCCGGGTGCGCCGCTGCTTCTGGTGCCGCTGCTTCCGGCGCTCCGGATGCGGCCCGGCCGGTCGGTCAGGGCTTGGCGACGAACACGTGGGAGGCCACATCCGTCTCCAGCTCGGCCGCCTCACCGCTGCTGCCCACCAGCACCCCGCCGGCCGACTCCGTCACACTCACCACGGAACCGGGCTGCACACCCGCCCGCCGCAGCGTGTACATCAGCTGCGCGTCCGTCTGGATCGGCTCGCCGATCCGCCGCACCACGACCGTCTTGCCCTCGGGGCCCGGGTCGAGATCGGCCAGCGACACCATCCCCTCGTCCAGGAACGGGTCGGCGCCGTCCTTCTCGCCCAGCTCCTCCAGGCCCGGGATCGGGTTGCCGTACGGCGACTCGGTCGGGTGCCTCAGCAGCTCCAGCACGCGGCGCTCGACGGCCTCGCTCATCACGTGCTCCCAGCGGCACGCCTCGGCGTGCACCTGCTCCCACTCCAGGCCGATCACGTCGACCAGCAGACACTCCGCGAGGCGGTGCTTGCGCATCACGCGTGTGGCGAGCCTGCGGCCCTCCTCCGTGAACTCCAGATGCCGGTCGGGAGCGACGGACACCAGACCGTCGCGCTCCATGCGCGCCACCGTCTGGCTGACCGTCGGCCCGCTCTGGTCGAGCCGCTCGGCGATCCGGGCACGCATGGGGACCACACCTTCCTCCTCCAGCTCGAGGATGGTGCGGAGATACATCTCCGTGGTGTCGATCAGTCCGGACATACATGCCCCTTGATGAGATCTGCGGAATTGCTCTGCCGGAGGCTGGACTGCTCACCGGCGCGTGCGCTGGCCCAGGACTCAATTCTGACGCATACGGCCGACAACCGGGCCACGCCGCGGAAACGGAGGGTTCCGGGGCCCGGGAACCGGGCGCGCGGCGCCGTATTGACACGGCACTGGTCCAGACCGCACGGTGATCCGCAACACTCCACCCGTGAAGGGATGCGCATGAGCGACCGCACGCCGGCCGTCCGGTTCCTCGACGCCGCGATCGGCCTGCTGGAGCGGATCCGTGACGGGGAGGCCGAGTCCGTGGCGGCCGCGGGCGCGCTGCTCGCCGACACCGTCGCGGACGGCGGACGGCTCTTCGCCTTCGGCGCCGGACACTCCTCGCTCGCCGCGCAGGACCTCGTCTACCGCGCGGGCGGGCTCGCGCTGATGAACCTGCTCACCGTGCCGGGTGCCGTCGGCGTCGACGTGATGCCGGCCACGCTGGGCTCCGCCCTGGAGCGGGTCGACGGGCTGGCGGGCGTCGTGCTCGAGACCTCGCCCCTGCGCGCGGGCGACGCACTGGTGATCATCTCGCTGTCCGGGCGCAACGCGCTGCCCGTGGAGATGGCCATGAAGGCCCGTGAGCTGGGCGTCAAGGTGATCGGCGTGACCTCGGTGGCGTACGCGGCGCAGACGTCGTCCCGGCACTCCTCGGGGTCGTTCCTGAAGGACCACTGCGATCTCGTACTGGACTCGGGGATCGCGGTCGGCGACGCGGAGCTCACCCATGAGAACGTCCCGGCTCCGTTCGCTCCCGCGTCCACCGTGGTCACGGCCGCCCTGTTGCAGGCCGTCATGGCCACGGCGGCGTCCGAGCTCGCGGACCGGGGCATCGAGCCGCCGCTGCTGCGCTCGGGGAACGTGGACGGCGGCCACGCGTGGAACGCGCGGGTGTTCGACGAGTACGCCGACCGGATCTTCTACCACCGCTGACTTCCGCCCCCGGAACTCCCGCCGGCGGGAGCGGGCGCCGGGGGCGCATCAGAGTTCACGGCCGACAAGACCTCCCAGATCGAGCGCCGTGGCGATACGCACCGCCACATCCTCCGCGTACATGGCGTCGCCGCGCTCGAACGCGTTCCGCCCCGCCCCCCGCAGGAACGTCACGGCACCCAGCGTCCGCCCCCGGCTGCGCAGCACCGTGCACAGCGCGTACACCGCGTCCGCCGGCCACTGCCGCGCCAGCGCCCACGCCCGCGCGTCCTGCGCGGACATCGCCCCCGCCCCGGCCCGCACGGACCCGGCCCGCTCCACACACTGCACCGCCGGATGCCCCTCCCCGTACCGCACCGGCAGCCCCGCCCGCCCGTCGAGCCTGCTCGGCCCCGGCGCGCCGGACGGTGTGGCGGCGATCCGCACCAGCCGCACCAGGTCGGCATCCTCCGCGCACTCGGCCACCCGGTCGATCAGCGCATGGTCGGCGAATCCGGCGAGCGCGAAGTCGAGGTGGACCGTCGCCGCCTCCGCCGGGTCCTCGCACTCCGCGGCCGCGCGCGCCGCGCGGTGCAGCTGCTGCGCGCGGAACCGCAGCAGCGAGCCCTCCTGCTCCCCCTGCCGCGACTCGGTCACGTCCTGGAACAGCCAGCCCACCCCGAGCGGCACCGGCTCCTCGGTGAGCGGTGACGTCAGCCGCACGAACCCGCTGCGCCAGCACCGCCGGCGCTCGCCCTCCGGCGTGCGCACGCTCACCCACAGCTCGGCCGGCGCGGGCGGCGCGCCCTCGGCGAGGACGTGGGTCAGCGCGCTCTCCAGTTCCTCGACGCCCTGCGTCAGCAGCTCGCCGAGCGGCCGGCCCAGTACGGACGTACGCCCCGCGCCCAGCGCCCGCGCGGCGTGCGCGTTCACCACCGCGGGCCGCAGGTCGGCGTCGACCAGGACGACACCCCAGCTGGCGTCCTCCAGCAGCGCCTCGCTCAGCGCGATCGACCGCTCCAGATCGATCTGCGCGTGCACCTCGCTGAACGCGCAGTACACCCCGGCCGGCTTCCCGTCCGGCCCGCGCACGGCCGCGGACTGCGTGCGCACCAGCACCCGGCCGCCGTCCTTCGTCAGCAGCGCGAACTCGTTGACCTGCCGGCCCGGGGCGTCCATGGCCGACAGCAGCCGCGCCTCCACCTCCTCGGCGTCCGCGCTGCGCACGGCCCACCCGGCGAAACCGGCCCGTCCCACCGCCTCGTCCGCGCTCCAGCCGAGGATCCGCTCCGCCTCACGGTTCCAGTGCGTGACCGTCCCGTCCGCGTCGAAGGCGCACAGGGCCGCGTCCATGCCGTCGAGCAGCGCGGCGAGGAGGTCGGATCCGTCCGACCCCTCCCTCGCGGGCTCGGGCTCGTCCGGCCCCAGCTCGTCGGTGGCCCCACTACGCCGGGATGCACTCACCTGGACCCCCTGCAGGCTGCGTCCGCACGTACGGTACGACGGTTCGCTCACTCATCATCATTCAACGTGAACGTGACTCAGCGCACATCGGGTTCTCGACAAGATTGGGAGAATTGTTGTAAGCGCGGGCCGTGCCGCCCGCGGCATCGGCCTCCGCTGCACAGGACGCCTGATGCGGCGGTATCAGCGAGATCAGCTGAACGTCGCGCTCGCACCACCGCGGACGGGGCGTATCCCGGTACGTGCGAGGGGACAGCGCAGCCTCCGCACGCCTGGGGGACGGCTCGACGCCGGTCACCGGAGTTCGCGCCCGCCGCGGCGGGACGACGGGTACGGCCACTCCATCCGGCCGGAGGCCTCACAGAAAATCGATTGATGGGCGATTCTCCGCCTCCTACAGTGGTGGTTACCGAGAGAGGAGGTGGTTCGGAGCATGTATGCGTACCGGACGTCGGAGGTGGCTGCGGGCTAGCGGCCCGTCACCACACCCAGTGCGGTGCCGAGCCGGCACGTGTGCGAAGCGTGCAGCCGGCCCAATCTCAAGCAGTCACCCGACCCGCGAGTCGCCGGTAACGTCCGGCCGGCTCCTCCTCCGGGAGGAACCGGACTCGCGGGTCGTCTGCGTTCTCGCGGGCGGTCAGCGGGCGATGTCCGCGTAGCCCTCGATCTCGCGCGGGTCGCGGGTGCCCGGTCCGACGTAGCGGGCCGAGGGGCGGACCAGGCGGCCGGTGCGCTTCTGCTCCAGGATGTGCGCCGACCAGCCCGCGGTACGGGCGCAGGTGAACATCGACGTGAACATGTGGGCCGGGACCTCGGCGAAGTCCAGCACGATCGCCGCCCAGAACTCGACGTTGGTGGCGAGCACCCGGTCGGGGCGGCGGGCGTGCAGCTCGGCCAGGGCTGCCTTCTCCAGGGCCTCGGCGACCTCGAAGCGCGGGGCGGCCAGTTCGCGGGCGGTGCGCCGCAGGACGCGGGCGCGGGGGTCCTCCGCGCGGTAGACGCGGTGGCCGAAGCCCATCAGGCGCTCACCCTTGTCGAGGGCCTGGCGGACGTACGCCTCGGCGTCCCCGGTGCGCTCGATCTCCTCGATCATGTGCAGCACGCGTGAGGGGGCGCCGCCGTGCAGCGGGCCCGACATGGCGCCCACGGCTCCGGAGAGGGCCGCCGCGACGTCCGCGCCGGTCGAGGCGATGACCCGTGCGGTGAACGTGGAGGCGTTCATGCCGTGCTCGGCGGCCGATGTCCAGTAGGCGTCGACGGCGGCGACGTGCTTGGGGTCGGGCTCGCCGCGCCAGCGGATCATGAAGCGTTCGACGACGGAGTCGGCCTTGTCGATCTCGCGCTGCGGCACCATCGCCAGGCCCTGGCCGCGCGCGGACTGGGCGACGTAGGACAGCGCCATGACGGCGGCGCGGGCGAGGTCGTCGCGGGCCTGCCGGGCATCGATGTCGAGGAGCGGTTCGAGGCCCCAGACGGGGGCCAGCATGGCGAGCGCGGACTGCACGTCGACGCGTATGTCACCGGAGTGCACGGGGATCGGGAACGGCTCCGCGGGGGGCAGTCCGGGGTTGAACGCCCCGTCGACGAGCAGCCCCCAGACGTTGCCGAAGGAGACGTGCCCGACCAGATCCTCGATGTCGACACCCCGGTAGCGGAGGGCGCCGCCCTCCTTGTCCGGTTCGGCGATCTCCGTCTCGAACGCGACGACTCCTTCGAGCCCGGGTACGAAGTCGGACATCTGGCGGCTCCTTGTGAGGTGGGTGACAGACGGTGTGTGGGGTGGGACGACCATGTGTCGGGTCAGGGCGGCTCGATCGGGGACGTCCGGTGGCTCCGCGGTCACGCTGTGTCGGCTCGCGGTCCGGGACGTATCCCTGTGATGCCCGGCTGGTGGTCACCCAACCGGATCGGTGCCAGCACGATATCCCCGAGTGCCATCTTTGGGGAGAGTCCGCGGCACTCAGTGCCACGACGTGAGGGAGGACACCTCTCCCGGCGGCGGCACGCATGGGGCAGGATGACGGCGTGACCGACCCTGACGCCGTTCCCTTCGATCCGGCCGCGATGCGCAAGCAGTACCGGACCGAGGGGCTCTCCGAGTCCGATCTGGCCGCCACGCCGGTGGAGCAGTTCGCGCGCTGGTTCAAGCAGGCCGCGACGGACGGCGGGCTGTTCGAGCCGAACGCCGTGATCGTCTCGACGGCGGACGCCCAGGGGCGGCCCACCTCGCGCACGGTGCTGCTGAAGCACTTCGACGACGAGGGGTTCGTCTTCTACACGAACTACGACTCCCGCAAGGGCCGTGACCTGGCGGAGAACCCCCGTGTGTCGCTGCTGTTCCCGTGGCACCCGATGGCCCGGCAGGTCATCGTCCACGGTACGGCGCGGCGCACCGGCCGTGACGAGACGGCCGCCTACTTCCGCACCCGCCCGCACGGCTCCCAGCTGGGCGCGTGGGCCAGCGGTCAGTCCTCGGTGATCGCCGGCCGGGCGGAGCTGGACGCGGCGTACGCCGGGCTGGCCGCCCGGTACCCGGAGGGCGAGCAGGTCCCGGTACCGCCGAACTGGGGTGGTTTCCGGGTGACCCCGGAGGCGGTGGAGTTCTGGCAGGGCCGGGAGAACCGGCTGCACGACCGGCTGCGCTACGTCGCGGAGCCGGACGGGGGCTGGCGGGTGGAGCGGCTCAGCCCCTGACCATCGGAGTGCCTGGGCCCCTGGCCCGGTGGAGCGGCTGAGCCCCTGACCCGTCGCCTCAGCCGGTGGTCCGGGGCGCCGCGGGGGCGGTCCGGCCCAGTGCCCCGTCCAGCAGCGCCGCCCACTGCGCCACCACGCGTTCCCTGCGGGCCGTGTCGTCGGTGAGAAGGGTGGCGAGGCCGAGGCCGCGGGCCATGTCGAGGAGGCCCTGGACGGTTTCGCGGACGCCGGGGCGGGACTCGTCGGCGCCGAGGAGCTCGACGGCGGTGCGGTGGGATTCGCGGCCGACACGCAGTTCGAGTTCGGTCACGCGCGGGCGGAGCTGTTCCTGGTCGGAGGCGGCGACCCAGAGGTGGAGCGCGGCGCGGAAGACGGGGCCGGTGTAGAGGTCGACCAGTGCCGCGATCACCGCGCGGCGGTCGCTCGCGGCGGCGCCCTCGGGGAAGAGGGCGCGCAGCGCGGCGGAGCGTTCTTCGGCGACGTACTCGACGGCGGCGGTGAACAGGTCCTCGCGGGTCGGGAAGTGGTGCTGGGCGGCTCCCCGGGAGACGCCCGCGCGTTCGGCGACGACGGAGACGGTGGAGCCCGACCAGCCGTGTTCGGCGAGGCAGGCCACGGCGGCTTCCAGGAGCCGCTGCCGGGTGGCGCGGCTGCGGTCCTGCTTGGGGACCCGTTCCGCACGGTCGGTCGTGCTCACACCGTCCATTCCGGTTCCCGTCGTTCGAGGAAGGCCGTCATCCCCTCGCGCGCGGGGGCGGAGGCGAAGAGGCGTGCCGAGAGCGCGGTCAGGCCGGCCGCGTCCCGGTCGAAGGTCTCCAGCACCCTAGCCGTGAGCAGCCGTTTCGTCGCGGCCAGGGCTTCGGGGGCGGACTTGCGCAGGCCGTCGAGGATCGGGGCGAGGATGGCGTCGACGTCCTCACCGGCCGCGGTGAGCAGGCCGATGCGGGCTGCTTCGGCGGTGTCGAGGCGCTCGCCGGTGAGGTAGTAGCGGGCCAGTGCGCGGGGGTCGGTGCGGGGCAGCAGCGGCAGTGAGATGACGGCCGGGGCGACTCCGACGCGGACCTCGGTGAAGGCGAAGGTCGCCGTGTGGGCGGCGGCGGAGATGTCGCAGGCGGCGAGGAGGCCCAGCCCGCCGGCGCGGACGTGTCCGGTGACCCGGGCGACGACGGGTCTGGGCAGCTCGACGATCTGCCGCAGCAGGGCCACCAGTGCCTCGGGGGCGGGCGGGTCGCGCAGGTCGGCGCCGGCGCTGAAGGTGTTGCCGGTGTGGGTGAGGAGCACCGCGCGGACGCCGGTGTCCTGGCCGGCGTCGGTGAGCGCGGTGGCGAGTTCGCCGACGAGGGCGGCGGACAGGGCGTTGCGGCGCTCCGGGGCGTCGAGGGAGAGCGTTTCGACGCCCCGGGTGCGGGTGCGGCCGATCAGGGTCACGTGGGCTCCTTGTGCGCCGTGCGGAGTTCCCGGCGCAGGATCTTTCCGGAGGCGGCGCGCGGTACGCCGTCGATGAAGGTGACGTGCCGGACCCGTTTGTACGGGGCGACCTGCTCGGCGACGTACATCATGACCTCGCCCTCGGTGAGTTCCGGCGCGGACGGCTGGCGGACGACGAAGGCGTGCGGGACCTCGTTGCCGTCCTCGTTGTAGACGCCGATGACGGCCGCGTCGGCGATGCCCGGGTGGGTGAGGAGCAGCGCCTCGAGTTCGGCGGGGGCGACCTGGAAGCCCTTGTACTTGATGAGTTCCTTGACGCGGTCGACGACGAACAGCCAGCCTCCCTCGTCGGTGTGCCCGACGTCCCCGGTGTGCAGCCAGCCGTCCTCGTCGATCAGTGCGGCGGTGGCGTCGGGGCGGCCGAGGTAGCCCTTCATGATCTGGGGTCCCCGGATGAGGATCTCGCCGGACTCGCCGGGTGCGAGGTCCTTGCCGGGGTCGTCGAGGGAGACGATGCGCATCTCGGTTCCGGCGATCAGCTTGCCGACGGTGCCGGGCGGTGCCTCGTTCATGGCGTCGAGGGGGACGACGTGGGTGCCCGGCGACAGTTCCGTCATGCCGTACGCCTGTCCGACGGGGGGCAGGCCGAGCCGCTGTGAGCAGGCGGCGGCGAGGCTCGCGTCCAGGGGTGCGGCGGCGCTGATGACGTGCCGCAGGGAGGACAGGTCGTACTGGGCGACCAGGGGGTGCTTGGCGAGGGCGAGCACGATGGGCGGGGCCACGTACAGACCGGTGATGCGGTGGTTCTGGATGGCCGCGAGGAACGTCTCCAGGTCGAAGCGCGGGAGGACGACGACGGTGGCGCCCTGTCGCAGGGGGGCGTTCATCAGGGCGGTCAGGCCGTAGATGTGGAAGAACGGCAGGACGGCGAGGATGCGGTCGCCGGGGCCTGCCGTGATCGCGGGCTGGAGCTGGGCGAGGTTGGTGGCGATCTGCCGGTGGGTGAGCATCACGCCCTTGGGGACGCCGGTGGTGCCGGAGGAGTACGGCAGTGCGGCCACGTCCTCGGCCGGGTCGATGTCGACGGCCGGTTCGGGGGCGGTGGAGGCCAGCATGTCGATCAGGGACCGGTGTCCGGGCGCGCTGTCGCAGACGAAGATCTCCCGCACGCCGCCCGCGATCTCGGCGGCCCCGCGCGCGGTCTCCAGGAGCGGGGAGACGGTGACGATCCAGCGGGCGGCGGCGTCCTTCAGCTGCTTGCCGAACTCCTCGGCGGTCGCCAGGGGGTGCACGGTGGTGACGGAGGCGCCCGCGCGGGTGGCCGCGTAGAACGCGGTGGGGAAGGCGATGGTGTTGGGGCTGTGCAGGGCGAGCACGTCGCCCTTGCGCACACCCGCCTCGGCGAGGCCGGCGGCGACCCGCCGGTGGAAGCGGTCGAGTTGTTCGTAGGTGAGGGTGGTGCCGTCGGTGCCGTCGATCAGTGCCGGGGTGTCCCCGAACTCGGCGGCCCGGGCGAGCACCGCCTCGTGGATGGGGAGTTCGACCGGGGTGACGTCTGCGTACTCGCTGCGGAACATGGTTCCTCCAAGACGGCCGGACGGCCGGGCGGGCCTAGTACGACCTGGGCAGGCCCAGGGTCTGGTGGGAGACGTAGTTGAGAATCATCTCCCGGCTCACCGGGGCAATACGAGACACGCGCGCGGCGGTTATCAGCGAGGCGAGTCCGTACTCGCGGGTGAGGCCGTTTCCGCCGAGGGTGTGCACGGCCTGGTCGACGGCTTTCACACAGGCTTCGGCGGCCGCGTACTTGGCCATGTTGGCGGCCTCCCCCGCGCCGATGTCGTCGCCGGTGTCGTAGAGATGGGCGGCCTTCTGCATCATCAGGCGGGCGAGTTCGATCTCGATGTGCGCCTGGGCGAGGGGGTGGGCGATCGCCTGGTGGGCGCCGATGGGGGAGTTCCAGACGGTGCGCTCGCGCGCGTACTCGACGGCGCGGGCGAGCGCGTAGCGGCCCATGCCGATCGCGAAGGCGGCGGTCATGACGCGTTCGGGGTTGAGGCCGGCGAAGAGCTGGAGCAGTCCGGCGTCCTCGTCGCCGACGAGCGCGTCGGCGGGCAGCCGTACGTCATCGAGGACGAGCTCGAACTGCTTCTCCACGGAGTTGAGTTCCATGTCGATGGGGCGCCGCTGGAAGCCCTCGGCGTCGCGCGGGACGATGAACAGGCAGGGCTTGAGTTTCCCCGTGCGGGCGTCCTCAGTGCGGCCCACGATGAGGGTGGCGTCGGCGATGTCGACCCCGGAGACGAACACCTTGCGGCCGGTGAGGAGCCAGTCGGTGCCGTCCCGGCGTGCCGTCGTGGTGATGCGGTGGCTGTTGGATCCGGCGTCGGGTTCGGTGATCCCGAAGGCCATCAGGCGGCTGCCGTCGGCCAGGGAGGGCAGCCACTCCCGCCGCTGGGTCTCCGTGCCGAAGCGGGAGATGACGGTGCCGCAGATCGCCGGGGAGACGATCATCATCAGCAGCGGGTTGCCGGCGGCGCCCATCTCCTCGGAGACGAGGGACAGTTCGGTGATGCCGCCACCGCCACCGCCGTACGCCTCCGGCAGGTTGACGCCGATGTAGCCGAGCTTGGCGGCTTCCTGCCAGAACGGGCGGTTGTCGGTGCCGGGGGTACGGGGGTGGTTCTTCGCGAACGCGGCGACCGCTTCGCGGAGGGCCTTGTGCTCTTCTGATTCGATCACCGGCATGAGCGCTCCTAAGGGGGAGGTGCTGCGGGTCGTCGGGAGGGTGCGGGTGGTCCTGGGCCGGTCGCGCCCACGCGGCGGTAGCCGCACAGCGGGCACAGCCCCGCGCCCCTAGGGGGTCGCTTCCACGACCGCCAGAAGGGTGCCGACCTCCACCTGCCGGCCGGGGGTCGCGTGCAGGGCGCTGACGACTCCCGTGGCCGGGGCGGTGATCTTGTGCTGCATCTTCATGGCCTCCAGCCAGAGGAGGGGCTGCCCGGCCTCCACCGCGGCTCCCTCGGTCACTCCGTCGGCGACGCGGACGACGGTGCCCGGCATGGGGGCCAGGAGGGAGCCGGGGGCGTGCTGGGTGGTGGGGTCGGGGAAGCGGGGCAGGGCGGTGAGCGCGGCGGCGTTGACGTACACGCGGTCGCCGTAGCGGCTGACCTCGAACCTGCGCCGTACACCGCCGGCCTCCAGGATCACCAGACGCGCGTCGGCGTGCACGACCCGCACCCCTTCGGCGGCCAGGCCGTCGCGCGTGTGCCGGTAGCGGACCTCGTGTTCCTCGCCCGCCATGGCGTACCGCTTGACCTGCGGCTGGGAGGCGAGGTTGCGCCAGCCGCCGAAGCGGGAGCGGCCGTGGGCGTCGGCGAGGGCGGCGGCGAGCGGGGCGTGCGGGTCGGGGGCCGGGGTGGTCAGTCCGGGGAGGTGGCGGTCGTAGAAGCCGGTGTCCATCCGGGCTGCCGCGAACTCCTCGTGCCGCAGGGAGCGGACGAGGAGGTCCCGGTTGGTGACGGGGCCGTGGATCACCGCGCGCTCCAGGGCGGCGGCCAGTTTGCGGACCGCCTCCGCGCGGGTGGGCGCGTGGGCGACGACCTTGGCGAGCATGGGGTCGTAGTGGACGCCGATGTCGTCGCCGTCGGTGCAGCCGGTGTCCAGGCGCACGCCGTCGGGGACGGCGAGGCGGTGCAGCCGGCCGGTCTGCGGTGCCCAGTCGTGGGCGGGGTCCTCGGCGTAGAGGCGGGCCTCCACGGCGTGCCCGTGCAGGGCCGGGGGTTCGCCGTCCAGGGCGTGCCCCTCGGCGACGCGGATCTGCTCGGCGACGAGGTCGACGCCGAAGACGGCCTCCGTCACCGGGTGTTCCACCTGGAGGCGGGTGTTCATCTCCAGGAAGTGCGCGCGTCCGCCGGCGACGAGGAACTCCACGGTGCCGGCCCCGACGTAGGAGACGGCGCGCGCGGCGCGTACGGCGAGGGAGTGGAGTTCCCCGGTGAGCCGGGCGGAGAGCCCGGGGGCCGGGGCCTCCTCGATGACCTTCTGGTGCCGTCGCTGGAGGGAGCAGTCGCGGGTGCCGAGCGCCCACACCGTGCCGTGGGTGTCGGCGAGGACCTGCACCTCGACGTGCCGCCCGCCCGCGTCACCGCCGAGGTACCGCTCGGTGAACACCTCCCCGTCGCCGAAGGCGCTCGCGGCCTCCGCGCGGGCGGCGGACAGCTCGGCGTCCAGGTCCGCGAGGCGCCGTACGACGCGCATGCCGCGTCCGCCGCCGCCCGCCGCCGCCTTCACCAGCACCGGCAGATCGGCCTCGGTGACCTCGCGCAGGGGCTTGATGCCCATCAGCTCCTTGGCGCGCGTCTTGGACGCCATCGCCTCGATCGCCTCCGGGGGCGGCCCGACCCACACCAGTCCGGCGCCCTGGACGGCCCGCGCGAAACCGGCGTTCTCGGAGAGGAAGCCGTAGCCGGGGTGCACGGCGTCCGCGCCGGCCGCGAGGGCGGCCTTCACGATCAGGTCGCCGCGCAGGTAGGTGTCGGCGGGCGACGACCCGGGCAGGCGGACGGCGGTGTCCGCGACGCGCGTGTGGAGCGCGTCAGCGTCGGCGTCCGAGTGCACGGCGACCGTGCGGATTCCCAGCTCACGGCAGGTGCGGACGACACGGCAGGCGATCTCGCCGCGGTTCGCCACCAGTACGGAGGTGATCGTGGTCATGGTGGGCCTCACATCCGGAAGACGCCGAAGCCACCGCGCGCGCCCTCGTAGGGGGCGGTGTGGATGGCCGACAGGCACAGGCCGAGGACGGTGCGGGTGTCGCGCGGGTCGATGACGCCGTCGTCGTACAGCCGCCCGGACAGGAACATGGGCAGCGACTCGGACTCGATCTGCTGCTCCACCATGGCGCGCAGCGCCGCGTCCGCCTCGTCGTCGTACGGCCGTCCCTTCGCCGCCGCCGACTGCCGCGCGACGATGGACAGGACGCCGGCGAGCTGCTGCGGGCCCATGACGGCGGACTTGGCACTGGGCCAGGCGAACAGGAAGCGCGGGTCGTAGGCGCGGCCGCACATGCCGTAGTGCCCGGCGCCGTAGGAGGCGCCCATGAGGACGGACAGGTGGGGCACGCGGGAGTTGCTGACCGCGTTGATCATCATCGCGCCGTGCTTGATGATGCCGCCCTGCTCGTACTCCCTGCCGACCATGTAGCCGGTGGTGTTGTGCAGGAAGAGGAGCGGGATGTCGCGCTGGTTGGCGAGCTGGATGAACTGGGCGGCCTTCTGGGACTCCTCGCTGAAGAGGACCCCCCGGGCATTGGCGAGGATGCCGACGGGATAGCCGTGGAGGGTGGCCCAGCCGGTGGTGAGGCTGGTGCCGTAGAGGGGTTTGAACTCGTCGAAGTCGGAGGAGTCGACGATCCGGGCGATGACCTCGCGCGGGTCGAAGGGGGTCTTCAGGTCGCCCGGGACGATGCCCAGGAGTTCGTCCTCGTCGTACGCGGGCGGGGCGGCTGGTGCCGGGGCGGCGTACGCCTTGCGGTGGTTGAGCCGGGCCACCACCCGGCGGGCCTGGCGGAGCGCGTCCGGTTCGTCGACGGCGAAGTGGTCGGCGAGGCCCGACACGCGCGCGTGCATCCCGGCGCCGCCCAGGGACTCGTCGTCACTCTCCTCCCCGGTCGCCATCTTCACCAGCGGCGGGCCGCCGAGGAACACCTTGGCCCGCTCTTTGACCATGATCACGTGGTCGGACATGCCGGGGACGTACGCGCCGCCGGCGGTGGAGTTGCCGAAGACGACGGCGACGGTGGGGATGCCGGCCGCGGAGAGCCGGGTGAGGTCCCGGAAGACGGCGCCCCCGGGGATGAAGATCTCCTTCTGGGAGGGCAGGTCGGCGCCGCCGGACTCGACGAGGCTGATCACCGGGAGCCGGTTGGTGAGCGCGATCTCGTTGGCGCGCAGGGCCTTCTTCAGGCTCCACGGGTTGCTGGCGCCGCCGCGCACGGTCGGGTCGTTCGCGGTGATCAGGCACTCCACGCCCTCGACGACGCCGATGCCGGTGACGAGGGAGGCGCCGACGGTGTAGTCGCTCCCCCAGGCGGCCAGCGGGGACAGTTCCAGGAAGGGCGTGTCGGGGTCGAGGAGCAGCTCGATGCGCTCACGGGCGAGCAGCTTGCCGCGCGTGCGGTGCCGCTCGACGTACTTCTCACCGCCGCCGGCGACGGCCTTGGCGTGCTCGGCGTCGAGTTCGGCGAGCTTGGCGAGCATGGCGTCGCGGTGCTCGCGGTACTCCGGGTCGGCCGGGTTCAGGGCGGATCCGAGGACCGTCACAGCAGGACCTCCGGGATGTCGAGGTGCCGGGAGCGCAGCCATTCGCCGAGCGCCTTGGCCTGCGGGTCGAAGCGGGCCTGCGCGGCGACGCCCTCGCCGAGGATGCCCTCGACGACGAAGTTCAGCGCGCGCAGGTGGGGCAGTACGTGCCGGGTGACGGGCAGACCGGCGGCCTCGGGGACCAGCGCGCGGAACCGCTCGGCGGTCAGCTCGTGCGCGAGCCACCGCCAGGCGTCGTCGTCGCGCACCCAGACGCCGACGTTGGCGTTCCCGCCCTTGTCGCCGCTGCGGGCGCCGGCGAGGAGGCCGAGGGGTGCCCTGGTCACGGGTCCCGCGGGCAGCGGTTCGGGGAGCGCGGGTTCCGGTACGGCGTCGAGTACGGCGGTCCCGCCCGGCGCGTCGACGGCGATACGGCGGCCGTCGTGGAGGACGGCCACATGGTCGACGTCACCATGGGGCACGTACACCTCCTCGAAGACCCCGTACGGGGAGCCCTTCCCCGGTGGTGCCATCACATGGAATCCGGGGTAGCTCGCCAGCGCCAGTTCGACGGCGGCCCCGCTCAGCACCCGGCCGACCGCCTCCTGCCGGGGGTCGCGTACGACGAGCCGCAGCAGCGCGCTCGCCGTCTCCTCGGTGGAGGCGTCGGCCCGGTCGGTGCGCGCCAGTTCCCAGCGCACCTCGGCGGGCGGCGACGTGGCGAGCGCGTCGCCCATCTGCTCCTTCACCAGATCCGCCTTGGCCTCGATGTCGAGACCGGTGAGCACGAACACGACCTCGTTGCGGAATCCGCCGAGCCGGTTGCGCCCGACCTTGAGCGTGGGCGGCGGTGCCTCACCCCTGACCCCCTCGACGCGCACCCGGTCGGGGCCGTCCTGCCGCAGCCGTACGGTGTCCAGCCGCGCGGTGACATCGGGCCCGGCGTACCGGGCGCCGCCCGTCTCGTAGAGCAGCTGCGCGGTGACGGTCCCCACGTCGACGAAGCCGCCGGTGCCGGGGTACTTGGTGATGACGCCGCTGCCGTCGGCGTGGATCTCGGCGAGCGGGAATCCGGGCCGCCGGAGGTCACGGGGGTCGCGCTCGCCGAAGAAGGCGTAGTTCCCGCCGGTGGCCTGCGTCCCGCACTCCAGTAGGTGCCCGGCGACGACGGCCCCCGCGAGCCGGTCGTACTCGGTCGGCCCCCAGCCGAAGTGGGCGGCGGCCGGCCCGGTGACCAGGGCCGCGTCGGTGACCCGCCCGGTGACCACGATGTCGGCGCCCGCGCGGAGACACTCGGCGATCCCGGAGCCGCCGAGGTAGGCGTGGGCGGCGAGGCTGCCGGGGTACCGCGCGGTGAGGTCGTCGCCCTCCACATGGGCGACCCGTACGGGGATGCCGAGCCGGCCGGCGAGAGCCCGTACGGCGTCCGCGAGCCCCGCCGGGTTGAGCCCGCCCGCGTTGGTGACGATCCCGACGCCCCGCTCGTGCGCGAGGCCCAGGGTGTCCTCCAGCTGCCGCAGGAAGGTGCGGGCGTATCCGGCGGAGGTGTCCTTCAGCCGGTCGCGGGCGAGGATGAGCATGGTCAGTTCGGCGAGGTAGTCGCCGGTGAGGACGTCGACCTCGCCGCCGGTGAGCATCTCGCGCAGGGCGCCGGAGCGGTCGCCGTAGAAGCCGGAGAAGTTCCCGATGCGCAGGGGCGTCGCCGTCACGGCGCGGTGCCCTCCTTCGGCTCCCGTCCGCCGCCGGGCGGCCCGGCGAAGGCCTGGGCGATGTCCAGCCAGCGGTCGGCGTCGGGACCGTCGGCGGTGAGGGCGAGGTCCGCGCGGTGGGCGCGCTGGGTGACGAGGAGACAGAAGTCGAGCGCGGGCCCGGTGACCCGCTGGGGCGCGTCCTCGGGTCCGTACGCCCACACGTCACCGCCCGGCCCGGCGAGCTCCACGCGG
Source organism: Streptomyces sp. CHD11 (assembly GCF_018638295.1). GTDB lineage: Bacteria > Actinomycetota > Actinomycetes > Streptomycetales > Streptomycetaceae > Streptomyces. The sequence goes on from NZ_JABTTS010000033.1 coordinate 55,284, forward strand.
AAGGGCTCGGCGGGCGGGGTGAGCCCGTGCGCCCCGTACGCGAAGTCCCGGGTGCGCGCCCCGAGCCACGCCACATGCCTCAGCCGGTCACTGGGTGGCCGCGTCACACCGAGCGTGTCGGCGATGTCGAGTCCATGGGCCCAGGTCTCCATGAGGCGGGCGGTGGCCATGGAGGCGGCCGACATGGGCGGCCCGTACCAGGGGAACCGCGCCCCGGCCGGCGCCTCCCGCAGCGCCTTCTCCAGCGCCGCGCGCCCTTCCCGCCAGCGGGCGAGCAGCTCGGCTGGCGCGGCCCCGGCGTACTCCTCGGCGCCCTGGTCGACGAAGGACCGCGGCGCCTCGAGGGCCCCTTCGACCAGCGCCCGGAACCCGTCCGCGTCGGTGACGGCGAGCAGCGAGGAGTGGTCGGTCCAGGCGAGGTGGGCGATCTGGTGCGCGACGGTCCAGCCGGGGGCGGGCGTCGGCAGCGTCCATTGCCCGGAAGAGAGCTCGGCCACGAGCCGGTCGACCGCCTCGCTCTCCTCACGCAGGTCGTCGATCACGGGCGTCGGATCGGACATGAGGCGCTCCCCTCGGGGCACGGGCACGGCGGTGTGCGGCGCGATTGCGTGGAGCATGGCAGCGGGACCAGAAACAAGCAAGCATGCTTGCATGGATTTCTGGACGCACCGTTCCGGCGCAACTCGCTCGCCCTCAGCGACCGCCTGGTTCTTCGCCGGGATCCTCAGGCGAGGGGATCGGGTGTCACCCGCCAGATGGTGACGAGCTCCGAACGCGGCGTAATCATGTACACGAAAAAGCCACCGGCGACGAACGCGTGCTTGGCGCCCTCGTCGGCGCCCTGATACCCGGGCCCATGCAGGTGAAGCACCTCAGCCGCCCTGACCAGTTCATCGGCCGTCTTCGCCACCTCGGCAAGGAAGTCGACCGGAGCGCCGCCCGCTACGGTCTCGCGGTCGGGCACGTACTCCCAACGCCACGTCACTCCGCGCGCACCGCCTCGGCAGCCTCACGATAGAGGGAACTCGCCGTCCTGAGATGCCTCTGCGCCTCGTCCGCCGTGGTGGCAATCCGGGCAAGGTACTCCGCGCGGTGATACTCCCTGGCCGTGGCCGGGTACCGCTCGATCTCGATCAGGGCGGCCCAATGCCTGAGGTAGGCGTGTACCGGCTTGAGTGAACCGTGTTCCACCGCCTCCGCGAGCGCCTGATCCTTCGCCTGGTCATACGCCGCCAACAGGCCGGGAGCAACAACCGTGCAGGCAGCCCGCAGGGCGCCAGGTGTTCGCTCCGGGCGGGGGATCAGTGGGCGGTCGCCGACGGTCTCGGTGTGCTGCACGCTCATGGCGCTGTTCCCTTCGTACCCCTGGGGACGGGCCGGTCACGCGACGGGGCCGGTTGCTTCGAGAGACGACAGCGACTCTAGTCCTGACAGGCCGCGCCACGCCCGGCGATCGTCAGGAGAGAGCCCTCGCCCCCTTCACCTTCCCCCGCCCCACCTGCGTCCGCACCGCGCCCATGCTCGCCGCGATGACCAGGGCGATGGCGGCGGCCTCGGTGGTGGAGAGGGCCTGGTCGAGGATGAGGAAGCCGGCGGCCGCGGCGAGGGCCGGTTCCAGGCTCATCAGGATGGCGAAGGTGGAGGCGGGCAGGCGGCGCAGCGCGAGGAGTTCGAGGGTGTACGGGAGCACGGAGGACAGCACCGCGACCGCCGCCCCCAGGGCGAGGACCGCCGGGTCGAGGAGCTTGGTACCGGACTCCGCGATGCCCAGCGGCAGGAACAGGAGCGCCGCCACGCCCATGGCGAGGGCGAGCCCGTCCGCCTGCGGGAAGCGGCGTCCCGTACGGGCGCTGAAGACGATGTAGGCCGCCCACATCACCCCGGCGCCCAGCGCGAAGGCGACACCGGCGGGGTCGAGGCTGCTGAAGCCGCCGCCGCCCAGGAGGAACACACCGGCCAGGGCGAGTGCGGCCCATACGAGGTTGACCGCCCGCCGGGAGGCCAGCACGGACAGGGTGAGCGGGCCGAGCACCTCCAGCGTGACCGCCGGGCCCAGCGGGATCCGCGCGACGGACTGGTAGAACAGCCCGTTCATCGCCGCCATGGCGACCCCGAAGACGATCACCGTGCCCCAGTCGGCGCGCGCGTGCCCGCGCAGCTTCGGCCGGCACAGCAGCATCAGCACGACCGCCGCCACCAGCAGCCGCAACGTCACGACCCCGAGCGCACCGGCGCGCGGCATCAGCGTCACCGCCAGCGCCCCGCCGAACTGCACGGAGACCCCGCCCGCGAGCACCAGCCCGACCGGCCCCAGCGAACCCCGCCCGCGCGGGACGCCGTCCGGGGCGGGCGCGGAGGCATGGCCCGTCCCGGGCGCGGTGGAGGGGGTGGTGGCGCTGGGGGTGGTCACGGGGCCTTCCAGGAGCGTCGGAGCGGAGACTTGTCCAGACCGAGCGTGCGGCCTGATGTACTGCCTAGTCCATCCTATTGCACTAAGTCAGCACCGTAAAGCACGTATATACCTGACGATGAGGCCCGCTCGGCGCCTCGGTCAACTCCGTCCACGACGTGGACCCCACCGGGTACCGTCTCCCCTGGTGATCCCCCCCCCTGTCCGCTCCCAGCATCCGAGGCCCTGTGCGACGCCTTCTCGTCCGTCTCTGGCGACTCCTGCGCCCGCTGCAGAGCCGCATCATGTGGCTGCTGCACGCCAAGTTCGTGGTCGGCGTGACCGGTGTCGTGCGCGACGACGAGGGGCGCGTCCTGATGCTCCGGCACCGGATGTGGCCCCCGCACCGCCAGTGGGGCCTGCCGAGCGGCTTCGCCCGCAAGGGCGAGGACTTCCGGGACACCGTGGTGCGCGAGGTCAAGGAGGAGACCGACCTCGACGTGGAGGTGGGCCGCCTCGTCATGCTGAACAGCGGCCTGCGCACCCGCATGGAGGTCGCCTACGAGGCCCGCCTCCTGGGCGGCGAACTCCGCCTCGACCCCTTCGAGATCATCGAGGCCCGCTGGTGCCGCCCGGACGGCCTCCCGGAGGGAACCCAGCCGGTGTGCGGCCCGCTGGTACGGGGGGAGACGGCTCCCTGAGAGTGCCGTCGGCCGCCTCTCCTCAAGGAACAAGGCGCTCCGGGCATGCTCGCGGTCCTCCGGCGTGCGCGCCGGGCAGCAGACCGGGGCCGGTGACCGTCGGCAACGTCACGGCCGGCCCCTGGAACCCGGATCCGCCCGGTCGGCACAGGGCGCCCGGGACGACTCGGCGATCCCGCGTGCGACGGATGCCGCCCGGCACGGGCGGCGCCCACAGCGGCTCGACGAGGACAACACCGCGTCGATCGCGGGCGTGAACCCATCGACCGTCCCCACTCGTAGTGCTGTGGTCAGATCGCAACGAAGGAGACGGCTATGGCGACCCCGGAACAAATGGTCGGAATGCAGAGAGAGCTGGACGACGACCGCGCTCAGCTTCGGAGTATCCGCGACCGCGTCCGGCGCCGGCAGAGTCGGCTCGGCCGCCCCCGGAACGAGATCGACAACTTCGCCCACGCGATCAACGAGCTCATCGGACTGGACGCCTACCAGAGGCAGGGAATCGGCTGGGCCCGGCGTGACCCGCAGGGGAACCAGAGGTACCAGGAGCTGAGGGACAGCGAGGCGACCAACAGGGCGACGGTGCTCACGACACTCCGGGACGTCGAGAGGCGGGCGAGGACGGCACACAGCAGGTCCGCAGAGGACCTTCGTACGGACCGTCGACTTATGGAATCCATACCGGAACAGGAAAACCGTCTGTACCGGGCGCGCCGCGACTGGGCCAGGAGGATCACCGCGGACACCATGGAAGCCGTTCCTTTCGCGACCAACCAGATCAGCGACATCGCCAACAGTGGCGGTCAGAGCTACGACGCGCTCATGGAGGTCCTGCTCGACGACAGCCTCAGGATGCCCACGGACACGGCGAGGTGGCTCGGCCAGACCGCGGTGCTCGCATCACACGTCGGGGCCGGCGCCTGCGACGAACAGAGTGCCTACGCCTTCACGGAGGCGAACAGGAGGCTCCGGGGGACCCAGGTGACGCGCGCGAACCTCGAGCCCGGACACGCGATGGTCATCATCGGACCGCCGAACCGCCCCGAGTCGGCGCACATCGACACATGGCCCCTGCAGGCCAGGGTCACGAACCCGCAGACCTACGGGCTCGACAACATCCAGACCGGTTCCGTCGACCACAGCCAGATCGCCGACGGGCGGGACCTCCGCGCCCTGGCGCTACCGACCTTGCACCACCCGCTCCCGGCCGCTCCCGTACCCCGTGACCCCATCAGTCTGAACGACGCCGCGAGGTGGATACAGTCCGAAGGGGTCGGTGCGGAGACCTACCACATCACCAGCACGAGCACCGTTCGCAACAGCGACAGCGGCAGCGACAGCGACGACGTGATCCGGGGCTACGGCCACCCCCTGAGCCGGGCAGCGTTCACAGCCCACGCCGACAACGACTTCCAGATCCAGTCCGGGTCCGCAGGACAGTCACCGACCACCGCATCGTCCTCGTCCAGCTCGTCGGTCGACATGTACAACCCGCCCGGTATGCAGTACGGGGCTCCTGCCTCGCACGTCGGCACCGCGCCGTACACGGCCAACCCGTACGGCGCCTCGTCCTCCACCACGTCGCCGGGGAACGGCCAGGTCCGGTTCGGAGCCCGCTACAGCGCCCAAGACGTCCAGTACGGCCAGTCTTACGGGACCACGAGCGCCCAGCCCGCCGCCCCCTACGGCATGCCGCAGGACGTCGCCGGCTTCAACCCCACCCGAACTCCGTACGCAGGCGACAACTCCCAGCGACACCATGGGTCGTCCGCCTCGCAGTGGCCCCAGCAGCCGAGCGGGCAGCGCGGGCGTGGCCGTGGCGGCGGTGGGCGTTAGACGTCCGCCTCCACGTAGGCGCCACCTCGCCGAGTGCCTCGCCCTCCGCCCTCGCCGACGCGCTGCGGGTGGCGGACAGCCGGGGGCGGAGGCCGGGGCAGCTCAGCCGAGCGCGTCGAGGACACCAGGGCGGCGACTGCTCACCTATGTCTCCAGTGCCTCCGCCAGGACCTCCGCCAGGTGCCGCCCCCGGACGTCCGCGAGCTGCTCCAGCTGTGTCCGGCAGGAGAAGCCGTCGGCCAGGACGACCGCCTCCTCCGGGGCGTCCCGGACCGAGGGGAGCAACTGCTCCTCGGCGCAGGCGGCCGACACCTCGTAGTGGCCCTTCTCGAATCCGAAGTTGCCGGCCAGGCCGCAGCAGCCGCCGCTCAGTTCACCGGTGAGGCCGGCCGACGCGCGCAGGCGGCGGTCGGGGGCGTCGCCCAGTACCGCGTGCTGGTGGCAGTGGGTCTGGCCGGTGACGGGACGGTTGAGGGACGGTGGCTTCCAGTCGGGGGCGTACTGCTCCAGCGCTTCCGCGAAGGTCAGGACGCGGGAGGCGAGTCGCGCCGCGCGGGGGTCGTCGTGGAGGAGTTCCGGGGCGTCCGTGCGCAGGGCCGCCGCGCAGCTCGGTTCCAGGACGACCAGGGGGGCGTCGGTGGCCAGGACCGGTTCCAGGAGGTCGAGGGTGCGGCGCAGGACGGCGCGGGCGCGGTCGAGCTGGCCCGTGGAGATGTAGGTCAGGCCGCAGCAGACCCGGCTCCTGCGGGCCGTCAGCAGGGACAGGGCCGAGCGGCTGCGGGCGTCGCCCACCCTGCCGGCCGTCCGCAGGGTCGGAGGCAGCGCCACACGCAGGCCCGCCGCCTCCAGCACGCGCACGGCCGCCCGGCCCACCGACGGCGACAGGTGCTCGGTGAAGGTGTCCGGCCAGAGGACCACCAGCCGGTCTCCGGCAGGGAACGCGGTCCTGGCACCTGCCGGGGGCCCCGGCAGGTCCCCGGCGAAGGACGCGGGTCCGCCGTCGCCCGGCGGCCCGGACCGCCCCCGCCACCACCGCGTGAACGTCTCCCCCGCCACCCGGGGGACCGCCCGCTCCCCCGCGATCCCGCCCAGCCGTTTCGCCACGCGCGCGAGCGGACCCATCGAGGCCAGGGCGTTGACCACCCCCGCGGTACGTGTCCGCGCCACCCAGCCCAGCCACACCGGCAGCCACCCCATCGCGTAGTGGGCGGCGGGGCGGCGGCGGCCCGCGTAGTGGTGGTGCAGGAACTCCGCCTTGTACGTGGCCATGTCGACCCCGACCGGGCAGTCCGAGCGGCAGCCCTTGCAGGACAGGCAGAGGTCCAGGGCGTCCCGTACCTCCGTGGAGCGCCAGCCGTCGGTGATCAGTTCGCCCGCGAGCATCTCGTGCAGCAGGCGGGCGCGCCCGCGCGTGGAGTGTTCCTCCTCGCCCGTCGCACGGTACGAGGGGCACATCACCGCCGCTCCCGACACCGACGTCGTACGGCACTTGGCGACGCCCACGCAGCGCCGTACCGCAGCCGGGAAGTCGCCGCCGTCTGCGGGGTAGCCGAAGGCGACGTCCACCGGTTCGCGCGGGAGGACGGAGAAGCGGAGGTCGGCGTCCAGGGGTGCGGGGCGCACCAGCATGCCGGGGTTCAGCAGGTCGTCCGGGTCCCAGAGGGCCTTCACCCGTCCGAAGAGGGCGACCGTCTCCGCGCCGTACATCCGCGGGAGCAGCTCCGCGCGTGCCTGGCCGTCGCCGTGTTCGCCGGAGAGGGAACCGCCGTAGGAGACGACCAGGCCGGCCAGTTCCTCCGAGAAGCGGCGGAAGCGGGCGACGCCCGGCGCGGTCAGCAGGTCGAAGTCGATGCGGACGTGGATGCAGCCGTCCCCGAAGTGTCCGTACGGGGTGCCGCGCAGGCCGTGGGAGGCCAGCAGCCCCCTGAAGTCCCGCAGATAGGCGCCGAGCCGGGCGGGCGGTACCGCGCAGTCCTCCCAGCCGGGCCAGGCCTCGGTCCCGTCCGGCATCCGCGTCGCCGTCCCGCTCGCGTCCTCCCGGACGCGCCACAGCGTGCCCTGGCGGGCCGGGTCGGTGACCACCAGGGCGTCCAGGACGTCCGCCGCGCGGACGATCGTCTCCGCACGCGCGCGGGCCTCCGCCTCCGTGTCCCCGCCGGTCTCCACGAACAGCCACGCTCCCCCGCGCGGGAGCCCGGCGTCCGGCGGCACCAGATCCGCCGCCATGCCCTCCACGGTCAGCGGGCCGTGCTCCAGCAGTCCCGCCGCCGCCTCCGCCGCCCCGCTCTCGTCCGCGTACGCCAGCACGGCGAGGCTGCGCGCGCGTGGTGCCCGTACCAGGTCCACGACCGCCTCCGTCAGCACGCCCAGGGTGCCCTCCGAGCCGCAGAAGGAGCGGGCGACGTCGGCGCCCCGCTCGGGCAGCAGGGCGTCCACCGCGTAGCCGGAGATGCGGCGGGGCAGGTCGGGGAACCCGGTGCGCAGGCGGGCCAGTTCGCCGTCGGCCAGCGCGCGCAGCCCGTCCGGGGCACCCGCCCAGGCCGGTCCCGGGCGCAGCCGCTCGCCGCGCGGGGTGAGGACCGTGAGCTCGCGCACGCTGTCGGCCGTCGTGCCCCAGGCCACCGAGTGGGCGCCGCAGGAATTGTTGCCGATCATGCCGCCGAGGGTGCAGCGGCTGTGGGTGGAGGGGTCCGGGCCGAAGCGCAGGCCGTGCGGGGCGGCGGCCTCCTGGAGGCGGTCGAGGACGAGGCCGGGCTGGACGACGGCCGTGCGGGTCCGGGGGTCGAGGGACAGCAGGCGGTTCATGTGCCGTGTGAAGTCGAGCACTACACCCGTGCCGGTCGCCTGCCCCGCGATCGACGTGCCGCCGCCGCGCGGCACCACGGGAACCCCGTACGTCCGGCACACCGACAGCGCCGCCGCCACGTCGTCGGCGTCCCGTGGCGCCACCACACCGAGCGGCACCCGGCGGTAGTTGGAGGCATCCATCGTGGTCAGCGCACGTGCGGTCGCGGAGAAGTCGACCTCGCCGCCCACGGCGGCGCGCAGTGCGGCCCGCAGTTCCCGGTGATCCGTCATGTCCTCAGGATGCCTCCGCACGGGCCGGGCGGGGGCGGCGGAACACACCGCCCGCGGCGCCGGTCCGCCGCCCGGAAACACGGCGTTTATCGAGAGTGGAACCGGAATCTTCCCAAGACAATCACGAACTCTCATATAGTGACCGCGAGTTGCGCGCAGTTGTCGGACCTCGTTCGGAAAAGCGACCCCAGAAACAGGTCCGGCGTCCCATCGAACCCCCCGAGGGCCGCGCGGAGACGACGGCGCACGCCCGCGGACCGACCGAGGACCCGACCGAGGAACCTGATTGATGACCTCCCCCCTGCTCCCCGGCGACCGCCCCACCCCCCGCAGCATGGTGCCCGTCCCCCTGCTCACCGCGGCGCTCGCCGCGGCGGCGGTACTCACCGCGTTCCTCCTCGTCCCGGAGGCCGCGGCCACCGCCACCCTGGTGACCGGGACGGTCGCCGCCGTGCTGCTCTGCGCGGCCGCCGGTGTGGCCGCCTACTTCATCCTCGCGGCGCGGGCGGCACGCACCCGCCTGGAGTCCGTCACCCAGGACGTCGGGCGCCTGCTCCAGGAACGGGCCCGGCTGTCCGAGGAGTCCCGCCGCCAGCACGAGCGGCTGACCGGTGAACTCAACCGGGAACGCGCCCGCCTCTCCGCCGAGCTGGACCAGGAGCGGGCCCGCCTCGCCGAGACCCTGGCCGCCGAACGCGACCGGCTCACCGAGCAGTACGGCGACGACCTCGCGCGGCTGACACGGGAACACGACGGGGAACTCACCCGGCTCACCGGTGCGCACACCGCCGAACTGGAACGGCTGACCGGGGAACACGCCGCGAAGCTGCACCTCATCACCGAGGAACACACCGCCCACACCGCCCGCACGGCCCGCGACCACGCCGAGGAGCTGAAGCGGCTGGAGGACGAGCGGACCGAGCTGATGTCCGAGGGCGACCGGCTCCGCGAACAGAACGCCCGGCTGACCACCAGGCTGCGGGAGGCCAACGGCATCCGGGCCGCCGCCGTCTCCGCGACCGCCAACGCGGCCGGACGGATGCAGGCGCTCTCCACGGGCATGCTCGCCGACCTGCGCGCGATGGAGGAGAAGCACCACGACGAGGAGGTCCTCGCCGACCTGCTCCACCTCGACCACCGCACCGCGCAGGCGGGCAGGCTCGCCGACTCCGTCGCCGTCCTCACCGGCGCCCGCTCCGGCCGGCGCTGGGCCCGGCCCATCGCCATGGAGTCGATCCTGCGCGGCGCCATGGGCCGGATCAGCGGCTACCAGCGGATCCGCGTCCACTCCGCCAGCGACACCGCCGTCGCGGGCCACGCCGCCGAGGGCGTGATGCACGCGCTCGCCGAACTCCTCGACAACGCCGCGAACTTCTCACCGCCGACCGCCGAGGTGCACGTCTACGTCGAGGAGGTCCCGGCCGGGGTCATCGTGTCCGTCGAGGACAGCGGGCTGGTGATGGGCGAGGCACAGCTGCGCCGCGCGGAGCGCGCGGTCTCCGGCGAGAGCACCGAGCTCGGCGGTCTCACCGGTACCCGGCTCGGCCTCGCGGTGGTCGGCCGGCTGGCCCGGCGGTACGGGCTGCGGGTCTCCTACCGCCCCTCGGCCCGCGGCGGCACGGGCGTACTGATACTCGTCCCGCAGGACATCCTCGTACCGGCGGACGCGGGGCCCTCGGCACCGCTGCCGGTGACCACCGCGACGCCCGCCGGAACGACCCCCTCGCCGGCCCCGCCCCGTACGCCCTCGCCGGCGCCGTCCCGCACCATCCCGCCGGCCGGCGCCACGGCGGCCGGGTTCCCGGCCGGTCCCGCGGGCTCCTCCGCGGATCCGGCGGACATCGTCCTTCCCCAGCGCCGGAACGGCAGCCGGCCCGACGGCCCGGCAGCCCTCCCGGCCAGCGCCGCCACCCCCGGCCGGCCGGAACCGGAGACGAGCCACACCACCGCGCACAGCGGCGACCCCACCACCGGCACCGACGCCACCCCGGCCGAAGGCCCCACGCCCCTCGGAAGCGCCCGCCCCGCTCCCTCCTACGCCGCCTCCCGCGCCGGGGCCGACCTCGACCCCGACCCGGTCCCCACCCACGAGTCGCCGACCCCGGAAACCGACGAGACGGAGGCCATCGTGCTGCCCCGCCGCCGCCGGGGCCGGACCCTGGCCGAAGCCGAGCGCGGCCGCTCCGGCACCAGCGGGCCCTCCGCCCCCCGGCCCGCCCCCACGGCCGAGGAGACGCGAGCCCGCACCGCGCGCTTCAGCAGCTTCCGCCAGGCCGTCCGCACCCCGACCCCGGACGACACCGCCGACCCGGACACCCCCGCGGCCGCGGACACTCCCGGCACCGGCCCCGCCGGCACGCGTACCACCCCCGACCCGATTCCCGAAGCACGGACCACTCCCGCGACCCCGGAAGGCGACACCACCTCATGACCGGCACGACGACCGCCGACGAGAAGCTCACCTGGCTGCTGGAGGGCCTGCTGGAGCGAACGCCGGGCGCGCGGCACGCGCTCGTGCTCTCCCGTGACGGCCTGAAACTGTGCCGTACCCCGGAGCTGTCCGCCGACCAGGCCGACCAGCTGGCCGCCATCTCCGCCGGCATCCAGTCCCTGTCCCACGGCGCCTCCGTCGAGTTCGGCGACGGCAGCGGTGGGGTGCGCTCCGCGATGACCGAGTTCTACGGTGGCGTGCTGTTCATCGTGGAGGCCGGGAACGGCGCCCATCTGGCCGTCGTCACCAGCGAGGAGGCCGACGCCGGGCTCATCGGGCACAACATGAGCGAACTCGTGGAGCAGCTCGGCGAGCACCTGACCGCGCTGCCGCGCAGCTCATGAGCCGGCCCGGCAGGGACGACGCCCCCGACCGGCTGTACACCCTCACCCAGGGACGCAGCCGCTCCGGTCCCGACAACCCCTTCGACCTGGTCACCCTGGTCGTCGCCGAATGCGATCCGGTGCCCGGCATGCAGTCCGAGCACGCGGCGATCCTGCGGATGACCGGGCGCCCCACGGCCGTCGTGGAGATCGCGGCCGAGCTGAGACTGCCCGTGAGCATCACCCGGATCCTGCTCTCCGACCTACAGGCGGCGGGCCGGGTCAGTGCCCGTCATCCCCGCAAGGCCGCCGTACCCGACCCCGACATCCTGGAGCAGGTGCTCGTTGGACTCCGCAACCTCTGACCCGCGCACGGACACGGTCACCGAGACCCGTGCACCGCTGGGCGCGTCGGCCGACAACGGCCTGAAGATCGTGGTCGTGGGCGGCTTCGGCGCCGGCAAGACCACCATGGTCCGCTCGGTCAGCGAGATCCGTCCCCTCAACACCGAGGAGACGATGACCCAGGCCGGCGAGGCCGTCGACGACACCAGCGGTGTGAGCGCCAAGACCGCGACCACCGTCGCCTTCGACTTCGGCCGCATCACCCTCGACGCGCACAACGTGCTGTACCTGTTCGGCGCGCCCGGCCAGGAACGCTTCTGGTTCCTGTGGGACCGGCTGTTCTCCGGCACGCTCGGCGCGGTCGTGCTGGTCGACACCCGGCGCATCGACGACTCCTGGTACGCCATCGACCGGCTGGAGCAGCACGGCACGCCGTTCATCGTGGCCTGCAACGACTTCGGAGGCGCCACCTTCACCCCGACGCAGATCCGCGAGGCCCTCGACCTCGACCCGCACGTACCGCTGGTGAACTGCGACGCGCGGTCCCGTGAGTCCAGCAAGATCGTGCTGATCACACTCGTGGAGCACATCCAGACCCTGTACGCCGACCCTGCCCGAGCCCCCCGTCAGGAGCTGGTGTGAGTCCCGCCACCGTCCCCAACGCCGTCCCGTTCAGCGGCCCCCTGCTCCAGGACGACCCGGCCCGGGTGTACCGGGAGCTGCGCCGCGAGCACGGCAGCGTCGTCCCGGTGGTGCTGGACGGGGACGCGCCGGCGTGGCTGGTCCTCGGCTACCGGGAACTGCACCAGGTGACCGGCGACCCGGTGCTGTTCAGCCGCGACTCCGACCTGTGGAACCAGTGGGACAACATCCCCGACGACTGGCCCCTGCTGCCGATGATCGGCCGCAGACAGCCGTCGATCCTCTACACCGTCGGCGAACGGCACCGTGAGCGGGCCGGGATGCTGGTGAACGCGCTGGAGGCGGTCGACCCGTTCGAACTGCGCGGCTACGCCGAGAAGTTCGCGGACGAACTGATCGACGGCATCTGCCCCCAGGGCGCCGCCGACATCATCGGCGAGTTCGCGATGCTGCTCCCGGTGCGGGTGCTGGCCCGGCTCTTCGGCTTCCCCGACGAGGAGGGCCCGGCGCTGGTCACCGCCCTCAACGACATGATCGACGGGCGGGAGCGCGCGCTCGCGGGCCAGACCCACCTCTTCACGTCGATGACGGAACTGGTGGCCGCCCGCGGGAGCGCGCCCGCCGAGGACGTCGCCTCGCGGATGCTCACCGACACCTCGGGGTTCACCGAGGAGGAGATCGTCCAGGACATGATGGTCATGATGGCGGCCGGTCACCAGCCGACCGCCGACTGGATCGGCAACTCGCTGCATCTGATGCTGACCGACCCCCGGTTCGCCGCCTCCCTCTTCGGGGGCCGCAACAGCGTCGCCGAGGCGATGAACGAGGTGCTGTGGGAGGACACGCCCACGCAGAACGTGGCCGCCCGCTGGGCGTCCCGCGACACCCAGCTCGGCGGCCGCCGGGTCCGCGCCGGCGACATGCTGCTCCTCGGCCTCCAGGGCGCCAACTCCGACCCCCAGGTGCGGACCGACGGCTCGGCGCTGACCGGCGGCAACGGCGCCCACTTCTCCTTCGGCCACGGGGAGCACCGCTGCCCGTTCCCGGCGCAGGAGGTCGCCGAGGTGATCGCCCGGACCGGTATCGAGGTCGTCCTGGACCGGCTGCCGGACATCGATCTCGCGGTCCCGGCCGCGAAGCTGACCCGCCGCCCCTCACCGTGGCTGCGCGGTCTGTCCGAACTCCCGGTCACCTTCACACCCACTCCCGCCCTTGGAGGCACGCGCGCATGACGGCTGCTACGGACACCACGACGACGGGTGGCGAACAGTCCCGGATCCTCCTCGACCCCTTCGTCTCCGACCTGGACGGCGAGAGCGCGGCGCTGCGGGCCGCGGGGCCGCTGGCCGCCGTCACGCTGCCCGGCGGTGTGCCGGTGTGGGCGGTGACGCGCCACGCGGAGGCGAAGAAACTGCTCACCGACCCGCGGCTGGTCAAGGACATCAACGTCTGGGGTGCCTGGCAGCGCGGCGAGATAGCCCCCGACTGGCCGCTGATCGGGCTGGCCAACCCGCCCCGCTCCATGCTCACCGTGGACGGCTCCGACCACCGCCGGCTGCGCACGCTGGTCGCGCAGGCGCTCACGCCCCGCCGGGTGGAGCGGATGCGGGAGCGGATCACGGAGCTGACCGAGGGGCTGCTCGACGACGTGGCCGCGGAGTCCGGCGACACGGTGGACCTGAAGGCGGCGTTCGCCTATCCGCTGCCGATGTACGTGATCGCCGACCTGATGGGGCTGGCGGAGGAGCGGCTGCCGCGGCTGAAGGTGCTCTTCGAGAAGTTCTTCTCCACGCAGACCCCGCCCGAGGAGGTCATCGCGACGCTGACCGAGCTCGCCGGGATCATGGCCGAGACGGTCGCGCGCAAGCGCGAGAACCCGGGTGACGACCTGACCTCCGCGCTCATCCAGGCGTCGGAGAACGGCGACAGCCTCACCGACGAGGAGATCGTGGCCACGCTCCAGCTGATGGTGGCGGCCGGTCACGAGACGACGATCTCCCTCATCGTCAACGCGGTGCTCAACCTCTCCACCCACCCGGAGCAGCGCGAGCTGGTGCTGTCCGGCAAGGCGGACTGGTCGGCGGTGGTCGAGGAGACGCTGCGCCACTCGACCCCCACCTCGCACGTCCTGATCCGGTTCGCGACCGAGGACGTGCCCGTCGGGGACAAGGTCCTCCCCGCCGGGGACGCGCTGATCGTGTCGTACGCGGCGATCGGCCGGGACGAGCAGGCACACGGCCCGACGGCCGGTGACTTCGACATCACCCGCGAGAGCGCCAGCCGGCACATCTCCTTCGGCCACGGCCCGCACGTGTGCCCCGGCGCCGCGCTGTCCCGGCTGGAGGCCGGTGTGGCACTCCCGGCCCTCTACGCCCGCTTCCCGGGGCTGGACCTGGCGGTTCCGGCGAGCGAGCTGCGCAACAAGCCGGTGGTCACGCAGAACGACCTGTTCGAGCTTCCGGTGAAGCTCGGCGGGTGAGCGACGCGGGTGGTGGGACGGACCTCCCCCCGGTCCGCCCCACCACCCGTCCACCACCCGTCCCCCGTTCGTGCCCCGTTCGTGCCCCGGCCGTCCCCCGGCCGTCCCCGTTCCTCCCGTTCACCGTCTCAGCGGACGGACGATGTTTCGCCGGGGTTTCCCGCAGCCGCTAGGCTCCGCTCGTGGCTGATATCCAGATTCCCGCTGACATCAAGCCCGCCGACGGACGTTTCGGCGCGGGTCCCTCCAAGGTGCGGACGGAGGCGCTGGACGCCCTGGCCGCGACCGGCACGTCCCTGCTCGGCACCTCCCACCGCCAGGCCCCGGTGAAGAACCTGGTCGGCGCGGTGCGGGAGGGCATCTCCGAGCTCTTCTCCCTCCCTGAGGGTTACGAGGTGGTCCTCGGCAACGGCGGCTCCACCGCGTTCTGGGACATCGCGACGCACGGTCTGATCGAGAACAGGTCGCAGCACCTCACCTTCGGCGAGTTCAGCTCCAAGTTCGCCAAGGCGTCCAAGCTCGCCCCCTGGCTCGCCGACCCGGCCGTCATCTCCTCCGACCCGGGCACGCACCCCGAGGCGGCCGCCGAAACCGGCGTGGACGTCTACGCGTTCACCCACAACGAGACCTCCACCGGTGTCGCCATGCCGATCAGGCGGGTGGCCGGCGCGGACGAGGGCTCCCTGGTCCTGGTGGACGCCACCTCCGGCGCGGGCGGCCTCCCGGTCGACATCGCCGAGACGGACGTCTACTACTTCGCCCCGCAGAAGTCCTTCGCCTCCGACGGCGGCCTGTGGATCGGCGTCTTCTCCCCGGCCGCGATCGAGCGCGCCGAGCGGATCCACGCCTCCGGCCGCCACATCCCGGAGTTCTTCAGCCTCCCCACGGCGATCGACAACTCCCGCAAGAACCAGACGTACAACACCCCGGCGCTTGCCACCCTGTTCCTCCTCAACGAGCAGCTGGAGTGGCTGAACGGCCAGGGCGGCCTCGACTGGTCCACGGCCCGTACGAAGGACTCCTCGACCCGTCTGTACACCTGGGCGGACGAATCCAAGTACGCCACCCCGTTCGTCACCGACCCGGCCAAGCGCTCCCAGGTCATCGGCACCATCGACTTCACGGACGAGATCGACGCCACCGCCGTCGCCAAGGTGCTGCGCGCCAACGGCATCGTCGACACCGAGCCCTACCGCAAGCTCGGCCGCAACCAGCTCCGCGTCGCGATGTTCCCGGCGGTCGCCCCGTCGGACGTCGAGGCTCTGACGACGTGCGTCGACTACGTCATCGAGCAGCTGTAGACACGTCCCGCACGACGAGGGGCGCCCGGCGGATCATCCTCCACCGGGCGTCCCTCTCGCGTCCTTACGCCCTGCTCACTTCCCTCGTCGCCTCCGCCGCCGGCCGGCTGGGCCCGGGCGCCGACGCCTCGCCGGGCTTCTCCCTCGAACGTCCCTCGTACCTTTTTCCCTGGCCCTGGTCACCTGCTGCCCGAGCCGTGGGGACCCGGAACCCCGCTGCCCCCTGGCACGAGGGCCGGGAGGGCGTGCCGCCAGGTGATCAGCCGGTGTGGACCGGCAGCTCGGCGGGCTGTCGCGGTGCGACGGCGGGGCGGGTGCCGCGGAGCATGGCCGCGGCGACGGCCGCCGCGGCCACCAGGGTGACGGCCGTGGCCAGGAACACCGCGGAGTAGCCGTCGGTGAGGGCGGCGGCCCGGTCGGCGCCGGTGGCGGCGGATCGTTCGACGGCGCTGAGGTAGAGCGTGGTGAACACCGACAGGCCCACGCATCCGCCGATCTGCAAGGTGGAGTTGACCAGGGCCGAGGCCGCGCCCGCGTCGTGGTGGCCCACGTCGGTGAGCGCGACGTTCTGCACCGGGACGATCACGAACGCGATGCCGATACCCACGACCACCAGACCGCCGAAGACCTGGGTCCAGTAGCTTCCGTCGGGGGTGATGAAGGTCAGCCACAGCATTCCGGCCGCGGCGGTCAGCGGCCCACCGGTCATCAGCGCCCGGGGCCCCCAGAGGGGCAGCAGCCTGGCGGCCACCGGTGCGGTGACCATGGTGGCGAAGGTCATCGCGAGGCTGGCGAGTCCGGCGAGCAGCGGAGAGAGACCGAGCACGAGCTGCAGGTGGAACATCAGGTAGAGCGTCATCCCGATGAAGACGGCGCCGATGGCCGCGTGGATGAGGAACGCTCCGGCGCGGACCCGGTCCCGCACGATCCGCAACGGCAGCAGCGGCTGCGCGACGCGGGCCTCGATCCACACGAACGCCGCGAGCAGCACCAGGCCGCCGGCGAGGAAGCCGGCGGTGTCCGGCTCGGTCCATCCGGACTCGGCCAGGGTGAACCCGTAGACCAGGGCGGCCAGGCCGAGGGTGACGGCCAGGGTGCCCCAGATGTCGTACCCGTGGGCGCCGTCGACCCGGCTCTCGGAGACGAACAGCAGCGCGCCGGCCAGGCCGACCACGGCGAAGACGATGTTGACCAGCAGGCACCAGCGCCAGTCGGCGTACTCGGTCAGGACGCCGCCCAGCGCCAGACCCACCGCGGCACCGGTGCCGGCGACGGTACCGAAGACCGCGAACGCCGTGCCGCGCTCGCGCCCGGCCGGGAACGTGACCGTCAGCAGCGCGAGCGCCGCGGGTGCCAGCAGCGCCGCGAACATGCCCTGCAGGCCGCGCGCCGCGATCAGCTCGGTCCCGCTCTGGGCGAGGCCGCCCCACACGGAGGCGGCGCCGAACCCGAGCATCCCGACCATGTAGCTGCGCTTGCGGCCCCAGTAGTCGGCGACGCGTCCGCCCAGCAGCAGCAGCGCGCCGAAGGCCAGGACGTAGGCGGTGATGACCCACTGCCGCTCGGTGTCGCTCAGCCCCAGTTCGATCTGGGCCTGGGGCAGGGCCACGTTGACGATCGTCGCGTCGAGCACGACCACCAACTGCGTCAGGGCGATCACCGACAGCGCCCACCATCGGCGGGGGTCGGGAACCGCGGGCGGGGACGACGGGACGGACATGCAGAAACCTCCGGGGTTCTGTGAGGAGCGCCGGAGGTTTCAAGCCTCGGACCAGACACCGGACGCCCGGGTCTGACCACCTCGGCCGTGGGGCCGAGCAGAACTCCAGTCTAACCACCGGGCCCCGCCCCCTCCGCGCCGCCCGAAGCCGTGATCCGGTTCACAGGACGGTGTCGCCCCTTCCACCCGGCGCCCGCCGCGGCGGGCGCTTCGCCCCGCGCCCGGCCACCACCGCGCCTCCGGAACATCCGTCCCAACCGACCCACCCGCTCCGTCGTCTCTGAGGGGGGCGGGCCACGCCCCCCGGCGCCGGGACCCGGTGGCCGGCCGCGAAGGCCGACAGGAGAAGCGGAATGAAACCACGCACACGCGCGCACACGAGGACCCGGGCCACCGCCGGCGGGGCGCTGATCGCCGCACTGCTGCTGGGCGCGAGCCTCACCGGCACGACCGGTACGGCCACCGCGGCCGGGGAGGCCGGGACCGCCGGGACCGCCGGGAGCACTCTCCGAGTGGCGGCCGGTGACAGTGCCGTGGCCAGGACCGGGACGGTGACCGGGACGGTGACCGGGACCGGGACGGTGACCGAGTACTACGACCTGGGAGATACGGCGTTCACCGACTCCGTCTCCGGCACGGTCAGCGAGATCCGCGCGGTGGTGCACCGACCGCGCCGGCTGAGCGGCAAGCTGCCCCTGGTGGTGATCTCCCACGGCTCCTGGTACGCGTGCACCGACCCCGACGCCCAGTCCTGGCCCTGCGACCGGGGCGAGCCGTACCCCAGCCACCTGGGCTACGACTACCTCGGCCGGGCCCTCGCCGCGCGCGGCTACGTGGTCGTCTCGCTCAGTGCGGACGGCATCAACATGGTGTCCTTCGACTACGGGGACCGCGCCCGCATCATCAACGAACATCTGCGGCTGTGGCGGGAGCTCGACTCGGGCGGCGGCCCGCTCGCCGACAGCCTGCCCTCGCTGCGCGGGCACGTGGACCTGGAACGCGTCGGGACGATCGGGCACTCCCGGGGCGGCAAGGGCGTGATGTGGCAGGCGTCGGACAAGCACCGGGACGAGATTCCCGACGGGGTCCGGGTCGGCGCCGTACTCGCCCTGGCGCCCGTGAAGTTCGACCCCCCGGGGGACGGCAACGCCGATGCGCTCGTCACGCGGACGCCCGTCGCCGTCGTCACCTCCGGCTGTGACGGCGCGGTGCACGAGCAGGGCCAGGAGTATCTGGACGACGTCGTGGGGCTCACCACCGAACCGGCCTACTCGGTCTCGCTGCGCGACGGCAACCACAACTACTTCAACACGCGGTGGACACCCCCGGCCCCGCTCGGCGAGGACGACAGCACCTGCCCCGACCGCGAACTCGCCCCCGCGCCCCAGCAGAACGCGCTGACCGTCTACGCCACCGCCTTCTTCGACAAGCACCTCGGGAACGACCCCTCGGGCGAGCCCGTCCTCACCGGCGAACGCCCCCTGCCGGATGTCGTCTCGACGACCCGCGTCGTCCAGCCGGCGCGGGCGGACTGAACCACTGGCACCGCGGTCACGGCGCCTCCCGGCGCCGCCAGATCATCTCCGGCCCCAGCCGTAGCCCCAGCGCGATGGCGCACAGCACCGCCACGGAGCCGGGGACGGCTACGAGCACCCCGTGGGTCGTGCTGTCCCCGTCCGGGAGGAAGAGCCTGACCTTCCGGCCGTCCCGCCCGTCCCGCCGACGACCGGGCGGGACGGGCGGGACGGGCGGGACGGGCGGTATGCCAGCCGTTCGGCCGGTGGACCCGCACGGGGACGGTCCCCGGTGGCCGTTCCTCACCGGCTCAGCCGCTGGAACCTCCGTACCGCCAGCGGCAGGAAGACCGCCGTCAGGACGAGGGGCCAGACGCCCGCCATCAGCAGCGCGTGCTGCTCCACCCAGGAGTCCCCGTTCCCGACCGGGGTGCCGAAGAGGTCGCGGGCCGCCGCCGCCGTGGAGGAGATCGGGTTCCAGGCGGCCACCCAGCCCAGCCAGTCGGGCATCAGCTGCGGGGCGACGAAGATGCTGGAGATCATCGTCAGCGGGAAGGCGACCGCGAACAGTCCGCCGGCGGCCTCGGGGTTGGGCACCAGCAGGCCCAGCCAGACACCGAGCCAGATCAGCGAGAACCGCAGCCACAGCAGCAGTCCGAACGCCGCCAGGAAACCCCAGCCGCCGTCCGGCCGCCAGCCCATCGCCAGGGCGGTCAGCATGAGGATGCCCAACTCCGCGCAGGCGACGATCAGATCGGTCACCCCACGTCCGGCCACCACCGCGGAGGGGGCCATCGGCATCGAGCGGAAGCGGTCGATGACACCCTTGGTGGAGTCGTAGACGACCACGGTCGCCGTGTTGATGAAGCCGAACGCCATCGTCATGACGAACATGCCCGGCATCAGGAAGTCCTTGTAGTCCCCGCCGCCCGGCACCCTCATCGCGCTGCCGAAGACATAGCCGTAGAGGAGGACGGAGAGGATCGGGAAGCCCAGCTGCCAGGCGATGTTGACCGGCTGGCGCCGGTAGTGGGTCAGGCCGCGGCGGACGATGTTCCAGCAGTCCGCCAGGGCCCAGTACGCGCGGCCGCGGGTGGCCGGTCCGGTCAGGTCGAGCGCGCTCATACGGCCGTCTTCTCCTTCTCCGTGCGGTGTCCGGTCAGGCGCAGGAACACGTCGTCGAGGCTGGGCCTGCGCAGCCCGATGTCCTCCACCCGTACGCCCTCGTCCTGGAGGGCGCGGGCGACGTCCGTCAGCGCGGCCACCCGGTCGGTGACGGGGGCGTGCACCCGCAACTCGGTCTCGTCGGACTCGGGTTCGCCCTCCGCGACCCGGGCGACCACCTTCACCACGCGCGGGATCTCCGACCGTTCGGCGACCACCACCTCGATACGGTCACCGCCGACCAGGTTCTTCAGCCCGTCCGGGGTGTCGTCCGCGATGGACCTGCCCTGGTCGATCACGGTGATCCGGGAGGCGAGCCGGTCGGCCTCCTCCAGGTACTGCGTGGTCAGCAGCACGGTCGTGCCGCCGGCCACCAACGCCCGTACGGAGTCCCAGACTTCACCCCGGCTGCGCGGGTCCAGGCCCGTGGTCGGCTCGTCCAGGAACAGCACGGCCGGCGCGAGGATCATCGAGGCCGCGAGGTCCAGGCGGCGCCGCATGCCGCCGCTGTAGTCGCCCACGCCCTTGTCGGCGGCGCCGGTCAGGTCGAACTGCTCCAGCAGCTCGGTGGCCCGCGCCCCGGCGCGCCGGCCGCCGAAGTGGAACAGCCTGCCGAACATCTCCAGGTTCTGCCGCCCGGTGAGCACCTCGTCCACCGCCGCGTACTGGCCGGTGAGGCCGATCCGCGCCCGCACCTCGCGCGCGCTCCGGGCGACGTCGAGCCCGGCCACCGTGGCCCGGCCGCCGTCGAGCCGGATCAGGGTCGACAGGATGCGCACGGCGGTGGTCTTGCCGGCGCCGTTCGGCCCGAGCAGCCCGTGCACCGTGCCGGTCCGGACGGTGAGGTCGAAGCCGTCGAGGGCGCGCTTCTCGCCGTAGCGCTTCTCCAGCCCTTCGGCACGGACCGCGCAGCCGTCGTCGTACTCGTTCATGGGGGTCCCCCTTCCAATAACTGGGTACAGCGTACCCGATTGCGCGTACACCGTACTCAGTTGTTGCGCCCGGTCCTAGACTGACCTCATGAGCAGCGGCAGGAGCGGTACCGAGACCAGCGGCAGCGGCGACATCGCCCGCACCCTCGACCTGCTGTGGGACACCGGGCCACGGCCCAGCCGCGGGCCGAAACCGGGCCTGACGCTGGACCGCATCGTGGAGACCGCGATCGAGGTCGCCGACCGGGACGGGATCGGCGCGCTCTCGATGCGCCGCATCGCCACGGAACTCGGCACCGGCACGATGTCCCTGTACCGCTACGTCCCCGGCAAGGGCGAGCTGCTCGACCTGATGCTGGACCGGGTCCAGCGGCCCTCGGAGAACCCGGCGGACCTCGGTGACGGCGGCTGGCGCGCGGCGCTGGAGGCGCTGGGGAGGGCCGCCCTCGCCCTGTACCGCCGGCACCCCTGGCTGCTGGAGGTCAACCAGTCCCGTCCGATCCTCGGGCCGGGCGCGCTGGACGGCATGGAGAGGGTGCTCGCCCGGATCAAGCCCATGGGCCTGTCCGACCCGGAGCTGCTGTCGGCGATCACCATGATCGACGGGTACGTCGTCGGGGCCGCCCGTACGCAGGTGTACCAGCTGGAGGCGGAGCGCACCTCCGGACTGACGGACGCGCAGTTCTGGCAGGCGCAGCAGCCGGCCCTGGAGAAGGCGATGAACAGCGGGCGCTATCCCGTCCTGGCCGGGCTCTCGGAGGACACCTTCGGCCCCGACTTCGACCACTTCGAGTTCGGACTCCAGCGCATCCTGGACGGCCTCGAGGGGTTCGTCACCCGGCGGACGGCGGAGCGGGCGGCCGCGGACACGTCCTGAACAGCCTCCGCGCGCCGCCCGGTTCAGCTCCGGCGGCGCCGCCGGGTCAGCCCGAACAGGATCGCGACGACGACGGCCACGGCGACAGCGCCCCCGAGCTTGACGTCGTCCCCGCTCTCCGCCCCCGCGGCGTCCTTCCCGTCCTCCGCGCGGGCGCCCTTCCCGCCACCGCCCCCGCTCTCACCGGCGCCCGGCGCCTCGCGCGACTCGACCGGGCTCCCGGAGCCCTCGCTGCCGAACATCAGCCGGGAGCCGTCGGCGGAGTAGGTCACGGACTCCCCCTGCCCCTGGAGCGGCACGCTCAGCCGGTCCACACGCTGGATTTTCCCGCCGTTCCAGGTGTAGTGGATACCGCCGAAGTAGCCGCGCACCGCCAGCCGTTGCCCGTCCGGGGAGAGCGCGGCGTCGGTGGCCCACAGCTCGACCGGGGCGATCGGCCGGAAGACGTTCTCGCCGGACGCGGAGAGCTTCTCGGGCCCCTCGTAGAGATGCCCGCCCTCCTCCTTCTTGTCGACGATGTAGACGCGCCCGGTCTTCGGGTGCACGACCATCGACTCCGCGTCCCGGGGCCCGTCGGAGTACTTCACGACGTACTGCGTGGCCCGCACGGTCGCGTCCCGCAGCTTCTTCGGCTCGGGCAGTTCGTAGATCCAGACGTACGGCCAGGTGCCGCCGAGGTTGTCCCCGATGTCCCCGACGAAGATCCTGTCGCCGGGCCCGATGGAGATGGCCTCGACGTCGCGGGGCGCGCCGATACCGGTGAGGGTGAGCCGGGCGACGGTCTCGCCGGTCGCGCTGTCGACGGCGTAGAGGTAGGGGCCGTCGTCGCTGTCGTTGTGGGTCCAGTAGATGCCCGGGTGCTGCCGGGAGGCGGCGAGCCCGCTGGACTCGGTGATGCGCGGGTCGTCGATCGAGAACCCGTCGTTTCCGTCGCCGCTTGCGGCTGCGGAGGCGGGGACGGCGAGCACGCCCGTGAGAAGGGCCGCGGCGAGCAGGACGAAAGGTCGGCGCATGTGCCAAGGGTGCCATTGTTCAGCGGACTTCACGGCGGGTGGCCGGTCTCACATCGCGACGGCCCGGCCGATCGACCATGATGAGCGGGTGCTCAGGTTGATGCCCGTAGGTGACTCCATGACGATCGGGAGCGCGGGTGAACACACCTGGCGCTACCGGCTGTGGCAGCACCTGTGCGCGGCGTACGGCGGCCCCTTCACCCTGGTGGGCCCGCGCGAGACGCTGCACGACCCGGCGGCGGACGCCCCCACGTCCTACGCGTACGCCGATCCGGACTTCCCCCGCGCCCATCTCGCCGGCTGGGGCGAGGGCTGGCACCATATGACCCCGCTGATCGGCGAGGCCGTACGCTCCTGCCGCGCGGACGTGCTGCTGGTCTCGCTGGGTCTGATCGACCTCGGCTTCTACACCAACGCGGAGCAGACGGCCGACAACGTCCGCGCGTTCGTCGCCGAGGCGAGGGCCGCCGCGCCGCGCATCCGCATCGCCGTCATGCCGGTGGTCCGCAACATCCGGGTGGAGGCGGACGATTCCTTCGCCGGGCAGGTCACCCGCTTCAACGAACTTCTCGCGAAGACCGTCGCCGACCTCGACGAACCGGGCTCCTCCCTGGTGCTCGTCCCGCCCCCGGCCTCGTACGACTTCCACACGGACACCTACGACGGCACCCACCCCAACGAGACCGGCGAACACAGAATCGCGGGCGCGTTCGCGGAGGCGATGTGGCGGGAGTGGGACCTGGGCGGGCCGTACGACGGGGCGGAGTGACCGTCCCGCCCGTCCGGCATATGCGGTCGGCACCGTGACCTGCTCACCGTGCGTATCGTTGTACCGCGCGGCCGCACTCGTCCGTGGGCGGCCGGGGAGGAGCGCGCCACGATGACCGTCCTTGACGACAGGATCGCGATGGCCGAGAGCGACAACACCCAGAGCTTGGACGAGTGGTTCGAGCGGCTGGAGCGGATGCCCGTCCCCGAAGGGTTCAAAGTCGAGATCGTCGGGGGCACCGTCTACATGACACCGCAGCGTGACACCCATTGGACCATCATCTTCAAGATGGCGATGGCCGTTGAAGCCCGGTTCGGGAAGGACGCCCTGGTGTTCTCGGACGTCCGAATCGACTTCCCGGGGCACGAGAACGGCCTCTGTCCCGACGTGGCCGTGCTCCGTGCCTCCGCGGAGAAGGACGAGGGAAACCACTGGCGCTACGAGGACGTCAGGTTCGTCTTCGAGGTGATCTCCGAGGGCACGGCCGCCAACGACTACGGTCCGAAGAAGACCGCCTACGCGACCGCCGAGGTCCCTCTCTACGTCATCGCCGACCCCTATCAGGGCCGCTGCTACGTCTACACCGACCCCAAGGACGGCGACTACGTCACGAGGACGAGGGTGGACTTCGGCGACGACATCGATCTGACCGGCACCGTGGCCGACCTGACCGTGCCCACCGGCGACTTCCCCCGGGACCGGCCCCTCTTGCATGGAGCGCACTCCAAGCCGTTGGCTTGATGAACATGAAGTACACGCAGCTCGGACGCACAGGTCTCAAGGTCAGCCGGCTCGTCCTCGGGACGATGAACTTCGGTCCGCAGACCGACGAGCCCCACAGTCACGCCATCATGGACGCGGCGCTGGACGCCGGGATCAACTTCGTCGACACGGCCAACGTCTATGGCTGGGGCGAGAACAAGGGCCGCACCGAGAGCATCATCGGCAGCTGGTTCGCGAAGGGCGGCGGGCGCCGCGACAAGGTGGTCCTCGCCACCAAGGTGTACGGGAACATGGCCGCCGACGGCGAGGCCTGGCCCAACCACGACAAACTGTCCGCGGTGAACATCCGGCGCGCGGTCGATGCCTCGCTGAAGCGGCTGGGCACCGACTACATCGACGTCTACCAGTTCCACCACATCGACCGGCAGACTCCGTTCGAGGAGATCTGGCAGGCGATCGACGTCCTGATCCAGCAGGGCAAGATCCATTACGTCGGCTCCTCGAACTTCCCCGGCTACAAGATCGCGCAGGCGAACGAGATCGCCGCCCGGCGCGGCGGGACCATCGGCCTGGTCAGTGAGCAGTGCCTCTACAACCTCGCCGAGCGCCGCGCCGAGATGGAGATCATCCCGGCCGCGCAGGAGTACGGGCTCGGGGTCATCCCCTGGTCGCCGCTGCACGGCGGTCTGCTGGGCGGGGTCATCAAGAAGGAGGCCGAGGGCGGCCGCCGCGCCTCCGGCCGGGCCGCCGACACGCTCTCCGATCCGGCCGCGCGCGACCGGATCCAGGCCTACGAGGACCTTCTCGAGAAGCACGGCATCGAGCCCGGTGAGGCCGGACTGGCCTGGCTGCTCACCCGGCCCGGGGTGACCGGCCCGATCGTCGGTCCGCGCACCGCCGGGCAGCTCGCGTCCGCGCTGCGTGCGGTGGAGCTGGAGCTGAGCGAGGAACTGCTGACCTCGCTGGACGAGATCTTCCCGGGGCCGGGTCCGTCCCCCGAGGCCTTCGCCTGGTAGCAGCGCGCGCGGCGGCCGGCGGCGGCGCTACCCGCCCAGCGCCGCCGCCAGCGCCACGACGACGAACATCAGTACGAGCGCACCGGCCATGATCCGGTTCCGGGTCTTCGGGTCCACGCCTGTGAGCCTAACCGGCCGCGCCCAGGGCCCGGCGGGCGACCGCCTCGTAACGGGGCTGCTCGCCCGGCACCCCGGACGTCGGCAGGCGGCTGAGCACCAGCACCAGCTCGTCCACGGTCCAGGGACGGCCACGGAAGCCGTGCAGGGCGTCGAGGTACGGCCGTACGTCGACGGCGTCCCGGCTGCGGGCCACCGTCAGATGGGCCCGGTAGCGCCGGTGGTCCTCCCTCCCCACCCCGGCCTTCCGGGCCGCGGCCCCCGCGCGCCCGGCCAGCAGCCGCATCGTGCGCAGGTCCCCCGCGGCCCCGGCCCACAGCGCCCTGCCGTGCCCGAACTGGCCCCCGCCGTGCAGGGCCAGCTCGAAGGGGTGCGTGCGGGCCGCGGCCCGCGCCAGCCGGTCGGTCAGTTCCGGTACCAGCCCGTCGTCGACCTCCCCGTAGAACGCGAGCGTGAAGTGCCATCCGGCCCGCCCGGTCCACCGCATCCCGTCGGCCCCGGGCAGCTTCCGCAGCCGCCCGACCACGTCGGCGAGCTCCTGGACCACGTCCTCGGGCGGCAGCACGGCGGCGAAGAGTCTCATGGGTCCAGTCTCACAGGGGAACGTCCGTACACTCCCGCGTGTCCTGGCCGCCGTGCGTATCGTTGTACCGCGCGGCTGTACGCAATCGAGCGGCGGCCGGGGAGGAGCGCCACGATGACCGTCCTCGAAGACAGGATCGCGATGGCCGACAGCGGCGGCGACGAGCTCACACTCGACATGATGTTCGAGTGGCTGGAGAAGATGCCCATCCCCGAGGGTTACAGGACCGAGATCGTCGGGGGGCACATCTTCATGGCACCGCAGCGGGACACCCACTGGGAGATCATCGCGGACCTCTACGACCAGCTGCGCGTGAAGTACCCGCGCAAGCGGGTCAAGTCCGATGTCCGCATCGACTACCCGGGACACCTCAACGGCTTCGCCTCCGACGTGACTCTGCTGGCCGAGGGCGCGACGAAGAACGGCAAGGGGCTGTGGCGCTTCGAGGAGGTCGAGTTCGTCGCCGAGGTGATCTCCAGGAAGACCGCGGCCAACGACTACGGACCGAAGAAGGACACCTACGCCGCCGCCGGCGTGCCGGTGTACCTGATCGCCGACCCGTACACCGGCGAGTGGCACCTGCACACGCTGCCGAAGGACGGGAAGTACCACGGCAACGCGCGCTTCGACTTCGGCATCGAGATCGATCTGACCAGGACGGTCGTCGGTCTCGTCCTCAAGACGGACGAGTTCCCCCGCGGCTGACCGCGACCCGGACGGCCCTCACCCCGCCGGGGCCAGGGCCTTCTGACGCTCCCGCGGCACGAACCGCACACTCGGGTGGCCGCCGTGCCAGCAGAGCGACAGCCGCAGGCCGCCGACCCTGGCCAGGACGAGGCCGATGACGGACGCCGCGGCCATCGCTATCGCGCCGCCGGTGGCGAAGCCGACGCGGGCGCCGTAGGTGTCGGTGATCCAGCCGACGATCGGGGCGCCGACCGGGGCGCCGCCGAGGAAGACCATCATGTAGAGGGCCATGACACGGCCGCGCATGACCGGGTCGGTGGCCATCTGAAGGCTGGTGTTGGTGGTGACGTTGACCGTCATCGAGAACAGGCCCAGCGGCACCATGATCAGGGCGAACATCCACAGCCGGGGCGAGGCGGCGGCCACGATCTCCAGCGCGCCGAAGGCCATCGCGGCCAGGATCAGCAGCCGCAGCCGGGCCGTGCCGCGACGGGCGGCGAGCAGGGCGCCGGAGACCGAGCCGACCGCCATCAGCGTGTTGAACAGGCTGTAGGCCCCTGCGCCGCCGTCGAAGACGTCGTCGGCGAAGGCCGAGAGGTAGACCGGGAAGTTGAAGGCGAAGGTGCCGATGAACCCGACCAGCACGATCGGCCAGAGCAGCTCGGGCCGTCCGCTGACGTAGCGCAGGCCCTCCCGCAGTTGTCCCTTGCCGCGCGGAGCGCGCTCCACGGCGTGCAGGTCGCGGGCGCGCATCATCATCAGGCAGGCCAGCGGGGCGACGAAGGAGAGGCCGTTGAGGAGGAACGCCCAGCCGGTGCCGACGCCGGTGATCAGCAGGCCCGCGACGGCGGGGCCGACCAGGCGGGCGGACTGGAAGTTCGCGGAGTTCAGGCTGACCGCGTTCTGCAGATGGCCGCGGCCGACGAGCTCGGAGACGAAGGCCTGGCGGGCGGGATTGTCGACGACCGTGGCGAGGCCGAGGGCGAAGGCGGCGACGTAGATGTGCCAGACCTCGACCCGGCCGGTCAGGGTGAGGACGGCGAGCGCGAGCGCGGTGACGGCCATCGCCGACTGGGTGACGATGAGGGTGGGCCGCTTGCTCAGCCGGTCGGCGAGGACACCGCCGTACAGGCCGAAGAGCAGCATCGGCAGGAACTGCAGGGCGGTGGTGATACCGACGGCGACCGAGGAGCCGGTGAGGCTGAGCACCAGCCAGTCCTGGGCGATGCGCTGCATCCAGGTGCCGATGTTGGAGACGACCTGGCCGAGGAAGAACAGGCGGTAGTTCCTGATCCTCAGCGAGGAGAACATCGAGTTCTTGCGGGCGGGGGTGTCGAGGGCGGTCGGGGTGTCGTAGGGGTCAGGTGCGGGGGCGGAAGCTGCTCCGGATCCCGTACTCAAAGATGTCGCCTCCTTGCTACGGCCACTGCCCGCGGCGCTGCTGCCTGCTCGGGCACTCAGGTACTGCTGGTACTGCTGGTACTGCTGGTACTGCTGGTACTGCTGGTACTGCTGCTACTGCTGTTACTGCAGGTGCTTCAAGTGCTCAGATGTGTGCGAGTTTCTCCAGCACGGGGGCGGCGGCGCGCAGTGTCGCCCACTCGTCCTCGTCGAGGTCCGCCACCAGCGTCGCGAGGAACACGTTCCGTTTGCGGCGGCTCTCCTCCAGCATCGCCTCGGCCTGCTCGGTCTGCGTGACGACCTTCTGGCGGCGGTCGTCGGGGTGCGGCTCCAGGCGGACGAGTCCCTTGGCCTCCAGCAGGGCCACGATGCGGGTCATCGAGGGTGGCTGGACGTGTTCCTTGCGGGCGAGCTCGCCCGGGGTGGCCCGGCCGCAGCGGGCCAGGGTGCCCAGCACCGACATCTCGGTGGGGCTCAGGGATTCGTCGACGCGCTGATGCTTGAGCCGACGGGACAGCCGCATCACGGCGGAGCGGAGGGCGTTCACGGCGGCTGCGTCGTCGCCATGGCTGAAGTCCGGCATGTTCTTTAGCGTAACTCATTACCCTTTCTAAAGAACACCCGGAGGACGCCACATCTGCGGTGAGACCTGCCACTCCTGTCACGAGAGATCACCCGTACGAGTGATCCGGCCAGGAAACACGACACACCGCACCCCGGTATGCGGCAACGCTCGTGCCCATGGGGACCGACGTGCTCAGCCTGCGCATGGATCACGAACTGCTCGAACGGCTCCGGGAGCATGCCGCCAGACGCGGCATGAGCGTGCAGGACTATGTCGTCCGGACGCTCATGCGCGATGACTTCGACCAGCGGTTCCAGGCGGCGGTCGAGGAGACGGAGAAGTTCTACGGGGTCCCCTGAGGGGCCGGACCCCGTCAGGTCAGACCCAGGGCCGGCATCAGGTAGTAGAAGGCGAAGACGGCCGCCACCGCGTACATCGCCGACGGGACCTCCCGGCCGCGGCCGGCTGCCAGGCGCAGCACCGCGAAGGTGATGAAGCCCATGCCGATGCCGTTGGTGATCGAGTAGGTGAACGGCATCATCAGCATCGTCACGAAGGCCGGGACGGCGATGGTGTAGTCCGCCCAGTCGATCTCCTTGACCGAGCCCGCCAGGATCAGGAAGCCCACCGCCACCAGCGCCGGGGTGGCCGCCTGGGACGGCACCATGGTGGCGACGGGCGTGAGGAACAGCGCCACGGCGAAGAGGCCGCCGGTGACGACGTTGGCGAAGCCGGTCCGCGCGCCCTCGCCGACGCCGGCCGTGGACTCCACGAACGCGGTGGTGGCCGAGGAGGAGCTGGCGCCGCCCGCGGCGACCGCGACCCCGTCGATGAACAGGACCTTGCTGATGCCGGGCATCTGGCCCTCGCCGTCGGTCAGCTTGGCCTCGTCCGAGACACCCATGATCGTGCCCATCGCGTCGAAGAAGCACGACAGCAGCACGGTGAAGACGAACAGGACGCCGGTCAGCACACCGACCTCGGCGAAGCCGCCGAACAGGCTGACCTCACCGATCAGCCCGAAGTCGGGGGTGGCGACCGGGTTGCCGGGCCAGGTGGGCGTGGTCAGACCCCAGGAGGGGACGTCCGCGACGGCGTCGACGACCAGCGCGACGACGGTCATGGCGACGATCGAGACGAGGATCGCGCCGGGCATCCTGCGCACGATCAGCGCCAGCGTGAGCAGCGTGCCGAGGACGAAGACGAGGACGGGCCAGCCGTCGAGGTGGCCGCCGGCCCCGAGCTGGAGCGGGACGGTGGTCCGGGCGGCGTCCGGGATGCGGGCGACGAAGCCGGAGTCGACCAGGCCGATCAGCATGATGAACAGGCCGATACCGATGGCGATGGCCTTGCGCAGTCCGTACGGGACGGCGTTCATCACGCGCTCGCGCAGTCCGGTGGCGACCAGGAGCATCACGATGAAGCCGGCCAGCACCACCATGCCCATGGCGTCCGGCCACGACATGCGCGGGGCGAGCTGGAGGGCCACCACCGAGTTCACACCGAGTCCGGCGGCGAGCGCGATCGGGACGTTGCCGATGACACCCATGAGCAGCGTGGTGAACGCCGCGGTCAGGGCGGTCGCGGTGACCAGCTGGCCGTTGTCGAGCTGGTGACCGTACAGGTCCTTCGCGCTGCCCAGGATGATCGGGTTCAGCACGATGATGTAGGCCATCGCGAAGAAGGTGGCGAAACCGCCGCGGACCTCGCGGGACAGGGTGCTGCCGCGCTCGCTGATCCGGAAGTAGCTGTCGAGGGCGCCGGAGCCGGCACCGGACCCCGGTTGCTCGGGGGTGGGGGCCTTGGCGGGGGCCGACGTGGACATGCGAGGACCTCATCACCGGCGGGCTCCCCCCGAAGCCCTTTGGTGTTTTCTACGAAGGAAAGCGGTCAGGGACAAACAGATTCAGTATGAACATATAACGGTGCCGAAGCTATCTCCGCGCGTAGAACACGGAGCCGCGCCCGGCCGGATTCCGCCGTACGCGCCGCACGCACCGACCGGACACCGCTCCCGTGCACCGCCCCCGACGCACCTCACGCGTCCGGTCCGCCGGCCGCCCTCGTAAGCTGTCCGTATGGCGAAGTGGACCCCCCAGCACGAGGCGCCGGAGCCCCTGGAGGGCCCCGTGGTCGCCACCATCACCGGCGGCACGATCGTCTGGTTCGCCCTGCTCCTGGTGCAGCTGCCGTTCTACGGGTGGTTCGACGAGCACGGTCACACCTGGTGGCTGTGGACCTGTCTGGCCGGCGGCGGGCTCGGCTTCATCGGCATCTGGTACGTCCGCAGGCGCGACGCCGCGATCAAGCGGGCGGAGACCGCCCGGCCGGACTGAGGCGGGGCGGGGCGGGGCGGGGCGGGGCGGCGGAGTCAACTCCCGCGCGGTCCACCGCCGTACGACCACGGCACTACGCCCGTCCCGGTGACCGTCCTCCCCAGGTCGGAACTTCGGCCGTTCGAGTGGGTGCGGCCACGGGTCCGCACGTAACGTCGAATGCATGACGCATCTCGATGCGGGCGCCCGGGCCGACACCGCGCTCCCCGCCACGGTCACCTCTCCGGCGACCGGGCTGAACTCCGCGGAAGTGGCCGACCGGGTGGCGCGCGGCCAGGTCAACGACGTGCCCGTGCGCAGCAGCCGCTCGCTGACCGAGATCGTCCGTGCGAACGTGTTCACCCGGTTCAACGCGATCATCGGCGTGCTCTGGGTGATCATGCTGATCGTCGCGCCGATCCAGGACAGCCTGTTCGGCTTCGTGATCCTCGCCAACACCGGCATCGGGATCATCCAGGAGTGGCGGGCGAAGAAGACCCTGGACTCCCTGGCGGTGATTGGCGAGGTACGGCCCACGGTGCGCCGTGACGGGGTGGCGGCGCGGGTCGGCACCTCCGAGATCGTGCTGGACGACCTGATCGAGATCGGGCCGGGTGACAAGGTCGTCGTCGACGGGGTGTGCGCCGGGGCGGACGGCCTGGAGATCGACGAGTCGCTGCTCACCGGTGAGGCCGATCCCGTGGTGAAGCAGCCCGGGGACCAGGTCATGTCGGGCAGTTTCGTCGTCGCGGGCGGCGGCTCCTTCCAGGCGACCAGGGTGGGGCGCGAGGCCTACGCGGCGCAGCTCGCCGAGGAGGCGTCCCGCTTCACCCTCGTCCACTCCGAGCTGCGCAGCGGCATCTCCACGATCCTCAAGTACGTGACGTGGATGATGATCCCGACCGCGATCGGTCTGGTCATCAGCCAGCTGGTGGTCAAGGACAACGAGCTGAAGGACTCGATCGCCCGCACGGTCGGCGGGATCGTGCCGATGGTCCCCGAGGGGCTGGTGCTGCTGACCTCCGTCGCCTTCGCGATCGGCGTGATCCGGCTGGGCCGCAAGCAGTGCCTGGTGCAGGAACTGCCCGCCATCGAAGGGCTGGCCCGGGTCGACACGGTCTGCCTGGACAAGACCGGCACCCTCACCGAGGGCGGCATGAACGTCACCGAGCTGCGGGTCCTGGGGGACGGGGACGAGACGTACCTGCGCAAGGTGCTGGGAGAGCTCGGCTCGGCGGACCCCCGCCCGAACGCCTCCCTGCAGGCCCTGATCGACGCGTTCCCGGACACCACCGAGTGGCGCCTGACCGACACGCTGCCCTTCTCCTCCACCCGCAAGTACAGCGGCGCGACGTTCGAGGAGGTGGCGGGCGGGGAGACCGTGACCTGGCTGCTGGGCGCCCCGGACGTGCTGCTGGAGCCCGGCGACCCGGCGCTGGCCGAGACCGGGCGGATGAACGAGCAGGGGCTGCGGGTGCTGCTGCTCGCCCGGGTCCGTCCCGGGCCGGACGTCGACGACCCCGCCGCCGCGACGGGCGTACGGCCGGCCGCGCTGGTGGTGCTCGAGCAGCGGCTGCGGCCCGACGCCGCCGACACGCTGCGCTACTTCGCCGAGCAGGACGTCCGCGCGAAGGTCATCTCCGGGGACAACGCGGTGTCGGTCGGCGCGGTCGCGTCCAAGCTGGGCCTGTCGGGGACGACGGTGGACGCGCGCCGGCTGCCCGCCGACGCCGGGGGCATGGCGAAGGCGCTGGACGAGGCCACGGTGTTCGGGCGGGTCACCCCGCAGCAGAAGCGGAACATGGTGGGCGCGCTCCAGTCGGACGGCCACACGGTGGCGATGACCGGTGACGGTGTGAACGACGTGCTGGCGCTGAAGGACGCGGACATCGGGGTGGCGATGGGGTCCGGTTCCGAGGCCACCCGGGCGGTCGCGCAGATCGTGCTGCTGAACAACAGCTTCGCCACGCTGCCGTCGGTGGTGGCGGAGGGGCGGAGGGTGATCGGCAACATCACCCGGGTCGCGACGCTGTTCCTGGTGAAGACGGTCTACTCGGTACTGCTGGCGGTGCTGGTGGTGCTCTCACAGGTCGAGTACCCGTTCCTGCCGCGCCATCTGACCCTGCTGTCCACGCTCACCATCGGCGTACCGGCGTTCTTCCTGGCTCTCGCCCCCAACAAGGAACGCGCCCGTCCGTACTTCGTGAAGCGGGTCATGCGGTACGCGATCCCGGGCGGGGTGCTGGCCGCCGCGGCCACCTTCACGACGTATCTGATCGCCCGGGCGCACTACAGCGGTGCGGGCGCGCTGGAGGCGGAGACGAGCGCGGCGACCCTGACCCTGTTCCTGATCTCGATCTGGGTGCTGGCGATCATCGCGCGGCCGTACACCTGGTGGCGTGTCGGACTGGTGGCGGCGATGAGCGGGGCGTTCCTGCTGGTGCTGGTGGTGCCGTGGCTCCAGGACTTCTTCGCGCTGAAGCTGGTGGGCATGACCATGCCGTGGATGGCGGCCGGTATCGCGGCCGTCGCGGCGGGGGTGCTGGAACTGCTGTGGCGGTGGGTGGACCGGCGGTTCCCCGCATAGCGGGGACCGGGGTGCCATCGGGCGCCGCTTGGCGCAGGTGGCACAGGCGAACGGTCGGGTAGCAAAGTGACCAAGTCAGGGAGGTGGTGCCGCGCGACTCCCCGTGCCGCCCGTGATGTGAGCGACCATGGAGTCCCCGACCCAAGTGATCGGAGACGGCAGACCCGATGAAGCTGCGCGGAAAGAAGACCGACAACTCGCAGTCCCAGTCACGGAGAAGCGAACTGGCGGCCCAATTGTCCGCGCCGGTGCGGGCCTTCATGGCGACCGAGGCAGGCAGCGCCGGCCTCCTGCTGATCGCCGTGGCGATTGCCCTCGTATGGGCGAATTCGCCCTGGTCGGATGCGTACACCACCCTCTGGCACACCGAGGCGTCCGTCACACTCGGCGACGCCCGGCTGTCGATGGACCTGAGTCACTGGGTCAACGACGGGCTGATGGCCCTGTTCTTCTTCGTCATCGGCCTCGAGGTGCGCTACGAGGTCTCCGTCGGCTCGCTGAAAGAACGCCGCCGGGTCGTGATCCCGGGCCTTGCCGGGATCGGCGGCATGCTCGTGCCCATCGTGCTGTACCTGGCGATCGCGCCGGGGGGCGAGGCCGCCAAGGCCTGGGGTGTCGTGATCGGCACCGACACGGCGTTCATGCTGGGCGCCCTCGCCGTGGTGGGCCCGCGGTTCGTCACCCAGCTGCGGGTCTTCCTGCTCGCCATCACCGTCATCGACGACATCGTGGCCGTCACCGTGATCGGTGTGGTCTACTCCGGCAGCATCAACGTGCCGGAGCTGATCGCCGCGCTGCTCCTCGGCGTGGTCCTGTCCGCGCTGACCCGCTTCGGGGTCTGGCGGGCCGCACCCTACGTGCTGATCGTCCTCGTGATGTGGCTCGCCACCCTCAACGCCGGACTCCACGCCTCCATCGCCGGCATGCTCGGCGGTCTGCTCATCCCGGCCCGCAACCCCTCCCGCGAGGGGGTGGAGCAGGCCGCGAGGCTCTTCCGTGCCTTCCGCCAGTCCCCCCGCGCGGACGTCGGCAAGGTCGCGCGCAAGGGGCTGCAGCAGGCCGTCTCCGTCAACGAGCGGCTGCAGTCCGTCCTGCACCCCTGGTCCAGCTACGTCATCGTGCCCGTGTTCGCCCTGGCCAACGCCGGGGTCGACCTGCGCGACGGGGTCCTGACCAACGCCCTGGGCTCCGCCCTGACCTGGGCCGTCGTGGTGGGTCTCGTCGCCGGAAAGCTCCTCGGCATCTGGGGCGGCGCCGCCCTCGGTACCCGGTTCGGCCTCGGCAGGCTCCCGACCGGGGTGGCACCGGGCCACGTCCTGGGCGGCGGCGCGCTGTCCGGGCTCGGCTTCACCGTCTCCCTGCTGATCGTCGGGCTCGCCTTCCAGGAACCGGAGGCCCGCGCGCAGGCGACGGTCGGTGTGCTGCTCGCGGCCGTGTTCGCCACCCTCGTCGGCTGGGTGGTGTTCCATCTGGCCGCCGTGCTGAAGGGCCAGACCGACGCGGATCTGCCCCGCTACCTGGACCAGCCGGTCGACCCGGAGCGGGACCACATCCTCGGCCCCCCGGACGCGCCCCTGACCCTGGTGGAGTACGGCGACTTCGAGTGCCCCTTCTGCGCCCGCGCCACCGGCGTCACCAAGGAACTGCGGCAGCGTTTCGGCGACCGGTTCCGCTATGTGTTCCGGCACCTGCCGCTGCCCGACGTGCACCCGCACTCCGAACTCGCGGCGCGGGCGGCCGTCGCCGCCGACAATCAGGGGCGCTTCTGGGACATGCACGACCTGCTCTACGCGCACCAGGACGAGCTCGAGTACGAGGACACGGCGGGGTACGCGTCCGAGCTCGGCCTCGACGTCGAGAAGTTCCTCCGTGATCTCGACAACGACGAGACGGCCGAGCGGGTCCGCGCGGACGCGGCCGGCGCCGAGGCCAGCGGGGTCCGCGGCGCGCCGACGTTCTTCATCGGCAACCGCAGGCACACGGGGCCGTACGACGCGGAGACGCTGGCGCGTGCGCTGGAGGCGTATGCCGAGGAGCCGTCGGGGGCTAGGCGGCTGCCGGCGGAGTGAGGGGGCGGCCGGGGGCGCCCAGGTTGTCCGGGGCTCCGTCGGCGCCGGGTGACCCGGGAGCCCGGGCCCCCGGAGCCCCCGAGCCCCGGGCTTCCGGGCTTCCGGGCTTCCGGGCTTCCGGGCTTCCGGGCTTCCGGGCTTCCGGGCTTCCGGGCTTCCGGGCTTCCGGGCTTCCGGG
The DNA here is from genome assembly GCF_018638295.1 of Streptomyces sp. CHD11. GTDB lineage: Bacteria > Actinomycetota > Actinomycetes > Streptomycetales > Streptomycetaceae > Streptomyces. The sequence goes on from NZ_JABTTS010000033.1 coordinate 91,099, forward strand.
CTTCCGGGCTTCCGGGCTTCCGGGCCCCGGGCCCCGGGCCCCGGAGCCCCGGGGGCTCGGGGGCTGCCCGGTGATGGTGCCGGGCGGGGGTGTGGTGCGCAGCCCGGCGCTTGCGGGGTGCCGTCGCGCCCACCCGTGCCGCCCTGCGGCACGACTGCCCGCGGAGGGCGGAGGGCGGAGGGCGGAGGGCGGAGGCGGCCGGTCCGCCGGGAGGCGGGGTCAGTCGAACCAGCGGTTGCGGGCCAGTTCCTCTGTTCGGGAGGGGTCCTCCAGGAGCGCCGCGACCTCGAAGCGGCGGGGCCACTGCCGGGCCGCCCAGGCCAGGCCGGCGGCCACGCCCTCCAGGGTGGCCGCGTGCAGTACGCCGTCGGCGGTCAGGCGCCAGTCGATCTCCACCCCGTCGACGACCAGTTCCTCGTGCTCCACGTACGACTGCGGTGTCCCCGCCCCGAGCAGTACCCGCACCGCTTCCGGTACGTCGTGCGTCTCGCCCTCGGAGCCGACCTCCCCGGTGACGGACTCGCTCAGCCGCCGCACCTGGAACAGCTCCGCCAGCTCGGCGGCCCGCGCGGGCCGGACCGGCAGCAGCGGGACCCCCGCCGTGAACGGCAGCAGATCCGGCGAGTCGACAACCACCGCGTCGGCCGCGTCCACCACCTCGACCCGCCCGTCGGCCACGGCCCGCAGCTCGTCCGGCAGGGTCACCTGCTCCGGGTCCAGCTCGGCCAGCGCCCCGTAGAGCGCGTGCAGCTGCTCGGCGGTGACCGGGCGGTCCGGATCGGCGAGGCGGTCGAGCAGTTCGGCCGCGCCGCCTGGCTCGTCGAGCAGCGCGGCCACCGACGTGCGTACGCCCAGTGCCCGCAGTACCTGCTCGTCCTCGAAGCCGGTCGCGTCGGCCTCCTCGTACAGGCCCCTCAGCAGCGGATCGCTCCCGGCCGCCCGCAGTCCGGCCGGGCGGCGCCCGCCGATCACCGGGTGCCCGCGCAGCCACCACGCGGTGTAGGGCCGTACGACCTCGTGGGTGCCGTCGTGCAGCAGGACGCGCACCGGCTGGACGAGCGCGTCACGCAGCGGGGGCCGGGAGAGCAGGGCGAGGGCCTGCGGCCACCGGTCGTCGTCCACCAGGTCCAGATCGCGCACGGCGACGATCTCGGTGGCAACCGGCGGGACGGGGCTGTCCGGGAAGCGGTCGAGGACGTCCTCGCCCCACACGTCCACGGCGTCCAGCAGCCCGGGGTCGTCGGGTTCGGCGAAGTCCCCTTCCCTGGGTTCCAGCTCGTCGGGGTCGAGGACGACGTCGGTGGCGCGGACGAGCGCGAAGTCCACCAGCACCCCGCAGGCCGCGAGGGGCTGTTCGCCCCACCTCTCCGCCAGTTCGCCGTCCACGTGGCCGAGTTCGCCCTCGCGCATCACCTGGGCGAACGGCCCCTGCGGGAAGACGAGTTCGCAGGCCGGGGAGAGTTCGCCGTCCTCGTCGGGGAGCGCGAGCGCGCCCAGCCACGGCTCGTCACCGGGTTCGAGGGCGGCGTCGCGCACCAACCCGAGCACGGTGTCGGCGAGTTCCTCGGCGTCCGGGACGTCCTCCTCCCAGTTCACACCGCCCTCGTCGTCCAGCGAGGCGGCGACGGCGGCCCGCACCTGCGGGGTGGTGAGGACGGCGCGCGGGGTGGCGGGGAGGGCTCCCAGCTTCTCCAGCAAGGGGTGCGCGGCGCCGGGGTGGGCGACCTTGAGACCGAGCCGGGCGAGGAGTTCCGCGTCGGGGGCCGCCGCGTCGGGGGTGGGCAGCAGCACCTGCCGGGGTCCGATGGTCGTCCGCCCGTCGGCGAGCGGGACCGGCAGCCCGGACAGCCGGTCCGGGTCGACCCCGGCGAGGCTGTCGTAGAGCCGCCGCCACCAGTCGGGGGACTTCTCCAGACCGGCCAGCCGGTCGATCGCGTCGGCGAGCGGCACCCGGGCGACACCGAGCGTGCGCAGCTCCGCGCGGCGCTCGAGACCGGCGGGCAGGAGCGTGGGCAGGACTTCGGCGAGTACGCGCACGGTGTCGGCGCCCGCGCCCTCCACGACCTCGGCGTCCCGGGGCCGCAGCGACTCGGGCAGGCCGGAGTCGTCGTCCTCGTCCGCGCGCGGCGCGACGGCCGGCGGGAGGAAGGAGGTGCGCGGCAGCCGTTCGAGGATCGCCCGGCGCAGCGCGCCGTCCAGCTCGCCCTTGCCGAGCGGGCCGGGCACCAGGCCGATGATCCCGTGCCCCACCGGGCGCCAGTCGGCGAGCAGCCCGGCGTAGGCGTCGGCCGCGCGCTGCACGAGGAAGTCGGTGAGCGGGCCGGGGGCGGCGTGCCGGCGGGTGGAGTCCAGCGGGAGGGAGGCGATGAGCAGGGCGGGCACGCCGAGGGGTTCGTCGCTGGGGGTGGGTGCGTGCACGACGGCACTGGTCCGGGGCCGGGCGGGGCTTCCGTCGGCGTCCACGGGGACCGCCCAGGTGACCGACCAGTGCGGCCGCAGCCGTTCCTCGACCGGCCGGTCCGCGAGCAGGTCGGGGGTGAGCGGCCCGTGCGCGACGGCCGTACGCCACCGGGTCGTCCCCTCCCGCGAGTCCTCGACGACGGTGAGCCCTTCGTCCACGCGCCGGCTCACGGTGCGGGGCTCGTCGTCCCCGATCTCGACGACGACGTCCTCCAGGCCGGGCAGCGCCAGCAGCAGGGCGTCGTCGACGGCGTGCAGCAGCCGCTCGGCGAGATCGGCGGCGGCCGTGTCCCGCAGGGGGAGGATGACGGCGGTGTCGTACGGGTCGGGCGCGGTCCCCTCGGCGGCGAACGGAAGCCGCAGCAGCGGCACGTGGCCGTCCCGCCGGCGGATCTCGTCCGCCAGCCCGGCGCTCTGCCCGGCGGTGTCGCCGGCGAGGTCCCGTGCCTCGGCGAGCGACCACCTGACCCCGCCGTGCCGTCCGACGACGGCGGGCTCGTCGGTCACGGCGAGCACGGCGGCGAATCCGACGCCGAACCGTCCCACGGCCCGGTCCGGCGCGTCCCGCTTCGCGGAGGCCCGCAGCGTGGACAGGGACTCGACCCCGGCCGCGTCGAGGGGGGCGCCGGTGTTGGCGGCGACGAGGACGCCGTCGCGCAGGGTGAGCCGGAGCCGTCCCGGTACGCCGGCCCGGGCGGCGGCGTCGGCGGCGTTCTGCGCGAGTTCGACGACGAGACGGTCCCGGTACCCGCCGAGGACGAGGTCCTCCTCGGCGTTGGCGTCCTCACGGAAGCGGGCGGGGCTGGTGGCCCAGGCGTCCAGGACACCGCGCCGCAGCCGCGCCGTCCCGAACGGATCGGCACCCTCGGCGGCGGGCCGCACGTACTTGCTCACGTTGACTCTCCTCATCGGCCGCCCTGATCGGCGTGAGGACGAAGGTACCGCCCCGGGGCGTACCGGCGAGGAGAGCCTCAGCCTCAGCCGTGCCGGTCCGGGCCGCGTGCGGAGTCTGGGAAGGGGAACGTCGTGGTCGGCAACGGAGTCCTGGTGAACCGGCGCCGGAATTGATCGGGCCGCCGGCGTCGCCGGGCATCCACCACGGGGGGCAGTCGTGAGCCGACGGCGGTGACGGACGGTGGGCCGCGCAGGCGCGGGCCCTGTGGCCGGTGGCTCAGGGGTGGACGGCCGAGGAGGGCCGGACGCCGGAGGGCGCGGACCGGGCGCGGAGGCTGTGCGAGACGCACAGGGCGGGGCTGGTCCCGGCCGGCCGCCGCCCGCCGGGTGTACGCCACCGCCCTGATCGGCGGCTTCGGCCGCAGGGTGCACGACGGGGCCGCCTTGCGTGGGGCCGGTGAGCTGTCGGCCTGGCCCGGCGCGCTCTTCGGCGGGCCGGGCGCGCCGTCTCATGCCCGGCGCGCAGGCCGTCGTCCTCCCGGACGCCTGGCCCCCACTCGATCCCACCGGGCGTCCCGCCGGACTGAACCGCCCGCTGGTGGACTTCCTCGCCCGACCGGCCCGGCGGAGCGGGGGAAACAGCGATTCTCCGGAGACCCACGCCACACCCGGAACGGCCGCCCGGTGACATGCTCCACAGGCGGAATCTCCCGTACTACCCGGATTAGTCGAGAAGTGACCTGTTCAAAATCGGACATTTAGCAAGCAGCCCTGATCGATCAGCCTGAAATGGGGGTTTCGCTCCGTACGGGGCTCCCGTCAAGAGACCTGGATCTCACGCCCGAAGTACGGCCTTTCGTCGTAGGTCACACCTTTGCGGCTTTTGGGCGGCGGCGGTTACCAAGGAACAGCCAGCGCGGCACGGACCAGTTCCGCGGATGGCTTCCCCCGCCCCCTCCCCCATGAGGTTTCGATGTTCGAGCGCGTCACGTCCCGTTTCCCCCGTACGTCCGCCACCCGCACCCGCGCGGCCGTCCTGGCCGCCGGCCTGGGCTCCACGGTCGTCCTGGGAGCCGGGGTCGCGGTCGCCGCCGCCGAGAACACGGCCGTGTCCGGCAGCGCCACCGCTGTCCAGGCGCAGGCCGCCGCTCAGGCCGAGGCCGCGAAGACGCAGGCCGTCACGGTCAAGAAGGCCCCCAAGACCACCAAGACCGCCCCCAAGAAGCAGGCGTCCTGGGTCTCCCCCGTGAAGAGCTACAAGCTCTCCGCCAGCTACGCCGCGAACGGCGGCATGTGGGCCTCCAAGCACTCCGGCCAGGACTACGCCGTCCCGACCGGCACCCCCGTCGTCGCCGTCCACGGCGGCACCGTCGTCAAGGCCGGCGGCAACGGCGCCGGCGACGGCCCCGCGTACGGCAACGCCGTCGTCATCAAGCACAGCAACGGCAAGTACTCCCAGTACGCCCACCTGTCCTCGGTGAACGTGAAGGCGGGCCAGGTCGTCAAGACCGGCCAGAAGATCGCCTCGTCCGGCAACACCGGCAACTCCAGCGGCCCTCACCTGCACTTCGAGATCCGCACCAGCCCGAACTACGGCTCCGCCGTGAACCCGGCCGCCTTCCTGCGCGCCAACGGCGTCAACCTCTGACCCCGAGCCCGGTCACACAGCAACACCGAGCGACCCCGGAAGCGGCCCCGCGCCGCCCCGGGGTCGCTGCACGCGTCGAAGCCCCGTCGCATGTCCACCGGCCCGATGCCCTGGCAGCAGGGGCCGCCTCGGCGTCGAAGAGGATGGGACCGAACTCGTTCTCGGCACGTTGCGGAACGTCGAGCCAACGGGCGCGTTCGATGTGTTCCGGCTGACAACTCGGCCAGGGTGATGGCGGTGATCGCCACTACGCAGACCTCCTCTCCGATTCCGACGGCATACTCGACGAGCCCTACGCCCGCCGTCTCGGCGGAAAGGTACGAGAGCTCCGATTCCGCCTCGAACGACACAATGATCTCTCGGTGACCTTTACGTCCCAGGCCGCATGACGCCGGGGACGAGAACCGCGGTCAGCCCTCGAACGCGTTCAGGTCGGAGGCCGCCCGCGCAGCGGAGTGCCGCGCAGGAGTGGCTTCGGTTCGCAGGCCCGCTCGCCGCGATCGTGCCGCGGGCCGGATGGTCTCAGTCACGGGACAGCGTTCAGGCAGGAGGAAGGCGCAACGGGCCTTCTCTCTCCTCCCGACCGCCGTGGACGGCGTGCTCACCAGCCGGTGCGTGCTCCGCCTCGGACGGTTTCCTCGCTCGCTGTGCTCTGCCGGGTCGGCTCGGTGGCCGGGGACAGGGCCAGGCGGTGATGGCGGAGTACCGCGGACTCGCCCAGCAGAAGGGCGTGCGGTCGGTACGCGGGGCCGCGCAGGGTGCGCTCCAGCGCCGGAAGGTAGTTCCAGCGCACCGCCGGGTGCGCGGAGTGCGCGAAGTGGTAGAGGTCGCCGTACGGCAGCCAGGTGCCACGAGCCAACAGGGTGAGGGAGGCGTTGCGCGGGTACAGCCGCAGACAGCGGCCCGCCTCCACGGCGACGGGCGGACCGGTCATCACCTCAGGATCGAACCAGCGGTGCTCGACGAGCAGCGACATCCAGGCGAGTTGCGGATACAGCAGCAGCCGGGGCAGCAGGAAGGCGAACACCGCCGCCTCCCAGCCGAAGACCAGGGCGAGGGCCGTCGTCACGGCCACCGGACCGGCCGCCCGCAGCAGCCCTCCGGTAGCCGTCTCCCGCCGCAGGCCGGTCATACTCCGCACAGTGCCGTACACACCGGCCGGAGTGAGCGGGTGGATCAGGGCGAGCACGTACCGCACCACCGTGGCTCCCGGACGCAGTCCCACCGAGTGGAGTTCGGCCAGGTTCGGATCGGCCCCGGTGACCGTCGCGTTCGGGTGGTGCTCGCGGACGTGCCGACGTCGACGTACGGGCACGGGGACGAAGCCGAGCGGGACATGCACGGCCACCTCGGCGAGCAGCGTATTCAGCCGGCCTCCGCGAACCAGTACGCCGTGCACCGCGAAGTGGCTGACCTCCTGGAGATGACGGAATTTCACCGCTCCCGCGAGCGCCGCGACCGCGCACCCCCAGGGGCCGCCGTACACGGCCACCGCACACCATCCGGCGAACTCGAGCCAATGACCGAGCAGCAGGAGCACGGGCGTGATGTCGTTCAGCCGCTCACGCTGGAGTCGCATCACCGACCGGAGCGAGTCCGGTGTGTGCCGTCCTCGCGCCGGGCTGAACCACCACCGGTCCACCTGCCGCAGCGCGATGCCCGACGTGACGGCCACCAGACCGATCGACAGCACCCCCACCGTCCATCCCCTCCCCCTCGTCCACTGGAAGCGGCACGGGGCGGAGCCGGCCGTCGGGACGGTGACGAACGTCCGGCGGTCAGACCTCGGTCGGGTGGACGCCCGCCTCGTGCAGCACCTTCATGTTTTCCCGGCTGAGTTCCGCGAACGCGCTGATTTCCGCCATGTGTGCGGCACCCTCGTAGGTCACCGGACCGTCCCCGAGGAGCATGGCGGGGTCCAGTTCGGCGTCGTACACGAGGGTGGCGTTGCCCTCCAGCGCCGGCTGCCACACGTCACCGACCGTCCGGAGGTAACTCCGGGCGACACCGCCCGGGTTACGCACCGTCACCGGCCGCTCCGGATCGACCAGCCCGAGCCGCGACAGGGTGGCGCGGGACGCGGCGATGCCCGAACCGCACGACGGCGTGAGACCGGCCCCCGCTCATAGGTGTGGACGAACCGCTGTCCAAGGACACGGAGCGGTGGACCGGGAAAATCCCGGTCACCGCTCATGACTGGACCCACGTGCGGGGGTGGGTCACGCGGGAGGCGGCCGAGTTGAAGTACGTGGGCGAGGATCTGATCTCGTCGCCGTATCGGTCGCGGTTCTGGCAGGGCGCCACCATCGTGCCGCGCGTCCTGTTCTTCATGGAGCAGCAGGACGCCGGCCCGCTCGGACTGGGAAGCGGGCGGATCAGGGTGCGGTCGACTCGCAGCAGCACCGAGAAGAAGCCGTGGAAAGACCTTTCCGACCAAGAGGGCGTGGTCGAGAAGCAGTTCGTCCGCCCGGTTCTGCTCGGGGAAAGCGTGCTGCCGTACCGGCTCCTCACTCCGCGCAAGGCGGTGCTGCCCGTCGAGGGCAGCAACACGCTGATGGACGGCGGTCACGAGCACATCGACCGGTACCCGGACCTGGCGAAGTGGTGGCGCGGTGCGGAGGAGTTGTGGCTGGAGAACCGGAGCAGTGAGCGGCTGACGCTGCTCGATCAGCTGGAGTTCCGGCGGAAGCTCTCCATGCAACTTCCGGGGACGCCGTTGCGGGTGGTGTACGGCGCCTCTGGAATGCACGTGTCTGCTGTACTCGTCGACACTCCGAACGTGGTCATCGAGCACGGCCTGTACTGGGGCACCGTGAAGAGCCGCGATGAAGGCATGTACCTCTGCGCCATCCTCAACACGCCAGCACTGACCGAGGTCGTCCGCCCCCTCATGTCCTACGGCAAGGACGAGAGGCATGTGGACAAGGCCGTATGGCAGCTCCCCATTCCGGAGTTCGATCCCGCGAACCCCGGCCACCAGCGGCTCGCCGAGCTGGGAGCCGCGGAAGCGGCTCGCATCGCAACATCGCAATGTCCCGGATGCCGAGGAGCTGGACGACCTGGTCCGCCTGCTTCTGGAGTAAGCAGCCGGACCAGGTCGCACCATCAGGCTTCGGGCGCGTACGGGACGAACGCCGCCCACGCGCCCGGGGCGAACGTGAGGCGGGGGCCTTCAGTGTTCTTGGAGTCGCGGACGTGAATGGTGCCCGGGGTGACGGCAAGCTCGACACAGGACTCGCCGTTGTTGCCGCTGCTGTAGCTGCTCTTGAACCACGCCAGCTCGGAGGCGTCCCCGGCAGTGGTCTTGCGGATCATGTTTCTCCCAGCAGTTGCTCGATGAAGGCCAGCGACTCCCGAGGCGAGAGTGCCTGAGCTCGGATCGTCCCATACTGCAGTTCAAGGATGCGCAGCTGTTTAGGGTCCGAAGTCGGCCGCCCGTTGAACTCGCCATCGGCCCGGCCAACCGCCGTACCGTCCACGAACTTCAGCAGCTCAATGGTGCCATCCGTCCCTGAGTGGGTCTCACAATTCATCGGCATCACCTGAAGCACGACGTTGTGCAACCGCCCCACCTCCGACAGGCGTTCGAGCTGCTGCCGCCAGACCATTGTGCCCCCGATCGGCCGACGCAGAACCCCCTCTTCCAGAACGAAACTGAGAGCGGGAGCGGGTGTGCGCTCGAAGACGGTCCGCCGGGCAACCCGTGCAGCGACCATGCGCTCGACATCGTCCGGGGAGTAGGGCGGCTGTGCTGCCCCGATCACAGCTCGCGCATGCTCCGGCGTCTGCAACAAACCATTGATGCTGTTGCACTGGTACACAGCGATCTCGATCGCTTTCGCTTCCAACTTGCCCAGCGCCCGAACCTTCTTCGGATACCGGACCTTCTTCACGTCCTCCCAGGCCGCCGCGATGAGGCCGCCCGCGTTCAGGACCTCGTCCGCCTTGTCCAGGAACTCCTGCCGGGGGATCCGTTTGCCGCCCTCGATCTTGTACACCATGTCCTCGCCGTACCCGACGACCCGGCCGAAGTCGGCGGCCCGCATCCCCACCGCCTCGCGGCGCAGCTTCAGTTGTCGTCCGACGGTCGTGATGACCGCGACGCCCCACTCGTCGTCCGGGTCCACCTCCCAACCCGGTTCGTCCGCCTCGGTCTTGAGTTGCCCCGTCTCCGTCTCGACCGCCGTCATGCCGCACCTCTCCCTCGGGAACCGTCCGTGACGCCACCCGGCGCCCTACCCGTATCAACCGTCGGAACAGCCACGACAGCACCGGACAAGCACCGGACAGTGACCGTACGCACCCGCTGAGTGACACTCCACGGTACGCAGACACCGCCACGCTGAGTGATGTGAATCAGCAAACTGCCGAACCCACCGCTTCCGTCAGGAACTTCAGCGTGCTGTTGTCCGCCACCCCACGCAGTGCGCGCCTCGCCCGGCTCCTCACCGACGCCCACCTCCGCGACTGGGGATACGACTCGGGGGCCGCACGCCAGGTCGTGGCCGAGCTGGCTGTCAACGCCGTTACCCACGGTCGCGTGCCGGGCCGGGACTTCCGTCTCGCGTTCTACGTGGTGAACCACACGCTCCGTATCGAGGTCACCGACACCCGCTGCGATCGCCTGCCCAAGCTTCAACCGGGCTCCCGCGACGCCGAGTCGGGCCGCGGTCTCCTGCTCGTCGAAGCGCTCGCGGACCGCTGGGGCGTATCCGAGGAGCGCTTCCCGCGCAAAACCGTCTGGGCCGAACTACGGCTCGCGGAACCGGAACCCGAATTCTGAGGCTCCGGTGCCGTCGGCGCCTTCCAGAACAACAACCCGGGGGAAAAGAACCCCACCAAGCCCCACCCCTTCCCGCCCGAGGCGTGTCGTCACTCGGGCGGGTGAACATCACCGGCTCAGCTGGATTTCCGGACCTCAGACACCTCTACGCTCAGCGCACACAGCCCGAAAAAACTTCGGCCCCCGCTGGGACTCCACTCCCGGTGCGAGGGCCTGACCACCCAGGAAGAGGAGCTTCCCGAATGGGTACTCAAAACCCTAGCGCGCCCCCGCGCGCCCAGTCAGCCGACGGCGGCAATCCGCCACGATCGCGTCACCGCACCACCACCGGCGGCGTCATCCACGACAACACCCGCCACACCACCCGCTTCGTGGTGATCGGCAACCACCTCACCCAGCACGCGGAACTCTCCCTGCTCGCCATCGGCCTCGGCTGCCACATCCAGTCGCTGCCCGCCGGCGCCCCCGTGGACATCAAGAGCCTCACCGCCCGCTTCAAAGAAGGCACCAAACGCATCGCCGACGCCCTGCGCGAACTGGAGACTCACGGCTACCTCCGCCGCGAACGCCACCGCACCCCCACCGGCCGCATCATCACCCGCACCACCTCCTGCAACCAGCCCGGCCACCGACGCGAAGCGGCACCCACTGGCTGCCCCGCTCCGCCGCCCCGCCCGACGGCGGAGCGCACCACCAAGCCTCGCCCCCGCAAAGCCCTTCCCCCGGTCCCCCAGCCCACCCGCGCCGCTGCCACCGCACTCAGCCAGCGGGCCGCCGACCTCCTCAGCACCCTCCGCCGCCACGACCCCCGCCTCCTGCTCTCCGCGGCCGACACCGATCACCTCGCCCCCGGCGTCATCGCCTGGCTGGAGCGCGAGGTAACCCCCACCGCCCTACGCCACGCCCTCACCGAGAACCTCCCCGACGAACCCCTCCACCGCCCCGCGGCCTTCCTCGCCCACCGCCTCACCGGCGGGCTCCCGCCCCTGCCCCCGTACCGCGCTCCGGCCCTGCCCGTGCCCGTACGCCACGATCTCCGCAACTGTGACGGCTGCGACCGCGCCTTCCGCGCCCCCGACACCCAGGCTCTCTGCCTCACCTGCACCACACCCCGATGACGGCATCTCCCTTTGCCCGACGCGCGGTTGACGAAAAATCACGTCGCGCGACGGGTTGTCAGCCTGGGAGGATCGTTCAACAATCCTACAGAGTACGCACGTTGCCGAGTGATGTTCCACGCCTGAGGCGGACAGCCGGGGAGAGGGAGATGTCATGGGGGAGTTGCGGAAGCAGGCACGGACCGGCGCGTGGATCGCCCGCGGGGTCCTCGGCGTGACCGCCGTCTATGTGGCCGGTGCGTTCGCCTTCGGAAGTGCCGCGTGGATCACCGCGCCGTTCCGCGGCGAGGTCGACGAGCGGGAGAGGACCGTCGCGTCAGGTGCGTTCCGTCTGACCACCTACCAGGAGTTCTTCGACCTGTGTGAAGCCGTGCAGAACGCCGAGGGAACGATCGGGGCGCTCCGGCAGGAGCGCCCGTCGGCCCCGGAGGCGCGCAAGACCCAGATCGACCAGTCGGTCACCGCGCTGAGAGCGTCACGGATCGAGTCCGTCAACGAGTACAACGCCAAGGCCGCCCAGGAGCACCGCGCGCCCTTCCTCGACGAGAGCCTCCCCTACCGGCTCGACGCCGACGCCGAGAAGACGACCTGCACCGACTGACCCCGGGAAGGGGACGAACGACCATGCGCAGGACCGCACGCATCTCCCTGACAGCCGTCTCGGTGCTCACCCTGGGCCTCGGGCTGGCCTCCTGCACCGGCGACTCCAGCCAGGACAAGGAGAACAAGGCCAAGCAGGACGGCTACGACCAGCTCGTGGCGCGGCAGCCCGCCGGCCTGATGGAGTACTCCCCGACCCGCGAGGCGATCAACCAGTGGGTCGAGACCTGGGGCAAGCGGGGCAAGCTCTCCTACGTCTACATCCAGAACGCCAAGGGCGAGTACGGGTACTTCGTCATGAAGGGCCTGCCGGTCCCGCGCTGCAAGATGCTCACGCCCACCGAGCGGGTGGAGACCAGGTCCCAGGGCGTGGCGGTCCTGCCGCAGCCGGGCATGGACGGCACGTACTCGGCGGGCTCCATGTGCCACGCGTACTACGGTTTCGACGCCACGACCGGCGCGTACATGGAATTCACCGTGGGGACGAACCAGTCGTTCTTCCTCTTCGACAAACCCATGGCGATGCCCGAGTACGCCGGCGCCGAGCAGCTGGGCCCGACCTCGATCAAGGACGCCGGGGCGCAGTCCTAGGTCCCGCCCCGCCCCGGGGACGAACCTGCCCTAGGAGTGCCCCAGCTCCGCCGACGCCTCGTCCTCCGCCGCCGGGACAGAGCCGGAGTCGGGGGCAGGGCGGAGGGGGAAGGGGTCGACGCGGGTCTCGTCGATGACCGGCGGTGCCGGCTGCGGCGGCTTGGGCATGACCGCGGCCTCCGAGTGGCCGCCGCAGCCGTACCCCAGCGAGACGACGTGGCCGTCGGCCGGGGAGTACTCGTTGGCGCACACCCCGAACGCCTGACCGAGCGAGCCGCCGATACGGGCGAGGAAACCGCACGACATGCAGGTGGCCGGGGCCGCCTGGGCCATCGGGGTCTTCGCGCCGAACCCCTCCTCCCAGCGGTCGGCGGCGATGTGCAGCCCGTAGCGGGAGAGGACCCGGGCGCGGCGCAGACCGAGCTCCTCGGCGACCGCCGCGATGGTGCCGCGGGCCGGGACGACGGACAGGTCGGCGGGGGCGCCCGACGTGACCTCGGCGTCCTCGGCCTCCACCAGTTCGGCCATCTCCTCGGAGACGGCGGAGTTCGGCGGCGGTTCCTCGTCGCCGATGAAGCCCGGTTCCAGCCGGAGGTCCTCGGCGTCGGTGGGGAGCAGGTCGCCGGGCCCCATGTCACCGGGGCGCAGCCGCTCGCTCCACGGCACCCACTCCGGCGCGAGGACCGCGTCGGGGCCGGGCAGCAGCACCGACTCGTCGACCGTGACGATCTTGGCTCGGGAGGCGCGGGCGACGGTGACGGCCCAGCGCCAGCCGCGGTAGCCGGGCTCCATGCATCCGAAGAAGTGGGTGACGACGCGGTCACCCTCGGAGACCATTCCCTCGTGCTCGCCCACGACCCCGGGGGCGGCGGCCTCCTCGGCTGCGGCGCGGGCGAGGTCGACGGCCTCGGCGCACAGACGGTCGGGGGTGCGGCTTCGCGTTGTCGCTGCGCTCACAGGTATCGCTTCTCTCCTACGCCGTCTCACGAGTGCGCCACTCCCAGCGCGGGGGGCGGACGGAGCGGACAGGGGACCGCGTCGACGTCCGCGCCGCAACGTGCTCGGGCGCGCCTCCATCCATTCTGCGGGATGGCTGAGATACGCACGCTACCTGTTCGCGTGCGCTGGGCCTACACCGACGGTTGTTATGGGGTGCCGCGCGCCGGTTTTCCGTGGGCGTTCGTCCGCCTCCGCGGCGTTGATCCGTCCACGACACACCGGCGGCGGCGTCGGCCGCGCGGCGACACGGCGCGGGGGCCCGCGTTGCGCCGTACAGCCGCAACCGGGATGCCGTCCGTGGGGGAGACCGCACTACGCACCGCCATCTCGGGGCACTATGACGTCGTGGCTACCGCGAGGACGCCCCAGGACGCCACCGGGACCGGTGGGCCGAAAGGGGACAAGGGAAACGGCCGACGCCTCGGCACGGGCCGGGCGGGCGGCCCCCTGCGTGCGTGCGGGCGCGCCCTGCGCTTCCCGGTGACCAGGACCGCCCGCGGGATCCGCCGGGCGACCCACGCGCACGGCGCAGGGGAGTCCGGACTCGGCAAGCTGATCGAACTGCACGGCGTGAACGGCGCCGGTGACGTGATGATCACGGTCGCGCTGGCATCCACCGTCTTCTTCTCCGTGCCGACCGACGAGGCCCGCGGGCGTGTCGCCCTCTACCTCGCCATCACCATGGCGCCCTTCACCCTCCTCGCCCCCGTCGTCGGCCCGCTCCTGGACCGTCTCCCGCACGGCCGCCGCGCCGCCATGGCCGGCGCGATGCTCGCCCGGGCACTGCTCGCGCTGGTCCTGTCCGGCGCGGTCGTCACCGGCGGACTGGAGCTGTACCCGGCCGCACTGGGCGTACTGGTCTCCTCCAAGGCGTACGGAGTGGTCAGAAGCGCGGTCGTGCCGCGGCTGCTGCCCCCCGCCTTCTCCCTGGTGAAAGCGAACTCACGGGTCACCCTCGGCGGGCTGCTGGCGACCGGCATCGCCGCGCCGATCGGCGCGGGGCTCCATCAGATCGGGCCGCGCTGGCCGCTGTACGGGGCGTTCGTGCTCTTCATGACCGGCGTGTTCCTGTCCTTCCGGCTGCCGCCGAAGGTGGACTCCGCCAAGGGCGAGGCCATGGCCCTGCTCGCCGCCGACGAGCAGCATCTGCACGGCCCGCACCGCAAGACCGACAAGCGCCCCGGACTGCGCACGGTCGGCCCGGCCGTCACCCACGCGCTCGCCGCCAACACCTCCATCCGCTGCCTCACCGGATTCCTGATCTTCTTCCTGGCGTTCCTGCTGCGCGAGCATCCGATGTCCGGCCAGAGCGCCGCGGTCTCGCTCGGCATCGTGGGAGTGGCGGCCGGCACGGGCAACGCACTCGGTACGGCGGTCGGCGCAGGGCTGCGGAACCGCGCGCCGGAGATCATCATCGTGACGGTGGTGGCCTGCGTGGTCAGCGCGGCGGTCGTGGCCGCGGCGTTCTTCGGAGCGGTGCTGGTGGCGTGCCTCGCCGCGATCGCCGGGTTCGCACAGGCGCTGGCCAAACTGTCGCTGGACGCGCTGATCCAGCGGGACGTGCCGGAGTTCGTGCGCAGTTCGGCCTTCGCCCGGTCCGAGACCCTGCTGCAGATGTCCTGGGTGCTGGGCGGAGCGATCGGCATCGTGATGCCGCTGATCGGGCCGCTCGGGCTGGCCGTGGGCGCGGCGATCGTCGCCACGGGCTGGCTGACCACGCTCCGCGGACTGGTCCGCTCGGCCCGGCAGGGACACGGCGGACGGGCGCGAGTGGCGTAACGCTCCGGCCACGCCGTACCCCACGTGGGGAGTGGGGCACGCCTGCCCGATAACCTTCGGCCATGACCACGTTGCCCCGCGGCGCAGCCGCAATCGGACACCGCGGTGCACGACGCCGCCGCGCCGTCGCCACCGCCGGCGCCGTTTCCGCCGGACTGCTCGTCCTGGCCGCCTGTGACAAGCCGACGCCGATCGCCACCGTCACGGTGGGCAGCGACTCGGCGAGCTCCGAGGCCACCTGCGGCGGGGAGGGCAAGGCCCTCAAGGCCGCCGAGCTGACCAAGTGCCTCCAGGACAAGGGCGTCGACGAGCTCACCGTCGATCCCGACGAGCCCGTGCGCTTCGGTGTCGACCCGGAGATCGCCGACAACGGCTGGATCATCCTGATGAACGGACAGCCCCTGCTGTCCGAGGCCGAGACCAAGACCTACACCACCATCCCGGGCAACATCTTCTTCAACGCCCAGTACGGCGCCCAGGGCGACTCGACCCTGGTGTCGATCAAGGAGGGCGGGAACGACGAGGCCACGGGTCTGTGGTCCTTCCGGCTGAAGAAGGACAGCTGATCACGTCCCCGTCACGCGTGCTCGTGGCCACCGCGGTCCCCGCCGAACGGGACGCGGTGGCCGAGGCGTTCCCGGGGCGGACGGTGCGGGAGGTGCGCCTGCCCGGAGCCGCCCCGCACCGGGTGACCGACGGCCCCGACCTCCTCGCCGCCGGAGTCGGACCCGCGCTCGCCGCCGCGTCCACCGCCGCCGCCCTGACCGCCGCCGCCCTCGGCGGCCGGCCCTACCGGCTGGTCGTGTCCGCCGGGATCGCCGGCGGATTCGCGCCGCACGCGCCCCTCGGCTCCCTCGTCGTCGCCGACGAGATCACCGCGGCCGACCTGGGCGCCGAGACGGCCGACGGCTTCCTGCCGGTCACCGGCCTCGGCTTCGGCACCGTCACCCACCGCCCGCCCGCCGCACTGGCGCGGGAGGCCGCCGCCGCGGCCGGCGCGCTCACCGGAACCGTGCTCACCGTCTCCACGGTGACCGGGACCGCCACCCGCGCCGGCGTACTGCGCGCCCGTCACCCCCGCGCCCTCGCCGAGGCCATGGAAGGCTTCGGAGTCGCCGAGGCGGCCGCCGCGCACGGCCTGCCCGTACTGGAGGTGCGGGCCGTGTCGAACCCCGTCGGCCCGCGCGACCGCGCCGCCTGGCGCATCGCAGACGCCCTCACCGCCCTCACCGAGGGTTTCGGGAAGCTCGCGCCCGTCCTGGAGAGTT
The DNA here is from genome assembly GCF_018638295.1 of Streptomyces sp. CHD11. Taxonomy (GTDB): domain Bacteria; phylum Actinomycetota; class Actinomycetes; order Streptomycetales; family Streptomycetaceae; genus Streptomyces. The sequence continues at coordinate 107,239 of NZ_JABTTS010000033.1, forward strand.
GGAACCGGCATGACCACTGTTGAGCAGCAGCGGCTGCGGATCGCCTACTCCCCCTGCCCCAACGACACCTTCGTCTTCGACGCCCTCGCCCACGGCCGCGTCCCCGGCGCGCCCGCCGTCGACGTCACCTTCGCCGACATCGACCTCACCAACGGCATGGCCGAGCGCGGCGAACTCGATGTGCTGAAGGTGTCGTACGCGGTGCTGCCGTACGTCCTCGACGACTACGCCCTGCTGCCCTGCGGGGGCGCGCTGGGGCGGGGCTGCGGTCCGCTGGTGCTCACCCGGGAGGCGGGCGTGGACCTCACCGGCCGCACGGTCGCCGTGCCGAGCGAGCGGTCCACGGCGTACCTGCTGTTCCGGCTCTGGGCGGCGGACGTGCTGCGAATCAAGGGGGGCGGGCCCGCAGGGCCCTCCGTCGAGGGCGGTGGTGGGCGACGGGCGAGCAAGGGGGGCGGGCCCGCAGGGCCCTCCGTCGAGGGCGGTGGTGGGCGACGGGCGGGCGGGTTCGGGAAGATCGTGGTGATGCCCTTCCACGAGATCATGCCCGCCGTACGGGACGGGAAGGTCGACGCGGGACTCGTCATCCACGAGGCGCGCTTCACCTACCGGAACTACGGGCTGCACAAGCTCGCCGACATGGGCGAACACTGGGAGCGGACGACGGGGCTGCCGATCCCGCTCGGCGCGATCATCGCCAGGCGGGCGCTGGGCGAGGAGACGCTGACGCGGCTCGCCGACTCGGTCCGTGCCTCCGTACGGGCCGCGTGGGACGACCCCGAGGCGTCACGGCCGTACGTCATGGATCACGCGCAGGAGATGGACCCGGCCGTCGCCGACCAGCACATCGGGCTGTACGTCAACGAGTTCACGGCCGGCCTCGGCGAGGACGGCTACGCGGCCGTGCGGGGACTGCTCACCCGCGCGGCGGCCGAGGGACTGGTGCCGCCCCTCGGCCCGGACGCGCTGCGGTTTCCGTGAGCGCCGCGTCGATCTCCTGGACGTCCGGCCGGCCGGCCTCCTAGACGTCCAGCTGGTCGGCGACCGCGCGGAGCAGGCCGGCGATCTTCTTGCCGGCCGCCCGCTCGGGGTAGCGGCCCCGCTCCAGCGAGGGCGTGATGTTCTCCAGCAGGGTCGTGAGGTCCTGGACGATGGAGGCCAGCTCGTCCGGCTTCCTGCGCTGGGCGACCGCGACCGACGGGGTCGGGTCGAGGATCGTCAGGGAGAGTGCCTGGTCGCCGCGCTGCCCGGCGACCACACCGAACTCCACGCGCTGTCCCGGCTTCAGGGCCTCGACCCCGTCGGGGAGGACCGAGGAATGCACGAAGACGTCGCCGCCGTCGTCACGGGAGAGGAAGCCGAAGCCCTTCTCACTGTTGAACCACTTGACTTTGCCGGTGGGCACGTCTGTCCTCGTCCTCGTACTCGTCGGGAAAACTGGGTCGGAAAACGGCTCGTGATAGCACTCGGGCGGGCCCGATGACCCGCCGGTACCAAGGCTAATGCTCTTCAGTCCGGTGACAAGACGTCACCCGGCTGTTCCTCTCGGCCAGGAACTACCCTGGTCCGGTGCGTGACAAAACCCAAGCGAATTCCGCAGCGCCCGGTGACGGTCTGGTCCGTGCCGGCGCCCTCGTCTTCATCATCGGCGCCGTGGCCACTCTGGTCACGGTGGCCCCGCTGTTCCTCGGTACGACGCCCTTTCCGACGTACATGTTCGTCCTGAGCATGTTGATGGGCGTCGGGTTCCTGATGGCCGGGGCGGGCGTTCTGCGATCCGCCGCGGCGGGGCGGCGCAGGGCACGGGCGGGTCAGTTGTCCGAGAGCTGAGCCGCCGGATCGCCGGTGCGGTGGTCCGAGAACCATCGCGGGAAGTCCGTCAGGGCGGTGAGGACGACATCCGCGCCGGCCTCGCGCAGTTCCGTGGCGTCGCAGGGACCGCTGGCGACCGCGACGGCGAGCGCGCCGGCGGTCCGCGCGCCGCGCACGTCGCCCACATGGTCGCCGACGTAGACGGTGGCGTCGTGCTCGCGCAGCGCCGACGCCTTGCGCTCGGCCCACAGGCCGCCGATCACCGCGTCCGGCTCGATGCCGAGGTGCGCCAGGTGCAGTTTCGCGTTGGGCTCGTACTTCGCCGTGACGACGATCGCGCGCCCGCCGCCTTCCCGTACGGCCGCTATCGCCTCACGGGCGCCGGGGAGGGCGGGTGTGGGGGCGATGGCGTAGGCGGGGTACATCTCGCGGTAGAGATCGGCCATCTCCCCGACCCGCTCGGCCGGGTACCAGTTGACCAGCTCGTCCTCCAGCGGCGGCCCGAGCCGGCTGACCGCGAGATCGGCGTCGATGTACGTCCCCGTGCGCCCGGCGAGTGCCAGGTAGCAGGCGCGGATGCCGGGGCGGGAGTCGATGAGGGTCATGTCGAGGTCGAAGCCGACGGTGGGCGGGAGCGGGGTGGTGGAGACCATGCCGGCCATTGTGCCCGGGAGGCCGGCGTGGCTGCGGGCGGACCTACCGCGCCAGCCTGCGGGCAGTCGTGCCTCCCCACTCCCCAGTGCCTCGAAGGCCTGGGAGGTGCCCCCTGGGCGGCACGGGTGGGCGGGGCGGCACCGGCCGAGCGCCGTGAGCACGGGAGGCGCCCGTACGCCGGATCGCCCCCGCCGCCCCTTCCCGTCCCGAAACCGGGGCTCCGCCCCGGACCCCGCTCCTCAAACGCCG
>NZ_JABTTS010000034.1 GCF_018638295.1 Streptomyces sp. CHD11
GGTCGGGGGGGGGGGGCCCCCCCCCCCCGACCCCGAGCGCCACGCAGACCGAGGAGTCGACTCCTTCGACCCCGCCGCCGCCCACGAAGAGCGAGACGCCCACCACCCCGCCGCCGCCCACGCAGACGGAGACCTGTGGTCCCTTCGACTTCCGCTGTGAGGACGAGGAAGAGGAGACGGGCGGCACCGGCCCGGGTGGGGAGGACAACGGCGGCACGGACGGAGGCGCGAGCTCCTCGCCCGATCCCACGGAAAGTGAGGACCCGGGGGGCAGCAGGGGCAATGGCAACGGTGGCGGCGGCGGCTTCTTCGGAGGCCCGGCCGGCTGACCGCCCTCTCGCCTGAACTGGGTGTTTCACGTGAAACACGGGCCGCCGTACCCACCGGGTACGGCGGCCCTCGGCGTATCGCCGGCCAGGTACGGCAGGATGTGCGGCATGCCCAGTGGAGAATCGACGCAAGCGAGCGTCCACGAGCCGGAGCCGGTGCTGCCTACCGAGGAGGACCGGGTCGCCGCTGCCGGCAGTGAGCTGATCGGCGGGCCGCTCGGGCGACGCGCCCTGACCGGAAGGTCCTGGTGGACCCCGGTGCGGGTGATCGCGCTCGTGGCGATCGGTATGTTCGCGCTCGGCCTGGTGCAGAAGGCGCCGTGCTACAACGGCGCCTGGTTCTTCGGCGCCAGCTCCCAGTACACACACGCCTGTTACTCGGACATTCCGCACCTCTATCAGGGGCGCGGCTTCGCCGACGGGCTGGTGCCGTACTTCGACCAGCTCCCCGGGGACATGGAGTACCTCGAGTATCCGGTGCTGACCGGCGTGTTCATGGAGGTCGCTTCCTGGCTCACTCCCGGCAGCGGCAGCATCCAGGACCAGGAGCAGTGGTACTGGATGGTCAACGCAGGGATGCTCATGGCCTGCGCGGCCGTCATCGCCGTCTGTGTGACGCGTACGCACGCCCGGCGTCCCTGGGACGGTCTGCTGATCGCGCTCGCCCCGGCCGTCGCGCTGACCGCGACCATCAACTGGGACCTGCTGGCGGTCGCTCTGACGGCCGCCGCGATGTTGATGTGGTCCCGAGGACGTTCCCTCGCCTTCGGCGTCCTCCTGGGTCTTGCCACGGCCGCCAAGCTCTATCCCGTGCTGCTGCTCGGCCCGCTGCTGGTGCTGTGCTGGCGCGCGGGCCGATGGCGGCAGTACGGAACAGCCCTCGCCGGAGCGGCGGTCGCCTGGCTGGTCGTGAACGGCCCCGTGATGCTGTTTGCCTTCGACGGCTGGTCGAAGTTCTACACGTTCAGCCAGGAACGGGGCGTGGACTTCGGATCCTTCTGGCTGATCCTGGCGCAGAACTCGGACGACCCGCTGAGCACCGACACCGTCAACACGCTTGCCACATTGCTGATGCTGCTGTGCTGCGGGGGCGTCGCGGCACTGGCGCTCACCGCTCCCCGTCGGCCGCGCTTCGCCCAGCTCGCGTTCCTGATCGTCGCGGCGTTCGTTCTCACCAACAAGGTCTACTCACCGCAGTACGTCCTGTGGCTGGTACCGCTGGCGGCCCTCGCCCGGCCGAAGTGGCGGGACTTCCTCATCTGGCAGGCCGGCGAGGTGGCGTACTTCGTGGGCATCTGGATGTACCTCGCCTACACGACCAGCGGTGATGCTCACAAGGGCCTGCCCGTCGACGGCTACCACTGGGTCATCGGCATGCATCTGCTGGGGACGCTCTATCTGTGTGCCATGGTCGTACGCGACATCCTGATGCCGGAACGGGACCCGGTGCGCCGGTCCGGTGACGACGACCCTTCGGGCGGTGTGCTCGACGGAGCCGAGGACGTCTTCGTACTCGGCCCCGCGGACCGTCCCGCACGGCACGCGGTCCAGTTCGAAGGGCCCAGGGTCGAGTGGGGCAGAACGGGAGCCACAGGCGGTTCGCTCTGAGCGAACTGGCGCCATGGGACGCCCCGTCGGGGCGCATACAGGGCGGATGCGGGGCAGAGAAAGGCCGGGCACGGGAGATCCGTGCCCGGCCTTCTCGCCGTCAGCGGTCGACCAGCCGGTCATACTGCGTCGTGGTGTGCCGGAGATGGGCCACCAGTTCCTCGCCGACCTGCGGCTCCGGGGCGTCCGAGGGCACGAAGAGAATCGACACCTGCATGTGCGGCGGCTCGGCGAACCAGCGCTGCCTGCCACCCCAGACGAAGGGCGCGAGGTTCCGGTTGACCGTGGCGAGGCCGGCCCGGGCGACGCCCTTGGCGCGCGGCATGACCCCGTGCAGGGCCTTGGGCGCCTCCAGGCCCACTCCGTGGGACGTACCGCCCGCCACGACCACCAGGTAGCCGTCGGAGGCCGCCTTCTGCTGCCGGTAGCCGAACCGGTCCCCCTTGGCGACGCGTGTCACGTCCAGGACCGCGCCCCGGTACTCGGTCGCCTCGTGGTCGCCCAGCCACAGCCGGGTGCCGATCCGGGCGCGGAAACGGGTCTGCGGGAACTGCTGTTGCAGCCGGACCAGTTCGTCGGCCTTGAGGTGACTCACGAACATCGTGTGCAGGGGGAGGCGGGCAGCCCGGAGGCGGTCCATCCAGCCGATGACCTCCTCGACGGCGTCCGAGCCGTCGGTACGGTCCAGGGGCAGATGGATGGCGAAGCCCTCCAGCCGCACGTTCTCTATGGCGGAGTGCAGTTGGGCCAGGTCCTGCTCGCTGATGCCATGACGCCTCATCGAGGACATGACCTCGATGACCACACGGGCACCGACCAGGCCGTACACGCCGTCGACCGACGACACCGAGCGGATGACCCGGTCGGGCAGCGGCACCGGTTCCTCCCCCCGCCGGTACGGCGTCAGTACCAGCAGGTCACCACCGAACCAGTCCTTGATCCGGGCGGCCTCGTACGTCGTGCCGACGGCGAGGACGTCCGAGCCCAGCCGGGTGGCTTCCTCGGCGAGACGCTCGTGGCCGAAGCCGTAGCCGTTGCCCTTGCAGACCGGGACCAGCCCCGGGAACTGCTCCTGCACGTGCTTGTGATGCGCCCGCCAGCGCGCGGTGTCGACGTAGAGCGTGAGCGCCATGGCCGGACCTGGAACCTTTCTCGTGGCTGCGGTGTATCAAAGGTATGGGAGCCAACGAAGCCGTCGGGGCTGCGAAGACGAAGACCGTGACGAAGAACCCGTCAGCGCCGCGACATGTACATGTCGAGCGCCTTGTGGAGCAGCTTGTTCAGCGGGAAGTCCCACTCGCCGAGGTACTCGGCGGCCTGGCCGCCCGTGCCCACCTTGAACTGGATCAACCCGAAGAGGTGGTCGGTCTCGTCCAGCGAGTCGGAGATGCCCCGCAGGTCGTAGACGGTGGCGCCGAGCGCGTAGGCGTCCCGCAGCATCCGCCACTGCATCGCGTTCGAGGGCCTGACCTCACGGCCGATGTTGTCGGAGGCGCCGTAGGAGTACCAGACGTGTCCGCCGACGATCAGCATCGTCGCCGCGGACAGGTTCACGCCGTTGTGCCGGGCGAAGTACAGCCGCATGCGGTTGGGGTCCTCGGTGTTGAGGGCCGTCCACATACGCTGGAAGTACGACAGCGGGCGGGGCCGGAAGTGGTCGCGCACGGCCGTGATCTCGTAGAGCCGCTGCCACTCGGGCAGGTCGTTGTAACCGCCCTGGACGACCTCGACGTCGGCCTTCTCCGCCTTCTTGATGTTGCGGCGCCACAACTGGTTGAAGTTCTTGTGGACCTCTTCCAGGGAGCGGTTGGCCAGCGGCACCTGGTAGACGTAGCGCGGCTGGACGTCGCCGAAGCCGGCGCCGCCGTCCTCTCCCTGCTGCCACCCCATGCGGCGCAGTTTGTCGGCGACCTCGAAGGCACGGGGCTCGATGAAGTCGGCCTCCAGATCGCGCAACCGCTTCACGTCCTGGTCCTGGATACCCCTCTTGATGGTCGAGGCCTCCCAGCGCCGGATGATCACCGGCGGACCCATCTTCACGGAGAAGGCACCCTGCTGCTTCAGGTGCGCGAGCATGGGCTCGATCCACTCCTGAAGATTCGGCGAGAACCAGTTGATGACCGGGCCCTCGGGCAGGTAGGCGAGATACCGCTTGATCTTGGGAAGCTGCCGGTAGAGAACGAGACCGGCCCCGACCAGCTCACCGGTCCGGTCGTCGAACCAGCCGAGGCTCTCCGAGCGCCATTCCGCTTTGACATCAGCCCAGGCCGGGACCTGCATGTGACTAGCCGACGGCAGACTCTGGATGTAGGCCAGATGCTGCTCACGGCTGATGGTCCTCAGGGTCAGGCTCATTCGGGGCGCTCCTCGGGCTGGTGTGTCCCCATGGGTTCAGGGGCTCCGGCTCTCGCGCGAAGCCTACTGCGCCCAGGGGGCGCCCCGGTTGGGCGCACGGACCTTCACCCCGGCCGGCGGCCGGACGGGGCGTTCGACGGTGTGGTGGGACGCGTGGTGCCCGGTGCCGGTCGAGGAGTCAGCCGAAGAGTCCGCCGTGTGCCATGCCCAGAAAGAACCCGACCGCCGAGGCACCGAGCCCCAGGACGAGGCCGAAGCGCTCGCGCGTCGTCACGGAGATCCACTGGCCGTACGCGCCGATGAGGATCCCCACCAGACCGGTCCAGGAGCTGATCAGGTGCAGATGGTGGAACATCGCCGTGGTGAAGGACGTGATACCCAGCACCAGGGTCACAGCGAGCAGCGTGTCCTGGAGCGGATGAGGCTTGCCGTCCGTGGCGAACAGGCCTCCGGCGGTGTTGGGTCGCAATGCCTGTGCCATGGGCACCTCCTGCGAGAGTCGGCGGATCGTAGCGCCGTACACACCCGATGTGTACAGATTGACGCTCCTCACGGCCGGATTTCAACCGGAAGCCGCTGTGCGGGTACTCTGTAGCGTCTGCACCGGTGTCTGTCCGGACAGAATCCGGACACGAGCAGGGCAGGACCACGGTCCGTCCCCGCCGGTCCGGTAACCGCTGCCCGACTCGATGTCAGTGGCGGCTGTTTTACTGACGGACATCGTTGCGCAACGCATCACGACCCTCCTGCCACGGAACGACCGTGGCCGCTGAGTCCAAAGGAGGTGGGTTCCACATGCGTCACTACGAGGTGATGGTCATCCTCGACCCCGATCTCGAGGAGCGTGCAGTCTCCCCGCTGATCGAGAACTTCCTCTCCGTCGTCCGTGATGGCGGCGGAAAGGTCGAGAAGGTCGACACCTGGGGCCGTCGTCGTCTCTCGTACGAGATCAAGAAGAAGCCCGAGGGCATCTACTCGGTCATCGACCTGCAGGCCGAGCCTGCGGTCGTCAAGGAGCTCGACCGCCAGATGAACCTGAACGAGTCGGTCCTCCGGACCAAGGTCCTCCGTCCCGAGACCCACTGAGCTTTTCCGCTCAGCTGATCCCGGGATCCGAGTAGCAGGACAAGCAGCCAGCAGCAAACCCGCCGAGAGGTTCCCCCATGGCAGGCGAGACCGTCATCACGGTCGTCGGCAATCTTGTCGACGACCCCGAGCTGCGCTTCACCCCGTCCGGTGCGGCCGTCGCGAAGTTCCGTGTCGCGTCGACCCCCCGCACCTTCGACCGTCAGACGAACGAGTGGAAGGACGGCGAGAGCCTGTTCCTGACCTGCTCGGTCTGGCGTCAGGCGGCGGAGAACGTCGCCGAGTCGCTCCAGCGAGGCATGCGCGTCATCGTGCAGGGCCGGCTGAAGCAGCGGTCCTACGAGGACCGTGAGGGCGTCAAGCGCACGGTCTATGAGCTGGACGTCGAGGAAGTCGGCGCCAGTCTGCGCAACGCCACGGCCAAGGTCACGAAGACCACCGGCCGCGGTGGCCAGAGTGGCTATGGCGGCGGCCAGGGCGGCGGCCCGCAGGGCGGTGGCGCCCAGGGTAGCGGCGGCTGGGGCGGCGGCCCCGGCGGCGGCCAGCAGGGCGGCGGCGCTCCCGCGGACGACCCATGGGCGACCGGCGCTCCCGCCGGTGGCCAGCAGGGTGGCGGCGGGGGCTGGGGCGGTGGCTCCGGCGGCAGCGGCAGTGGCAGCGGCGGCGGCTACTCGGACGAGCCCCCCTTCTAGGTGGGCCGTACCCACACTTCTTGATCACACAGGAGAAACATCATGGCGAAGCCGCCTGTGCGCAAGCCTAAGAAGAAGGTCTGCGCATTCTGCAAGGACAAGGTCACGTACGTGGACTACAAGGACACGAACATGCTGCGGAAGTTCATTTCCGACCGCGGCAAGATCCGTGCCCGCCGCGTGACCGGCAACTGCACGCAGCACCAGCGTGATGTCGCCACGGCCGTCAAGAACAGCCGTGAGATGGCGCTGCTGCCCTACACGTCCACCGCGCGATAAGGGAAGGGTGACCGACAGATGAAGATCATCCTCACCCACGAGGTCTCCGGCCTCGGTGCCGCGGGCGACGTCGTCGACGTCAAGGACGGTTACGCTCGCAACTACCTGGTTCCGCGGAAGCTCGCGATCCGCTGGACCAAGGGTGGCGAGAAGGACGTCGAGCAGATCCGTCGTGCTCGCAAGATCCACGAGATCCAGACCATCGAGCAGGCCAACCAGGTGAAGGCCCAGCTCGAGGGCGTCAAGGTTCGTCTGGCCGTTCGCTCCGGCGACGCCGGTCGTCTCTTCGGCTCCGTCACCCCGGCCGACATCGCTTCCGCGATCAAGGCTGCCGGTGGTCCCGAGGTCGACAAGCGCCGCATCGAGCTGGGCGCGCCGATCAAGACGCTGGGCGCCCATGAGACGTCCGTGCGTCTGCACCCCGAGGTGGCCGCCAAGGTCAACCTCGAGGTCGTCGCCGGCTGAATGCCACGCTTGCTGACGCAGTGATCCAGTGAGTACATGGGGGCCGCACCCTTCTGGGTGCGGCCCCCATGGCCTTGTTTCACGTGAAACGGTCAGCGCGCGGCGCCCGTGACGACCCAGCGGCCCGAGCGGGTACGGAGCCACAGGGTCAACATGCGCACGCTCATCATGAGCGTCATCGTCGCCCACAGTGCGGTGAGCCCACCTCCGAGGGCAGGAACCAACAGGGCGACCGGAGCGAACACCGCGAGGGTCAACAGCATCGCCCAGGCCAAATACGGTCCGTCGCCGGCACCCATCAGTACCCCGTCCAGAACGAAGACGATGCCGCAGATCGGCTGGGACAGCGCCACGATCACCAGCGCCGGCAGAGCCGCGTCCTTGACCGTGGCGTCGCTGGTGAACAGAGGAAGAAACACGGGCCGGGCGAGGATCACCAGTGCACCGAGGACGACACCCGACGCCATCCCCCACTGGACCATGCGACGGCACACCTCGCGTGCCCCTTGGGCATCGCCGGCTCCCAGATAGCGCCCGATGATGGCCTGCCCTGCGATGGCGATGGCATCCAGCGCGAACGCGAGCAGGCTCCACAAGGAAAGGATGATCTGGTGCGCCGCGATATCGGAGTCGCCCAGGCGTGCGGCGACGGCTGTCGCGATCATCAGAATGGCCCGGAGGGAGAGGGTGCGTACCAGCAGAGGCGCACCCGCCTGGGCCGAGGCCCTGATTCCGGCGGCGTCCGGGCGCAGCGATGCCCCGTGTCTGCGCGCTCCGCGGAGCACCACGGCCAGATAGACAGCGGCCATGCCCCACTGCGCGATGACGGTGCCCCAGGCGGAGCCGGCGATGCCGAGGCCGGCGCCGTAGACCAGTGCGACGTTGAGGAACCCGTTGGCGAGGAAGCCCCCGATGGCGACGTACAGAGGGGTTCTGGTGTCCTGAAGGCCACGCAGGACTCCGGTCGCGGCGAGTACGACGAGCATCGCCGGTATGCCGAAGGTGGAGATTCGCAGGTACGTGATCGCGTAGGGGGCCGCTGTGTCGGAGGCGCCGAAGAGGTCCACGACGGCGGGCGCCGTGGGCAGGACGACGGCGACAACGGCGGCGCCGAGGAGCAGCGCCAGCCAGATGCCGTCCATGCCCTGGCGAATGGCCGAGGCCAGGTCGCCGGCCCCGACCCGGCGGGCGACGGCTGCTGTCGTGGCATAGGCCAGGAAGACGAAGACGCTGACGGCGGTCACGAGCAGAGCCGAGGCGATGCCGAGACCCGCGAGCTGTGCCGTGCCGAGATGGCCGACGATAGCGCTGTCGGCCATGACGAACAGCGGCTCGGCGACGAGGGCCCCGAAGGCCGGCACGGCCAGCATGATGATCTCTCGGTCATGCTGTCGTCGAGCGGCTCCGGGGCGGGCGGGGGCCTGTGTCATGTGCACCAATCTATCCGTCCACAGGTAAGAGATGCAAAGCCATTATGACCCTTACTTCATCGCGCAGGGTGTGTGCTTGGGTACACCGTGGGCCTGGATCTTGATCCGACCGGGGAAGTTTTTCTTCTGCACAACCGGTGGACGGCAAAGCCGCAGGTCAACAGCGCATGTGGCGAGGAGGTCGGAGCTTGTTCACAGGGCTGTCCACCGGCTCGTGCACAGGTTTTGTGCAGTTCTCCACAGCATTGGGCCGGTCGTCCACATGGCCTGTGGATAACCAGATTGGCTGACGGTGCCGACGGGCCTACGGTGGTCCGGCGCCCGCTCCGTCCACCGGTTTCACAAACGCCACAAAACCGGCGCGCGACAAACGGAGTCGGGCGTCCTATTTGTCAGTGCCGTGCCGTAGAACAGAATGGCGCGGCGAGGTCCGCTCGGCGGACGGGAGGAGGTGGCTCGGTGAGCATTTCCGAGCCCTTGGACGACCCGTGGGCCGACACCGGTCCCAGTGATCGTCTGCCCGCTTCCCGCCGTCGCGACGACCGCGGCCAGGGCCGCGACGAGCAGCACGACCGCGGCCGGGACAGCGACGGGTGGGACGGCGGAGGCTCCGCGTTCGAGAGAGTGCCGCCACAGGACCTCGATGCCGAGCAGTCCGTCCTGGGCGGCATGCTGTTGTCCAAGGACGCCATCGCCGACGTGGTCGAGATCCTCAAGGGCCATGACTTCTACAAGCCGGCCCACGAGACCGTCTACACCGCCATCCTCGATGTCTATGCCAAGGGCGAGCCGGCCGACCCGATCACGATCGCCGCGGAACTGACCAAGCGCGGCGAGATCACCAAGGTCGGCGGGGCCTCGTATCTGCACACCCTCGTCCAGACGGTTCCCACGGCGGCGAACGCGGCGTACTACGCGGAGATCGTGCACGAGCGTGCCGTACTGCGCCGTCTCGTCGAAGCGGGTACGCGCATCACCCAGATGGGATACGCGGCCGACGACGACGTGGACGAGATCGTCAACCGCGCGCAGGCGGAGATCTACGCCGTCACCGAACAGCGCACCAGCGAGGACTACCTGCCGCTCGGCGACATCATGGAGGGCGCCCTCGACGAGATCGAGGCGATCGGATCGCGCAGCGGCGAGATGACCGGAGTACCCACCGGGTTCACCGACTTCGACTCGCTCACCAACGGGCTGCACCCCGGGCAGATGATCGTCATCGCCGCGCGCCCCGCGATGGGCAAGTCGACGCTCGCCCTGGACTTCGCCCGGGCCGCGTCCATCAGGAACAACCTGCCCAGTGTCATCTTCTCGCTCGAGATGGGGCGCAACGAGATCGCGATGCGTCTGCTGTCCGCCGAGGCCCGTGTCGCCCTGCATCACATGCGTTCCGGCACGATGACCGACGAGGACTGGACGCGTCTGGCGCGCCGGATGCCGGACGTCTCGGCGGCGCCCCTCTACATCGATGACTCCCCGAACCTGTCGATGATGGAGATCCGTGCCAAGTGCCGTCGCCTGAAGCAGCGCAACGATCTGAAGCTGGTCGTCATCGACTACCTCCAGCTGATGCAGTCCGGCGGCTCCAAGCGCGCCGAGAGCCGCCAGCAGGAGGTCTCGGACATGTCCCGTAACCTCAAGCTCCTCGCCAAGGAACTCGAGGTACCGGTGATCGCGCTCTCCCAGCTCAACCGTGGCCCCGAGCAGCGCACCGACAAGAAGCCGATGGTCTCGGACCTGCGTGAGTCGGGCTCTATCGAGCAGGACGCCGACATGGTGATCCTGCTGCACCGAGAGGACGCCTACGAGAAGGAGTCCCCACGCGCGGGTGAGGCCGATCTGATCGTGGCGAAGCACCGAAACGGTCCGACGGCGACGATCACCGTCGCCTTCCAGGGCCACTACTCGCGCTTCGTCGACATGGCACAGACCTGACCCGTCATGTGGGTTCTCAGATCCCGTGGCACCGTCTCATTCGATCTTGGCACATGACGGCCTGTCCGTGAGACGCGCAGGTCAGGGGAGTGCGCCACGTCAGGGGCGCCGTCGGATCCAGGTCGGGTTCCGGCAGCGCCCATGAGGTGCGCGGGCCGGCTCGGGATCCCGCGCGTGGTGCGTGGCGTACCACTTCAGGCGGGCCCCGGCAGGCGCGGTACGGGGCGTGCGGCCTGCCGTGCCGTGTGGCCGCGCGGGATGCGGCTCAGATGACCAGGACCCGGCGCCCGCGCGTGTGACCGGCTTGGCTGTCGATGTGGGCCGCCGCGGCCTCGGCGAGCGCGTACGATTTCGCGACCGGGATGTGGAGTCGGCCCCACGAGATCATGTCGATGGCCTGTGCGAGCGCCGCGGGCATGCTGCCGGCCGTACCGGAGAACCGGGCACCGAACTCCGGCGCACCGAGATCGGCGATGGAGACGACCTTCTCCGGATTCCCGGTCAGCTCGACCAGCTCGCGGATCACACCCGAACCGGCCAGATCGAGAGCCGCGTCGACGGTACCGAGCCGCCGGACCCGCTCAGCCCAGCCCTCGCCGTAGGTGGTGGCGAGGGCACCGAGACCGCGCAGATACCCCTGGTTCGCGGCACCGGCCGTGCCGATCACCGTGATGCCGCGGTCGCGGGCGATCTGCAGCACCGCCGATCCGACTCCCCCGGCCGCGCCGCTGACCAGAAGAGTCTGGCCCCGCCGCACACCGGTCTCACCGATGACGCGCAGCGCGGTCTCCATCACGGAGGGGTACCCCGCCGCCTCCTCGAACGTCAGCTCCGACGGCATCCGGGCCCAGGCCGACAGCACGGCGGTCTCGGCGTAGGTGCTGGAGCCCTCGCCGAACACCCGGTCACCGACCTCGACCCCCACGACGCCCTCGCCGACCTCGTCCACCACCCCGGCGGCGTCGAGCCCGAGCCCGGAGGGCAGCTCGACCGGATGGGCCCCCAGGATCTGGCCTTCACGGATTCTCCAGTCGACGGGATTCACGCCCGCCGCCCGTACGGCGATGCGTATGTGGCCGGGGCCCGCGTGGGGCTCCTCGGCGTCAACGAGTTGCAGAACGTCCGGACCGCCGAACTCGGCGAAGCTCACCTTCTTCATGCCGCCGAACATAACACTAACCGATAGCTTTTCCTTACAGTTATTCTTTCGTACCTGGTAGTCTGCGTTCATGACCGTGGAGTCCGGACGCCGTGAGCGCAAGAAGGCCGCGACCCGCCAGAAGATCGCCGACACCGCGCTGCGCCTCTTCCTGGAACGCGGCTACGACGCGGTGGGCATCCGGGACGTAGCCGCCGAGGCCGACGTGGCCGTCACCACGCTCTTCTCCCACTTCGCCTCGAAAGAGGCCCTGGTGTTCGAGCAGGACGAGGACTTCGAGCAGCGCCTCACGCGGGCGGTCACCGGCCGGGCGCCGCACGAGCCGCTCATCCCCGCGCTGCGCCGCGAGATTCTGGCCCTGGTGCGGCATTGCACCGCGGAAAGCGCCGCCCCGATCTGGCGCATGATCGACGCCTCTCCCGCCCTGCGGAAGTACGAGGAGTCGATCCGCCTGCGCCACGCGGATGCCCTGGCCACGGTCATCGCCGCCGATTCCGGTCTGACCCGGAGCGAGACCGCCGCCCGCACCATCGCGCGGTTCGTGATCGACGCCTACTCACTGGCCCGCGAAGCGGCCGACCCCCAGGCCGCCCTGGACGAGATCTTCCCCATGATCGAGGCGGCGTGGGAGGCCACCCGTCCTGCTCCGAGCGCCGGTCCACGTACCGACACGGCGTGAGGCAGTGAGCGGATCCGCTGGTTGCGGGATCGATGCCCGACACGTGCCGCGGGAACCTGCCCGTCACCGCGGCGCCTGGTCCGGCCACCGTGCTGGACTGAGCGCATGACGACGCCTGAGGAAGAACTGCTGCCCGGAACCCGACGCGCCCTGCTGCACCGGATCGCCGTAGCCCAGAGCACGGGGCGTGCCCCCTCCCTGGTCGCGGCCGTGGCGCGGGGCGGCAAGACGGTGTGGACCGGGGCACGAGCCGGGATGGGCGGACAGACCTCGGACGAGAACGTGCAGTACCGGATCGGTTCGATCACCAAGACCTTCACCGCGGTCCTGGTGCTCCGGCTGCGTGACGCGGGAATGCTGGACCTCTCCGATCCGCTGGACCGACACCTTCCGGGCACGGGGGTGGGTGAGGCGACGATCGCCGAGCTGCTCTCGCACAGTGGTGGCCTGGCCGCCGAGACTCCAGGCCCCTGGTGGGAGCGGACCCCGGGTTCCCTGCGGCCCGGGCTCGCCGATGTACTGGGCGAACAGCCGCAGGTACACGCAAGGGGACGGCGGTTCCATTACTCGAACCCGGGATACGCCGTGCTGGGCGCCCTGGTCGAGAAGCTCCGCGGTGCTCCGTGGGAAGCAGTCCTCAGGCGGGAAGTGCTCGAACCGCTGGGCCTGCATCGCACGAGTGGAAGACCGGAGGCGCCGCATGCGGATGGCTGGGCGGTGCACCCGTGGGCGGATGTGATGATGCCCGAGCCCCTGGAGGATCTCGGGGTGATGGCACCCGCAGGGCAACTGTGGTCCACCGCCGGTGACCTGTCGCGTTTCGCGGCCTTCCTGGCCCGGGGGGACGAGCGAGTACTGAGCGCCGAGTCCCTGTGGGAGATGATCACCCCGGCGACACCGGTCGAGGCGGCGGACGTGGCCGACGGCTACGCGTACTGCCTGGGCGTTGAGCTTCGTCACCAGCACGGACGTGCTCTCATCGGACACACCGGGTCGCTTCCGGGTTTTCTTGCCTGTCTGACCGTCAGCGTGGCCGACGACGTGAGCGCGGTCGTCCTCACCAACTGCACATCGGGGCCCGCGCCGTACACGGTCGCCGCGGATCTCGTCCGGATCGTCGCAGAGGCGGAACCGCGTATCCCGGCTCCCTGGCAGCCGTTGCGGGAGGCCGATCCGACGGTGCTGGAACTGGTGGGCCAGTGGTACTGGGGGACGCACGCCTTCGCGCTGCGCCTCTCGGCCGACGGCTTCGTCTCGCTGGAGCCGCTGTCCGGCAACGGCCGGCGCTCACGTTTCCGTTCGAACGGGGACGGGACATGGAGGGGGCTGGAGGGTTACTACGCCGGTGAGGTCCTGAAGGCCGTACGACGGCCGGACGGAACGGTGCGTCATCTCGACCTGGGATCGTTCGTGTTCACGCGCCGGCCCTATGAGGAGAGGGCCGGCGTACCCGGCGGAGCGGATACCGAGGGGTGGCGGGGTATCGGCTAGCCCCACCCGGTCGCCGGGGGAGTCGGGGCCAGGCCCTGTTTCACGTGAAACCAGGACCCGGGGCGTCGTGTCACAGCGGTAGCTTGAAGCCCAGGTGGGAGGCCGTGAAGCCGAGCCGCTCATAGAAGCGGTGGGCATCGGTGCGGGTGTTGTCGGATGTCAGCTGAACCAGTCGGCATCCCTCCCGGCGGGATGTGCCGATGGCCCACTCGATCAGCAGGGTACCCAGGCCGGTGCCGCGCTCGTCCGCGTGGACGCGGACCCCTTCGATGATCGACCTGGTCGAGCCGCGGCGGGACAGTCCTGGAACGATCGTGAGCTGCAGCGTACCGACGACGCGTTCCTCGCGGACCGCCACGACCAGGTGCTGGTTCGGGTCGGCTTCGATCCGTTCCATAGCGGTCAGATAGGGAGTGGCGTCGTCCGGTGACTCACGCTGGGCGCCCAGGGGGTCGTCGGCGAGCATGCCGACGATCGCCGGGATGTCACCGGCGACCGCGGCGCGTATCTCAAGATCTCCCATGACGGCAGCCTATGCGGGGACCGGGGCCTTCAGGGTTTCCGGGGCCCCAGCGGCACCAGTTCCGGGTTTCTCGCCCCCTGCTCGAGGGCCTCGCGCAGGGCGGTGTCATCGGTCGGCCGTGCCTCGTCCAGGGGCTCGAGACCGGCCTCGGTGACATTGGTGTCCGTCCGTGAGGCCGCCGAGGCGGCCGGAGTCACGGTCGGCGTCACCGTGCTCGACGCCGGCGGCCACTTGCTCACCTCCCGTCCCGCCGGGACGACCGCGCGGTGATGATCTCCGGTGAGACCAGCACCCGCAAGGCGTACACCACGCTCCAACCGCACGCGTCCACCGCCGGACTCGTGGACGCCGTACGGCCCGGAGGCCTTTTCCACACCCTGCCCGCACTCGACCGGCCGCTGCTGTTCACCGCCGGTGGTGTGCCCATCCGGCGCGACGGACGGCCCATCGGCGCGATCGGCGTCGGTGGCGGCGCGCCGGAGCAGGACCCCGCCTTCGCCACGGCGGCGATGGAGGCCATCGCCTGACGCCCTGCCTCGTGACACACGGCGGCGCCGGTACTGAGTCTCCTCAGGTCCCGGCGCCACCGCTTCGGTGGGTGTCAGCCCGCCGCGACCGTCACCGGGGCGAACCGGCGGCTCCGGTCCCCGGGCAGCTCCGTGACCCCGTACGTCATGACGTCGTTGAACGCGACGGACGACAGTCCATGATCCTTCGCCCAGCCCAGCAGTTCCTCGTGCCATACGTCGATGTCGGTGCGCAGGGGCCGGTCGGTGTGCTCGGCGAGGGAGGCGAGCAGCGCCTGCGCGGTCGCGGTGTCACGGGCGATCAGCGGGCCCACGACATGAGTCTCCATGTTGGGCCAGGCGGCCGCGTATCCGATGAGCTGTCCGGACTCCTCGGCGACGCGCAGCTGATCGGCGAAGGCGGGCAGCCGGGTCACGATGTGCGTGCGGTCCGCTCCGAAGACCTCCTCGTCGAGCCGGAGGATCGCGGGAAGGTCGCCCGCCGTCGCGGCACGGGTGGCGACCGCCTGCCGCGTAGCCGGCGGGAGAAGGCGACCCCGCAGCATCTCTGCCCGGCCGGTGACCTTGAAGCCGAACTCCTCGTAGAGCGGTCTGCCGGACGGGGTGGCATGCAGGGTGAGCGGAGTCGTCCCCATCGCCGCGACGACATGACGCGTCAGCCGGCGTCCCACCCCCCGGCGCGCATGCCGTCGTGCGACCAGGACCATGCCGATGGCCGCGAAAGCGGGCTGCCGCTGTGGCCCGTACTCGGTGATGATGCAGGCGGTCACCAGACCACCGCCGGGGTCGTCGATGCCGTACCCCTTCCCGGCCGCGAGGAGGAGACCCCACTTGTGCTCCTCTCGTGGCCACCCCCGGTCCTCGGACAAGTCGGCGCAGGCGGTGAGATCGCGGAGCGTCAGTCGGCGGATGGGCGATGAGTCAAGGGAAGGTGTCGACACGCAGGTCAGGCTGTCCGACAGGGGGCTTCGGCGTCCACCTGTTTGGGCAGACCCGCACGGGCTTTCAGCCATGCGGGAAGCGTCGGGGTCAGCCCAGGTCGGGGGCGTGCATGGCGCGCACACCTTCGATGTTGCCGTCCAGGTAGTGCCGCAGCGACAGCGGTACGAGGTGGACGGAGGCGATACCGACACGGGTGAACGGCACCCGGACGATCTCGTACTCACCGACGGGTTCGTCGACCTCTGGACCGTGCCGCAGGGACGGGTCCATGGATTCCAGACGGCAGACGAAGAAGTGCTGCACCTTGACGCCGGTGGCGCCGCCGTCCTCGCCGATGTGCTCCACGGTGTCGACGAAACAGGGCACCACATCGGTGATCTTCGCGCCGAGCTCCTCGTACACCTCCCGGTGCAGGGCGTCCACGACGGTCGAGTCCTCCGGTTCCACACCGCCGCCCGGAGTGAGCCAGTACGGATCCATGCCAGGTTTGGTGCGCTTGATGAGAACCAGATGCTCGCCGTCCAGCAGAACGGCTCGTGCGGTGCGCTTGACCACGGGTCGGACGGTCATGGGGACAATGTGGCCCGACTGGTTCCACGTGAAACATCGTGCGATCACACGGACCGGTTTCGGGCAGTGTGCTCCCCGCCTCGCGGCTCAGCACCAGTCGGTCGCCGCCTGCACCAGCCGCGCGTGGGCCCGCGCGATGTGCGGCAGTGCCAGTGTGCCCGTGCGGATCACCAGGAAGTAGGTGCGCAGCGGGGGCACCGCCGGTTCATGCAAGGTGACCACCTCCCCGCGCTCGAGCGCTCCCGTACACAGGTAACGCGGCAGTACTGCCAGCCCCGCGCCTGCGGTGGCGCAGGACAGCACCGCGCGTAGATCCGGGACGATGACGGTGCCCGGGGCGGCCGGACGGGAGTCGAAGACGGACGCCCAGTAGCGGGCGACGAACGGCAGCGACTCGTGCACCTCGACCACCGGGATCCGTTCCAGGGCGGACGGGCCGGCCCTGTGGTGCGTGCCGGATCCGCTCCGCTCGGCCCAACGCGGGGCGGCGACCAGGACGTGCTCCTCGTCGCAGAGCGCAGTCGACGAGAGCAGGGCACCGCGTGGACGGGCCGTGCTGATGGCCAGATCGTGATGTCCGGCGGCAAGCCCTTCCAGGGTTTCCTCGGCGGTTCCGAAGGAGGCGCGCAGGGCGAAACCCCGGCCGTCCTCCCGGGCCAGTTCGGTGAGCGAGGGCAGCGCCCGCTCGGCGGTGAACTCCGGAGGGCCGGCCAGATGCAGTGTCCGTGAGAAGGAGCCGTCCGCAGGCCCGAACTCGGCTATCTCCACCAGGGCGTCGAGATGCGGTGCGGCCCTGTGGGCCAGCTCGTCCCCGATGGTCGTCGGCGTCACACCGCGCGCCCGGCGCAGAAAGAGAGGACGTCCCAGCTGCCGTTCCAGCGTTCTTATCTGAGAGGTGACGGCCGGCTGGGAGAGGCCCAGCAGAGCGGCGGCACGGGTGAAGGAACCGGCCCGGTGCACGGTCACAAAGGTCCGCAGCAAGGCCAGGTCCACGGCACACCCTCCTCGGTCGGCCTCGGCTGCGCGTCCGGACGTGGCCAACTATAAAAATGTCGATAGGTCGCTGTCGCTACTGTGATTGGACACTGACACTCAGTCAACTAGCCTTGGCTCCGCGGTTCTTCGCGCGGGGAACCGCGGGCGGTCCGAGCCACGAGGGGGGAGGTTCGGACCGTCCGCCGCGGTGCACCGGCCGACGTTCGACGCCGCCGGTATGGCTGGTCAGGTGCCCGAATCGGTCAGAGCGCGCAGGACGTCGGCCACCAGGTCCTCCGGGTCCTCGGCCCCCACGGAGAAGCGGATGAAGCCTTCCGGCACCGCGTCCCCGCCCCAGCGCCCGCGCCGTTCCGCCGTGGACCGTACCCCGCCGAAGCTGGTGGCGTCGTCCACGAGCCGCAGCGCGTCGAGGAAACGGTCCGCACGCGCGCGCGAGGGCAATGTGAAGGACACCACGCACCCGTAGCGCCGCATCTGCTGCGAGGCCATCGCGTACGAGGGGTCGTCGGGCAGCCCCGGGTAGCGCAGTCCCGTCACCTCCGGCCGCTCGCGCAGCGCCCGGGCCAGTGCCAGCGCGGTGGCGTTCTGCCGGTCGACACGCAACTGGAGTGTGGCGATCGAACGGTGTGCGAGCCAGGCCTCCATGGGCCCGGGGATCGCCCCGGCGATCTTGCGCCAGCGCCGGACTGCGGCCATGGCGTCGGCATCGCGTCCGGTGACGTACCCCAGGAGCACATCGCCGTGCCCGGTGAGCTGCTTGGTGCCGCTGGCCACCGAGAAGTCCGCGCCGAGCTCGAGCGGACGCTGGCCGAGTGGCGTCGCGAGGGTGTTGTCGACGGCGACCAGGGTGCCCTGGGCGTGTGCCGCCTCGGCGAGACGCCGTACGTCGCACACGTCCAGCCCCGGATTCGAGGGCGTCTCGATCCACAGCAGCTTCGCGCCGTCGAGGATCTCGAGCTGGGCGTCGCCGCCGGTGGGCGCGGTGCGCACCTCGATGCCGAACGTCTCCAGCTGAGCTCGCACCAGGGGCAGTGCCTGGTAACCGTCGTCCGGCAGGACGACCGCGTCCCCGGCGCGCAGCTGGGAGAAGAGCACCGACGAGATCGCGGCCATGCCCGAGGCGAACACCAGAGCCTCGGCATCGTCGCGTCCGGGGGCCTCCAGTCCGACGATGGCCCGTTCCAGCAGGGTCCAGGTGGGGTTCTCGTCCCGGCCGTAGGTGTACGGGCCGGTGGGGTCGCCCGGCAGATGGAAGTGGGCCGCGAACACGGGGCCGGGCAGGGTCGGCTCGTGCTTGACCGGCTCGGGCAGCCCGGCGCGCACCACCCGGGTCCCGTCACCCGCTCCGCCGGGCCGGAGCGGGCCGTGGCCCGCGCCCGTCGTCGAATCGTTCATGCCGCCTGTCCTTCCAGGTCCGTGCGTACCGCCTCGAGCAGAACGGTGCTCGCCGCCTCCACCATCTCAAGAACCTCGTCGAAACCGTCGATGTCCCCGTAGTAGGGATCCGGTACGTCGAGGTCGTCGCCGGCGGCCGGGTCGTACGAACGCAAGCGACGCACCTTGTCCGCGTCCCGTTGCGCGGGGGCGAGGCGCCGCAGCCGCGTGTAGTGCCCGGCGTCGAGCGCGATGACGAGGTCGAGGCGGGCGAACCAGGAGGGAGCGAACCGCCGCGCCGTGTGGCCGGCGTCGTAGCCGTTCGCCCGCAGAACGGTCTGCGCGCGGGGGTCGGCGCCCTCGCCCTCGTGCCGGCCGTCCGTACCGGCGCTGTCCACCTCGACCGGACTGCCGAGCCCGGCCGCCGCCACCCGCGCGCGGAACACGGACCCGGCCATGGGCGAACGGCAGATGTTGCCGGTACAGACGAAACAGGTCCGGTAGGTAATCGTGCTCAGTCCTTGTCGGGCAGGACGACGTTGAGCGCCCAGGAGACGACGGAGATGATCAGGCCGCCCAGTACGGCCGTCCAGAAGCCCTCCACGTGGAAGCTCAGGTCCAGCTTGTCGGCGAGCCAGGAGGTGAGCAGCAGCATCAGGGCGTTCACGACCAGGGTGAACAGCCCCAGGGTCAGAATGAGCAGGGGGAGGCTGAGGAGCTTCACGACCGGCTTGACCAGGAAATTCACCAGGCCGAAGATCAGGGCGACCAGGATCAGGGTGCCGATCTCCTTGCCCGTGCTGTCCCCGGTCAGGGTGATGTCGGCGAGCAGCCACACCGCTACCGCGAGGGCACCCGCGTTGGCGATCGTCTTGACTAGGAAATTCATCATGTGTCTGATCGTGACAGACACGATCGGGCTTGAGCAGTGAGGTAGGGGCGTAACCAGGAGATGAAGGCATTCCGGCTGGACGAACTGGAGGCGGAGCGCGCCGCCAACGACGGGGCCTACCTGCAGTTCCTGCGGGAGCGGAACATGTCAGTGGGTCTCTACGCCCTCGACGCAGGCGTCCAGGACCCTCAGCAGCCGCACCAGCAGGACGAGGTGTACTTCGTCGTCAGCGGCCGGGCGTCGATCACCGTCGGTATGGAGACCACCCAGGTGGCGCGGGGCAGCGTCGTGTACGTACCGGCCGGCGTGGCCCACAAGTTCCACCACATCAGCGAGGATCTGCGGGTCCTGGTGGTGTTCTCTCCCCCCGAGAGCTGAGCCGGGCCCTCAGGGTTCCCTAGGGGATCGGTCAGGGGAGGACAAGGGGTACGAGGCCCCCGGCGGCCCCTCCGCCGCTCTAGCATCGGATGCAGGACATCATGTGACACGACCCGGCACTCGGCGGGCGGAGAGACAAGGACAAGGGCGATGCGGGAGATTTTCGCGGGACTGCCGTGGTGGGTGAAGTGGATCGCGGTGCCGGTCATCGCTCTGGTGGTGTTCGGCGGGCTGATCGCGAGCGTGGTCGGGTTCGTGATCGGACTGCTCTTCAAGCTGCTGGTGTTCGTGGCACTGGTCGGCGGGCTGATCTACGTCGTACGCAAGTTCATGACGAGTTCCTCGTCGCGCAGCGACTGGTGAGCTGAGGGGGACCGGTGAGGCGGTAACAGGAATCACCGGTTCCCTCGCGCGGGGGAAGTTTCGCCCACGGGCCGTCCGGGTGCGGTGACAGCCCGTTAGAGTCCGGAACTCGACGCGGGGACGATCCCCGCGAGCGGCGACCCCCCACCCGTGTTCCCCGCACGGGCTGCCCCCTCGCGTTTCGGGAGTGCCCCTTGGCCACGACTGGTACCGCCTCAGCCCCTCTGGCCGCGGTCCCCCCGCAGCCCCGCTCCCCGGCGCCCACCGCGCCCACCGCGACCCTCATCGGCTCCGTGCAGCGGGCCATGCGCCTGCTGGAGACCGTCGCCGGGCACGCGTGCGGGGCGCCCGCCAAACAACTGGCCCGTGAGACCGGGCTGGCGCTCCCCACCACGTACCACCTGCTGCGCACCCTGGTGCACGAGGGCTATCTGCGCCGCGACAAAGGGCTGTTCTTCCTGGGGGAGGCGGCCGAGCTGCTCAGCGGCAGCGGAGCGCAGCAGAAACGTCGCAGCAAGGTCGTCGACACTCTCGCCCGCTGGCGTGACGCGATCGGCGTCCCCGTGTATTACGCGGTGTACCGCGAGGGCGAGATCGAGGTCGTCTGTGTCTCCGACACCCCGGGCAACCCCGCGGTGGAGGAGTGGGCCGACTTCCGGGAGACCGGCCATGCTCACGCCATTGGGCAGTCTCTCCTCTCCCAGCTCGACAGCGAGGCCCGTCGTGACCATCTGAGCCGCCATCCGGTGTGCCCGGTCACGCCCTACACCGTCCGCGACGATCACAGCCTGCTCCGACGGCTGGACCGTACGCCACGCATGGCACTGGTGACAGAGCGTCAGGAATATGCTCTGGGGACGGTGTGTGCCGCCATTCCGATCACTCTCGGTGGGGCGGCGGCATCGGTGGCCATCTCCCTGCCCGCACATCAGGCCGACCGGCTCATCCCCGCGGCCCGTCTTCTGCAGGCCGAACTGGGGCGCCTGCTGGATTCACTGACGCTGTCTATCAGTATCTGAAAACTCACTCCTTGTGATCTGGTGTGTACGTTCAGCAAGATTTCATCTGGTGTCAGGATCCATGCCCGGCCAGTCCGCGGCGAATGACGGGGTAGGCGATGCGCGAATCGGTACAGGCAGAGGTCATGATGAGCTTCCTCGTGTCGGAGGAGCTTTCCTTCCGCATCCCGGTGGAGCTGCGCTACGACACCGGTGATCCCTACGCCGTGCGGCTGACCTTTCATCTGCCCGGGGACGCGCCGGTGACCTGGGCCTTCGGCAGGGAGTTGCTGATTGACGGTGTCGGCCGGCCGTGCGGTGAGGGGGACGTACGGGTCTCACCGGTCGACCCCGACATGTTGGGCGAGGTGCTGATCCGGCTTCAGGTCGGCAGCGACCAGGCGCTCTTCCGGTCGTCGACCGCGCCGCTTGTGGCCTTCCTCGACCGCACCGACAAGCTGGTGCCGCTGGGCCAGGAGGGGGCGCTCGCCGATTTCGACGCCCACCTCGACGACGCGCTGGACCGGATCCTGGCGGAGCAGAGTGCCGGCTGAAGCGTTGCGCCAGTCGGGTGGGCCGGTGTGGCGGAACGCTTCAGCACCCGTTCCGCCACACGGATCTCACCGCTTACGGCGCTTGCCCCGTCCACCGCGCCCCGGGGCCGAGCGGGCCTCCGGCACCTGTCCGCGTTCCTGCGTGCGCCCCCGCCCCTCTTCCTGCCCCTGCCCCTCGTGGTCTCCCGCCGACGGACGGTCGGCCGAGACCACCAGTGCGGCGAGCACCGTGGTGACCGGCACCGAGGCGACCAGGCCGATCGAGCCGATGAGGGTACGTACGATCTCCTCCGCGACCAGCTCACTGTTGGCCACCGTCCCCACACTGCTCTGAGCGATGGAGAAGAGCAGCAGCAGGGGCAGCGCGGCGCCGGCGTAAGCGAGGACCAGGGTGTTGACCACGGACGCGATGTGATCGCGGCCGATACGGATGCCCGCGCGGTACAACCCGCGCCGGCCCATCGACGGATTGGCCTCGTGCAGCTCCCAGACCGCGGACGTCTGGGTGACCGTCACGTCGTCGAGAACACCGAGCGAACCGATGATCACGCCGGCCAGCAGCAGGCCGCTCATGTCGATCCCGGGATACAGCCCGTGAATCAAACCGGTGTTGTCGTCCGTGTTTCCGGTGAGCGCGGCCCAGCCGATGAACACCGACCCCAGAACGCCGATCAGCAGCAGTGAGATGAGGGTGCCGAGCACCGCCACCGAGGTGCGTGCAGACAGCCCGTGGCACAGATAGAGGGCGAGCAACATGATCGCGCTCGCTCCCACCACGGCCACGACCAGCGGGTTCGACCCCTGCAGGATGGCCGGCAGGATGAAGAAGTTCAGCACCAGGAAGCTGACCGCCAGGGCGACGAGCGCCATGACCCCGCGCAGTCGTCCCACAGCCACGACGGCGAGCGCGAAGATGCCGGCGAGCAGCGCCAGAGGGAGCCGCCGGTTCACGTCGGTGACGGAGTACTGAAGGTCCTCGGGCGCGGAGGGCTCGTAGGCGACCACGACCTCCTGACCCTGTTCCAGCTGTCGGGTCTGATCCGGCTGCACGATCTCGTTGAACGTACGGCCCTTGTCGTCGCCGGTGTCGACCCGGATCGTCGCCTTCTTGCAACGGCCGTCCGCCTGTTGCTGGGCGGAGGACCCCTCGGCCGTGGAGGTGTCACCGGTCGGCACGCCTCCGGAGGCGTTCACGGACTGGCAGCTCACCTCGACCACCTTGGTGACCGTGGCGTGCTGTGTCTGGCGGTCGAAACCGACACCGGTGCGTTCGTGCGCCGGGGCGCCGCCCGGCCACAGCACCGCCAGCCCGATCAGCACCGCCGCGGCGAACGGAATCAGGATCGCCGCGATGACCTTGCGCAGATGCTGGGAGACGGGCGCCGCCGGTCCGTGGCTGTGACTGTGCCCGTGCCCCTGTCCGCTTCCGGCGCCGGGGTCACGGGGGGGTTCGGGCGGTGGGTACGGGGGAGGCTGAGTCGGGGTCACCGCCCGATCATCGCAAGAAGCGAGCGGGCCCTCTGTTCACCGCGCCAGAAAGGACGCTAGCGTGGTGACACCTTTTGTACACGCGGGAGCTCGGAGCACCGGGCTGAGAGGGCGCTGACCTTCGTCCCAGCGATGTTTCACATGAAACATCACCGAAGTCGAGTGATGTTTCACACGGAACGTCGGCAGACGAAAACCGCTGCGTCGACCGCCGAACCTGTTACCGGGTAATGCCGGCGTAGGGAGTAGGTCTCATGACCAACAAGGACGCACGCACGCCTGCCTCCAGCCAGAACCCGACGGAGACGTCGGGGAACGGGGAGGCCGGGAAGTCCATCGGCTGGCACAAGGCGTACGTCGGAGGCACCCGCCCCGATCTGCGGGTGCCGGTCCGCCAGGTGCACCTCACCAACGGGGAGTCGGTCACGCTGTACGACACATCCGGCCCGTACACCGATCCGCTCGTCGACACCGATGTGCGCAGGGGGCTGGCACCCCTGCGGGAGAACTGGATCGTCGCCCGCGGCGACACCGAGGAGTACGCGGGCCGGCCCGTCCGTCCCGAGGACGACGGCATCAAGCACACCGCTCCGCGCGGAGGCCTGCGCAACCTGGACGCCGTCTTCCCCGGGCGCCCACGCCTGCCGCGCCGGGGCCGCCCGGGGCAGGCGGTCACACAGCTGGCGTACGCGCGCCGTGGTGAGGTCACCCCCGAGATGGAGTTCGTGGCGATCCGGGAGAACGTCTCGCCCGAGGTGGTCCGCGAGGAGATCGCGGCGGGCCGAGCGGTGCTGCCCGCGAACGTCAACCACCCGGAGATCGAGCCGATGATCATCGGCAAGCGGTTCCTGGTGAAGGTCAACGCCAATATCGGCAACTCGGCGGTGACCTCCTCGATCGAGGAAGAAGTGGAGAAGATGACATGGGCGACCCGCTGGGGCGCCGACACGGTCATGGACCTCTCCACCGGCCGCAACATCCACACCACCCGTGAATGGGTACTGCGCAACTCCCCCGTCCCGATCGGCACGGTGCCGCTGTACCAGGCCCTGGAGAAGGTCGACGGCCGGGCCGAGGAGCTGACCTGGGAGATCTACAAGGACACAGTCATCGAACAGGCCGAGCAGGGCGTGGACTACATGACGGTCCACGCGGGTGTGCGCCTCCCGTTCGTGCCACTCACCGCCAACCGCAAGACGGGAATCGTCTCCCGGGGCGGCTCCATCATGGCCGCGTGGTGCCTGGCGCATCACAAGGAGTCGTTCCTGTACGAGAACTTCGAGGAACTCTGCGAGATTCTCGCCGCCTACGACGTCACCTACTCGCTCGGTGACGGACTGCGGCCCGGCTCCATCGCGGACGCCAACGACGAGGCGCAGTTCGCGGAGTTGCGCACGCTCGGCGAACTCAACACGATCGCGAAGCGTCTCCACGTGCAGACCATGATCGAAGGGCCGGGCCATGTCCCGATGCACAAGATCAAGGAGAACATCGACCTCCAGCAGGAGATCTGCGAGGAAGCCCCGTTCTATACGCTCGGCCCGCTGACCACCGACGTCGCGCCGGCGTACGACCACATCACCTCCGGTATCGGTGCCGCGATGATCGCTTGGTGGGGCACGGCGATGCTTTGCTACGTCACGCCCAAGGAACATCTGGGCCTGCCCAACCGCGACGACGTCAAGACCGGCGTCATCACCTACAAGATCGCCGCCCACGCCGCCGACCTCGCCAAGGGGCACCCCGGTGCCCAGGAATGGGACGACGCGCTCTCCGACGCCCGCTTCGAGTTCCGGTGGGAGGACCAGTTCAACCTCGCCCTGGACCCGGACACGGCCCGCGCGTTCCACGACGAGACCCTCCCGGCGGAGCCCGCCAAGACGGCCCATTTCTGCTCGATGTGCGGTCCGAAATTCTGCTCGATGAAGATCTCCCAGAACATCCGCCGTGAACACGGGGGCAGCCGGGCCGAGATCGAGCGGGGCATGGCGCAGAAGTCGGAGGAGTTCGCGGCGAGCGGGAACCGGGTGTACCTGCCGATCGCGGACTGAGTGTCCGGCGCGGCAGCGGTGCCTGTGGTGGTGCCGCTCCCGCGGGCGGGCCCGAAGGGATGCGAGCGGGACCGGCCTGCTCCGGGCGGGTCCCCCTCACCTCCGGCGGGCCGGGTGGGCAGACTGGCCCCATGACAGCTAGTCCGATGAGCAAAGGGTCCAATCTTCCCGTCGAAGCCCGCGTGGTGCGTGCTGAGCTCGCATGGACGGCCGGGGCCGGGGTGCCGGACATCGATGCCTCGGCGCTTCTGCTCACGGAGGCCGGGCGGGTGCGGGACGACGGGGACTTCGTCTTCTACAACCAGCCGCGGCATGCGACGGGTGCCGTGACCCACCTCGGGAAGCGGAGCGCCACCGGTACCGCGACCGACACCGTCGAGGTGGAGCTGGGTGCGGTCGAACCGGCCGTCGAGCGGATCGCGCTGTGCGCGTCGGCCGATGGCGGGACGTTCGGCCAGGTGCCGGGCCTGGTACTCCGGCTGCTCGACGCCGGGTCGGGAGCCGAGATCGCACGGTTCGACATGGACGCGGGGACCGAGACCGCGTTCATCGGCGGTGAGTTGTACCGGCGGCAGGGACGGTGGAAGTTCCGCGCGGTCGGACAGGGGTACGCGGCAGGGCTGGCCGGGCTGGCGACGGACTTCGGCATCACCGTGGACGATCCCGTCCCGGCGGCCGCCCCGGCCGCGGCCCCGGTGGCGCCGCCGCCCGTGTCTCCCCCTCCGCCCACCGTCCCGTCCTCCCCGCCCGCCGCGGCGCCGGCGGCCACCCCCCGGCTCACCAAGGGCGAGGAAAGGCTGCCCGTCGACATGCGCAAGCGGCTGTCGCTGCGCAAGGAGCAGGTGGCGGTCAGTCTGCGCAAGCACGGGGCCGCCGGGGTCACGGCGCGCGTCATCCTTGTGCTGGACGCCTCCGGGTCCATGTCCCCGCTGTACTCCAGAGGCATCGTGACCGATGTCGTCGAACGGATGGCCGCGGTGGCGGCGCAACTGGACGACGACGGGGAGATGCAGGCCTGGACCTTCGCCTCGAGCCCGGCCCGGTTGCCGGATCTGCGGCTCGGTGAACTTCCCGACTGGCTGCGGCTGCATGTGCGGGTGGGGGAGATGAGCCTGTTCCGGCGCGGGCGGAAGAAGGGACTGGACCCCAGCCAGGTCGACATGCGGGACGTCGGTATCCAGAACGAGGAGCAGAAGGTCATCTCCGAGGTGCGCGCGTTCGTGCGGGAGCATCGGGCGTCCGCTCCGACACTCGTGCTGTTCTTCTCCGACGGCGGCGTCTACCGCAACAAGGAGATCGAACGCGAGCTCCGCGAGGCTGTGGAGGAGCCCGTCTTCTGGCAGTTCGTCGGCCTGGGCAGGTCCGACTACGGCGTGCTGGAACGGTTCGACACGCTGCCCGGACGCCGTGTCGACAACGTCGGCTTCTTCGCGGTGGACGACATCACCACCGTCCCCGACGCCGAGTTGTACGACCGGCTCCTCTCCGAGTTCCCCCTGTGGATCACGGCCGCGGGGCGTGCGGGCATCCTCTGAGGGCCGGTCCGACGACGAACCGGCCTCTCGGGATCCCACCCGTCCCTCCGGCTGTCCTGCCTACTCCGGCGGATGCTCCGGGCCCCCGAAGTCCGGGCTGGAGTAGTCCGGACTGGAGTAGCTCGGCCGGGTGCCGCGCGCACTGCCCTCACCGGGGCTGGAGAATCCCGGCCGGCCGTATCCGAGGTGCGGCATCCGGTTGGTCGGTGCGGGCGGGGCCGTGTGCTGCAGCGCGGCGGCGGCCGCCGGATCGGTGAGGGCGTCCCGCAGGAACGGCAGGATCCCCCGCTCCAGCAGGGCGTCCCGCCAGGCGTCCCTGGCGGCAGTGACCTCCTCGTCGAGTTCGCGGTACACGCCGCCGAGCGCGGAGGGCTTGTTGCGCAGCGCGGTGATCAGCAGCCCCACGGCGGCGACGAGGATGGCGACCGCCGTCACCGCGCCGAACACCCATCCCGTGGTGAGCATGGTCCGGGCGAACGCGGCATCGGGCTGGACCATCCGCAAGACGGCGCCGACCAGCAGGAAGATCGCGGCGGCGGTTCCGGCCAGCACGGGAGCCAGGACGGCGACCACGGCCACCGCGCCGGCCCCGGCCGTCTCCACGACCTCGCCCATGGTGGCGGCGAGCCCCGCCGAGCCCGTTCCCGGCTCGGCGGAGCCGGAGTCACGGACGGCCGACGCGGACGGTGGCCGGCGCAGTTCCTCACGGATCTTCACATAGTGCTGGTACTCGGTCCCCGCGGCCGCGGTGATGATGGCGCTCGCGTTCAGCGCCATCGTGCGCAGTTGTTCCGAGTTGAGCCGCTGTCCGAGAGCGGCCAGTTGCGGGTTGTGTGGTGCGGAGCGCAGCGCCTCATCGAGAACCCGCTCGTATTCCTGGCGGTCCTCGCTCATCAGGTGCTGCGGAACGCTGTTCATGTGCATCCCCCGATGCTCCGTAGGGCTTGGGGCTCGGCATGCTGACGAGCCGTCGGGCAGAAACGGAGGGGAGCCTGCTACGGATAAGCCGATGGTAGAGCGGTGACGGCACGCGGTGACAGGGGGTTTACCGAATTCGCCGTCCGCGTGGTGCGGCCACGGATCGCCGGAGAGCGGCTCGTGGAACGCTCAGTCGTTCAGCGGCAGCTTCTGGACCAGCAGTTTTCCGGCCATGGTGACCCCGCCGTCCATGGCGATGGCGAGACCGTCGGCGTAGACGTGCGGTCCGGCGACCACGGGACCGCCGTCATCCTCGCCGTCCTCGGAGCCGACTTCGCCCAGCAGGTACGGAATGGGGCTGTGGCCGTGAACGACCCGGGTGCCGCCGTACGTATCCAGCAGGGAGCGCACCGCGTCGGCGCCGCCCTCGTCACGGAAGGAGAACCGCTTGGTGAACTTGCGGAACAGGTCCCAGACCTCGTCGGCGTCGTTGCGGGTGATCGTCTCGCGGACGGTGTCGTTGACCTCTTCGATGGAGCGGCCGTAGTCGAGGTAGGCGGTGGTGTCGGAGTGGAGCAGCAGATGGCCGTCGACCTCCTCCACGGCGTCCAGGCGGGCCATCCACTGCAGGTGGTGGTCCTGGAGGCGGTCCATGTCGGTCTTCTGGCCGCCGTTGAGCAGCCAGGCCGCCTGGAAGGTGGCGGTGCCGGCCCCGGAGTTGACGGGGGTGTCGTTGAACCGCTTGGCCCCGAGCAGCAGCAGCTCGTGGTTGCCCATGAGGGCCTTGCAGTAGCCGCCGGCGGCGGCGGCCTCGGCGGACAGCCGCATCACGAGGTCGATGACGCCGATGCCGTCCGGACCGCGGTCGGTGAAGTCGCCGAGGAACCACAGCCGCGCGGTGCCGGCGCACCACGTGCCTGCCGAGTCGACGAGGCCCTGTTCCTGGAGGGCGGCCAGCAGTTCGTCGAGGTAGCCGTGGACGTCGCCGACCACGTACAGCGGGCCCTTGCCGGTGGTGGGCTGCTGCATGGGGGCGGGCACGGGCTCGACGGTCACCTGAACAGTGTCGCCCCGGTTGATGACGGGGAGGTCCCGCTGGGTGGGTGTGTACCCCTCCGGGTACGCCTCCTCGGCGGGCGGGGCGGTGTCACCGGGGTGCGCGCTCTGGGCATACGGACCGGTCTCGTGGACGTAAGCGGGCACCCGGAAGTCGCGCAACGTCGCCGTCCGCTCCACCGCGGGTCCCTGACCGGCCCCCTGAGTCATCGACCCCTCCACCATCGCGCCGCGTCTGCACCGCGTCGGACTGCCTGGTCGCAGCGGCCCGCGGTGTCGTGGGCCCATCATAGGAATGCGGATCGCGCTGTGTGATGACCCAGGGGTGGTGAATCGGAGCAAGACTCCGGTTCGACGCACTCTTCGTCCCCTTTGCGCCGTTCTGTGGTCGCCCGGTCTCCGTGCGATGTCCGTCTTCGTCACCCGCCCGCCTCCGGCCGGGGTTGTCTTGGTCACCCGCCCGGCCGCGGGGGTGCCGCCCCTGGGGGAGCGCCCCCCGCGGCCGGGCGATCGTCGTCGCGCGCCTTCGCCCGTCGGACCGACCGCCCCCGTCGCGCGCCCCACCTTGCCGCGCCCGCCACGCTGCAGCTTGCCGCGCCCCACCACGCGCCACCTCGCCGCGCCCCGTCGCCGGAGGCGCCCGTCCGCGCCCCGACCGGCCCTGCGCTGTGCCGCACGTAGCCGCAGACGGCCGCACTGCCGGCGCGCGTAGGTCCCCGTGTTCCCGCGCGGACCGGTTTCTCCCCATGCGGCCGGCCCGTCCGCCGGAGCCGCCCTGGACCCGTTCCTCCGCGAGCAGGCATCCGCGAGCCTTTCCGCTCCCCGGGTGCCGTACGACGTCACCCGGAGCCCCGGTCTCACGTGCCCTTCGGAGACCTCGGCGGGCTGACCGTCGTCCGGGGCGGGCGGCGCTGCGAGGAGGTGCGCACGATCAGTTCGGTCGGTATGACCTGCTCCACCGGCCGGTCCGCGGCGCCCCCCTCGATGGCGTCGATGAGCAACTGGATCACCGCCGTGCCGATACGGCGAGGCTTGAGGGAGAGCGTGGTGACCGGCGGTTCGGTGTTGGCGTAGACGGTGGACTCGCTGCAGCAGACGAGCAGCAGGTCTTCGGGCACGCGCAGGCCGTACCGGCGGGCGGCGGCGAGCAGATCGGTGCCGTTCGGGTCGAACAGGCCGTACACGGCGTCGGGACGATCGGGACGGGCGAGCAGCCGGTCGGCGGCGACGGCGCCCGCGCACGGATCGTGCGCCGGGTAGGCCTCGTACACCGGATCCTGGCCCACCCGCTCGCACCAGCGCAGATACGCGGTGGTCGACAGGTGGGTGTAGGTGTCCGTGGTCGTGCCGGTGAGCAGACCGATCCGGCGGGCGCCCGCGTCGGCGAGGTGGTCGAGGATGCCGAGGACGGCGGCCTCGTGATCGTTGTCGACCCAGGCCGTGACCGGCAGGGAACCGGCCGGGCGTCCGTCGGAGACGACCGGTAAGCCCTGGCGGACCAGCTCGCTGACCACCGGATCCTGGTCGGAGGGGTCGATGACGACGGTGCCGTCCAGGGCGACGTTGGACCACACGTCGTGGCGGGAGGTCGCGGGCAGGATGACGAGGGCGTAGCCGCGGTCGAGCGCGGCGGAGGTGGCGGCGCGCGCCATCTCGGCGAAGTACGCGAACTCGGTGAAGGTGAAAGGTTCATCCCCGTACGTCGTCACGGTCAGGCCGATGAGTCCGGACTTCCCGGTGCGGAGCGTACGGGCGGCGGCCGAGGGGCGGTACCCCAGTCTGTCGGCCACTTCGCGGACGTGGCGCCGGGTGACGTCCGGGAGCCGGCCCTTGCCGTTGAGGGCGTCGGAGACGGTCGTGATGGAGACTCCGGCGGCGGCGGCCACGTCCCTGATGCCCGCTCGACCCGGCCGGTTGCCTCGGCGTGAGGTTTCCGCGCGGCTCACCTGGTGCTTCCCTGCTGCTGTCATGGCGAGCCGATAGTAGGGCTCATGTGGTGGGGTAGGGCGGACGCATATGCACGCATTGACAGGCACGTTTCTGCATGATCATTAAGAGGTAATCCCATGAGAAATAAAGGGTGTTGAACGTTCCAATGGCAAGATCTGACGTGTCGACGCGTGCGGGCCTGCCGAGGGTGCGATGTTGCGAAGAGGTCTCAACTCACCTGCACGGGGGATGCGCGCCACGGCGTGAACCACCGGCGCGTAGATATATGTAGGGCGCGCCCCCGGTGCGTGCGCCGTTCCTACCCCTTCGGGTGATGTTGCCCCTGTTGCTGCTGTGACGGGCCGGGCGTGTGTGCCTCTCGCGCTCAACCATGGGTGCCCCCGCCGCTCCTCTACGCAGCGACGCCGAATCCTCATAAGGTGAGCAGTATTGGATGTCGGCGGCGGTCATGGGCCGCCGGTCTTCACGAGGAGGACTGCGGTGACCGAGACGAGCCCCAGGCTGCGCGCCGAGCTGGAGGGGATCCCCACGTACAAGCCGGGCAAGCCGGCGGCGGCCGGCGGCCCGGTGGCGTACAAGCTGTCCTCCAACGAGAACCCGTACCCGCCGCTGCCGGGTGTGATGGAGACCGTGGCCGCCTCGGCCGCCGCTTTCAACCGCTACCCGGACATGGCCTGTACGGCCCTGATGGCAGAGCTGTCCGAGCGGTTCGGCGTGCCCGCGTCCCACGTGGCCACCGGTACCGGTTCGGTCGGTGTCGCCCAGCAGCTGTTGCAGGCGACCTCCGGCCCCGGTGATGAGGTGATCTACGCGTGGCGCTCCTTCGAGGCGTATCCGATCATCACGCAGATCAGCGGTGCCACGTCGGTGCAGGTGCCGCTGACGCCGGGCGATGTGCACGATCTGGACGCGATGGCCGACGCGATCACCGACCGGACCCGGCTCATCTTCGTCTGCAACCCGAACAACCCCACCGGCACGGTGGTGCGGCGGGCCGGGCTGGAGCGTTTCCTCGACCGGGTGCCCGGTGACGTCCTGGTGGTGCTCGACGAGGCCTATCGCGAGTTCATCCGGGACACCGAGGTGCCGGACGGCGTCGAGATCTACCGTGAGCGGCCCAACGTCTGCGTCCTGCGGACCTTCTCCAAGGCGTACGGTCTGGCGGGGCTGCGGGTCGGCTTCGCCATCGCCCACGAGCCCGTGGCCGCGGCACTGCGCAAGACAGCGGTGCCGTTCGGGGTGAGCCAGATCGCGCAGGACGCGGCGGTCGCCTCGCTGCGGGCCGAGGACGAGCTGATCGGCCGGGTCGGCTCACTGGTGTGTGAGCGCAACCGGGTGACGGACGCGCTGCGGGCCCAGGGCTGGACGGTGCCGGAGACCCAGGCCAACTTCGTGTGGCTGCGTCTGGGGGAGCACACGATGCCGTTCGCGCGGGCGTGCGAGCAGGCGGGTGTGGTCGTCCGGCCGTTCGCCGGGGAGGGTGTGCGGGTCACGATCGGGGAGACCGAGGCCAACGACATCTTCCTGAAGGTGACGGGGAACTTCCGCAAGGAGCTCTGACCCGTGCGGGAGGGCTCCGGCCCGCGCGTACGTCCAGGCGGTCGGCGGTCTTCCGCCGGCCGCCTCCGTGTGTGCCGGAACGGCAGTCGTCGGAGGGGCCGACATCACACAGGACCCCCCTTCCAGGTCGGAAAATCGGTAGGTCATAATTGCTTGTGAATGTGAACGCGTTCACAAGCGCATCCCGTTTTTCCGAGTTGTGGGGGAGGAACGGGATCAAGCGGTCGCCGTGACCGCCGCTGAGTAAGGAGCGACGACGTGGAGCTGGCTCTGGCGCCGGAGACCCTGGCGCGATGGCAGTTCGGTATCACCACCGTCTACCACTTCCTCTTCGTCCCCCTGACGATCTCGCTGGCGGCCCTTGTCGCGGGGCTGCAGACCGCCTGGGTGCGGACGGACAAGGAGAAGTACCTCAGAGCGACGAAGTTCTGGGGCAAGCTCTTCCTGATCAACATCGCGATGGGCGTGGTCACCGGCATCGTGCAGGAGTTCCAGTTCGGCATGAACTGGTCCGACTACTCGCGGTTCGTCGGTGACGTGTTCGGTGCCCCGCTCGCGTTCGAGGCCCTGATCGCCTTCTTCTTCGAGTCCACCTTCATCGGCCTGTGGATATTCGGCTGGGACAAGCTGCCCAAGAAGATCCACCTGGCCTGTATCTGGATGGTCTCGATCGGCACCCTGCTGTCGGCGTACTTCATCCTCGCCGCCAACTCCTGGATGCAGCACCCGGTCGGCTACCGGATCAACGAGGAGAAGGGCCGCGCCGAGCTCACCGACTTCTGGCTGGTGCTCACCCAGAACACCACGCTCAACCAGGTGTTCCACAGCTTCTCGGCGGCCTTCCTGACCGGTGGCGCCTTCATGGTGGGCATCGCCGCCTTCCACCTCATGCGCAAGAAGCACATCGCGGTGATGCGGACATCGCTCCGCCTCGGCCTGGTCACCCTGGCGGTCGGCGGTCTGTTCACCGCGATCAGCGGCGACACCCTCGGCAAGGTCATGTACGAGCAGCAGCCGATGAAGATGGCCGCCGCCGAGGCCCTGTGGGACGGCGAGGAACCCGCACCCTTCTCCCTGTTCGCCTACGGGGACGTCGACAAGGGGCACAACGAGGTTGCCCTGGAGATCCCCGGACTGCTGTCCTTCCTCGCGCACAGCGACTTCGAGTCGTATGTGCCCGGCATCAACGACACCAACGAGGCCCTGCAGGAGAAGTTCGGCCCCGGTGACTACAAGCCCATCGTGCCGGTCGCCTACTGGGGCTTCCGCTGGATGATCGGCTTCGGCATGGCGTCCTTCTCGCTCGGTCTGCTGGGGCTCTGGCTCACCCGGAAGAAGTTCCTGCTGCCGGCCGCCCACCGCACCGGGGAGGACGAGGTGCCGCGCCTGGTCCTGCTCAAGAACCCGCTCGGGCCCCGGCCGGCCCGGCTGTACTGGCTGCTGGCCGTGTGGACCATGGCGTTCCCGCTGATCGCCAACGCCTGGGGCTGGATCTTCACCGAGATGGGCCGTCAGCCCTGGGTCGTCTACGGCGTGATGCGGACCGAGGACGCGGTCTCCCCCGGAGTGTCCACCGCCGAGGTCATCACCTCGATGTCCGTCTTCACCCTGCTCTACGCCGTCCTGGCCGTCATCGAGGTCAGGCTGCTCGCCAAGTACGTCAAGGCCGGGCCGCCCGAACTCAGCGAGTCCGATCTCAACCCGCCCACGAAGCTCGGCGGCGACATACGTGACGCCGACAAGCCGATGGCCTTCTCGTACTAGGCCGAGGGAGCCGCACAGTCATGGAACTGCACGACGTCTGGTTCGTCCTGATCGCCGTCCTGTGGACCGGCTACTTCTTCCTGGAGGGCTTCGACTTCGGGGTGGGGATCCTCACCCGGCTGCTCGCCCGGGACCGCACCGAAAAACGAGTGCTGATCAACACCATCGGCCCCGTCTGGGACGGCAACGAGGTGTGGCTGCTCACGGCCGGCGGCGCGACCTTCGCCGCCTTCCCCGAGTGGTACGCCACGCTCTTCTCCGGCTTCTACCTGCCCCTGCTGCTCATCCTCGTCTGCCTGATCGTCCGAGGTGTCGCCTTCGAGTACCGGGCGAAGCGGCCGGAGGAGAACTGGCAGCGCAACTGGGAGACGGCGATCTTCTGGACCTCGCTCCTCCCGGCATTCCTGTGGGGCGTGGCCTTCGGCAACATCGTGCACGGCGTGAAGATCGACGCGGATTTCGAGTACGTGGGTACCGTCTGGGACCTGCTCAACCCCTACGCCCTGCTGGGCGGGCTGGTCACCCTGACCCTGTTCACCTTCCACGGCACGGTGTTCACGGCCCTGAAGACGGTGGGCGAGATCCGGGAACGGGCACGGAAGCTGGCCCTGCGGGTGGGACTCGTCACCGCTGCGCTGGCGTCGGCGTTCCTGCTCTGGACGCAGGCCGACAACGGTGACGGCAGCAGCCTGGTCGCGCTGGCCGTGGCGGTCGCCTCGCTGGTCGCCGCCCTGCTGGCGAATCAGGCCGGACGCGAGGGATGGTCGTTCGCCCTGTCCGGCGTCACCATCGTGGCAGCCGTGGCGATGCTCTTCCTGACGCTGTTCCCGAACGTCATGCCGTCCACGCTCGACGCGGACTGGAACCTCACCGTCACCAACGCCTCCTCCAGCCCCTACACCCTGAAGATCATGACCTGGCTCGCGGTGATCGCCACTCCGGTGGTGGTGGTCTACCAGGGCTGGACGTACTGGGTGTTCCGCAAGCGGATCGGTACCCAGCACATCGCCGATCCCGTGCACTGAGGTGTGTTTCACGTGAAACCAATCGATCCACGACTGCTCCGGTACGCCCGCGCCACCCGAGGCTTCCTGGTGGCGGTCGTCGGACTCGGGGCC
This sequence comes from Streptomyces sp. CHD11, assembly GCF_018638295.1. GTDB lineage: Bacteria > Actinomycetota > Actinomycetes > Streptomycetales > Streptomycetaceae > Streptomyces. The sequence continues at coordinate 35,069 of NZ_JABTTS010000034.1, forward strand.
GTCGGTGCGGTGCTGGTCATCGCCCAGGCCATGCTCATCGCCGAGATCGTGGTGGGCGCCTTCGAGGACGGCCTGTCCGCCGGCGACCTCGGCGCTCCCCTGCTGCTGCTCGCCGTCGTCGCTGCCGGCCGAGGTCTGGTCGGCTGGCTCACCGAGCTGGCCGCCCACCGGGCGAGCGCCGCGGTGAAATCGGAGCTGAGGGGCCGCCTGCTGGAGCGGGCGGCGGCACTGGGGCCGGAGTGGCTGGGCGGACAGCGCACCGGATCACTGGTCACCCTGGCGACCCGGGGAGTCGACGCCCTCGACGGCTACTTCTCGCGTTACCTCCCCCAGTTGGGGCTCGCCGTGGTCGTACCGGTGGCGGTGCTGGCACGGATCGTCACCGAGGAGTGGGTCTCGGCGGCGATCATCGTGGGGACTCTGCCGCTCATCCCAGTCTTCATGGTGCTGATCGGCTGGGTCACCCAGTCCCGGATGGACCGTCAGTGGCTGATGCTCTCCCGGCTGTCCGGCCACTTCCTGGACGTCGTCGCCGGACTGCCGACGCTGAAGGTGTTCGGGCGGGCCAAGGCCCAGGCGGAGTCGATCCGGCAGATCACCGCGGAGTACCGGCGGGCGACCATGCGGACGCTGCGGATCGCCTTCATCTCCTCCTTCGCGCTGGAACTGCTCGCCACGCTCTCGGTGGCACTGGTCGCCGTGACGATCGGGATGCGGCTCGTGTACGGCGACATGGACCTCTACACCGGCCTGCTCGTTCTGATCCTGGCGCCCGAGGCCTACCTGCCGTTGCGACAGGCGGGGGCCCAGTACCACGCGGCCGCGGAGGGCCTCGGAGCGGCCGAGGAGATCTTCTCCGTGCTGGAGACACCCGTCCCCGAGCCCGGGAAGGGCGCGGTACCGGCGGGTGCCGTCTCCTTCGAGGAGGTGACGGTCCGCTACCGCGGCCGGTCCGCGGACGCCGTGACGGACGTGTCCTTCACCGTCGAGCCCGGCGAGACGGTCGCGCTCGTCGGACCGAGCGGGGCGGGCAAGTCGACGCTGCTGAACGCGCTGCTCGGCTTTGTCCGGCCCACCGGGGGGCGGGTGCGGATCGGGGGTGCCGATCTCGCCGGACTGGACCTCGCCGAGTGGCACGGCCGCGTCGCCTGGGTGCCGCAGCGGCCGCATCTGTTCGCCGGGACGATCGCGGAGAACGTACGGCTGGCCCGGCCCGGCGCGGACGACGACGCCGTGCGGCGTGCCCTGCGGGACGCGGAGGCCCTGACGTTCGTGGACGTGCTGCCGGAGGGCGCGGAAACCGTGCTGGGCGAGGACGGAGCGGGGTTGTCCGCCGGTCAGCGGCAGCGCCTGGCGCTGGCCCGGGCGTTCCTCGCCGACCGGCCCGTCCTTCTGCTCGACGAGCCGACGGCCGCATTGGACGGCGCCACCGAGGCGGAGATCGTGTCGGCGGTACGGCGGCTGACGGCAGGACGAACCGTGCTGCTGGTGGTGCACCGTCCGGCTCTGCTGGCCGTGGCGGACCGGGTGGTACGGCTCGAGGAACCGGCCTCCACCGCAGGACACGAGGAGTCCGCACCCCGGACGCCCGGCCCCGCGGGGGCCGCCGGCACCCGTCCCGTACCGGACAGCGCTCCCGCGGGGTCCGGGGACCCGGAACCCGTCCAGGGCGGTGTCCTCGCCCGCGTCCGCGGCCTGTCCGGCGCCCGGCGGGGGAGGATCACCCTCGCGCTGCTGTTGGGCACCCTCGCCCTGGGCAGCGCGGTCGGACTCATGGCGACCTCGGGATGGCTCATCTCGCGGGCGTCCCAACAGCCGCCCGTGCTGTATCTGATGGTGGCCGTGACGGCGACCCGGGCCTTCGGTATCGGCCGGGCCGTGTTCCGCTATGCCGAGCGGCTCGTGTCGCACGACGCCGTTCTGCGCATGCTGGCCGACACCCGGGTCGCCGTGTACCGGCGGCTGGAGCGGCTGGCGCCCGCCGGACTGCGCGGCGCCCGCCGGGGCGATCTGCTGGCCCGGCTGGTCTCGGACGTGGACGCGCTCCAGGACTACTGGCTGCGCTGGCTGCTGCCGGCCGGCGCGGCCGCCGTCGTCTCCGCCCTGTCCGTCGGCTTCACGGCGTGGCTGCTGCCCGAGGCGGGTGCCGTGCTCGCGGCCGGGCTGCTGGCGGCGGGCGTCGGGGTGCCCCTGCTGACCGGTACCGTCGCCCGCCGGGCGGAACGCAGGCTGGCACCGGCCCGGGGCATCCTTTCGACCCGGGTGACCGATCTGCTCACCGGGACCGCGGAGCTGACGGTCGCCGGCGCCCTGCCCGAGCGGGCCGCCGAGGCGCGCCGGGCGGACGACACGCTCACCCGGATCGCCTCGCGCACCTCGACCGCCACCGCACTCGGTGACGGGCTCACCGCGCTGATCTCGGGGCTGACCGTCGCGGCCGCCGCGCTCGTGGGTGCCGAGGCGGTGGCCACCGGCCGGCTCGGCGGAGTGGCGCTGGCCGTGGTGATCCTCACCCCGCTGGCCGCCTTCGAGGCCGTCCTGGGCATGCCGCTCGCCGTGCAGTACCGGCAGAGGGTGCGTCGCAGCGCCGAGCGGGTGTACGAGGTGCTCGACGCCCCGGTGCCCGTACGGGAGCCGGAGTCGCCCCGGCAGACGCCCGTCTCGCCGTTCCCGCTGGTGGTCAAGGGGCTGACCGCCCGGCACACCGGCCAGGAACAGGACGCGCTCGCAGGGCTGGACCTCACCCTGGAACGTGGCCGCCGTATCGCGGTCGTCGGCCACTCCGGATCGGGCAAGACGACGCTCGCCCAGGTGCTGCTGCGGTTCCTGGACCCGGGCGCGGGCTCGTACACGCTGGCCGGTGTGGACGCCCGCGCTCTGGACGGCGACGACGTCCGGCGGCTGGTGGGACTGTGCGCCCAGGACGCGCATCTCTTCAACAGCTCCCTACGGGAGAACCTGCTCCTCGCCAGGAAGAGCGCGACCGAGGAGGAACTGCGCCACGCACTCGGCCGGGCCCGGCTGCTGGACTGGGTCGGCCAACTGCCCGACGGGCTCGACACGCTCGTCGGTGAGCACGGCGCACGGCTGTCCGGCGGGCAGCGGCAGCGGCTGGCACTGGCTCGGGTGCTCCTCGCGGACTTCCCCGTCCTGGTGCTGGACGAACCGGCGGAACACCTTGACCTGGCGACCGCCGACGAGCTCACCGCCGATCTGCTGGCCGCCACCGAGGGACGCACGACGCTGCTCATCACCCATCGGCTGGCCGGTCTGGAGTCGGTCGACGAGGTCGTCGTCCTGGACGCGGGTCGGGTGGTGCAGCGGGGGCCATACACGGAACTCGTCTCCATGGACGGCCCGTTGCGCATGATGGCACGGCGGGAGGAGGAGACGGATCTGCTGGTGTCGCCCCGTTAGTGCCTGGGCCGACGGGACGAGCCGCAGCGTGACATGGTGTCAGGACGGGAGGCCCATACCGCTGTTCGGCGGTACCCATGGCCCGTCCGGGGGCCGTGCTCCCCCATGTGCACGACGTGAACAGGACCGGGCGGCCGGGCGGGGCCAGGATCGCGTTCATGCGCTTCACCCGCCGCCATCCGCTGCTCGTCGCCGTGCCGTTGTGTGCGCTCGCCGTGCTCGCCGCCCGGCCCGCCGACGGTGACGGGCCCCACGCGCCCGGTCACGGCTCCGCCTCCGGCGTCAGCGCGGAGGTGGCACGGCTGTACGAGGAAGCGGCCACGGCGACCGAACGGTACGAGGCAGGGCGCCGCGAGGCGGAGAGGCAGCGGAACAGGGCGCACGAACTGGAAGAGCGGCTCGACCGGGAGCGGCGGGACATGGCCGGCCTGCACGAGGACCTCGGCCGGATCGCCAGTTCCCAGTACCGGGACGGCGGCGGGCTGCCGCTCACCGCGCACATGCTGCTCGCGGACGACCCCGAGCAGCTGATGCGCGGTCAGCGGGTGGTGCGGCAGGCCGAGGTGTCGCTGGACAAGGCGATCGGCCGGAGCGAGCGGGCCGAGGCCCGGCTGGCCAGGAACGAGGCCAGGGCCGCGGCGGCGTGGAAGAAGCTGGAGAAGCGGAACGCGGAACTCGCCGATCTGAAGGACGGTATCGAGGCGAAGCTCGAATCGGCGCGGTGGAAACTCCAGGGGCAGGCGGACGCCTCGGTCGCGGCCGGTGCCTGCCGCGGCGCGGTCCGGCTGGACCAGCCGGATACACGGTTCACCAGCGGCTGGGTGGCACCCGTGGAGACCTACGAGCTGTCCGCCTCCTACGGCAGCGGTGGCACACGGTGGGCGTCCCGGCACACCGGGCAGGATTTCGCGGTGCCGATCGGCACGCCGGTACGGGCGGTGGGTACCGGCAAGGTGGTGAAGGTGTCCTGCGGCGGGGCCTTCGGCATCGAGGTCGTCGTCCAGCACGCGGGCGGGTACTACACCCAGTACGCCCATCTCGCCGCCGTCGCCGTGGACCAGGGCGAGCGGGTCTCCCCCGGGCAGTGGATCGGTCAGTCCGGCACCAGCGGCAACTCCACGGGGCCACATCTGCACTTCGAGGTGCGGGTCACTCCGGAGATGGGGTCGGCGGTGAGTCCCGTGCCCTGGCTGGCCCGGCACGGGGTGTCGCTGTGAGCGGCTAGAGACCCCCGCTCAGCAGCCGCTCGATCACCACGGCCACACCGTCGTCGTTGTTGGCGACCGTGCTGCCCGAGGCGGCGGCGAGCACGTCCGGGTGCGCGTTGCCCATGGCGTAGGAGCGGCCCGCCCAGGTCAGCATCTCGACGTCGTTCGGCATGTCACCGAACGCGACGACCTCCTCGTGCGAGATGCCCCGCTCGGCGCAGCACAGGGCGAGCGTGCTGGCCTTGGACACCGCGGGACCGCTGATCTCCAGCAGGGCGCTGGGGCTGGAGCGGGTGACGTTGGCGCGGTCCCCGATGGCAATCCGGGCCGTGGTGAGGAACGCGTCGGGAGCGAGCTCGGGGTGGTAGGCGAGGATCTTGAGCACGGGCTCGACGGCGGTGCGGGAGTCCGGGGCCAGCAGCTCCTCGGCGGGGGCGAGCGTGTCCGGGATCTCCATGTGCAGCTTCGGGTATGCGGGCTCCTGGTGGAAGCCGTAGGTCTGCTCGACGGCGTACACGGTTCCGGGCGCGGCATCCCGCAGCAGCTGTACCGCGTCCAGCGCGTTCTGGCGGGGCAGCTCGCGCACCTTCACGAAGCGGTGGTCGCCGGGGCCGCCGTGCAGGTCGACGACGGCCGCGCCGTTGCCGCAGATGGCCAGACCGTGCCCGTGGACATGGTCGCTGACCACGTCCATCCAGCGGGCCGGGCGGCCGGTGACGAAGAAGACCTCGACGCCCGCCTCCTCGGCGGCGGCCAGCGCGGCGACGGTACGCGGGGACACGGACTTGTCGTCACGCAGCAGCGTGCCGTCGAGGTCGGTGGCGATGAGCCGCGGTGGAGTGGCGGCTGCCGGGGTCTCGGGCTGTCGGGTCGCTGAGGTCACCCGGCCATTGTCCCGCATATGCCCGCACGACCGTGCGGCACTCCGCACATCTGAGTGGTTACCGCCCCCCACCAGCGGTCCTTGCCCCGCTCGTGGGTCAGCGCAGCTGCGCCGGGGCCTCCATGGCGATGCGTTCGAAGACCTTCTGGTCCGCGGCGAAGTCCGAGTCCGGAATGGGCCAGTGGACCGCGATCTCGGTGAACCCCAGCTCGGCGTGGCGGCCCGCGAAATCGACGAAGGCGTCCAGGGACTCCAGCGGACGGGCCCGGTCCGGGGTGAAACCGGTGAGCAGGATCCTGTCCAGGCCGGTCACGTCCCGTCCGAGTTCGGCGCAGGCGTCGGCCAGCTTCTCCGCCTGGCCGCGAATGGCCTGAACCGACTGTTCGGGCGTGCCGTTCTCGTAGAGCCTCGGGTCACCCGTGGTCACCCAGGCCTGACCGTGACGCGCCGCGAGCCTCAGTCCGCGCGGCCCGGTCGCCGCCACCGCGAACGGCAGTCGGGGCCGCTGGACACAGCCCGGGATGTTGCGCGCCTCGTGGGCCGCGTAGAAGTCGCCCTCGTACGACACCGAGTCCTCGCTGAGCAACCGGTCCAGCAGCGGTACGAACTCGGCGAAACGGTCGGCACGCTCGCGCGGGGTCCACGGCTCCTGGCCGAGCGCGGTGGCGTCGAATCCGGTACCGCCCGCTCCGATGCCCAGCGTGACCCGCCCGCCGGAGAGGTCGTCGAGGGTGACGAGCTCCTTGGCGAGGGTGACCGGGTGCCGGAAGTTCGGTGAGGTCACGAGGGTGCCCAGACGCATCCGGTCGGTGACCCCCGCGGCGGCGGTGAGAGTCGGGACAGCGCCGAACCACGGTCCGTCCCGGAAGCTGCGCCAGGACAGATGGTCGTAGGTGTACCCCGTGTGGAAACCGAGTTCCTCGGCACGGATCCAGGCCGAACGGCTGCCTTCGTGCCAGCGGCGATAGGGGAGGATCACGGTGCTCAGACGCAGGCTCATGGCGTCGAGCCTATGCGCCGCCGGAGGTTTCACGTGAAACGCCGGCCCACGCGCGCGCCGTGCGCTCAGCCGGGGTGGCACAGGACGCCGCCGCGGTCGGGTGCGCGGCCGGATCAGCGATGACGGCCAGGGGTGACCGTGATCTCACGTCCGTGGTCGGCGATGACCCGGCGGGTGGTGACGGCGGCCCTGACGCCGGGGAGGTGGTCCCGGCGGCCGATCACGCGGAGTCAGCGGCTGTCGGGGAAGCGCAGGTAACGGCTCGGTACGGCTGGGATCAGCCATACGCCGTTCGCGCTGATCTGGAAGACATGGCCGTCGCGGTGCATCGCGCCCGCGTCCACGGACAGCACGACCGGCCGTCCCCGGCGGGCGCCGACGCGGGTGGCCGTCTCACGGTCGGCGGAGAGATGCACGGCGTGGCGGTTCATGGGCCGCAGCCCTTCGGCCCGGATCGCCCCCAGGGTCCGGGCGACGGTGCCGTGGTACAGGTACGGCGGTGGGGCGGCCGTCGGCAGACCGAGGTCGATGGCGACGCTGTGGCCCTGGCTGGCGCGGATCCGGGTGCCCTCGACGGCGAAGCGCTGCTTGTCGTTGGCGGCGACGACGTGGTCCAGTTCCTCCCGGGTCAACCGGAAGCCGTGCGCGGAAGCCGCGGCGATCAGCGCCTCGATCTCGACCCAGCCACCCTCGTCCAGCGTGAGCCCGATCCTCTCGGGCTGATGGCGCAGATGCTTGGCGAGGTACTTCGACACCTTGACGGTGCGTCTTTCGTCCATCCGCTCAGACTGCCGGGCGCAGCACACATCACGCGATCGATTTTGTCGAGCGGGTTTGATCCACAGCCAAGTGTGGTTATCCACAGGCCAAGGGGCAGACGCTGTGGACAATGGGCCCGCACCCGCACCCGCACCCGCACCCGCAGCCCGCGCCCCGCCCGCCCCGGCGTATCCCGCCGCCTCACACCGGCGGTTTCACCCGCGCGATCCTGCGCAGCATCCCGGGCATCCACCGCGCCAGCGCGTACGCCGTGCGGGCCTCCGGGGTGACCGGTACCACCGCCTCGTCGCGCACCACCGCTCGCAGGACCGCTGCGGCGACCTTCTCCGGCGGGTAGTTCCGCAGCCCGTACAGGCGTGCCGTCCGCTTCCGCAGGTGCCGCTCCTCCTCGGCGTCCGCGCCCGCGAAGCGCGCGGTGGAGGTGATGGCGGTGTTGACGAATCCCGGGCACATCGCCGTCACGCCGATCCCCTGTCCCGCCAGCTCCGCGCGCAGGCACTCGCTCAGCATCAGCACCGCGGCCTTCGACGTGCTGTAGGCGGGCAGCGCCCTGGAGGGCTGGAACGCGGCCGCCGAGGCGACGTTCACGATGTGGCCGCCCTGCGCCCGGTCGGCCATCCGTCGTCCGAAGAGCCGGCAGCCGTGGATCACTCCCCACAGATTGACGTCGAGGACCTTCTCCCAGTCCTCCGTGGTGGTGTGGAAGAAGGAGCCGCCGAGTCCGATGCCCGCGTTGTTCACCAGGATGTCCACCACCCCGTGTTCGGCGGTCACCCGCTCCGCGAGCTTCTCCATGGCCTGCGCGTCGGACACGTCCACCGTCTCCGCCCAGGCCTCCACCGCACCGCGGCGTTGCGCCTCCCCGGCCGTGCGGGCCGCGGCCTCCGTGTCCCGGTCCACCGCCAGCACGCGCGCGCCCGCCTCGGCGAACGCGAGCGCGGTGGCCCGTCCGATGCCGCTGCCCGCTCCGGTCACCAGGACCAGCCGCCCGCCGAACCGGTCGGCGTACCGGCCCCGTGCCCTCGTCTCCGGCCGGCCGCTCTCCACGGACGTCGCGAAGTCGGAGATCCACATCGCCAGCCGGTCCGGGCGGCTGCGCGGCACCCAGTGTTTGGCCGGCAGCGTCCGCCGGGTCAGCCGCGGCACCCACTGCTCCAGATCCTCGTAGAGCCGCTCCGAGAGGAACACGTCGTCCAGGGGCGTGATGAGCTGCACCGGCGCGTGCGCGTAGGCGTCGGCGCGCGGGTCGCGCAGCCGACGGCGCACGTTGTCCCGGTAGAGCCAGGCGCCGTGTGCCGCGTCCGACGGCAGGGAGCGGGTCGGGTAGCCGTCGCCGGGCACCTTCTCGAGATGCTCGAGGATCCGCGGCCACGCCCTGCCGAGCGGCCCGCGCCAGGCCAATTCCGGCAGCACGGGTGTGTGCAGCAGGTAGATGTACCAGGACTTCGCGCCCTGTCCCAGCACCTGGCCGACCCGGCGCGGGGTGGGCCGCTTCACCCTGCGGTCGATCCAGTGTCCGAAGTGGTCGAGCGAGGGTCCCGACACCGAGGTGAAGGAGGCGATCCGTCCTTCGGCGCGCCCGACCGTCACGAACTCCCAGGACTGCACCGAGCCCCAGTCGTGCCCCACCAGATGCACCGGCCGGTCCGGACTCACCGCGTCCACGACGGCCAGGAAGTCGTCCGTCAGTTTCTCCAGGGTGAAGCCGCCGCGCAGCGGACGCGGTGCCGTGGACCGGCCGTGGCCCCGGACGTCGTACGCCACGACGTGGAAGCGCTCCGCGAGCCGCGGCGCCACCTCGGACCACACCTCCTTGCTGTCGGGATAGCCGTGCACCAGGACGACGGTCGGCCGGCCGGGATCACCCAGCTCGGCCACACACAGCTCGACCCCGCCCGCACGCACCCGGCGCTCCCGCGCACCACTCATTCGCGTCACACCGGCGAATGTGGCAGTCGGCGGAGGACGCGTCAACGGCGCCCCGGCCCTGTGTATAGCTCTCAGGCAGGGCTTCCCCTACGGGCCCGTACGACTCCAGGGGGACCACAAGACGGCTCTCCGGGCTGACGACTCAAGTGGTACGGCTCACTACCGTCATGGATGTGACTGTGATCGCGACCGAAAGCCTGAGCAAGCGGTTCCCCAGGGTGACCGCTCTTGACCGGCTCTCCGTGGACGTCGGGCCCGGTGTGACCGGACTCGTCGGAGCCAATGGAGCCGGCAAGTCCACACTGATCAAGATCCTTCTGGGTCTGTCCCCCGCCACCGAGGGCCGAGCCGAAGTGCTCGGACTCGATGTCGTCACCAACGGCCCCGCCATCCGCGAGCGGGTCGGCTACATGCCGGAACACGACTGCCTGCCACCGGACGTCTCGGCCACCGAGTTCGTCGTCCACATGGCGCGCATGTCCGGCCTGCCGGCCACCGCCGCGCGGGAGCGCACCGCGGACACCCTGCGCCATGTCGGCCTGTACGAGGAGCGCTACCGCCCCATGGGCGGCTACTCCACCGGCATGAAGCAGCGCGTGAAACTCGCGCAGGCCCTGGTGCACGACCCCCAGCTGGTCTTCCTGGACGAGCCGACCAACGGCCTCGACCCGGTCGGCCGCGACGAGATGCTCGGTCTGATCCGCAGGATCTACACCGACTTCGGCATCTCCGTCCTGGTCACCTCCCACCTGCTGGGCGAACTCGAGCGCACCTGCGACCACGTCGTCGTCGTCGACGGCGGCAAGCTGCTGCGCTCCAGTTCCACCACCGACTTCACCCAGACCACCACGACCCTCGCCATCGAGGTCACCGACACAGACGAGCACCCGGACGGCACCCGCGCGGTGCGCGACGCGCTCCGTGAGCGCGGGGTGAGCGTGAAGGACGGCAGCGGGCTGCCGGGCGCCGGACACGTCCTGCTGCTCACCGCACAGGGCGAGGAGACGTACGACCTGGTCCGCGACATCATCGCGGACCTGGGCCTCGGCCTGGTGCGCATGGAGCAGCGCCGGCACCACATCTCCGAGGTCTTCACCGACAGTGACGAGCAGCGCGACGAGCAGCGGAAGGAGGCGGTCGGCCATGGCAGCTGAGCAGTCCATGCAGACACCAGCCACTGCACCGGGTGACACCCGTATCCACAACATCGGCTACCGCTCCTACGACGGCCCCCGCCTGGGACGCGGCTACGCGCGGCTGTCGCTCTACTCGCAGTCCCTGCGCGGCTCCTACGGCCTCGGCCGTTCGGTGAAGACCAAGGTGCTGCCGATGCTGCTGTTCGTGGTGATGTGCGTACCCGCCGCCATCATGGTGGCCGTCGCGGTCGCCACCAAGGCCAACGACCTCCCCCTGGACTACACGCGCTACGCGATCGTCATGCAGGCCGTCATCAGCCTGTACGTGGCTTCGCAGGCGCCCCAGTCGGTCTCGCGCGACCTGCGCTTCAAGACCGTACCGCTGTACTTCTCGCGGCCGATCGAGACCGCCGACTACGTACGCGCCAAGTTCGCCGCGCTGGCCTCGGCCCTGTTCATCCTCACCGCCGCTCCCCTGCTGGTGCTGTACGTCGGCGCACTGCTGGCCAAGCTCGACTTCGCCGACCAGACCAAGGGATTCGCACAGGGACTCGTCTCCGTGGCTCTGCTCTCGCTGCTCTTCGCCGGGATCGGCCTGGTCATCGCGTCGGTCACCCCGCGCCGCGGCTTCGGTATCGCGGCCGTGATCGCCGTACTCACCATCTCCTACGGCGCGGTCTCCACCCTCCAGGCGATCGCGCAGGTCCAGAGCAGCGACGACGCCGCCATCACCTGGATCGGCCTCTTCTCGCCCATCACCCTCATCGACGGAGTGCAGTCCGCCTTCCTGGGCGCGAACTCCGCCTTCCCCGGAGGGGTGGGCCCGGGCAACGCCGAGGGCGTCGTCTACGTCCTGTTCACCCTCGGCCTGATCGCCGCCAGTTACGGCCTCCTGGTGCGCCGCTACAAGAAGGTGGGCCTGTGACCACGCTCAGCATCGACCACGTCTCCCGCTGGTTCGGCAACGTGGTCGCCGTCAACGACATCACCATGACCATCGGACCCGGCGTCACCGGCCTGCTCGGCCCCAACGGCGCCGGAAAGTCCACGCTCATCAACATGATGGCCGGCTTCCTCGCCCCCTCCACCGGCTCCGTCACCCTCGACGGACAGCAGGTGTGGCGCAACGAGGCCATCTACAAGCACATCGGCATCGTCCCCGAGCGCGAGGCGATGTACGACTTCCTGACCGGCCGCGAGTTCGTCGTCGCCAACGCGGAACTGCACGGCCTGGGCGCCAAGGCCGCCCAGCGGGCGCTGGCCACGGTCGAGATGGAGTACGCGCAGGACCGGAAGATCGCCACGTACTCCAAGGGCATGCGGCAGCGCGTGAAGATGGCCTCCGCGCTGGTCCACGAGCCGTCGCTGCTCCTGCTGGACGAGCCCTTCAACGGCATGGACCCGCGCCAGCGCATGCAGCTGATGGACCTGCTGCGGCGCATGGGCGACGAGAGCCGTACCGTGCTCTTCTCGTCCCACATCCTCGAAGAGGTCGAGCAGCTCGCCTGGCACATCGAGGTGGTCGTCGCCGGCCGGCACGCGGCGAGTGGCGACTTCCGCCGGATCCGCCGCCTGATGACGGACCGGCCGCACCGCTATCTGGTGCGGTCCAGCGACGACCGTGCGCTCGCGGCCGCACTGATCGCCGACCCGTCGACCTCGGGCATCGAGGTGGACGTGGCGGAGGGCGCCCTGCGCATCCAGGCCGTCGACTTCGGCCGCTTCACGTCCCTGCTGCCGAAGGTCGCGCGTGAGCACGGCATCCGGCTGCTCACGGTCTCGCCGTCCGACGAGTCCCTCGAGTCCGTCTTCTCGTATCTCGTCGCGGCGTAGGAGGCCCCTGATGTACGACCCCACAGTCGCCCGGCTCACCTACCGGGCCCTGCTCGGCCGGCGCCGGGCCCTCATCCTGGGGGCGCTGCCCCTGCTGCTGATCGCGATCTCCCTGGCGGTGCGCGCCCTCGCCGGCGCCGACGACCAGACCGCCGCCGATGTGCTGGGCGGGCTGGCGCTGGCCACGATGGTGCCGATCATCGGTGTCATCGCGGGCACCGGCGCGATCGGCCCCGAGATCGACGACGGTTCGGTGGTGTACCTGCTGTCGAAGCCGATCAAGCGGCCCACGATCATCTACACCAAGCTGATCGTCGCCGTCGCCGTCACCATGGTGTTCTCGGCGGTGCCGACGCTGATCGCGGGCTTCATCCTGAACGGCAACGGCCAGCAGGTGGCCGTCGCCTACACGGTGGCCGCGCTGGTCGCCTCCATCGCGTACGCGGCGCTCTTCCTGCTGCTCGGCACGGTCTCGCGGCACGCGGTGGTGTTCGGCCTGGTCTACGCGCTGGTCTGGGAGGCGCTGTTCGGCTCCCTGGTGCCCGGCGCGCGCACGCTGAGCGTCCAGCAGTGGTCGCTGTCCGTGGCGCAGAAGGTCTCCGGCAACGACCTGGTCACCTCGGACGTGGGTCTGACGACCGCGACGGTGCTGCTCGCCGTCGTCACCGTGCTGGCCACCTGGTACGCCGGTCAGAAGCTGCGCTCGCTGACGCTCGCCGGCGAGGAGTGAGCACCGTCCGCTCCTGACGGGGAGCCCACACCCTGGGCACGTTCCGCCGACGCGGAGGGCGGCGCCGCTGACAGCACAGCGGCGCCGCCCGTTTTATTCGGTGGCGTCCCGTGCGCCCGGCGGGCAGAGTGGTGATGTCCGCATCGCCGGGAACGTCCGGCGACCACGCGCCGGGAGAGGAGCGGGGCGATGCCCATGCACGGCAGTACGTCCAGCTCCCTTCAGGGCAGCCCGCGGCGGACTCCGGAGTAGCCCTGCCGCTCCGTCGAGTACGCCCGTACGGGAGCTGCCCGGGGCGGCCGCTTCGAGCACGCGCATCTGTCGCGTGGGCCGCCCACCCGGAGGATTGGCCGAGTGGTAAGGCACTGGCTTGACTCAAGCCGTGGTCGGGCCCGGAAAGCCCGCGCACGTTCGATCCGTGCATCCTCCGCCGAACGCCGAACGCCGAACGCCGAACGCCGAACGCCGAACGCCGAACGCCGAACGCCGGGTGTCAGTTCAGCCCAGCAGTCGCTCCACGACCACCGCGATGCCGTCCTCCTCGTTGGAGGCCGTCACCTCGTCGGCCACCGCCCGCAGTTCCCGGTGGGCGTTGGCCATGGCCACGCCGTGTCCCGCCCAGGCGAACATCGGGAGGTCGTTGGGCATGTCGCCGAAGGCGATCGTCTCCGGGGCCTTCGCGCCGATCCGGCGGGCCGCCAGCGACAGCCCCGTCGCCTTGGACAGCCCGAGCGGGAGCAGTTCGACGATGCCCTCACCCGCCATGGTGACCGTGACGAAACCGCCCGCGGTGCGGGTGGCCGCCTCGGCGAGCTCGTCGGACGTCAGGTCCGGATGCTGGATGTACAGCTTGTTCAGCGGCGCCGTCCACAGGTCCGAGGCGTCCGTGAACGGTGTCGCGGGCAGCGCGCCCACGATCTCGTAACCGGGCCCGACCAGCACCTCGCCGTCCAGGCCGTCACGGCTGGCCGCCAGGCGCAGCGGGCCGACCTCCGCCTCGATCTTGGCCAGCGCCACCGCGGCCAACTGCCGGTCCAGCGTCACCGAGGTCAGCAGGCGGTGTGCTCCGGCGTCGTACACCTGCGCGCCCTGGCCGCAGACGGCGAGCCCGGTGTAGCCGAGGTCGTCGAGTATGGGGCGGGTCCAGGGCACCGCGCGTCCGGTGACGACGATGTGCGCGGCGCCCGCCGCGGTGGCCGCGGCGAGCGCGTCACGGGTGCGCGGGGAGACCGAGTGGTCGTCCCGCAGCAGCGTGCCGTCGAGATCGGTGGCGATGAGCCGGTAGGGGAACGCCGCGCTCACTTGGCGACCGGTTCCAGAAGCTCCCGGCCGCCCAGGTACGGACGCAGCACCTCCGGCACACGGACCGAGCCGTCGGCCTGCTGGTGGTTCTCCAGGATCGCCACGATGGTGCGCGGTACGGCGCACAGCGTGCCGTTGAGCGTGGCCAGCGGCCGCACCTTCTTGTCCTCGCGCACCCGGATGGACAGCCGGCGCGACTGGAACTCGGTGCAGTCGGAGGTCGAGGTCAGCTCGCGGTACTTGCCCTGGGTCGGGATCCACGCCTCGCAGTCGTACTTACGCGCCGCCGAGGAGCCCAGGTCGCCCGAGGCCACGTCGATCACGCGGAACGGCAGCTCCAGCGAGGTCAGCCACTGCTTCTCCCACTCCAGCAGCCGCTGGTGCTCCGCCTGCGAGTCCTCGGGGGCGACATACGAGAACATCTCGACCTTGTCGAACTGGTGCACGCGGAAGATGCCCCGGGTGTCCTTGCCGTGCGAGCCGGCCTCGCGGCGGAAGCAGGGCGAGAAGCCCGCGTAGCGCAGCGGCAGCCGGTCGGCGTCGATGATCTCGTCCATGTGGTAGGCGGCCAGCGCCACCTCGGACGTTCCGACCAGATACAGGTCGTCCTTCTCGAGGTGGTAGACGTCCTGCGAGGCCTGGCCGAGGAAGCCGGTGCCCGCCATGGACTGGGGGCGGACCAGCGCGGGCGTCAGCATCGGTGTGAAGCCGGCCGCCGTGGCCTGCGCCATCGCCGCGTTCACCAGAGCGAGCTCGAGCAGCGCGCCGACGCCGGTCAGGAAGTAGAAGCGCGAGCCGGAGACCTTGGCGCCCCGCTCGACGTCGATGGCGCCGAGGATCTGGCCGAGTTCGAGGTGGTCCCTGGGCTCGAAGCCCTCGGCGCCGAAGTCGCGCAGGGCGCCGTGCGTCTCCAGCGTGACGAAGTCCTCCTCGCCGCCGACGGGCACGTCGGGGTGGACGAGATTGCTCAGCTTGAGCTGCAGCTCCTGGGTCTCGGCAGCGGCGGCGTCCCGGTCGGCGTCGGCTGCCCTGACGTCGGCCTTGAGCTGCTCGGCCTTCTTCAGCAGCTCGGCCTTCTCGTCGCCTGCCGCCCTGGGGACGAGCTTGCCGAGCGCTTTCTGCTCGGCGCGCAGTTCGTCGAAGCGGACGCCGGACGACCTGCGCCGTTCGTCGGCAGACAGGAGGGCGTCGACGAGCGCGACGTCCTCTCCACGGGCACGCTGTGAAGCGCGCACACGGTCGGGGTCCTCACGAAGCAGGCGAAGGTCAATCACGCGGTCAAGGCTACCGGTGCGGGACGACGGCCCACGACCGACTGGGGAGAGCGAACGGATCACTTCCGTTATGGGGGGAAATGCGCCTTGCGTTCCGTGCGGTCAATAGAGGAGACCCTGCCCCCTGGAACGGGTCAGTCCTGAGCTGCCGGTTGACTGGAATCCCTTGCGTCGGGCGGCACTTGGGGCTCGGTTGTCCACAGGCACCCTTCTTCCTGTCTAAGTTATCCACAGGGTGTGGGGAAGATCTGTGGACTTCGGAATTGATCACTCCGAAACGCTCCGCCGGCCTCGGGGAATCCCGGGATAAAACCCGCCCATCCCTACTTTTGGGTGGAAAGGGTTCGCCCCAAAGGGTTGACCAAGGGGAAACAGCGGACGAAGGGTGAGGGGCTGAACGATGTGCACGATCATGGCAGGAGGGGGATTTGTCGACCGAATGGGGCTTCGGTGTCGACTTGTCCCCAGGTCGAGAAGCAGACCTGTGGATAACTTCTGTGGATAACGAAAATCAGCAGGTAGGACCGGGTTCGCCCGTCCCACCGCAGCCTCTCAGAACCGGCCGTCCTGGCACCGTGCCACCCAGTCCGCCGCTCCCACGAACTCCTCGTCCGACGTCCCGGGGAACGGAGGCCGTACCTCCCCCGGCCTTACATCGGCGCGCGGGTACGAACCGAGGTACCGCGCCTGAAGGCAGATCCGCTTCAGCCCCGTCAGCGCCTCGGCCATCCGGCGGTCCGAGATATGGCCCTCCGCGTCGATGCAGAAGCAGTAATTGCCGATCCCGGCGCCGGTCGGGCGGGACTGGAGCAGCATCAGGTTGATCCCCCGGGTGGCGAACTCGCCCAGCAGGTCGCGCAGGCCGCCGGGGTGATCGTCCCGCTGCCAGAGCACGATGGAGGTCTTGTCGGCACCCGTGGGCGCGGCCGGCCGGGCCGGACGGCCCACCAGGACGAACCGGGTCTGCGCGTTCTCCGCGTCGTGGATCTCCCTCTCCAGGATCTCCAGGCCGTACCGCGCCGCCGCGAACTCACCGGCGAAGGCGGCGTCGTACCGGCCCTCCTGTACCAGGCGGGCACCGTCCGCGTTCGAGGCGGCCGATTCCCAGACGGCGTCCGGAAGATGTGTCCTCAGCCAGTTGCGCACCTGCGGCTGGGCGGCCGGATGGGCGGTGACCGTCTTGACGTCCGACAGCTTGGTGCCCGGACGGACCAGCAGTGCGAAGGTGATCGACAGCAGCACCTCGCGGTAGATCATCAGCGGGGCGCCCGCGACGAGTTCGTCGAGGGTCGTGGTGATCCCGCCCTCGACCGAGTTCTCGATGGGGACGAAAGCGGCCTCGGCCTCGCCCACCCGCACCGCGTCGAGCGCGGACTGCACCGACACGTAAGGCTTCAGCTCACGCGTCGCCGCTTCGGGAAGCGTGCGGAGGGCGACTTCGGTGAAGGTGCCCTCTGGGCCGAGATACGCATAGCTCGCTGGCATGTCCTCACCCTAATGGGCCCACGCCGACGACAGCGCCCGGAGAGCGTCCAGGGGTGACGCCGGGCCGTTCTCATCCCTCCAGGAGCGCCTGCCCCACATACTCTCCGTCCGCCGCGCCACCCGGGACCGCGAACAGCCCGCTCGCCTCATGGCGGACGAACGGCGCCAGTGCGTCGCCCCGGTCCAGCTTGCGCTGCACCGGTACGAAGCCGCGCAGGGGATCCGCCTGCCAGCAGATGAACAGCAGACCCGCGTCGGGCACCCCGTCCGGGCCGATGCCGTCGTGGTACGAGAACGGGCGGCGGAGCATCGCCGCCCCGCCGTTCTGGTCGGGCCGCGTGATCCTCGCGTGGGCGTTGAACGGAACCACCAGATTGCCCTGGGCGTCGGTCTTCTCCAGGTCCATCTCGGAGGTCTCCCCGCCGCCGGACAGCGGCGCCCCGTCCGACTTGCGGCGCCCGATCACATGCTCCTGCTCCTTGACCGACAGGTTCTCCCAGTCGTCCAGCAGCATCCGGATACGCCGTACGACGGCGTAGGAGCCGTTCGCCATCCAGGCGGGTTCTCCCTGTTCAGGTACGAAGATCCGCTGGTCGAAGTCGGAGTCTGCAGGCTTGGGATTACGGGTGCCGTCGACCTGGCCCATCAGGTTGCGGGCGGTCATGGGGTGCGCGGTGGCGCCCGGCGAACGGTTGAAGCCGTTCATCTGCCAGCGGACCCTGGCCGCCGAGCCCGCGTCCTTCTGGACCGCGCGCAGGGCGTGGAAGGCGACCAGAGCGTCGTCGGCGCCGATCTGCACCCAGAGGTCGCCGTTGCTGCGCGCCCTGTCCAGGTGGTCGGAGGAGAAGTCGGGCAACGGGTCCAGGGCGACCGGACGCTGCTTCTCCAGCCCGGTGCGCCCGAAGAAGCTGTGGCCGAAGCCAAAGGTGAGGGTCAGTGCGGAGGGGCCGGCGTCGCGGGCCACACCGGTGTCGCCGTGCGCGCTCGGTTCCCCCGACATCAGCCGGTGAGCCGTGTCCGACCAGCGGCGCAACAGGGCGGCCGCCTCCTTGCGGCCGGCGCCGGGTCCGAGGTCGAAGGCGACCAGATGGCCCCGGGCCTGAAGCGGCTGCGTGATGCCGGGCTGATGTTTCACGTGAAACTGCACCCGTTTGTCGCCCACTGACGTCAGCGGAGTGGCCCCCGCGGGCGCCGACGCGTATCCGGCGGCGCCACCCGCCGCCCCGAGGACGAGCCCGGTGGCGCCCGCCGTGCCGAGCAGCCGACGGCGGGAGATGCCTTCCCCGGCGGACCGGCCGGCCGGGGCACCCTGAGGCGGCTTTGGAGTGCGGACCTGTGAGGCGGACTGTTCTGCCATGGTGGTTCAGCCGATCTGCGCGTTCTTCGAAACGGTCGCCTGGTCGACGTCGGAGGTGCGCACGGTCACCTCGACCTGCCAGTCGCCCGCGAGGGGAAGCTGTACCCCGCTTGCGGACCAGTGACCGGTGGTGATGCGGTCGGGGGTGACGGGGAGCGGCCCGATGTCCTGGGCGGAGAGAGTGAAGGCGACCTTCACCTCGGGGATGTCGACGGGCCGTCCGTCCGTCCCCTCCACATAGACGTGCATGACGTTGTCGCCGACCCGCGCGGGTTCGAGGTCGATCGTGACGACGCCCTTGCCGCTCTCGCCGCCACCGGTGTCGAAGGGCATGTTCAGCGTCACCGCGCCGGTGCCCTGACCGGTCTCCGCGGCTGCCGAGGACGAGGAGGCACCGGCCGCCCTGGCCTCCTGCTCCGTGCGTCCCGGTTCGGTCTGGGTCAGCACCGTGGTGACGGCGAGCAGTACGACGGCGATGCCGGCCTCGGCCATGACGGAGCGGCGCAGGCCCGAGCGGTGGGGGTCGGCATCGCGCAGGCGCTTCTTCCGGGCGGTCTCCACAGCGGTCCGCTGACGGGCGAGCTGGGCGGCCCGGGCGGCCCCCGCACCGGCTGCCCCTCCGGCCCCGGATCCTGCTGCCTCCGTCTCCTGCGCGTCGTCCTGCGCGCCGTCCGTGTCGCCTGTGCCGTCTGTGTCGTCTGTGCCGTCTGTGTCGCGGGTGTCCTGAGTGCCCGCGGCCTTCGCGGTCCGTCCGGCAGAGGCCGTGTCCTTCCGGACACCGGATTCCCCGGTGTCGGACGTCCGGGCCCCGGACATGCCCGCTTCGGCCACCTGCGCGGGCACCTCCGCCAGCCGTGCCGTCCACCGCCGTGAGACCGAGGCCACCCCGACCAGCACCGCCACGAGCCCGATCTTGAGGAGCAGCAACTGCCCGTACCGGGTGTCGGTGAAGGCCGACCAGGAGCCGAGCTGCCGCCAGCTCTGGTAGATCCCCGTGACGACCAGCGCGATCACGCTGCCGAAGGCGAGCCGCGAGAAGCGCTGGACGGCGTCCCGGTCGACCGGCGTCTCGGCGGGCGCCCGGAAGAGCGCCACGAGCAGCGTGGTGAGCCCGCCGAGCCAGGCGGCGACGGCCAGCAGATGCACCACGTCCACCGGCATGGCGATACCCGGCTGGAGCCCTTGGGAGGCGTGCTCGGACATCGCCCAGCTCGCCGCGAGGCCGGCTGCCACGACCGTCCCCCCGATCGCGAGCCCGAAGGTCAGATCCCGCTTCTCCTCCGCCTCCCGCTTCTCCTCCGCCTCCCGCGCATCGTTCTGCCGACGTGCGCCGTCGTCGTCCAGGGTGGTGGACGACGGGCGGGCGTAGGCACCGAACAGCACGGCTATGAACAGCGCCGCCGCGGCGAGCAGCAGCAGCCGGGACACCAGCGCCGCGCCCGTCTTGGTCTGGAGCACGTCTCCGAGCAGGGAGAGGTCGAAGACGTCGCCGACCTTGCCGGAGGTGGTGTAGGAGCCGCGCAGGAGCAGCAGCCCGAGCGTCGACGCGGTGAGCGCCAGCCAGCCGGACACGACCAGCCGCTGTACGGCCCGCACCCCGGAACCGCGCCTCCAGCAGGCGAGTACGAAGGCGGCACCGCCGGCCAGGACCACGAACCCGGTGTACGACACGTACCGGCCGATGCCGTACAGCACGCCCACCAGCCCGCCGTCGGGCCCCTGCGCGGAGACCGAGACGGAGGTCTCTGAGGGTGCGCCGACGGAGAAGGTGAAGGCGCCGGCGACGGGATGACTGTCCGCCGAGACCACTTGGTAGGCCACGGTGTACGTGCCGTCGGGCAGCCCGCCGAGCAGCCGCACGGTGTAGGTCGTGCCGCTCGGGTTAACCGGGTCGCCCTTGTCCACCCGCTTGCCCCGGGGGTCGAGCACCCGCACGGCGTCGTCGCTCACCGCGACCTGTTCGGAGAAGGTGAGCGAGATCTGGGCGGGGGCCGTCTCGACCACCGTCCCCCGCTCGGGGTCGCTGCCGGTCAGCGCGGCATGCGCGGATGCGGGAGCGGCCCCGGCGAGGAGTGCGCCGGTGACGGCCAGGAACAGCAGCACCAGGGTTCGCACGCGGGGGGCGATGGTCTGGGTCACGGGGGTGTCTCCCTCAGTGTCCGGTCTTCGGGGTGAACGTGGCCGGCTTGACCGGAATCTCGACCGTGACGGGGTCGGACCGGTCGAAGTGCAGCTCGACGGAGACGTTCTCGCCCTGCTTCGGCTGCCGCTTCAGTTGCTCGAACATCAGATGGTTGCCGCCGCTCTCCAGCACCAGAGCGCCGTGTGCCGGGATCTCGAGGGCCTCGACCTCCTGCATGGCGCCGTCGACGGTCTCGTGGACGGTCACCTGGCCGGCGGCCTTGCTGCTGACCGAGGTCAGGCGGTCCGCGGCGCCACCGTCGTTGGTGATGGTGAGGAAGCCGGCCGCCATGTCCGACACCGGCTGCGGCATGTAGGCGGAGTCCACGGACAGGTGTGCCTTGCCGTCGCCGGACCCCGAGCCGTCCGAGCCGCCGCATCCGGTGAGGGCCAGCGCCCCCGCGACGACCACGGCCGCGACCGCCGGGCACCTCACGGCTTCTCGCCCTTGATGAGCTTCGGGAGGTCCTTGGTGTAGTCCTCGACGGTGGCGTCCTCGCCGTAGAGGACGTAACCGCCGTCGGTCTTCGGGGAGAAGGCGATGACCTGGGTGCCGTGGTCGGAGACGGTCTTGCCGTTGTCGTCCTTGCGCGGCGGGTCGATGGAGATGCCGAGGGTACGGGCCCCGGCCTGGATGGTGTCGAAGTCGCCGGTCAGACCGACGACCTGGGGATCGATGCCCTTGAGCCACGAGCCGAGCGCGGCGGAGGTGTCCCGCTGCGGGTCGGTGGTGACGAACACGATCCGCAGCTCGTCCTGCTGGTCCTGCGGCAGTTGCTTCTTCGCCACGGCGAGGTTGTTCATCGTCAGCGGGCAGACGTCGGGGCAGTGCGTGTAGCCGAAGTAGATGAGGGTGGGGCGGCCGGCGGTCGCCTCACGGAAGTCGTAGCTCTTGCCCCGGGTATCGGTCAGGACGAGATCCGGCTTCTCGAAGGGCCTGTCCAGGACGGTGGCGGCCTTCTGCGAGCCGGCCTCCTCGGACACCAGGGCGACGGGGTTGCCGCCGTCGGCGCCGTCGTCGCTGCCGCAGGCAGAAAGGGTGAGGGAGGCGGCGGCGAGCAGGGCCGCCGCTGCGAAGGTCTTCTTACGCATGATGGATGGTTCCTGAGAGTGAGTGCTCCGGCGCGCACCGGGACGCCGCGGGAACCGCGGACGGTCCCGGTGCGCGCCGCGAAGGGGTGGAGGGCTCAGGCGGTGGTGCGCCGGCGCCCGGCGAGCACGCCGTAGGCGACGCCCGCCGCGCCGACCACGATGCCGACGACGCCCAGGACACGGGCGGTGGTGTCGGTACCGCCGGAGTCGCCCGCGTCGGACGCCGCGGAGGTCTCGGCTGAGGCGTTCTCGGCCGACCCGGCGGTGTCGTCGGACTTCTTGTCGTCGGCCGCGGCGCCGTGGTGGTCCCCGGTGGCCTCGGAAAGGGCGAGCACGGGAGCCGGGCTGTCGGGCTCGTCCTGGCCCTCCTGCGGCACCTCGATCCAGCGGACGACCTCCTTGTTGGAGTACGTCTGCAGGGCCTTGAACACGAGCTCGTCGGCGTCCTCGGGCAGCGTGCCTACGGACACCGGGAACTTCTGGAAGAAGCCGGGCGCGATGCCGTCGCCCTTGGCGGTCCAGGTGACCTTGGACACCGCCTCGTTGATCTTCTTGCCGTGCATCTCGAGCGGCTTGTCCAGCTTGGACGTGGTGACCTTGATGTCCCAGCCCTCGACCGGCTGCGGCATCACGGACGCCAGCGGGTGGTCCGAGGGGAACGTGACCTCGACCTTGGTGGTCGAGGCGTTGTCCCGCTCGTTGGGGACCTTGAAGCCGACGACCGCGTAGCCGCCCTTCGCGGCCTCGCCCTCGGGCTGGACGGTGACGTGTGCGAGGGCGGGGGAGGACAGGGCGAGGACGGTGACACCGGCGACGGCGCCGACGGCGGCGATACGGGAAGCCTTCATGGCAGAAGCACTCCGCTTCGATTGAGGTTTCACTGACGGTGAGGGATACGCCGCGCGTGTGGCCGGACGGGTTCTCGTGGCGAGAACCCCTGACACACACGCACAGGGGGACACACACGCGCTTGCCGCACGCGGACGACCCTCTCCTCACCCGTGAACCCGGAAACCCGTGAACCCGGAAACCCGGAACCTGCGGATCCGGCAGCGGCGGAGTGGTGGTCGCCTCGCGTCAGGCGGCGAGAACGAGCGCGGTGGGGGCCGTGTCCGGCGGGCCCCGGCGGATCACCGTGTGCTGGAGCACGGGGGTGCGGGGCAGTGGGGGCGCGAGCCGCGCGGCGCACGCCGTGCGCGGGGCCTTTTCCGGTGCTCCCGGGAGTCCGGCGCGCAGGGCACGTACCAGGGTGAACGCCGCGCGGAGGGACCGCACCAGGGTGCCCTCGGCGACGCCGTGCGCCGACAGTCCCGCCAGCCGCAGCAGTGCCAGGTCTCCGTGGCGCAGCAGCCACCCCGCGGCCGTCGCCGCGAGGACGTGGCCGAGCAGCATCGGCAGCGACGGCAGCAGGACCGCCGGGGAGTCCCGGGGGGGCGCCNCCCCCCCCCCCCCCCCGACAGGGCGTCCGCCGCGTGGGTGTGAGCCTCGCCGGGGTGGACCCCCGCGTCGGTGAGGATGCGCGCGGCGTGCGCGGGGCTGATCCCCGCGGCGGCGGTTCCGCACAGCAGGCGCGCGGCCTGCTCGACCAGTGCGGCGTCGGACAGGCCGGGAGACGTTCCCGTGAAGGGTGCGCCGTGCTGCCCCAATCCGAACAGGGTGTGCAGTGCCGTCTGGCCGAGCGCCAGCGTCACGGCGATCACCGGCAGGGAACGCACACGTCCGGCGAGTGGCACGGCGACGGCGACCGCGCCGAGGAATCCCGTGCCCAGCGTCCACGGCGGGACGGCGGCGCGGGCGGCGACGGCGTGACCCGCCCCGGCCAGCACGACGCAGACCGCGGCGAAGACCGCGGCCCGCAGAACCCGGACTTCTCGTCCGGAGCGCGTCGTGCGCGGGTGGGGGGCAGGCATGGCGGCCTCATCATCGCACCGGTCCCCCGGTCGCCGTACGGCAGGTCCGCAAGATGCGGTACGACCGGAAGATCACATCTGCCGCACACTGCCCCACATACACCGTTCGGCTCCACGGCGCACCCGCCGTATGGGCGGCGTCACGCCGGCTTCACGCTTAGCACAGAGCACTCGGGGCAATACGTAACGGTATGTCGAGCCGCAGCCAGGAGGCTGGAGCATGAGCATCTGGTGGTCACTCCATCTGCGGCGTGATGCCGCCAGCGTGCCGCTCGCCCGGCGCCTGCTGCTCGGCACCATGGAGACCGCGGGAGTCGACCCCGACGTCTCCTTCGACCTCTCCGTCGCCCTCAGCGAGGCCTGCGCGAACGCGGTCGAGCACGGCGGCGGCACCGCGCGGGGCGGTATGTCGGAGGCATACCGGGTGACCGCCTATCTCGACGGGGAGAAGTGCCGTATCGAGGTCGCCGACGCGGGGCCCGGGTTTCCCGGGGCGACCGGAGGCGGTCGTTCCCGCCCGCCGGTCCGTACCGCGCCGTGCGAGGCGGAGCACGGCCGCGGGCTGGGGCTCATCCGGGAGCTGGCCGACCATGTGCACATCGGCAACAAGCCGGGCAGGGGCGGCGCGGTGGTGAGTTTCGACAAGATCCTCAAGTGGCGCGAGGACGCTCCGCTCGTAGCGGTGTAGCGGTGTAGCGGTGTAGCGGTGTAGCGGTGTAGCGGTGTAGCGGTGTAGCGGTGTAGCGGCGGGGGGGGGGGGGGGGGGGGGGGGGGGGGGGGGGGGGGGGGGGGGGGGGGGGGGGGGGGGGGGGGGGGGGGGGGGGGGGGGGGGGGGGGGGGGGGGGGGGGGGGGGGGGGGGGGGGGGGGGGGGGGGGGGGGGGGGGGGGGGGGGGGGGGGGGGGGGGGGGGGGGGGGGGGGGGGG
>NZ_JABTTS010000035.1 GCF_018638295.1 Streptomyces sp. CHD11
GCTTCCTTTGTACTCACCCTCTCGGGCTTTCCTCCGGGCTTCCCTTCGGTCTTGCGTTTCCGACTCTATCAGATCTTCCCGACCCGATTTCCTCGGTGCTTTCCAGGTTCACGCTTTCGCGCTTTTCCTTTCCGGCGGTTCCGACTTTATCAGAGATTCTGAGCCGGTTTTCCCTGCCCTCCCGGGACTGGTTCCGGCGCACGAAGCAACCGGGTGCCCGATCGGGGGGAGTTGTAAACGTACTGGAGCGGGGCTCCCCGATGCAAATCGAGGCCCCCGCTCCCTGTTCGCGCGTGCGCGGTGAAGCCCGGCGGGCCGTCAGACCTCGACGACCACGGGAAGGATCATCGGCCGGCGCCGGTAGGTGTCGGAGACCCACTTCCCCAGCCTGCGGCGGATGAGCTGCTGCATCTGATGGGGTTCGACGACACCGTCCTGAGCCGAACGCTCCAGCACTTCGGTGATCTTCGGGATCACCTCGCTGAAAGCGGAGTCGTCGATGCCCGACCCGCGCGCCTGGACATGGGGACCGCCCGTGATCTTGCCGGTCGACGAGTCCATGACGACGAAGACCGAGATGATGCCCTCGTCTCCCAGGATCTTCCGGTCCTTGAGAGCCGGCTCACCGACGTCACCGACGGAGAGACCGTCGACGTAGACGTATCCGGCCTGGACCTTGCCCGAGATCTTGGCCTTGCCCTCGACAAGATCGACCACCACACCGTCCTCGGCGATGACGATGCGGTCGTGCGGGACGCCGGTCAGGACGCCCAGTTCCGCGTTGGCGCGCAGGTGGCGCCATTCGCCGTGGACCGGCATCAGGTTCTTCGGGCGGCAGATGTTGTAGAAGTACAGCAGCTCGCCCGCCGAGGCGTGCCCGGAGACATGCACCTTGGCATTGCCCTTGTGGACGACGTCGGCACCCCAGCGGGTCAGGCCGTTGATCACGCGGTAGACCGCGTTCTCGTTGCCGGGGATGAGCGACGAGGCCAGGATCACCGTGTCGCCCTCGACGATGCGGATCTGGTGGTCCCGGTTCGCCATGCGGGACAGGGCCGCCATCGGTTCGCCCTGGGACCCTGTGCAGACCAGGACGACTTCGCTGTCGGGCAGGTCGTCCAGGGCCCTGACGTCCACGACCAGACCCGGCGGAACCCTGAGGTAGCCGAGGTCACGGGCGATGCCCATGTTGCGGACCATGGACCGGCCGACGAAAGCGACCCGCCGCCCGTACTCGTGCGCCGCGTCCAGGATCTGCTGGATGCGGTGGACGTGGCTGGCGAAACTGGCCACGATGATCCGCTTGCGGGCTCCCGCGAAGACCTGGCGCAGGACGTTCGAGATGTCGCGCTCGGGCGGGACGAAGCCCGGGACTTCGGCGTTCGTGGAGTCGGACAGCAGAAGGTCGATGCCTTCCTCGCTGAGCCTGGCGAACGCGTGCAGATCCGTGAGGCGGCTGTCCAGCGGGAGCTGGTCCATCTTGAAGTCGCCGGTGTGGACCGCCATGCCGGCGGGGGTGCGGATGGCCACGGCGAGAGCATCGGGAATGGAGTGGTTGACCGCGACGAACTCGCAGTCGAAGGGTCCGATGCGCTCACGCTGCCCTTCCGTCACCTGGAGGGTGTACGGACGGATGCGGTGCTCCTGGAGCTTCGCCTCGATGAGGGCGAGCGTCAGCTTGGAGCCGATCAGCGGGATGTCCGGCTTCTCGCGCAGGAGGAAGGGGACGCCTCCGATGTGGTCCTCGTGGCCATGGGTGAGGACGATGCCCTCGATGTCGTCGAGGCGGTCCCGGATCGACGAGAAGTCGGGCAGGATCAGGTCGATTCCCGGCTGCTCCTCCTCGGGGAAGAGCACGCCGCAGTCGACGATCAGCAGGCGGCCTCCGTATTCGAAGACCGTCATGTTGCGGCCGATCTCGCCGAGACCGCCCAGCGGGGTGATGCGCAGGCCGCCCTCGGTGAGGGGCGGCGGCGGGCCGAGTTCAGGGTGCGGATGACTCAAAAGACTCTCCTCAAACACCCGCGCCACGTACCGGTGGGCACGTGGCGCGCGTGACGTTCGTGCAGAAGCAGTTGTCGTTATGGGCTGCGGGCACCGGTGTCCCCGCTTGTTCAGTTGTGAGGTACGTCTGCGCGAGCGGGCGCGCGAAGTCTGGATTACTGGAGGTGTACCCCGCCGGCGGCAAGATCGATCTTGAGCTGCTCGATCTCCTCCGGGGCGCACTCGGCCATCGGGGCGCGCAGGGGGCCGGCGGGGAGACCCTTCAGCGTGAGCGCCGCCTTGGTGGTCATCACGCCCTGGGTGCGGAACATGCCCGTGTAGACGGGGAGCAGCTTCTGGTGGATCTCGGTGGCCTTCTGGACGTCTCCCGACGTGTACGCGTCGACCAGGGTGCGCAGCTCGGGGGTGACGAGGTGGCCCACGACCGAGACGAAGCCGACTGCTCCGATGGAGAGCAGGGGCAGGTTGAGCATGTCGTCACCGGAGTACCAGGCCAGGCGGGAGCGGGCGATGGCCCAGCCGGCCCGGCCGAGGTCGCCCTTGGCGTCCTTGTTGGCGACGATGCGCGGGTGCTCGGCGAGACGGACGATCGTCTCCGTGCTGATCGGGACGCCGCTGCGGCCGGGGATGTCGTAGAGCATGACCGGCAGGTCGGCGGCGTCGGCGACGGCCGTGAAGTGCCGGTAGAGGCCCTCCTGCGGAGGCTTGTTGTAGTACGGGGTCACGACCAGCAGGCCGTGGGCGCCGGCCTGCTCCGCGGCGCGCGCCAGTTCGGTGCTGTGGCGGGTGTCGTTGGTGCCGACTCCGGCCACCACATGGGCCCGGTCGCCGACGGCCTCCACGACCGCCCGTACGAGATCGGCTTTCTCCGCGTCGCTGGTGGTGGGGGACTCGCCGGTGGTGCCGTTGACGATCAGGCCGTCGTTGCCTGCGTCCACCAGATGGGTGGCGAGTCGCTGGGCGCCGTCGAGATCGAGTGCGCCGTCCGCCGTGAAAGGCGTGACCATGGCGGTGAGGACCCGCCCGAAGGGGGTCTGCGGAGTGGAGGTCGGAGCCATGGGTTACACGCTACTCGTTGCTCACGGCGGGGTCTTCCCTCGGGGGATACGACAAAGTGGGCAAAAGGGGAGCCCGGCACTGCCTGCTCGGGGGTTCAGGCAGTGCCGGGCCCGTTTGATCAGGCTAGATGAACTTCATGAAATGCCGCAATACGGACACCTCGTGCGGCTGCTCCGTACATGTGTACTCGCCGACGGGAATCCCGCGGTTACGGGGCCACGCGACCGTTGGCGTTGAACGCGGCGTACGTGAGCGGCATGAGCCGGGCCCACTCCGCCTCCATCTTCTCGCCGACCATCTCGATCTCCCGCTGCGGGAAGGACGGGACCTTGGCCAGCTCGTGCTGGGTGCGCAGGCCCAGGAAGTGCATCAGCGAGCGGGCGTTGCAGGTGGCGTACATCGAGGAGAAGAGACCGACCGGGAGGGTGGCACGGGCGACCTCTCGGGCGACACCGGCCGCCAGCATCTCCTGGTACGCGGCATAGGACCGCCGGTAGGACTCCGCCATGGTCTCGGTGACGGCCTTGTACTGCTCAGGGGTGCCGTCGACGAACACGTACTTGCCGGGGCGGCCCTGCTGGACCAGCTTGCGGTCCTCGCCGGGGATGTAGAAGACGGGCTGCAGCTCGCGGTAGCGCCCCGACTCCTCGTTGTAGGACCAGCCGACCCTGTGGCGCATGAACTCACGGAAGACGAAGATCGGGGCGCTGACGAAGAAGGTCATCGAGTTGTGCTCGAAGGGGCTGCCGTGCCGGTCCCGCATCAGATAGTTGATCAGGCCCTTGGACCGCTCCGGGTCCTTGTTCAGCTCCTCCAGGGACTGCTCGCCGACGGTCGAGACGCGGGCGGCGAACAGCACGTCGGCGTCGGACGCCGTGTGCTTGACCAGCTCGACGGTCACATCGCTGCGAAAGCCTGGCTCGAGGTCGTCGGCGGGGGTGTCGGTCACGGCGCGGGGAGTCCTTCCATCACGTCTGTCGGGCGGCGCCCACTCTACGGCGCGGCACCGACAGCCTGGCCTTCTGGCGCCGGGAGGCGACATACCGCGGTGAACGACGCCGAACTTCTGCGAAATCAGCGAAAGCGGGCACCTTGCGGGGCTGCCGTGCGTCTGTATGAGTGACAGCGATTCGTTCGATCCCGGAGGGAGACGCACCACGATGTTCGGTCGGCGCGAACCCGTACCGTTCGCCTTCGTCGCCGAGGCGGACAGGTTCCGCAGCAATGTCGCCCCACCACCCCGTGAGCGGGCCTCAGCCGGTCAGCTGGCCGGGCGCTGGCTGCTCGGGCTCACCCTGGTCGCCGGACTGGTGGGTTCCCTGGTCATAGGCACGCCCGCGCTGTCCACCGGCGACTCCGGCGCGGGCACCCAGCACCAGCAGGCCTCCGACAGGCGCTGAGCCCGGACCGGCCGTACCGGCGCCATCCGGACCCCGCTGGTGGTGACAGGGGACACAGATCGGTAGCCTCACCGGGCACACCCACGCATGGATCGAGTGAGGACCAGCCGTGCCCCTGCCCTTCCTGACGGCCGACCGCGCTTTCGACACGGCGGACGATGTCGCCCTGCCGCACGACGACCGGGACCGCTGGCGGCGCCCGTACCGTCCCGGCCCCTGGCGGGTGGGGGCTGCGGCGCTCCTGCTGCTGCTCGCCTCGTTCGTGCTCTTCGCCGCGGTGATCATCGCGGCGACGGCGACGCCGGCGTCCGCCGGGACGGTCTTCGCCATCGCGCTGGTCGGTGTGGTCTGCGCGCTGCGGCTGCTGCGCATGGGTGTGTGGGTCAGCGCCCGGGGGCTTCGCCACGTGGGCTTCGTGAGCACCCGGACGACCGCCTGGGACGAGGTCCTCTCCGTACGCACGGTGCAGCAGCCGGTGCGCTGGCTGGGGCTGCCCCGGACGGTGCAGGGACAGGCGCTGATCCTTGCCCGACGGGCGCGTTCGGCCGAGTCGCTGGCGTTGCTGACGTCGCACAACGCGGACTTCCTGGGCCGGGACCAGCTGGCCTTCGACCGGGCGGCGGACACCGTGGAGGCCTGGGCGGCCGAGTACCGGCGCACCTGACGCCTCGCTCCGCACAGGCTCAGGGCCCGAGGGTCAGGGCGAGGTCTTGTGCAGGGTGATCGCCCGCTGCATGGCCTTGCGGGCGCGTGGGGTGTCGCGGGCGTCGTGGTAGGCGACGGCGAGCCGGAACCAGCTGCGCCAGTCTCCGGGGGCGTCCTCCGTCTCCGCGCGGCGCCGGGCGAAGACCTCGTCGGCCGAGTCGCGGTCGATCCGTCCGCTGGGCAGGCGCTCGAGCTCGTCGACGGGCAGAGCGCCCTCCGCGTCGAGCAGTGCGGCGAGCCGGTTCGCGTCGCGGACGAACTCGGTGTTCTTCCACAGGAACCACACGCCGATGACCGGCAGGATCAGCACCGCGACGCCGAAGGTGACGGTGATCAGCGTGCCGGCCTGGATGAGCAGCACACCTCGGCTGCCGACCAGGACGAAGTAGACGACCAGGACGGCGGCCGTGATGGCGTAGGAGATCTTGGCGCGCATGGGTCCGCAGGGCTCAGTTCAGGTCGAGGAAGTGTTCCAGGCCGAAGGTGAGGCCGGGAGTGGTCACCACGCGGCGGGTACCGAGCAGGATGCCCGGCATGAAGCTGCTGTGGTGCAGGGAGTCGTGCCGCACGGTGAGGGTCTCGCCCTCGCCGCCGAGCAGAACCTCCTGGTGGGCGAGGAGTCCGCGCAGCCGGACGGCGTGCACCGGGACACCGTCGACGTCGGCGCCCCGGGCGCCGTCGAGGGCGGTGGCCGTGGCGTCCGGCGCGGGCGGGCTGCCGGCCCGGCGGCGGGCCTCGGCGATGAGCTGGGCGGTGCGGGTGGCGGTGCCCGAAGGAGCGTCGACCTTGTTCGGATGGTGCAGCTCGACGACCTCGACGGACTCGAAGTACGGGGCGGCGATCTGCGCGAACTTCATGGTCAGCACGGCGCCGATGGAGAAGTTCGGCGCGATGAGCACGCCCGTCTCCGGGGACTGCTCCAGCAGGCCCCTCAGCTGCGCGAGGCGGTCGTCGGTCCAGCCGGTGGTGCCGACGACGGCGTGGATGCCGTGCCGTACGCAGAAGTCGAGGTTGCCCATGACCGAGGCGGGCGTGGTCAGCTCCACGGCGACCTGGGCGCCCTGCTCGGCGAGGGACTCCAGCTTGTCACCCCGGCCGAGGGCGGCCACCAGCTCCATGTCGTCGGCGGCCTCGATGGCCCGTGCCGCCTCGGAACCGATCCGGCCCCTGGCTCCGAGGACCGCCACGCGCAGCTTGCTCATGTTCGTTGCTTCCTTACGAGAGGGATCAGGCGACGGCGTCGTGCAGCCGGGACGCCTGCTTGTCCTTGAGCGGGCCGATGACGGAAAGGGAGGGCCGCCGTCCCAGGACGTCGCGGGCGACCGAACGGACGTCGTCCGGAGTCACCGAGGCTATCCGGGCCAGCATGTCGTCGACCGACATCTGCTCGCCCCAGCACAGCTCGCTCTTGCCGATACGGTTCATCAGCGCGCCGGTGTCCTCCAGGCCGAGGACGGTGGAGCCCTTCAGCTGGCCGATGGCGCGTTCGATCTCGTCGTCGGGCAGTCCGTGCTCGGCCACCTGGTCGAGTTCGTCGCGGCAGATCTTGAGCACGTCGTGCACCTGCGAGGGCCTGCAGCCCGCGTACACGCCGAACAGTCCGCAGTCGGCGAAGCCGGAGGTGTACGAGTACACGCTGTAGGCCAGACCGCGCTTCTCGCGGACCTCCTGGAAGAGCCGGGACGACATGCCGCCGCCGAGGGCGGTGTTCAGCACGCCGAGGGCCCAGCGCCGCTCGTCGGTGCGGGCCAGGCCCGGCATGCCGAGGACGATGTGCGCCTGTTCCGTCTTGCGGCCGATGTGCTCGACCCGGCCGGCGGTGCGCAGGCTGCGCGATCCTCCTCGGGGGCCGATCGGCTCGGCGGCGGGGTTCTTGAGGGCCCCGGCCTTCTCGAAGGCGGCGCGGACCTGGCGTACCACCTTGTCGTGGTCGACGTTGCCGGCGCAGGCGACCACCAGGTGGGTCGGGTCGTAGTGCTTCCGGTAGAAGCGGCGGATGCGGTCGGCGGTGAGGGCGTTGACCGTGTCGACCGTGCCGAGGACCGGGCGGCCGAGCGGGTTGTCACCGAACATGGTGTGCGCGAACAGGTCGTGCACACAGTCGCCCGGGTCGTCCTCGGTCATCGCGATCTCTTCGAGGATGGCGCCGCGTTCCACGTCGACGTCCTCCTCACGGATCACCGAGCCGGTCAGCATGTCGCACACCACGTCGATGGCGAGCGGCAGGTCGGTGTCGAGCACGCGTGCGTAGTAGCACGTGTACTCCTTGGCCGTGAACGCGTTCATCTCGCCGCCGACCGCGTCGATGGCGGAGGAGATGTCCAGCGCGGAGCGGGTGGCCGTGCCCTTGAAGAGCAGGTGCTCCAGGTAGTGGGTGGCGCCGCCCAGTGCCGGGGTCTCGTCACGGGAGCCGACGTGCGCCCAGATGCCGAAGGTGGCGGAGCGGACCGAGGGCAGCGTCTCGGTGACGACGCGCAGCCCTCCGGGGAGGGTGGTCCTGCGGACCGTTCCGATGCCGTTCTCGCCCTTGATCAGGGTTTGGGTACGGGCGACGGCCCGCGCCTCCGAGGAGGTGCGGGCCGTCGTCCTGGAGCCACGGGACGTCACTTGTCGGCGTCGTCCTTCTTCTCGTCGGCGTCTTCGCCCTCGACCACGGGGATCAGGGAGAGCTTGCCGCGGGAGTCGATCTCGGCGATCTCGACCTGGACCTTCTGGCCCACGCCGAGGACGTCCTCGACGTTCTCCACGCGCTTGCCGCCGGCCAGCTTGCGGATCTGCGAGATGTGCAGCAGACCGTCCTTGCCGGGGAGCAGGGAGACGAACGCGCCGAAGGTGGTGGTCTTCACGACCGTACCCAGGTAGCGCTCGCCGACCTCGGGCATCGTCGGGTTGGCGATGCCGTTGATCGTGGTGCGGGCGGCCTCGGCGGAGGGGCCGTCGGCGGCACCGATGTAGATGGTGCCGTCGTCCTCGATCGTGATCTCGGCGCCGGTGTCCTCCTGGATCTGGTTGATCATCTTGCCCTTGGGGCCGATGACCTCGCCGATCTTGTCGACCGGGATCTTCACGGTGATGATCCGCGGCGCGTTCGGGGACATCTCGTCCGGCGTGTCGATCGCTTCCATCATCACGTCGAGGATGTGGAGGCGGGCGTCGCGGGCCTGCTTGAGGGCCGCGGCCAGCACGGAGGCCGGGATGCCATCCAGCTTGGTGTCGAGCTGGAGGGCGGTCACGAACTCCTTGGTGCCGGCGACCTTGAAGTCCATGTCGCCGAAGGCGTCCTCCGCACCGAGGATGTCGGTGAGGGCGACGTAGTGCGTCTCGCCGTTGATCTCCTGGGAGATCAGGCCCATGGCGATGCCGGCGACCGGGGCCTTGAGCGGCACACCGGCGTTCAGCAGCGACATGGTGGAGGCGCAGACCGAGCCCATGGACGTCGAGCCGTTGGAGCCGAGGGCCTCGGACACCTGGCGGATCGCGTAGGGGAAGTCCTCGCGGGCCGGCAGCACCGGCACGATGGCGCGCTCGGCGAGCGCGCCATGGCCGATCTCGCGGCGCTTGGGTGAGCCGACACGGCCGGTCTCGCCGACGGAGTACGGCGGGAAGTTGTAGTTGTGCATGTAGCGCTTGCGGGTCACCGGGGAAAGGGTGTCCAGCTGCTGCTCCATACGGAGCATGTTGAGGGTGGTGACGCCCAGGATCTGGGTCTCGCCACGCTCGAACAGCGCGGAGCCGTGCACCCGCGGGATCGCCTCCACCTCGGCGGCCAGGGTGCGGATGTCCGTGACACCGCGGCCGTCGATGCGCTTCTTCTCCTTGATGACGCGTTCGCGGACCAGGGACTTGGTCAGCGCCCGGTACGCGGCGGAGATCTCCTTCTCGCGGCCCTCGAACTCCGGGAGGAGCTTCTCGGCGGCGAGCGCCTTGACGCGGTCCAGCTCGGCCTCGCGCTCCTGCTTGCCGGCGATGGTGAGCGCCTGGCTCAGCTCGGGCTTGACGGCCCCGGTCAGCGCCTCGAGGACGTCGTCCTGGTAGTCCAGGAAGACCGGGAAGTCGCCGGTGGGCTTGGCGGCCTTGGCGGCGAGGTCGGCCTGGGCGCGGCAGAGCACCTTGATGAAGGGCTTCGCGGCGTCCAGACCGGCGGCGACGACCTCCTCGGTCGGCGCCTCGGCGCCGCCCTCGACCAGCTTGATGGTCTTCTCGGTGGCCTCGGCCTCGACCATCATGATCGCGACGTCGCCGTCCTCCAGGACGCGGCCCGCGACGACCATGTCGAAGACGGCGTCCTCGAGCTCGGTGTGCGTCGGGAAGGCCACCCACTGGCCGCGGATCAGCGCGACGCGGACGCCGCCGATCGGGCCGGAGAAGGGCAGACCGGCCAGCTGCGTGGACGCGGAGGCGGCGTTGATCGCCACGACGTCGTACAGGTGGTCCGGGTTGAGCGCCATGATCGTGGCGACGACCTGGATCTCGTTGCGCAGGCCCTTCTTGAAGGACGGGCGCAGCGGGCGGTCGATCAGGCGGCAGGTGAGGATGGCGTCCTCGGAGGGCCGGCCCTCACGCCGGAAGAAGGATCCGGGGATCCGGCCCGCGGCGTACATCCGCTCCTCGACGTCCACCGTGAGGGGGAAGAAGTCGAGCTGGTCCTTGGGGTTCTTGGAAGCCGTGGTGGCCGACAGCACCATGGTGTCGTCGTCCAGGTAGGCCACGGCGGAGCCGGCGGCCTGACGGGCCAGACGGCCCGTCTCGAAGCGGATGGTGCGGGTGCCGAAGGAGCCGTTGTCGATGACGGCCTCGGCGTAGTGGGTCTCGTTCTCCACCAGTGTTTTCTCCGTTACTTGTCGTCTTTCGTCCCGCCTCGCCCGTGTGGCGGGGGGACGGTGGCGGAGAAGCGCTCCACTGGATGCGGGCCGGTCTTCGATCGAAGCACCCGGATTCACTCTTCCGGGGGCCACTACCGAGGACCGGCGGCGGCGAGGTGCGCTTCTCCTCGTACGTCGTGACGTCCGATGACGTCGGTCCGTGGTGCCCGTGGGGCCGCATACCCGATGCGGCCTCGGTCATCACGGTCGGTCGTGTCTCCTGCGTTGTGCTACCACACTACAAAGGTGCGGTGACAGTCCGCACGTACAGCAAAGGAGCGGTCCCCTTGTCCCAGGGAACCGCTCCCTTCACGGCGTCCTACTTGGCGCCCGCCGCACCGCGGCGGATGCCGAGGCGGTCGACCAGCGCACGGAAGCGCTGGATGTCCTTCTTGGCGAGGTACTGCAGCAGCCGGCGGCGCTGACCGACCAGGATCAGCAGACCACGGCGGGAGTGGTGGTCGTGCTTGTGGGTCTTGAGGTGCTCCGTCAGGTCGGAGATCCGACGGGACAGCAGCGCGACCTGGACCTCGGGGGAGCCGGTGTCACCCTCCTTGGTACCGAACTCCGACACGATCTGCTTCTTCACTGCGGCGTCGAGCGACACGCGTACTCCTCATAGTCTGTGGTGGCCACCGAGTGCCCCCGGTCTGCGTCTCGGGGGGTCTTCCATGACTCGGAAGGCGGGGATCCGCTGGGCGCGGCCTCCAGGGCGAGAAGTCGCTCCGGGGGTGCGTACACATACGGCCGTCAGCCAGGTTACCAGGCGGCAGCGGGGGTTCCCGCCCCGGTCCGCGGAACCACCCAGGTCGGGCGGTCGACGCCACTAGAGTGACGCCCGCAATCGTTCGCACGTAGGGAAGGGGTCGCTGCGGCATGGCGGAGACGGCTGAGGAGATCAAGGCACGCAAGGAGCGGGAGAAGGACGAGCTCTACGCCCTCGATATCTCCGGCGTCGAGTGGCACAGCGCGCCGGGCACCGAGGAGCACGAGGAGCGGGTCGAGATCGCGTACCTGCCCGGTGGCGCCGTGGCCATGCGCTCCTCCCTCGACCCGGAGACGGTCCTGCGGTACACGGAGGCGGAGTGGCGGGCCTTCGTGCTGGGCGCGCGGGACGGGGAGTTCGACCTGGAGCCGGCGGGCCCCGAGGCGGGCTGACCGCCCCGTACGCGTCCGGGAGAGTGCGCGAGCGCGGTTGCGCCCTCCCCGGGCCGCGTGTGTCACCGGCCCGGGGTGCGTGCGCCCTGCCTGGGCCGCGCGTGTGTCACGCGAGCGCTCTGCACCTCCCTGGGCCGTGCGTCAGCCGGTCATCGACCGCACCGACGCGTACACGTCGAAGACGGCGAGCGCCAGCGGCACCAGCGTCAGCAGGACGAAGCCCTCGGCGATCTCCAGGAAGCGCCCCCAGAAGGGCGTGAGTCCGCTGCGGGACGCCATCAGCCCGATGGCGGTGATGAGCGCGGCCGCCGCGGCGATGGCTGCGACCAGCCAGACCGTGCGGATGTCGAGGTCGGTGCGGTTCCCCGTCAGGGCATCGCGGATCAGGGCGTTCGGCGGGTTGAGCGCCAGGCCGACGCCGAGCGCGACCAGGGATCCGAGACCGGCGGCCAGGACGGCGGCGACCTGTGCGGTGTAGCGGAACAGCTGCGCGCGCATCAGCAGGGCGATGCCGGTGGCCAGGGCGAGCAGCTGCGCCCAGAGGTCGTCGGAGAAACCCAGCACCAGGGCCGCGCCGACCGCGAGCAGTGAGCAGCCTCCGACCAGGCCGACGAGGAGTTCGTGGCCGCGCCGGGCCTGGGCCCCGATCCGTCCGGCGTCCACCGGCTCATGCGGTTCGGGGTCTGCGGCGTAGACACTGCGCGGGGCGGCGTCCGGCGCCTCGAAGCCGATGGGCAGACGGGCGAAGCGCAGGGACATGCCCGGCAGGAAGGCCAGGGCGCCGATGGCGACGGGGGCGCACAGGGCGGCGATCTCGGCCGGGGACCAGTTCTTCAGCAGCGCCGCGAAAACGGTGATCATGGCAAGGCCCGAGGCGACCGCGAAGGCGACGAACGGGCCGTCGCCGCGGGGCGAGCACAGGGCGAGGATCACCGAGGCCACCAGCACCGCCGCGCAGGCGAGCAGGAACTGCAGTTTCCCGATGCCCTGCCCGTCGGAGAGGGACAGCAGGCCGGAGCCGGCCACGCCCACGTTGGGCAGTGCGCCGAGGCCGAGCGCGATGGCCGAGGCCCGGTCGTCGTAGACGCGGGCGCGGACGCAGGCGAGGGTGACGAGGAGCACTCCGGCGACGCCGGCGAGGATGCCGGGGAGGCTGTGCATGTCGTGGAGCGGGTCGGCGGTCCAGACGACGAAGGCGAGCAGGGCGAGCAGCAGACCGCCGCCGGCCAGGCCCGCCGCGCGGGTGAGATCGCCGCGCCACAGCGAGCGGTCCCGGGTCACCGCGGAGGCGACCGCTTCGGAGACGTCGTCGAAGACAGCCGGCGGCAGCGACTCGGCGAAGGGGCGCAGGGTGAGGAGTTCGCCGTCGAGAATGCGCTGCGCGGTGAAGGAGCGGGAGCTGTCGAGGACCGTGCCGTCACGTCGGACCAGGTGGTAGCCGACCGGGGCGCCTTCGGCGGGGGTCTGCCGGGAGAGCCTGAGGATCTCGGGATAGATGTCGGCGACCGGTACGTCGTCGGGGAGGGCCACGTCGATCCGGCTGTCGGGCGCGACGATGGTGACCCGGCAGAAGCCGAGCCCCGTCACCGTCCCGGGGAGGGCTCCCCGGCCGGACTCGCTGGTGCCGGTGGCGGCCGTCATGCTCACCTGCTGCTCCCCCTCGATACTGCTGCGGTGTGTGCGGTGTGTGCGGCGTGAAGAACCTGCGTGCCTTTCCCGGCGCATGGGGCAGGTCCCGTGGTGCGGGGCGGACGGGAGACCGTCCGCGCCGGGCACGGCGCCTGCGCGCCGCACCACATCCCACGCAATGTCCTGTACGTCCGCCGGGCCTCGCGTGTGCTCACGCGAACATCCGGCACCCTACCGCCCGCCGGTGGGTGAGGGGATCAGTAGGATCACGCGGCGGCCCTCGTCCGCCTGAGACGGGGTGGTGGACGGCAAACCCAGTGGGCCGGCAAGGGAATTGGTGAGCAGTGAGCCAGATCGTCGTGAAGCGCCCGCCACGAGCGCTGCCGCCGGAGGTGCCCGCGGGCGAGGTGATGGTCCAGCCTCCGCCGGAGCTGCCGCGCAATCAGCACGAGAGCGTGCTGATGCAGTTGTTGCCGACGCTGGGTATGGGCGGCTCGGTCGTCTTCTTCTTCACCAGCGGGCAACCGTTCATGCGGATCATGGGCATGGTGATGATCGCGTCGACGATCGCCATGTCGATCGCCATGGTGGTCCGCTTCCGCCGGGGTTCCCAGGGGCAGATCGCCGATCTGCGCCGCGACTACCTGGGTTATCTGTCGCAGACCCGCCGGGTCACCCAGGAGACCGCGAGGGCGCAGCGCGACGCCCAGTACTACCTTCACCCCTCCCCCGAGCAGTTGTGGGCGCTGGTCGCCGAGGGCAGCCGGGTGTGGGAGCGGCGGCCGGGCGACGAGGACTTCGCCCAGGTGCGCATCGGCCTCGGCCCCCAGCCGCTGGCCACCCCGCTGGTCTCCCCCGAGACGGGCCCGGTCGATCAGCTGGAGCCACTGACGGCGGGCTTGATGCAGCGGTTCGTATCGGTCCACGGCACCCTGGACGATCTGCCGATGGCGGTCTCCCTGCGCGCCTTCTACCGCGTCACGCTCGGCGGCGAGCCGGAGTCCGTACGGTCCTCCGTCCGGGCGTTGACGGGTTCGCTGGCCTCGCTGCACTCCCCCGAGGACCTGATCGTCGCGGTCGTGGCCGGCCGGGAGGAACTGCCGCACTGGGAGTGGGCCAAGTGGCTGCCGCACGTCCAGCTGTCCGGTGTCGCGGACGGTGCCGGCTCGCGTCGTCTGATCGGCGGTGACCCCCGTGAGGTGGAGGACCTGCTGGCTTCGCGGCTGGCCGGACGCCCGCGGTTCCATCCGAACGCCGCGCCGCTGCCGGACACCCCGCACATCGTCGTCGTCCTCGACGGCGTGTCCCTGCCGCCGGAGTCCATGCTGGCGGGCCCCGAGGGCCTGCAGGGCGTGACGGTCGTCGAGGTGGCCGGGCGGGAGACCTCGGGTCTGCACGGCGACCTGTCCGTCATGGTGGAACCGCGTGCGCTGCGTCTGGAGTCGGCGCACGGCGCGGTCTACGAGGGAACGCCCGATGTGCTGTCGCAGGAGTCCGCGGAGGCGCTGGCCCGGCAACTGGCGCCGCTGCGGATGGCCTCGGGCGGGGACGACGACGAACCGCTGCTGGCCAACCTGGAGTTCACGGATCTGCTGAACCTGGG
Organism: Streptomyces sp. CHD11; assembly: GCF_018638295.1. GTDB lineage: Bacteria > Actinomycetota > Actinomycetes > Streptomycetales > Streptomycetaceae > Streptomyces. The sequence goes on from NZ_JABTTS010000035.1 coordinate 14,421, forward strand.
CGACGCCGCGTCCGTCGACACCCGGCGCACCTGGCGGCCGCGGTCGCAGGCGGAACGGCTGCGGGTGCCGATCGGCGTCGGTGAGGACGGCCGGCCGGTCATGCTCGACATCAAGGAGGCGGCCCAGGAGGGCATGGGCCCGCACGGCCTGTGCGTCGGCGCCACGGGTTCCGGCAAGTCGGAACTGCTGCGCACCCTGGTGCTCGGTCTCGCGGTCACCCACTCCTCCGAGACCCTGAACTTCGTCCTGGCGGACTTCAAGGGCGGTGCCACCTTCGCCGGTATGGCCCAGATGCCGCACGTGGCGGCCGTCATCACCAACCTGGCGGACGACCTGACCCTCGTCGACCGCATGGGCGACTCCATCCGCGGAGAACTCAACCGCCGCCAGGAGATGCTGCGCGACGCGGGCAACTACGCCAACATCCACGACTACGAGAAGGCCCGGGCGGCGGGCGCGCCGCTCCAGCCCATCCCCTCGCTGCTGCTGGTCATCGACGAGTTCAGCGAACTGCTGACGGCCAAGCCGGACTTCATCGACATGTTCGTACAGATCGGCCGTATCGGCCGGTCACTGGGCGTGCACCTGTTGCTGGCCTCGCAGCGACTGGAGGAGGGGCGGCTGCGCGGCCTGGAGACCTACCTGTCGTACCGCATCGGCCTTCGCACCTTCTCCGCCGCCGAGTCGCGGGCGGCGCTGGGCGTGCCGGACGCGTACGAGCTGCCGAACGTACCGGGTTCGGGAATCCTCAAGTTCGGCACGGACGAGATGCTCCGGTTCAAGGCGGCGTACGTCTCGGGTGTCTACCGGTCCGGGGGGCAGCGGGACACGGCGCTGGGCGGCCCGCTGCCGGTGGACCGGCGGCCGGTGCTGTTCACCGCGGCCGAGGTGCCCGTGCGGTACGTTCCGGTGCCGCGGCAGGGCACGGGCCCGGCGAGCGGCGCCGGCGAGGTGGACGACGCGCTGGCGGACACCGTGCTCGACGTGGTCGTACGCCGGCTGGAAGCCCAGGGTCCGGCGGCCCACCAGGTGTGGCTGCCGCCCCTGGACAGCCCGCCGTCGCTGGACGGACTGCTGCCCGGTCTCGCGGCGGTGGAGGGCCGGGGTCTCACCCAGCCGGGCTTCGAGGGTGCCGGGCGGCTGGTGGTCCCGGTCGGTCTCGTCGACAAGCCGTACGAGCAGCGCCGTGACCCGCTGTGGGTGGACTTCTCGGGTGCGGCGGGGCACATGCAGGTCCTCGGCGGTCCGCAGTCCGGCAAGTCCACGCTGCTGCGCTCGCTGATCTGTTCCTTCGCCCTCACCCACACGCCGCAGGAAGTGCAGTTCTACGGACTGGACTTCGGTGGCGGTGGCATGTCCTCGGTGGCCGGGCTGCCGCATGTCGGCGGCGTCGCCTCCCGCCTGGATCCGGAGAAGGTGCGGCGTACGGTGGCGGAGGTCTACGGGGTCCTGGCCCGCCGCGAGGAGTACTTCCGGGCCTCGGGCATCTCCTCCATCGCCGAGTTCCGCACCCGCCGTGCCCGCGGCGACATCCCGGTCACCGACCAGCCGTGGGGCGACGTCTTCCTGGTGATCGACGGCTGGGCCAACTTCCGCGCCGACTACGAGGCGCTCGACCAGGTGGTCACGGACATCGCCGCGCGCGGTCTGGGGTACGGAATCCACCTGGTCCTCTCGGCCTCCCGTTCGATGGAGGTGCGGTCCGCGCTCAAGGACAACCTGCTGAACCGGCTGGAGCTGCGGCTCGGCGACACCATGGACTCCGAGCTGGACCGGAAGGTGGCGGCGAACGTGCCCACCGGCGTGCCCGGCCGGGGTCTGTCACCGCAGAAGCTGCACTTCATGGCGGCGGTGCCCCGGATCGACGGACTGACCTCGGACACCGACCTCGCGGACGCGACGGCCGCGCTGGCCGCCGAGGTGTCCCGGCACTGGCAGTCTCCGGGTGCGCCGGACGTCCGCCTGCTGCCGCGCGAGTTCCCGGCGGAGCAACTGCCTCCGGGGGACCGTTTCCCGCGGCGCGGTATCGCCTTCGGGCTCGACGAGAACAACCTCGAGCCCGTCTTCGTCGACTTCGACCAGGACCCGTTCTTCCTCGTCTTCGGCGAGAGCGAGTCCGGCAAGTCGAACCTGCTGCGCCTGCTGATCCGGCAGTTGACCGCACGGTACCCGGGTGAGGACTGCAAGCTGTTCGTGGTGGACAACCGGCGCTCCCTGCTGGGCGTCACCCCGGACAGCCACCTCGCCGAGTACATCCCCATGTCCAACGACATGGACCACCACATGGCGGCCCTGGCCGACCTGATGAAGCGGCGGACCCCGACCGCCGAGGTGACCGCCCAGCAGTTGCGCGACCGGAGCTGGTGGCAGGGCCCGATGGTGTACGTGGTGATCGACGACTACGACCTCGTCGCCACATCGAGCGGCAACCCGCTGAGCGGCCTGACCGAGTTGCTGCCGTTCGCCCGCGATGTGGGGGTGCGGTTCGTCATCGCGCGCTCCACGGCGGGCGCGAGCCGTGCCTCGTACGAGTCGTTCATGCAGCGCATCAAGGAGCTGGGCGCCCAGGGCGTCGTGCTGGCGGGCGACCCGGCCGAGGGCGATGTGCTGGGCGGGGTGCGCCCGCGGCCGATGCCTGCCGGGCGGGGCGTGTTCGTGTCCCGGCGGCGGGGGCGGCCGTTGGTGCAGACGGGACTCGTGCCGGAGGAGGAGTGGTGACGGTTCGCCGGTCTGCCGCTCCTGCAGGTTCTGTGGCCGCCTCCGGCACGGAAGAATCCGGTACGACCACAGTCGGCTGACAGCAGCGAAGGGGAGCGACGCCGTGGCATGGGACGAGTGGGAGCAACTGAAGGCCCAGGCTGCCGACCGGCAGTCGGCACGTACGCAGCTGAACCAGGCGCCCGCCCAAGGGGGGCCGGGCGGCGACGGCGGACCCGACCTGGTGGTACGGCAGGACGACCTGGGTGCCGTGGGCCACGACGCCTTCGTCCTGCACGGTGACCTGGTGAAGAAGGTGGACATCGCCGGCGCGGGCCTGAACTCCGACCAGGCCGGCTCGACCCACCAGGCGGCGTCAGCCCTTTCCCGGTCCAACTTCACCATGGGCGGCGAACTCATGACGACGCTGTCCGTCTGGGAGAGCCAGGTGAAGGCGGTTCGCCAGGCCTGTGCCCACATCTCCAACCACCTGGACTTCAGCAAGAAACTGCACGCCGACGACGATGCCGAGATCGCCGCGGTGATCATGAGCCGGGACGGCTCCGCCATGCCCGTCTCCGAGCTCGACAAGTACTTCAGGTAGTACGGGGGAAGCTCACGCATGTCCATCACCTACGACGACCTGATGCAGGTCGACCTCGGCAAGCTGAACACCGCCGTCTCGGACTGGAAGAAGGTGGTCGGCAATCTGAAACAGCTCGAGACCGATGCCCGCGACGGCCTCAAGAAGAAGTCCGACCGCGCACGCTGGGAAGGCCTGAACGCCGGCGTCACACGCGAGTTCGTGAACAAGACCGCCAAGGAGTTCGGCGACCTCCACCTGGAAGCCAACAGCATCTTCCAGGTCCTGGACGACGCACACCGCGAACTCGAGGCGCTGCAGAAGGGCGTCAGGCAACTCACGGACGAGGCCAAGGGCAAGGGCTACACCGTCCGGGACAACGCCGACGGAACGGTGAGTGTGGGTGTCCAGCCCACGTCGGGCGCCGGCGGCAAGGACGACACGGAGGAGGATCGGCAGCGCTACGCGAACGCCATCACGGGCAAGCTCGCGCACGCCAACGACATCGACGCCTCCACGAAGCTGGCGCTCGAGCGAGCCCACGGGGACGACCTGTACAACGCCGGCCACGCGAAGTACGACTCCCTCAACGACGCGCAGGTCGAGCGCGCGCTGGCACTGGCCAAGAAGCGCGAGAACCTGACCGACCGCGAGCTCACCGAGCTGAACAGACTGCTTCGGCACAACGGGCGCGAGAAGGACGGCGAGTTCGCCACCGAGTTCTTCGAGGGCCTGGGCGGGCCGAGGCAGACACTCGAGTTCTACGGTGCGATGTCGATCAACGGAACGGATGACGACGCCTCCAAGGCGCGCCTGGCCGGGATGCGGGACCTGCAGAAATACATGGGCCACGCACTGGCCAACGCCACGGACCCCTACACACCGCAGAGCCTGCGCGGGGACCGGCAGCATCTCCCCTCGTGGTGGGGCGCGGAGTTCCGCACACTGGGCACCCAGGAGATCGAGTGGGACCGGGGCATGATGAGCCGGCCCTACGGCTACCAGGTCCTGGGCGGCCTGCTCCGCTACGGGAACTACGATCCCGCGTTCCTGACCCCCATCGCGGAACACGTGACCCAGCTCCACGAGGACGATCCCCACCGCTTCCTGTCCAACAAGCCCGCCGGCACCGACGACAGGTACGGCTTCAACCCCTCCGGAAAGCTCGGCACCGGCAACGACCCGCTGAACAGCGTGCTCGAGGCGCTGGGACACAGTCCCGAGGCGGCCGAGCGGTTCTTCACGGAGAAGCCGACGGCGTACAACGAGGACGGGACGATCAAGTCGGGCGGGAAGACGGACTTCAAGTCCTACCTCGACCTGTTCACCGACAAGGACTTCGAGTGGACGATCGACAGGAACAGCCTCAACGTCCTCGTGGACGAAGACGCGACCAAGCAGGCCCTCAACTTCGGCCCTGACGCCCTCGGTCACGCCCTGGAGGCCGCCGCGACGGGCCACCCGTACGACAGCGGGACGGCCGACCCGTCGGTCAGGCACAGCGAGGCGCAGGCGAAGCTGGTCCACGACATCGTGGAGAAGTTCTCCGCAAACCCTGACCTGCTGACGCACAACATGAACGGCGACCTCGAGGACGAGGAGACCGGCCCCCTCCACGCCCTGCGCGACAGTCTCGGCAACATCTCCGCGGACTACATCGGTGACTTCCAGCGCTCGATGTACCTGGAGAGCCCCGACAGCAAGACCTTCCCGGTCAACGGCGCACCCGCCAACCTCGGATACGGGGACGCGCAGAAGTTCCTCGGACTGGTGGGCCAGGACCCGGATGCCTACGCCGCCATCACCTCCGCGCAGCAGGCCTACACGGCGAACGTGGTGCACGAGTTCCTGAGGGCGGAGGGGAAGGATCTCACCGCGGAGGACGGAGCACGCGTCGGGGACCTGGTCGCTCCGGGGGCTGCGATCGCGGGCATCATGAGCAACTCCCGGGCCGACGCGATTTACGACTATCACACGGCCAAGGACAATGAGTACAACGAAGCCGTGGCTGACAACGCCAAATGGGTCAACCGAATCGTGGGAATCGGTACGGGCGCCATCCCCGCCCCCTTCTCCGTCGTCGGGGAGCCGATCAACTGGCTGGCCGAGGACATTTCCGAGAGCGTGGTGGACAGCGCCGAGGAAGACACTACGGATGAAGCCGAGCGCAGCGCTGGAAAAGAGTACTCGAAAGGGAGGGAGGCGACCGTGAAAGCATCACAAGCGGCTGCCACCACATACTTCGCTCACCACGACGGCGCCGACTCGGACACCAGAGAAGCGCTCCTGCGGGCGATCCGCACTCAAGCAGGAGTAAGTCATACCGATGGCGCCCAGTGGAACTCCTCGGGAGCCGCCACGTGAAACTTTCCCCTCGCCGTTCAGCTGACTCCCTGTTCAAGCGGGGGAAGAGTGGGATCCGAGGCCGTTTCCTGATGCCGGGGAGACTGCTTGTTGCCAGCACTTTCACGGTCGTTCTCACCGCCTGTGGTACATCGGACGACGAGCTCTCATATCCCGTACCTGACAATATCTGTGGAATTTCGGTAGATCCGGACATTCTAGGGCGACTGCTGCACGACGGCGACGAACTGGAACAGGACACGGGACATTTCAGTCTCACAGAGGGCCAGATCTGCCACATGTATGTAGACGGGAACGACTCGGTACAAGGTATCGGCGACTGGCATGAGAGCGGATATGAATTGAGCGACCACTTCGTGGGCCTCGGCAGAAAACATCTGCGCTACTCCAAGGGAGGAACGGTGGCTTCTTGGCGGTCGGGGGTGATCACTGCCATCCCCTGCCCAGGCGTCAGCGAAAAGGGCGACGTCCTGACCGTAGAGGTGAGCGACATCAGATCCGATGAAAACTCACGGGAACTCCTGGAAGAACTGGCTCCCGGATATTTCGACGGCTACGCGAAAAGGCTCGGATGTCCGACCTGACGGCCGACGACAAGTGGCGCCCCCTGTGATACACGGGCAGCAGGCCCGTTGTTAGCCTGGCCGGGCGTACGACGATCACGAAGAAGACGGGGGTGTGTGACGTGGTGTACGGGAACGGTGGTGGCCCGCAGCAGCCGGTCGGTATGGAGCTGAACCAGTATCCGGCCGATCCGGGAGGCTCGCCGGGACCCGTGGTCGGCGGTTCGAAGGACCTGGCCTCCAGTCCCGCGCAGAAGAAGGCCGCCGCCAAGGCGATCCAGGACCACATCGAGCCGGACACACGCAAGGCCGGCGACTGGGCGGACGAGGAGACCGGCGCCGCGGTCAAGGCGTTCGCCGCGAAGGACGGCCACGGGTGGGTCACCTCGACGGCGTTGAGGAAGGCGCACAAGACCTGGGGCGAGCAGGTACAGAACCTGATGAACCGCCTGAGCTCCGAAAAGGAAGCCCTGCGGAGCACCGGCATCCTGTTCCAGGGCCTCGACTTCGGCGTCGGGCAGGGAATCCGCAAGTCCTCCAGCCTGGACGGCTACTGAGCAGTCTGCCGCCACCCTCGACCGATCACGCCGACACCGCACCACGGGGACCCATGCCGACGTACCACGAGATCATGACGACCGACCTGGCCACCCTCACCACGGCAGCCGATGGCTGGGACGACATGGCCAAGGAGTTCGGCAAGCAGGAGAAGGCATACAAGCGGGACGTGCACGGCATCTCCATGGGCCCCGTCTGGCAGGGACTGGCCGCCAACACCGCCAGCCAACGCTTCGACACCACCCTCAACGAGTACCAGAACGCCCAGACCGAGGCGAAAGCCATCGCCTCCCTCCTGCGCGACGCCCACACCCAGTTCACCGACCTGCGCGGCAAACTCACCACCGCACGCCAGGAAGCCATCGACGCCGGCATGAAGGTGTCCGACCAGGGCCGCGTCTCCTTCGACACCCAACGGCTCAGCGAAGGCACCCGCACCGCCTACCACCACGACCCCGACTACCAGGAAAGCGTCCGCAAGAGCGTCCGCTCCTGGCAGGACCGCATCGACCAACTCGTCAAGGACACCACCGACGCCGACAAAGGCGTCGAGATCGCCTTCAACGCCGTCGTCATCGACACCGACCTCCAGGACGGCACGGTCAACGGCTTCAACGGCCAAGCCCAGGGCGACATCGAGCAGTACGAAGCCCAGAACGCCGAGGACATCGCCACCAGACTCGCGGACGGCAAGAAGGTCTCAGCGGCCGAACTCACAGAACTCGACCGCGCCTTCCGCGACAACGCTGATAACAAGGTGTTCAGCCAGACCCTGCTGAAGGGACTCGGCCCCGACGGCACCATCAGGCTGACCAACGAGCTGAACCAGCTGGCCCACGACGACGACAAGAAGCACAAAGCCCAGTACATGGAACTGCAGGGCGGTCTGGCCGACACCGTGGCCAAGGCCACCCATGTGCCCGGCTCGGTCGCCGACGCACCGCCCGGTTCACAGAAGTTCAAGGACTGGCTCGCCAGTGACGACGGCCGCTTCTACCGGCAGTGGACGGAGAGCCTCGACAAGCACGGCACGAAGAACTACGGGTCGAACACGCAACCGCTGTACGGCTACCAGTCGTTCGTCAGTCTGATGCGGCACGGCGATGCCAAGTACGACGATCAGTTCCTCTATGAACTGGGTGACGACCTCATATCCGCCGAGAAGAAGCAGCCCGGCATCTACGCCGAGTGGGGAGCCGGTCACGACGGCATCCGCGCGGACGCTCTGGACGGGCTCCTGGGCGTCATGAGCAAGAACCCGGACGCGGCCACCGCCTTCTTCGACCCCGCGGGCAACGGCTCCGGCTCCGACCATGTCGCGAACGACCATCTGAAGTACCTGCTCCACGAACGCGAGTGGCCCCAGCACAGCACGGTCGCCGGTCCAACCGTCTTCACGATGGACGACCCGCTCAACCGCACGGGGCTCGGTGCGGCCCTGGAGGCAGCGGCCACGGGACGGGAACCCGACTCCGCCGGAGCGTCCTTCGATCGTCACACCGAGGCACAGGCCCGGGTGATGCAGGAGACGATCACCCAACTGGACAAGGACGGCAAGGGTGATGCGATCCCGCAGAACCTGAAGGTCCCGCTCGGGCGCGCCCTGGCCGACTACACGACCGATACCCACGCGATCCTCAGTGGCACCGAGCCGAACAGTCCCCAGGGGGCTTCGGGCATCAACGCCGACGGGGAGGAGTCGAGCATCACCAACAGCAAGCACAGCCTGCTCCGTGTGATGCGCGGTGTGTCCGACGCACCGTACGGCCAGACTCCCGACGGCGAACCCGTGCTCGTCTACGACCTGCTGTACGAGAACCAGAAGCTCTACTCCGCCGAATACCTGGACACGGCCAGGGACGCCCCCGCGGAGCAGCGGAGCAATGTCGTCGGCGACTGGGACAACAAGGCCCGCCACGTCGGCGAGGTGTACGGCTCGATGACCGCCATCGGATCCGACATGATCCTCGACGACCGGGACACCAAGGTCGGCAACCTCAACGACGCCATGCGGTACACGTACCACGGAGTCGGCGGCCTCTTCACCCAGATACCCGTGGTGGGCGACCCGGTCCAGCGCATGGTCGACGCGGCCACCTACGAGTACTCCAAGGACGTCACGGCCGCGGCGGAGGATGCCGCCAGGTCCGAGGACAGCAGCACGACGTCCGCCGGTGTCGGCGGTACGAACGTCCTCCTCGACGCGTGGGGCGGCGAACACGGCATCCAGGGCTCCGAGGCGCACGAACACGCCAAGGGTGAGGCCAAGCAGAGCTTCATCACCGGACGCGAGGACGCGTACTCGGCACTGCGTACGAGGAAGTGAGATGACGGACAAGAGCAACCGGGCGCGTCTCGGGCGGAGGGGCATCGCGGTCGCCCTGGCGATCGTTCTGCCGGCGGCAGGTGTGCACGTGTGGCTGAACACGAACCTCTTCGGCCGCGAGGACGTGTGTGCGGGGCTGGTGTCCGGCGACGCGGCGGAGTCCGTCTTCGCCGGATCCGGCCGCATCTCGGACGGGGACGGTACGGACGGCCCGTCGAGTGACCGGATCGCGTTCACCTGCACGGTGGAGAGCTCGTCCTTCCTCCCCGGGTCGGACACCGAGCATCTGAGGATCTCTGCAGCCCGCGAGCGCGGCGACTTCCCCTTCAGCGACCACGGCCGGTGGCCGAGTCCGGCTTCGGTGTCGTTCTTCTCCGGTGGTGCCACCGGCGGCGTGGGATCGGACCACGGCTGGGTGCTGCTCCCCGAGGCATGCACGACGGCTGACGGGCCGGCCGTCATCGAGGGATACGCACCGGAGGGCTCCGACCCGGTGGAACTCGCCCGGCTCCTCACCGAGGCCGCCAACCGCACGGCCGAGCGGGCGGACTGCGCGGGAGGGGAACCCTTGACCGCCCCCGACTCCCTCGACACGGCCCCGGATCCACGCGCGGTCCCGAGCGGTGCGGTGTGCGGCTCCGCGGACCTCATGTTCCCCGGCCCGACGCCTCGGCCGCAGGCGAGGGAGAGGGTCCGGGAGAGCGCCGGCCCCACCTGGGCGTGCGAGGTCTCCGATCACGCCACGTACGCCGTGTCCCAGGAACCGCGTCTGCTCGCCGGCATCCGCTCCTCGCCGAGGTTCGCCGAACAGCCGCGGGTGGCCGGCCTCCCGGTGTCCGGCTTCGACGCGAGGCACGTGGTCGCCGACTGCGGGGGCACTCCCACGTACTTCTCCGTGGATGTGGGCCCGGGTTACACCTCCGCCCTCGAAGAGGCCGGAGCCCCGCGCCTGGGAGCTCTGTTCGACAATTTCGTCGACGTCATCGGCGAGCGGTTCGACTGCGACGCGCGCTGACCCCGGACGCATCGCGGAAAGCATTGAGGACACGACACATGACACACGTACGACACCGGCAGCTGATCGCGGCCACCCTGACCGCCGTGGCCCTGGTCGCCGGCTGCCAGAACGGCAGCGAGACGTCACCGCTGAGTCTGAAGGGCCTCACCGAGACCGCCGACGGCGTACCGGACGACGGAGCGAGTACCTGCCCGCTGCCGTACGACATCGCTGAGGCGGCGAAGACCTCGGGACTCGATGGCAGAACCGGCCTCGGTCCCGTCGAGGACGACGACACGCCCGTTGCCACAGGCGAGGGCGGCGAGCGCGCCGAGCCCGGGGAGCCACTGGCCGAGAATCCGGGCGCCCTGGTGAGCTGCACCTTCCATATCGGTCAGGACGACGTGCACGTACACACCATCGCCACCCGCAAGCCGAATGCGATCAATTACCTGGCTCCGGTGATCTCACCGCTGACCGGGACGTCCATCGATGAATCGCTCGCCTACATCAGCCAGGCCGCCGACGCCGAGGCCGGCGAGGTCGACATCACCAGCAGCGGCAGCGTCGCCTCCGTACGCCTGGAACTCGACGGCCAGGGAGACGCGGCCCTCCTGGTCGGTGCCGGACAGTCGGGCGACACTTCCCTGAGCCGGAAGCAGCTCGAGAACCTCACCAAGGAACTCGCGGGCCAGGTGCAGTAGGTCAGGCGTTCAGGAGAGAGGTCACGCGCACACCCTCACCGACGGCTGCCACGACGGGAGCGGAGCGGCCCGGGGTTCCTGCTCCGAGTCGTACGACAGGGTGGACACCTCCCGCGCGTGTCCACCCTGGTCGTCTACCTGGTGCCGAGCTGCTACATGAAGTAGCTGGAACCCTTCAGGTCGCCGCCGCGGTAGTCGCCGCCGGCGGTGCTGACCCGCTTGCTGATGGCGACCAGGGCCTCGTGGATGCCGGTGGCGTGGCGGTCCCACTCCGTGGTCTTCTTGGTGAACTCCTCGTACGCCTCGCCGCCCCAGCCCGCGGCCGCGTCGAGGACGGCCTTCTTGAGGGCCTGGAGGTCCTCCTCGAGCTTCTTGGCCTGGTCACCGAGTTCGGTGGCGAGGGCGTCCATCGTGCCGTACTTGACGGCGAGTTCGTCGTAGTGGGCTCCGGACATGATTTCCTCGTTTCGTTGGGAGCCGGAAGGTGCCGGTGGCTCGCGTCAGTTCAGTACTTGCTGAGGGCCGACGTCTTGCCGCCGAGGTCGTCCACGGAGATCGCGGCGATGTCGGCCTCGATCTGGCTCTCGAGGTTCTGCTTGTCCTTCTTGTTCAGCTGGATGCCCTCGAGGAAGTCGTCGAGCATCCGGCCGATCGCCGCCATGTGGGTGTTGATGTCCGTCTGCTTCTTGTCGAAGGCGATGGCGCCCTGACCTGTCCAGTTCTTCTCGATCATGTCGATCGTTCCCTGGAGGCGGGCGAGGTTCTGCCTGATCGAGTCGTAGCGGTCGATGACGTTCGTCTGAAGCTTCTGTACCTGGGCCTCGTAAAGCTTGCGGCCGTCAGCCATGTCGGCGGTCCCTTTCGTGAGAGCGGTGGTGTGGTGGCTGGTGTGTCACCACGGGTGGTGAGTGGTCGGGTGGTGCTATGCGCTGCGCCGTGAGCGGTGGACCGCGAAGGCTGCGCCGCCGATGACCAGTACGGCTGCCGCGGCTCCGAGGGTCACCCAGAGGGTGGTGCTGTCGGAGGCGTCCGTCTCCGCGTCCGAGGCGGCTGCCGGCGTCTGGTCGTCCGACGTGTCCTTCGATTCGTTCGAGGGCTCGGTGGACGGTGCGGAGGAGGCGGCGGAGACCGGGTTGCCCGCCTCGTCCAGGGCGCCCGTGGCGTTCTCCTTCGCCAAGGGGTCGGCGTTCGCCGGGCCCGGGTTGTAACCCTTGTCCTCCAGCACCTTGCGGGGGCGGATCAGGCCGTAGCCGAGGTACGTGCTCGGGTCGTCCCTGGCCCAGTCACGGCCGGCCGTGTCGATGAGGCTGTTGAGCACCTGATTGGCGGTCCAGTCGGGGTGCGCGGACCAGATGAGGGCGGCGGAGGCGGAGGTGAGGGCGGTGGCGGAACTCGTTCCCCCGCCCTCGTCGCAGTACGCACGGAAGTTGCTGTCGCACCAGACGGGCATGTTCAGGCCGGGCGCGGCGAGGTCGACGTAGTTGCCGTGCTCGGAGAAACTGGCAGCCTTACCCGACTCATCCGTGGCCGCAACACCAACGACATACCGGTAAGCCGCGGGGTATCCGATAAGGTTCTTTTTCTCCGCATCATTGCCAGCACCGGCAATCATCAACTTACCCTTGGACTGCGCGTACCTGATTGCGGCGAGCTCGTCTTCGTTCTCGTTGTGATTACCGAACGACATGCTCATGATTTTCACATCGCTGTCAGCAACTGCTCTGATAATGTCCGCCACCTTGGGCGCTTTCTCTGCCTCGGCCCCTTTCAGCTCCTTCGTGGCGATCCGGTAGGGCACGATTTTTGCTCCCGGGGCCAGTCCCTTCAACCCGCCACCGGCCCCTGTGCCGGCGATGAGTTCCGCCATGGTCGTCCCATGGCCCACGTAGTCCTCGGTTGCCTTGAAGGCCAGAGCTTCAGGGACCTCATCGGTCAGCACCTGCCCTTTCAGGGATGGCGTATCCGGGTTTACCCCAGTATCGATGACGGCGACCTTGATGCCCTCACCGGTGCTCTCCTTCCACATGCCATCGGCTTTCATCGCCGACAGGTACCACTGTTGTGACTGGGCATCATCAGCCAAAGCAGCGGTCGTCGAACCCGACGACAGAATGGCCACGGCAACCAGAGCTGAGCAGACCCTGGCGCCCCATCTGCCCTGTCGTCTCTGGGCACCCGTGCCTCGACTGACGCGTCGGCTGTTTGTTGGCACCATGTTTCTGTCTGTCCTTCTCGGTCCGGTCAGTCGGTCGCCGATGTGCCGCCCCGCCGCCTGTCACGGCGTGAACGACCAGCGCGGGAGTTGTCGTTGCCTGTTACCCCTGTCCGTGCCCCGGTTCCGTCAGCCGTGCGTCCATTGCTTCGTGAACCGGACGTACTGCTCTGGGGCGCTCCGACGACACCTTGAGAGTGATTGGCGGAACGGCGGGAATTCTGCCCTGCGCCTGGAGTGCTGGGAGGCACCCCGATCACCCCCTGTTGACCGGAGCGTTGTCCGGTCGTGCGTGGGCCGGACGCGTTCTCTCCACCGATGACTGTGCCTCTCAGCGGCTGAGAGCCGGTGGCGCCTGAAACGGGGCGTATGACGGGTCGCCCACCGACAACACCGTCGCCGACTCGCCCGGCAGCATTGCGGCCGGGCGGTGTGGCACCCGTGGGGCCACGGGGAACGCCGCCGACTGGGCCGGGTACCGGTCCACTGGGTCTCGGCATTCCACCGACGATGCCACGTCCGGCGGGTCCTGCCCCCTGGCTCCCGGCCTGCCCCGGTGGAGCGGTACGCCCTACAACCCCCATGTTGCCGGTCCCGCGACCTGCCATCGGCGGTGGCGCGGCCGGGCTTTGCCCTGGAGAGCCGACTCCCATACGAGCTGCCGGACCTGCACCCCCGACTCGTCCCTGTACCGGCGGAGGAGCCTTGGGCCCCATGGGAGCACCGTTGGGACCCGCAGCGCGGCCTGAGGTGCCGCGGTAGGCAGGGGGGACAACACCGGGAGCGGCGGGAGGCACTGGTCCAGGTTGCCCGGCGGGCCCGGTCGGCCCGGGTGGTACGACCGTGAGGGGCTTCGCCGTATCCGAGGGTGGCAGCGTGCCGACGCTGTTGATCTCCGTGCTCACGGGCTGCTTCGACAGCCCATCCGGTACTTCCTGTTGTCGAAGAGGTGTCCCTCGCTCATCGGCGCGTACCTGTCCTGTCCCGGTATTCGTCGGGTCCTGGTACGGGGAACGAGCGTCGTCGAGGGACGTGAGTGATACCTGTTCACCCTTCGGTGGGCCCGGGACGAAGCTGGCCGGCGGCTCCGGCACCCCCACATCCGGCATCTTCGGGAAGACCGGTTCCTCCGCCGACTGCATCGTGCCCGCCGACACCGTGTAGAACGACGCCAGCCGGTACATCTGGTTGATGGCCTCCTGGCGGTGGCCCTCCGCCTTGACGGCGGCGGTGTACTCCTCGTTGCCGTCGACGCGCTTGACCACGGGGATGTCGTCGACCGTCTTGGGGGCGAGGCGGGCGTCGCGCGGGGGCATCGACTTGCGGACGGAGGCGAGGCCGGAGCCGGCTGCCAGGACCTGGGTGCCGATGACGTCCGCGTAGTCGGCGATGCCCTCAGCCGTCTTGACGAGGGTTCCGGCCCAGTCCTGGAAGGCGGTGTTGGCCTCACCCTCCCAATCGATCTTGCCGAGGTCGCGGCTGAGCTCTCCCGCGGCTTCCTTGATGGCGTCGCGAGCGGCGACCAGAGCCTCTCCCGCGGAGTCCAGCAGCGCGGGGTTGGCGGACTCCACGATGTCGATCATGTCGTTGAGGTCGTAGCCCTCGAAGCTCGTGGAGCCGAAGTGGAAGCCTCTGAGCGAGGGGCCCCCGAACGGGTTGATCACCCGTGACATGTTCGTGAACGCGTCGAGTGCGCCGTTCTGGGCCAGAGCTTCCTGGCGCTCCTCCTGGTGGGGGTCCTGGTTGTCCTTGCCGCCGCTCATCAGTACCCCGCGTCGGTGCTGTCGGCCCTGTTGTCCCGCTCGATGCGCTCGTTCAGCATCTCCTCGCGGGTCCGGTTGACCTCGGTCCGGATCTCGTGGAACCGGTACCGCTGCTCTTCCTCGATGTTGTCGAACGTGACGTCGACGCCGTGCACGGCGATCTGCATGGCCTCCAGCTGCAGGCCGAGCGACTTGGAGAGTGCGGTGATCCTCTCGTGGACGCGCTCGTACTCCCGGTGAAGCCGTTTGCCCTCCGGAAAGGCGCCGCTGCCGAAGGCGCTCTCCGGCAGGCTGTGGGCGCCGACGTTGGGCACACCGCCCGCCGACGTCTCGAAGGTGGTCAGCAGGTCGTCCACGCGCTTCTTGAACGTCGACAGCGCCATCACACCGCGGCGCACGTCCGCGCCGCCTCCGCCCATGTCTGCAGGAAGCACTTCGCTTTCCTCCCCGTTGTCCCCGTGGCGCGACCGGTCCGCGCAAGCCCTCAGGCTCAACCTGTCGCTGCAGCGATCATCACGGTCACGACGCCACTCTAGTTACTGACATCGACAGTCCCAACTGCCATATGCGACAACATTGCTGCGACTCGGTGGTCCTCCGCTCCTTCCGGCCGGGCGGACACCCTCGTCACAAGGGCCCGCGGCGTCCCGGCGACGGCCGAGCGATGTTCGTCACGTTGCACCGTGGCCATCGCGAACGGACCCGCCACGGGCGCGTCTGCGCGCGTCCCGGACCGCCACCGCCGCTCCGCCGAGCACGGCCACCACGATCGCCGCTCCGACGGCCACGTAGGTGGCCAGGCGGACGTTGCGTTCCTCGGCGGTCTCGCCGAGCGGGAGTTCGGCCGCCGCCGGGGCCTCGGCGCTGACCAGGCCCTCGCGGGGGCGGGGGGACTCGATCGGCCGGTCGTCCTCCGTCAGGGCGCGGACCGGGTCCACCACGCCCCAGCCGACCAGGCGGTCGTGGCCGGCGGTCGCGCGTTCCGCGGTGTGCTCGATCTGGGCGACGATCTGACGCCGGGTCCAGGTCGGGTGCTTGGCCTTGATCAGCGCCGCGACGCCGGCCACATACGGCGCGGAGAAGCTCGTACCGTTGTCGGAGCAGTGGCCTCCCCGGGGGACGGTGGAGATCATGTCGACGCCCGGGGCGGCCACGTCGACGAAGTCGCCGGACTGGGAGAAGGACGCGCGTTCGTTGTTGCGGTCGGAGGCCGCCACGGCGAGTACGCCCTCGTAGGAGGCGGGGTAGGTCTTCTTGACGTTGCCGCCGAGTCCGTCGTTTCCGGCCGACGCGACGACGACGATCTCCTGTGCCAGGGCCTCGTCGACGGCCGCCTTCAGGTCCGGGTCCGGTTCGACGGCGTTCGAGGTGTCCTGGGAGATGTTGATGACGTCCGCCTTCGCCTGCACGGCGTAGCGGATCGACCGGGCGAGGGTCTCGGTGTTCCCGTGGCCCTCCGCGTCGTTCTGCTGGATCGGAATGACGGTCGCCCCGGGGGCCAGGCCCGCGAAACCGGTCTTGTCGGCGGGCCGGGCGGCGATGATGCCGGCGACCTTGGTGCCGTGGCCGACGGTGTCGGTGGTGCCGTTCTCGCTGCCCCTGTCGACGGGGTCGCCGTCCTCGTTCTTGAGGCCCTTGGGCAGGAAGTTGCGGCCGCTCCTGACGTCCACCGCGTTCTTCAGCTGCGGGTGGCGCACGTCGACGCCGGTGTCGATGACGGCGACCCGGACGCCTTTGCCCTGGGACTGGCTCCACAGCGCGTCGAGCTGGACGCGCTGCAGGGACCAAGGGCGCCCGGGGTAGGAGGCGTTGGGGTACTCGCAGTTGTCGGAGAAGGAGTCCGCCGCGGCGGCGGGCGGTGCGAGGGCCACCGGGGCGGTCAGCAGGACCGCGGCGGCCGCCGTCCGCAGGAGGGGGAGGTGTGTGTGTCGCAGCATGGCGGGGTCCTCCGTCACGAGCCCTGTGGCTGGCGTGCCGCCGCCGTGGACAGGCGGGGGCCCGTGGGGAGGTACGCGGACCAGGCGGCGGGGATGGGGGCGGGGTCCACGTCGGCGTAACCGAGGCGGGTCTGGGCCTGTCGGGCCTCCTGCTCCAGCCGCTTCCTGTCCTCGGCCGACGTGCCGATGCCGGCGTCGGCGGTCGCGCTGTCCGCGTTGGACTGCAGTACGTACCGCAGGCCGGTGTCGGTGACCAGGAAGACGGGGCCCGCCTTCGTCTCGGCGCCCTGGAACTGGCGGTAGAGCTGGCCGGATCCGGGGGTGACGTAGGCGCTGGAGGAGGCGGCTGGAAGGTCTGCGGGGAAGTCGGTGCCGGCCCATGTGGTGAGGGTGGTGGCGCCCTTGCCGTCGACACCGCGCAGGACGTTGCAGACCGTGTTGCGGCTGCCCTGGGTGTCCGAGGCCTCGTTGACCGCCCGAGGGGCTCCGGTGGGCCAGTCGTGCTCCGTGCCGAAGGGGTCGCCCGGGACGATCGCGCCGGGGCTCGTCTCCAGCGCCTGGCCGGCCTGGCCGACCTGCGCCAGTTCCTTGCTGAACAGCAGCAGTTGGGCGACGAACGCGGAGACCGGCGCGACCCGGCCGGGCAGCACGACGTAGTACTGCTCCTTGTTGTTGTCGAACGCCTTGAGCACGGTGCCGACCCTGTCGGCCGACGCTTCGAGCTGGCCGGGGGCGTTCGCGGGGGCGCCGGGGACGCCCTCGATCCCGGGGAAGGTGACCGGGTCGCCCTCGTGCAGGGTCGCCAGCCATTCCCGGGACACCCGCTGGGGCTCGCGGCCGGAGCCGACGACCGTGCGGAGCAGCAGCTCCAGATCCTCGCCGGTGTCCGTCCTGTCGACCTGGTACGCCGTGCCGCCCGGGTCCACGACGAACCGTCTGCCGTCCGGGCCCATCACGTAGAGCAGTTCGCCGCCGGAGAGCTTCTCCTTGCCTTCGGTCAGCTTCCTCTCCCGGTCGGCGAGGACCAGCGCGGCCTTCTGGATGGACCGGCCGCCCGCGCTCGGACGCTCGCAGACGACCCACCGCTTGGCGGCGCCCGCCTCCGTCCCGGAGGGCAGGCGGTCGGGGGCGTACGGGATGCCGATGGTCACGCCGTGCGGAATCTCTCCGCTGTCCAGGAGTGACTCGCTGACGGTGACGACGTCGCCCTTCTGGGGCGCCAGGAGGAGTTTGGCGGACGCCATGTTCAGCACGGGGTGCAGCTGGACCTCGTCACCGGTCCTCAGCACGACGTACCGGGTGGTCGACTCGCTGGCGATGATCACTTTCTCGTTCGGGGTGTCCCAGCCCTTCGGCGCCGTGGGCTTGAGCATGCCCCAGGCACCGAAGACGGCCATGACGATCACGCCGATGACGATCCCGGGCACCACACCGCGCAGAGGGCGCGGGGCGCCTTCCTCCGACCCCTGCGGGTACGACTGGACGAATGCCGCGAGCAGGCGGCGCTTCGCGAAGGTGTAGGCGTTGAGCTGGTCGCGCCGAGATGCCATGGATGCGTGTCTCTCCCCGTGTTCCGCCCGTGTTCCGCACGCGTTCCGTCCGGGCGGTGCCGAGGGGCGCCGTCCCCCGCCCGCCGCTGTCGGACCGGCCCCCTACTATGCCTGGTACGGCAAGTGATCGGGGAAGCGGGTAGGGTGCCCGGGCCTTCAAAGGCCTGGTGCGATGCTGGAGTTCCAGCGAGTTGTGAGCAAATCGGGGGGATGAAGTGATGGCTTCCGGGACGCGGGTGCCCGGCCGTGGCCGGACACGGGCGGCGCGCGGCTCTGCCGAACCCGGGGCACCGGCCGCCCGGCAGGTGCCCGCTCGAAACGGTCTCCATCTCAGGACGCTGACGGGCAGGCCGGGTTCGTTCCGGCTGCAACGGCTCGTCCTGCTGGAGCTCGGGGCCGCCGTCCTCGTCGTGGGATGGGTGATCGGACCCCTGGGCCTGGCGCCCGCGGCCGCTGTCGCCCTCGTCCTGGTGCTGCTGGCCTTCGTGCGTCGTCGCGGACGTTCCCTGCCCGAGTGGATCGCCACGGCGAGGGGACTGCGCGCCCGGCAGAGGAGCGCCGCGACGCTGGTGGTACCGCCCGGCACCGAGCCGGGTCTCACCCCGGCCGTGGAGTGCGATCCGAGCCTGCGCACCGTTACGTACGGCGGCCGGGAACGGCGGCCCGTCGGCATCGTCGGCGACGGCACGTTCGTCACCGTCGTGGTCCAGGTGGAGGCCGACGCCACCGCCCTGCGTGCCGAGCGGAGCCGGCGTCCCCTGCCCCTGGCGCTGGTCCGGGACGCACTCGAGGTCGACGACATCCGCCTGGAGTCCGCGCAGATCGTGCTGCACACTCAGCCCGCGCCCGCGCTGCACCTGCCGCGCCAGTCCGTGGCCGTGAGCAACTACGCGCCGCTGCAGGAGCGGACCGGCGCTCCGGCGGTGCGCATCACCTGGATCGCGTTGAAGGTCGACCCGGAGCTGTGTCCGGAGGCGGTGGCCGCCCGGGGCGGTGGTCCGGTCGGCGCGCAGAAGTGCGCCGTGCGTGCCGCCGACCATTTGGCCAGCCGGCTGACCGGGGCCGGTTTCCGTGCCACGGTGCTCGACGAGGAGGAACTGACCGCGGCGATCGCCACGTCCGCCTGCGCCAATCCGCTGGTGACGGCCGAGGCCGGCCGGGCGGACCGGCAGGACCGGCGGACCGAGGAGTCCGGCCGCAGCTGGCGCTGCGACAACCGGCGGCACACGACGTACTGGATCCGCAGGTGGCCCCCGCTGGGCGGCGACCGTGGCGTGTCGCTGCCCCAGTTCGTCGCACGGGTCACGGCGGTGCCCGCGCTCGCCACCACCGTCAGTCTCACCGTCGCGCACGCGGACCGGCAGGGGATGTCGCTGAGCGGCCATCTGCGGGTCACCGGACGCAGCGCCGAGGAACTGACCGCGGCACGGCGGGCGCTGGAGGAATCCGCCCGGGAGACGGGTGCGGTCCTGGCGCGGCTCGACCGGGAGCAACTGCCGGGTGTACTGGCCACTCTGCCCCTCGGAGGTGTGCGATGACGGCGATGACAGCGATGACGACACGCGTCGCTGACGGATCCGGTGCGCACGGCGCGCCGGGTGCGGCAGGAGGCGCGCAACTCCCGGCCTCGGTACCGGAACCGGCCGCGGGGCGGACACGCGGTCTGCTGCGCACCGGCTTCGGTCTGCTCGGCCCGCGTCATGGACGGCACACCCTGTCGGTGGACGACCTGGACACACTCACCCTGCCCATCGGGGACGACGGGGTGGTCATCGGCGTGGACGCCGAGGGCCAGCCCGCCGTACTCGGGCTGAACCGGCCCACGCCCTACGATGTCGTGCTGATCGGCGGCCTGTGGACCGCCCAGGTCTTCGCGCTGCGGGCGGCCGCGACCGGCGCGCGGGTGGCCGTGGAGACCGGGCGGGCGCAGGCCTGGACCCAGTTGGTGCACGCGATGGGCGGCGGGCAGAACGGGCTCGCGGTGTACGACGTGGGGCGGGTGCCACCACAGGGCGCTTCGGCCGGTACCCCGGTGCTCGTGGTGCGGGACTGCGGTATGCGGCCGCCGAGGGGACGTGTGGTGTCGGGGCCCTGGCAGTCGGTACTGACGCTGCTGCCCTACCTCAGCCCCGTCGCGCCCCGACTGCTGCGGCAGGCCCGGCTCGTGGGGGTGCAGCGGATATCGCCGGGCGAGGCCGGGGAGCTGAGCCGCGCGATCGCGCTGCCCCGGGGTGACGCCGATGCCCTGCCCACCCTCGCCGACGGACTCACCCTCTGGTGCGCCGACCGCGACCGGCAGTACGTGATGACGCAGCCGACCGATGCGGAGATCGGCCTGCTGGGTACACCGCGGCGGATGGACTGAGGCCGGGTTCCATCGGGGCACGTGGCCGAAGTGACCGGGTAAGTTCCGTTCAGGTCACGGAACTCATGCCGTTTGCCCGTTTCACCCGGTCTGTCGGGGCATCAGAAGCGGCACCGGTGGACGGATCGGGGCATGGCGGATGCACTTCGGGCGGTGGACGGGCCTGCCGGGGCGCCGGTGGTGATGATTAGGCTGGGTCGGGGCACTGCGTCCGGCCCGGCGGGCCGTACGTCGGCGCCCCGAGGAGAGCCGATGGTCGGTCGGCCGCGGGATCCGGCGGCCTCGCAGCGATCCCGGAGGGACGGCTTCGGCGGCTTCGGGCGACGAGGGCGTGGTCGCCCCGGCACGGCATGAGGGTAATCGACCACCAACAGGAGGAACTGTGAGCAGCGATCGGGACGGGACGCGCGGGGGCTGGGCGACACCCGGCGATGACCAGCCCGACGCGGAGTCCGCCATCGAGACGACGGGCGAGTTCACCATCGACTACGCGCCGCCGGCCTGGTACACGCAGAACGCTTCGGGAAGCCCGGATTCGGGGGCGTCGTCCTCTTCCTCTTCCCCCGGTTCCGTCGATCCCCCCGGCTCCTCCGCCTCGCCCGCTCACGGGTCCGCGCCCGCTCCGCCTCCCGCGGCTCCTCCCGCCGGGCAGCCTGTGCCACCACTGCCCGGGCTGACTCCGCCGCCGCACGCAGTGGACGCGCCGGGTTCGTCTTCCACCCCGGCGCCCACGCCGGGGGCGCCTTTCACCCCGCCCGCGCCGTTCGCGCCGCCCGCGCCCCCTTCCGGGCCGCCGGTGGCCGTGCCCGGTCTTCCGGCGGGCAGCGGGTTCGAGCCGAATCGCACGGAAGCGAACGCCGGGGACGGGGCGGAGCACACGGATCCCGGTGCGGTTCCGCCCGCGTCCGTGCCGGACGCCCCGGTGGGCGGGTTCCCGTCGCCGGGGTCCGCACCAGAGTCCGGGCCGGGGCAGCCGGAGGAGAGCGACAACGGCGACCTGGAGAGCGGCGCCACCATTCGCTTCTCCGCCGGCGCGTTGAAGCGGGAGATCGCGGCACGCGAGGCGGGCACCGGGGTACCGGCCGACGCGGGGGCCACCGGTGAGGCGGAAGGACCGGCCGACGCGGAGGCCACCGCTGAGGCGGAGGCAGTGGCGGTGGCCGACGCCGAGGAGACGGCGCCGGCGGAGCCCACCGATGTCGTCGAGGGCGAGTCCGGCGCCGGGGGCGCTGCTGCGGACGTCTCCGGCGTGGACTCGCCGGACGCGGGAGCCGTCGAGGAGGCTTCCGGTGCGTCCGGCGGTGGTGACGACGGTGGAGTCACCGCATCCGAAGAGGCCGCCGCGGACGCGGAAGCCGGGGACGCCGGGCCCTCGGGGACCGAGGAGACCGACGACGCCGACGACGCCGACGACGCCGCGGCTGCGGAACCGGAGGCCGAGCCCGAGGACGCGGTGCCGTCGAAGGACGTACCGGCGGCCGTCGAGCCCGAGGACGCCAAGCCGGTCGTGAACGACGCGGCGTCCACCGACGGCGCTGACGCCGGAGCCGGCCAGGCCGGCGAGGACGTCCCGCCCGGACATGCCGTCCCGGCCCCGGCGTACGCCCCGTCCGACTGGACTCCCCCGGCACCGCAGGCCCCCCCGGCCCCGCCGGCGTATCCCCAGGCCCCGGCGCCCGCCGGCGAGTGGCCCGTACAGCCGCCGCAGGCGCCCCCGCAGCCGGCGGCGGCCCAGGACCAGCCTGCCGCACCGGCCCAGCAGCCGCCGTTCCAGCCGCAGGCGCCGCAGCCCGCGCCCGCTGCCTGGAACCCGGCGCCGGCCGCCCCGGCCCAGCCCGCGCAACATCCCGCCGCGCGGGCCGGATACGGCTTCCCGCAGCCTGATGCCGCCGTCCAGCCGCCGCCCGCCCAAGCCGGATACGGCTTCCCACCGGCGGCTGCGGCGCAGCCGGCCGCGCCGCAGAACCCGCCCGGCCCGCAGCCGGGCACCCCGGCGGCCGCCGCCGCCCAGCCGCCCGCTCCGCAGCAGGCCGGACACGGAGTGCCGCCCGCCGGGACGACCCCGGCTCCCCCCGCGCAGCCCCCGGCCGGGAACCCGCCCGTACCCGGCCCGCAGGCCGGTTACGGCTTCCCCCCTGCCGGACCGGTGCCGACTCCCCCGGGCCCGCAGCCGCAGGCCGGCTACGGCTTCCCGCACCCCGGCGCTCCAAAACATCCCGCACCGCAGCCCCCGGCCGGAAACCCGTCCGCGCCCGGTGGTCACGGGTTCCCGCAGCAGTCGCAGCCGCCCGCCGGGGCCCCGCAGCCTCAGCACCCGGGCGTGCCGCCGCAGGCGCAGCCTCCGCACGCCGGACAGCAGCCGCCGCAGCAGCCCGTCGATCAGCAGCCCGTCGATCCGCGGACCGGCGCCGCCTGGCCGCAGCCCGTCCGACACGACCAGCGCCAGCCCACCAACCCCGGTGTGGCGCCGCTGGGTTACACCGCGGCCGTGGAGCTGTCCTCGGACCGGCTGCTCAACAGCAAGAAGCAGAAGGCGAAGAGCAGCCGCCCCGCGTCCGGCGGATCACGGTTCAAGCTCGGAGGGAAGAAGGAAGAGGCCGAGCGGCAGCGGAAACTGGAGCTGATCCGTACGCCGGTGCTGTCCTGCTACCGCATCGCCGTCATCAGCCTCAAGGGCGGCGTCGGCAAGACGACCACGACGACCGCGCTCGGTTCCACCCTCGCCACCGAACGCCAGGACAAGATCCTGGCCATCGACGCCAACCCGGACGCCGGTACGCTCGGCCGCCGGGTGCGGCGCGAGACGGGGGCCACCATCCGTGACCTCGTCCAGGCGATCCCGCACCTCAACTCGTACATGGACATCCGGCGGTTCACCTCACAGGCGTCCTCCGGTCTGGAGATCATCGCCAACGACGTCGACCCGGCCGTGTCCACGACGTTCAACGACGAGGACTACCGGCGCGCGATCGACGTGCTCGGCAAGCAGTACCCGATCATCCTCACCGACTCCGGCACGGGCCTGCTCTACAGCGCCATGCGCGGTGTGCTGGACCTCGCCGACCAGCTCATCATCATCTCCACGCCGTCGGTGGACGGTGCGAGCAGTGCCAGTACGACGCTGGACTGGCTCTCCGCGCACGGGTACGCGGACCTCGTGTCGCGCTCCCTCACCGTCATCTCGGGGGTGCGCGAGACGGGCAAGATGATCAAGGTCGACGACATCGTGACGCACTTCCGCACCCGGTGCCGGGGTGTGGTCGTCGTACCGTTCGACGAGCATCTGGCCGCCGGCGCGGAGGTGGACCTGGACATGATGCGGCCGAAGGTGCGGGAGGCGTACTTCAACCTCGCGTCGCTGGTCGCCGAGGACTTCGTCCGGCATCAGCAGTCGCACGGTCTGTGGACCTCCGACGGCAACCCGCCGCCGGTCGCCGCCCCGCCGCTGCCGGGCCAGTATCAGGCCCCCGGCCAGCCGGGTGCGTATCCCCAGCAGCCGCCCGCACAGCACTACCCGTACCCGGGGCAGCCCCCGGCACAGCCGTACCCGGGCGTCCCCGGCCAGCCCTATCCTCCGCAGCCCGGGCACCCCGGCGCGCAGTAGCCCGCGCCCGGGGGCGGGCGTCGTCCGCACACGAAGGCGGCCCCTCATCAGGGGCCGCCTTCAACTGCGGGTCCGGCTGCCGGGAGTTGCGGTGACGGGTCCGATCGCTCCGGTTACTCCGGTTTCCCGGCCGCGGCCACGAGCTCCTTGCAGCGCTCGACGTCCTCCGCCATCTGCACCAGCAGCGCGTCGACCGTGTCGAACCTCGCCTGGCCCCGCACGAACGCCAGGAAGTCCACGGCGACATGGAGGCCGTACAGGTCGAGGCCGACACGGTCGATGGCGTACGCCTCGACCGTGCGCTCGGTGCCGTCGAACTGGGGGTTGGTGCCGACGGAGATCGCGGCCGGCATGGCCTCGCCCTGGGTGTGCAGCCAGCCGGCGTAGACACCGTCGGCGGGGATGGCGGTGTGCGGGAGCGTCTCGACGTTGGCCGTGGGGAAGCCCAGGTCGCGGCCGCGCTGGGCGCCGCGCACGACGACGCCCTCCACGCGGTGAGGGCGGCCCAGGATCTCGGCGGCGCCCTCCACATCGCCCTCGGCGACCAGGCGGCGGGTGAGCGTGGAGGAGAACGGCTCGCCGCCCCCGGCCTCACCGCTCACGTACAGGTCGACGATCTCGACGTCGAAGTCATAGACCCCGCCCTGCTCGGCGAGGAAGTCCACGGTGCCCGCGGCCCTGTGCCCGAAGCGGAAGTTGGGGCCCTCGACGACCGCCTTGGCGTGCAGCTTGTCGACCAGTACCTTGACCACGAAGTCGGCCGCCGACAGCTTCGAGAACTCGATGGTGAAGGGCAGGATCAGGAGCGCGTCCACGCCGAGATCGGCCATGAGTTCGGCGCGCCGGTGGTGCGGGGCGAGCAGCGGGGGGTGGCTGCCCGGGCGGACGACCTCGCTGGGGTGCGGGTCGAAGGTGACGACGACGGCCGGAACGCCCAGTTCGCGGGCGCGGTCCACGGTATGCCGGATGATCAGCTGGTGCCCGCGGTGGACTCCGTCGTACGAGCCGATGGTGACGACGCTGCGCCCCCAGTCCTGGGGGATGTCCTCCAAGCCACGCCAGCGCTGCACTGTGCCTGCTCCTCGTCGAAAATCTTGCCGGACGGACCCGGGTCCGCGGACTTCTCTGCGCAGCTCTAAGGGTGCCATGCCACATGCCTGGGGCCCGCATCGGCATCGCGTCGGTGCCCCGTCACCGTCTCCGCCTCCGCGCGGCCGGCGGCCTCCGTGTGCCGGGGGTGCGGGGCCCGCCGCCGTCAGACGGGGGCGCCCACGCCCGCCAGGTCCTCGATCGTCCGCCGGGTGCCGGGGCTCACCAGCGGGGCCCATGCGCGCGGGGCGTCCGCGAGCCAGCCGGCCACGGCGGCGGCGAAGCCCGGGACGTGCCGGCCCAGGTCGGTCAGGCAGCGCTCGAAACGGCCGGCGCCGTCCGGCGCGCGGGCGAGCAGCAGGCCGGTGCGGTGGACGAGGACGCGCAGCTCGGGACCGGTGCTCCGGGCGGCGCCGCGCAGGGCCGCCTCCATGACGGCCGGGTCCGACTCGCGGGCGAGCAGGGCGTCCAGCAGGTCGCGGCGCAGCGGGCGGGAGGCCCGGGTGCCGGGGGCGGCGAGCACACCGGCGAGAACCAGCCGGAGCGGTTGGGGGCCGTCCTGCAGCAGGCCGGTGAGCAGGGTCCGGAGTACGGCACGGTCGGCGGGGCCGTCCCGGTCCAGCCGCCGGTCGGCGTACGCGGCCACGTGCCCGGCCAGCTCGGGCCGCCGTTCCGCGACCTGCCGCAGGAGTACGGCGACCGGCCGGGCGAGGGCGGGGGTGGTGGCGTCGGCGAGGACGTGGAAGGTGCCGGCCGGGTCCGCCTCCCGGGCCAGCCTCGTACGGAAGGCGTCGAGCACGGGTGCCGGGTGGGTGTCGAGGGCGTCGGTCAGGGCGCTCGGCGGAAGGCGGGGGTCGCCGTCCGCGAAACGGGCCAGGGCCCGCTCGAGGTGCCGGTCCCTGCTGTCGGGGTCGCGGACGAGGAGGGCGAGCGCCCCTCCGTGCAGTTCGCGGTCGGCGGTGCGGACGAGTACGGCGAGGGCCGCGTACCGCAGCAGGGTGCGGTCGGCCGGGTCTCGCGCGTACGGAGCGGTGCGCAGGCCGTAGGTGATCGCCGCGGCCCGGCGTGCGGGACGCTCGTCCCGCGCCCAGCGGTCGACGGCCCGGCACATCGCCGCCGGCTCCTCCTCCGTCAGTACGGTGAGCAGTTGGTCCGCGCGCCGGTGCGGATGGTCGGCGAGGGCCTCCGTCAGCGTGTCCAGGGCCTCGTGGCGGTGGGTGTGCAGCAGCGCCTGCGCGGCCGTGGCGACGGTGGCGTGCGGAGTGGCGGGCAGCGGCCGCTCGTCCTCGAACCAGCGCACCAGGTACGGCAGTACGCCCACGGGGTCGGCGGTGAGCAGGCGGGCGGCGGCGTCCAGGAAGCGGGGGCCGCTCTCGCACGGCGGGCCGTCGGCGTGGACCAGCCGGCGCAGCAGGGCGCACCGCGCCTCCAGCGGCAGCGGGAGCGCGGTCCAGAAGGCGGGGCCGAGTTCCGGCGGCACCGTCCGCCGCTGCTCCCGCCACGCCACGATCCGGTCGGTGAGCAGCCGCAGCACGTCCGTGTACGGGGTGGCGTCGGGTACGCGTGCGAGGGTCCCCGTGAGCAGGCGGGCGGCCCACCACGAGCCGGGGTCGGCGTCCAGGGCGTGGGTGAGGTCCACCAGGCGTGAGGCGAGGCGGCCGGTGCCGTGCCGGTGTGCGAGGAGCAGCAGGGCCTCGACGACGGGGCCGGCACGGTGGTGCGGGGCGGGGGCGGAGTCACGGCGATGGTCGTGGACCAGGGCGTGCAGGGCGCCGTCCACGTCGAGGTGGCTGCCCTGGAGCCAGTGGGCGAGCGTCTGGTGGGCGAAGCGGTAGCCGCTCCCGGCCGGGACGAAGAGGCCCTCGGCGAGTACGGCCGCGGCCCAGCCGGTGACGGTTCCGGTGCCGCCGGCGGGCCGGTCCGGGGCTGGTCCGGCCGGGAACACGGCGTCGAACGCCTCGGCGTCCAGTCCGCCGTGCCCGGTGCCGAGGCCCTGACGGGCGGCTTGGTGCACCCGCCCGGCCACTTTCGCCGCCAGCCGGCGTACGGCGGTACCGCGCAGCCCGTTCCCGGCGGCGAGGCGGGTGGCGACGCGCAGGCACGACAGGTCCAGGTGGGCCGAGAACACGTCGTCGCGGCCGACGGGCACATCGGCGTCGGAGGTGCCGGGTGTGCCGGGCGAGGTGTCGGCGAGGCCTGCCCGGACCCCGGCGAGCAGCCGCAGGGTCCCCGGGTGGCGGGCGTCGGTACCGGCCAACACGCCCTCCGGGATGCCGTGACGGGCACGTGCCTCGCGGGCCTCCTCGGGGGTGAGGTGGCCGAGCAGGACGCACGGGGGGAGTCCGTCGGGGCGGGGGCCGCCGGCGGGCAGTACCTCTTCCGGGAACCTCGCCTCCTCCCAGTACTCCGCACCGCATGCCACCACCAGCCGCGCGCCTGCCGTCCGCAGCCATCGGGCGGTGCCGGTGGTCCATTCGGTAAGGCGGCGGAAGAGGCCGGGCGGCATCTCCTCGGGGTCGTCGAGAAGCAGCAGCAAGGGGTGACCCGCCGTGCGGGCGAGCCGGGCGACGCGCTCGGGGCTCAGGTCGCCGAGGGCGTCCGGGGTGGTCGGGAACGGGGTGCGGGAGGCGGCGACGACTGCGGCGGCCCGGTCCAGGGCGCGGCGTGCGGCGTCCGCGAGCGAGTGGTCGTCCGCTCGGAGATCGGCGCCGCGCAGCAGCACGGTGGGCCGTCCGGCCCGGTGGCGGCGGGCGGCGAGCCGCGTGAGTTCCGTGGTGCGGCCGCTGCCGGGCGGTCCGACGAGGCCCAGCACAGCGGCCTCGTCCCGCTCGAACGCGGCGAACTCCGCGAGGACGGCGGGCCGGTCGACGGGCTCCACCACGGACCTCGCTCCTCCGTCCGGGCCGGGCCCCGGTCTCCGGACAGCGGCCGGAGGTCCGGCCGACGTGCCCTCGGGCGCTGTCGAGGTGACGGTGGACCCGGCCGTGGCGGCCGTGTCCGCCGTGGCGGCCGTGTCCGCCGGTGCCGTCGGGGCGGTGGCAGACCGCACCGAGGCGCCCGCACGTCCGGCCGGAGCGGCGGCCCCCGCCGAGGTGCCCGCAGGCCCCGCCCGGCCACCGCCCGACACCCCCGCCGAGCCGACCGGAGACCCTGTCGAGGCACCCGGGACGACAGCCGGCCTGCCGGTGGGCCCCGCCCCGTCGCCCGTGGGTCCCGCCGCGCCGACGGCTGTACCCGCCGCACCGGCCGAAAGCCCCACCGGCGTCCCCTCGGACCCCGCCGGAGCACCCGCGGGTCCCGTCGGGGTGGCCGCGAGCGCCGAGCAGGTGGCCGTGAGCTCCACCAGTGCGGCGAGGTTGAGGCCGGTGCCGTAGGCGGGGACCGTCGCCGCGTTCTCGGTGAGCAGCCCGGCGAGGGCGGGAGCCGCCGGGGAGAGCGGTACGGCGAACCCCACCGCGCTGTCGGCCGAGCGGAGGGCGGTGCCGAGCACGCCGATCACCCCGCCGGTGCCCGCATCGAGCACCGGACCGCCGGCGGCGCCGCCACCGAGGCGCAGTGCGTCCCGGCCCGCGGTGCCGACGGCCAGTTCCAGGGCACGGGGGACGGAGTACGGGCGGTCGGTGGCCGTGTAGGTGACGGCGGCTGTGCCCAGGACGCGCGCCTCACGCCATCCCCCGGCGGCGATGCGCACATAGGTGCCGCTCTCGACGTGCTCCCGCGCGGAGACCGGCAGGGGCACCGCACCGAGCCCTTCGGTGCGTACGAGAGCGAGATCGAGCGCGGGCAAGGGGGTGACGGCTTCGTCGGTCACCACACAGTGGCTGTTCCCGGCCGCGTACAGCACGAGCCGGGGCAGGCCGTCGACCGCCTCATGGCTGGTGATCACCGTGCCGTGGTGGTCGGCCACGAATCCGGTCCCGCGCGGGCGGCCGGCGAGGTCGTACAGGCGGACCAGGCCGTCGTCGACGGGGTGGTCCGGCGCGAGCAG
The DNA here is from genome assembly GCF_018638295.1 of Streptomyces sp. CHD11. GTDB lineage: Bacteria > Actinomycetota > Actinomycetes > Streptomycetales > Streptomycetaceae > Streptomyces. Next base: position 43,722 of record NZ_JABTTS010000035.1, read on the forward strand.
CGGGGAGAGGGCAGCGAGGTCCCGCAGATCGGGGGGACTCGGGCACAGGCTGCCGAGGGATCCCACGCCCCCGGAGGCATCGGGAAGGCCGGGGGGACACGAGAGCGAGCGGCCGGAAGGATCAGAGACCCCCGGAGGATTCGAGCGGCCCGGCGGATCCGAGCGGCCCGGCAGGCCCGGGGCCGGAGAAGCTGGCGAGCCCGGGGCCGGAGAAGCCGAGGAGCCCGGCGGATCCGAGTGGTCCGGGGCCCGCTGGACACCCCGGATGCCGGCGCCCCACAGGTCCCCGGCGGCGGAGTGGCCGGCGTGACCGGGCAGTCCCGTGTCGCCGCGTTGCTCCGGGGACACCCATGAGGGCCGGGGGCGCCCGGGCGGCTCCGCGCGCCCCCGGTGGTCCCTGTCACCGGACGGTTCCACGCCCTCCCGGGGCCGTGCACAGCCCGGGTTCCCAGCGGCTCCGGTGCCGCCCGCGGCCTTGGACGTCCCCGTGCTCCCTGTGGCCCCGGGGCTTCCACTCGCCCCGGCGAATGCCGAGGGACTGCCCGGGGCGTCCCGCACCTCGCGGGGTCCGGTTCCTGACGGCATCCTCCAGCCTCCCGCCGACCATGCGTGCCCTGGTCTGCGACATTAGGGCCGAAATGATCAGCGGGACAGGCCGGTCGGTGAACGCGCCCCCTTCCGCTCCCCCGCTTCACTCCGAGCGCCCGCACTTACGGGTGAACAGGCAGGCCTGGATGGATAGACCGTAGGGGTGGGGGAACCGAGGGGGACCGTGGAGCGGCGGCATGTCCATCCCCGTGACGCCGCTCCACGGGCGGGCCGGAGACCGAGGGACCCAGCGGTCCCCCCTCCCCGCGCGAAGGGCACGCGGGCGGGCCTCCGCCCGTCAGCCGAAGACGGCCAGACTCCTGGCCTTCCCCCGCTGTTCCTCGACGAGTGCCAGGAACCGGCCGCCGGGTCCGAACACGGCCACGGCGCCGGAGCCGGCGTACTCCTCGGGCATCTCCAGCCGCACCCCATGGGTGAGCAGCCTGGCCCGCCGCTCGTCGACGTCCCAGCGCGGGAAGGCGGTGGTGGCGGCCTCGGCGACCGGCATCACCGTCAGGTCCTGCTGGAGCTGGTCCAGCGTCTTGGCGGAGTCCAGCCTGTACGGGCCCACGCGGGTGCGGCGCAGCGCCGTGAGGTGGCCGCCGACGCCCAGTCCCGCGCCCAGGTCCCGGGCGAGGGCGCGGATGTAGGTGCCGGAGGAGCAGACGACCGAGACCACCAGGTCGAGCACCGGGGTGCCGTCGTCGGCGACTGCCTCCCTGACGTCGTACACGGAGAACGACGAGACGGTGACCGGACGGGCGGGGATCTCGAACTCCTCGCCCTCCCGGGCGCGTTTGTAGGAGCGCACCCCGTCGATCTTGATGGCGCTGACCTTGGACGGCACCTGCATGATGTCGCCGGTCAGCTCGGCGACACCCGAGTCGACGGCCTCCCGGGAGATTCCGGAGACGTCGGCGGAGGAGGTGATCTCCCCTTCGGCGTCGTCGGTGAGCGTGTTCTGCCCGAGCCGGACGGTGCCGACGTACTCCTTCTCGGTCAGCGCCAGGTGTCCGAGGAGCTTGGTGGCCCGCTCGACGCCGAGGACGAGGACTCCCGTCGCCATGGGGTCGAGGGTGCCGGCGTGGCCGACGCGGCGGGTGCGCGCGATGCCGCGCATCTTGGCGACCACGTCGTGCGAAGTGAAGCCCGACGGCTTGTCGACGATGACAAGGCCGTCGGGCGTGGTGTGCTTCTGCGTCATTCGGCGGCGTCGTCCGTCTCGTCGTCTTCCGGCTTGCGGTACGGGTCGGCCTCGCCGGCGTACGTGGCGCCCGCGGACGCCTGGCGCACCTCGGCGTCGGACTGACGCGCCCTGTCGAGGAGGTCCTCGATGGCACGTGCGGTGTCCGGCAGCGCGTCCATGACGAAGGTCAGGCTCGGCGTGAACTTCACCCCCGCCGCACGGCCCACCTCGGAGCGCAGGACGCCCTTGGCGCTCTCCAGGCCCGCCGCGGCCGCCTTCCTCTCCTCGTCGTCCCCGTACACGGTGTAGAAGACGGTCGCCTCCCTGAGGTCACCCGTGACCCGGGTGTCCGTGATGGTGACGTGTGTGCCGAGCCGCGGGTCCTTGATCCCGCGCTGCAGCTTCTGGGCCACCACCTCTCGGATGAGGTCCGCCAGCCTTTTCGCCCGCGCGTTGTCGGCCACTGGTCCGTCTCCCGTTCTTTCCTGTCTGCGCATCTCTGCGGCTGTGGTCGTCAGTCGTCGTCTTCACCGTGGAAGCGCCGCCTGACGGACAGCAGCTCCACTTCGGGGCGCCCGGCGACCAGCCGCTCGCACCGGTCCAGTACGTCCCTCAGGTGCCCCGTGTCGCCGGACACCATGGCCAGGCCGATGACCGCCCTGCGATGGAGGTCCATGTGATCCACCTCGGCCGCGCTCACCGCGTATCTGCGCTGGAGCTCGGCCACGATCGGGCGGACGACGGAACGCTTTTCCTTCAGCGAATGTACGTCGCCGAGGAGTAGGTCGAAGGACAGTGTCCCCACATACATGTGCAACCGGTTCACCCGCCGGTACGGGATCGATGGCCCCGCCATCCGTGGTGGGCAGGGACATCAGAACCGTACATCGAAGCGGGCGTGGCGATCGACGGATATTGTGCTCCGCCGGCCCGCTCGCGGCCCCGGCTCACGTGACCGCGTGCCGGAACTCCGGTGCGCGGTCGCCGCGTCGCCGCGTCACCGCGCGGCGAGCCCGGCACGGCGCACACACGCGCCGGCCGGCGGAACCCGGGTGGGTTCCGCCGGCCGGCGTACGCCGTGGGGTGTTACACCCGCGGCTTCTCGCGCATCTCGTAGGTCGCGATGACGTCGTCGACCTTGATGTCGTTGAAGTTTCCGAGGTTGATACCACCCTCGAAGCCTTCGCGGATCTCGGTGACGTCGTCCTTGAAGCGACGCAGGCCCACGATGTTGAGGCTCTCCGCGATGACCTTGCCGTCACGGAGCAAGCGCGCCTTGGTGTTGCGCTTGACCTCGCCGGAGCGGATGAGAACACCCGCGATGTTGCCCAGCTTGGAGGAGCGGAAGACCTCGCGGATCTCCGCCGTACCGAGCTCGACCTCCTCGTACTCCGGCTTGAGCATGCCCTTGAGGGCCGCCTCGATCTCCTCGATCGCCTGGTAGATGACCGAGTAGTACCGGACGTCCACCCCCTCGCGCTCGGCCATCTGCGCGGCACGCCCCGCGGCGCGCACGTTGAAGCCGATCACGATGGCGTCGGAGCCCATCGCCAGGTCGATGTCGGACTCCGTGACCGCACCGACGCCGCGGTGCAGGACGCGGATGTCGACCTCTTCACCGACGTCCAGCTGGAGCAGCGAGGACTCGAGGGCCTCGACCGATCCGGACGCGTCACCCTTGATGATCAGGTTCAGCTGCTGGACCTCGCCGGCCTTGAGCACCTTGTCCAGGTCCTCCAGCGACACGCGGCGCGTGCGCTTGGCGAACGCGGCGTTGCGCTCACGGGCGGCGCGCTTCTCGGCGATCTGACGGGCCGTACGGTCCTCGTCGACGACGATGAAGTTGTCGCCCGCGCCCGGGACGTTGGTCAGGCCCAGGACCTGGACCGGCGTCGACGGGCCCGCCTCGGCGACATTGTTGCCGTTGTCGTCGAGCATGGCGCGCACGCGGCCGTAGGCGTCGCCCACCACCATCGTGTCGCCGACCCGCAGGGTGCCTCGCTGGACGAGGACCGTGGCCACGGCACCGCGGCCGCGGTCGAGCCGGGACTCGATCGAAATACCCTGCGCGTCCTGCGTGGGGTTGGCACGCAGGTCGAGCGAGGCGTCCGCGGTGAGGACGACGGCCTCCAGGAGGCTGTCGATGTGCAGACCCTGCTTGGCGGAGATGTCGACGAACATGGTGTCGCCGCCGAACTCCTCGGCCACCAGGCCGTACTCGGTCAGCTGACCGCGCACCTTGGTCGGGTCGGCGCCCTCGACGTCGATCTTGTTGACCGCGACGACGATCGGGACCTCGGCCGCCTTGGCGTGGTTGAGCGCCTCGACCGTCTGCGGCATGACGCCGTCGTTGGCCGCGACGACCAGGATCGCGATGTCCGTCGACCGCGCACCACGGGCACGCATGGCGGTGAACGCCTCGTGACCCGGGGTGTCGATGAAGGTGATCCTGCGCTCTTCCTCGTTGACCTCGGTCGCGACCTGGTAGGCACCGATGTGCTGGGTGATGCCGCCGGCCTCGCCCGCGATGACGTTCGTCTTGCGGATGGCGTCGAGGAGGCGGGTCTTGCCGTGGTCGACGTGACCCATGACGGTGACCACCGGCGGGCGGACGACCAGGTCCTCCTCGGACCCCTCGTCCTCGCCGAACTCCAGGTCGAAGGACTCGAGCAGCTCGCGGTCCTCCTCCTCCGGGCTGACGATCTGAACGGTGTAGTTCATCTCGCCCGCGAGGAGCTGGAGCGTCTCGTCGGAGACGGACTGGGTCGCGGTGACCATCTCGCCGAGGTTCATCATGACCGCGACGAGCGACGCCGGGTTGGCGTTGATCTTCTCCGCGAAGTCGGTGAGCGAGGCACCGCGCGACAGGCGAATGGCTTCGCCGTTGCCGCGGGGCAGCATCACACCGCCGACCGACGGGGCCTGCATGGCCTCGTACTCCTGGCGCCTCTGCCGCTTCGACTTACGGCCACGACGCGCGGGACCGCCGGGACGGCCGAAGGCGCCCTGCGTGCCACCACGGCCGCCGGGACCGCCGGGACGGCCACCGAAACCGGGACGGCCACCGCCGCCACCGAAGCCGCCGCCACCGGGACGACCGGCGAAACCGCCACCGCCACCGGGACGACCGGCACCGCCGCCGCCACCGGGACGACCCGCGAAACCGCCACCGCCACCGGGACGACCGGCACCGCCGCCGCCACCGGGACGACCCGCGCCACCCGGACCGCGGCCACCGGGGCCACCGCCGGGACGCGGACCCGCAGCGGGACGCTGCGGCATCATGCCGGGGTTCGGACGCGGACCGCCGGGACCGCCGCCGCCGGGACGGGGACCGCCCTGCGGACGCGGCATCCCACCCGGAGTCGGGCGCTGCCCGCCCGGAGCCTGCGGACGGGGACCGCCGCCCTGGCCACCGGGGGCCTGGGGACGGGGACCGGCACCGGGGGCACCGGGACCGCCGGGACGCTGGCCCTGCGGGCGCGGAGCCTGCGGACGGGCCATGCCGGTGGAGCCGCCGGAGGTGAAGGGGTTGTTACCGGGACGCGGACCGGCCGGGCGACCGCCCGGACGCGCGGCGCCGCCACCGGGACGCTGACCCTGGCCGGACGAGCGGCCCTGGCCGCCCTGACCTCCCTGGCCGGCGGGACGACCGCCGGGCTTGGGCGCACCGGGACGCGCGCCGGCGGGCTTGGGACCGGACGGAGCCGGAGCCTGAGCCGCCGCCGCGGGCGGGGCCTGGAATTCCGGAGCCGCCGGAGCCGGACGCGGCGCGGGCCGCGGGCCGGGCGTCGGGCGCGAACCGGGCGTCGCCGACGCGGGCGCCGACGGGGCCGCCGGCGGCTGGGCCGCGGCGGGCTTGGGGGCTGACGGCGGCTTCGGCGCCGCCGGACCCGGACGGTCTCCCCCTGGCTTGACGCCCTGGGAGGGGCCGTCCTGCGCCGGAGACGGCGCGGGGGGCCTCGGAGCCGCCTTGCGGGGGGCGCCGGGCTTCGCGGCGGACCTGCCGTTGCCCCCGCCCTGCTGGAAGGCGTCTGTCAGCTTGCGTACTACGGGCGCTTCGATGGTCGAAGACGCCGAACGGACGAACTCACCGAGTTCCTGGAGCTTGGCCATGACGGCCTTGCTCTCCACACCGAACTCCTTGGCGAGTTCGTAGACCCGGACCTTAGCCACTTCGCTCCTCTGAGGTCCGGGTTGCGTCCGGACCGTCGCTAGTTCATGGGCGTACTCATCGCGTACTCATCGAGTGCTCATCGCAATCTCGACCTGCTTTCGACTCGCGAGGTACCAGGCCGCACGGCGGTTTCCGTACGGCAAGTTCTTACCGTGTCGCCTGTCCAGCGGACGTATCAGCCGCTGATCGGCAACCTTGTGCCTGCTCGACGTAGTGGCGCAACGCCTTTACGTCGAGCGGTCCCGTGACGCGCAGCGCCCTCGGAAACGCCCTGCGGCGCACCGCCTGGTCGAGACAGACCAGGACGGGATGCACATACGCACCCCGGCCGGGCAGCGTACCGCGAGGATCCGGGACGCACGCGTCCTCGATCACCACGATCCGCAGCAGATCGCTCTTGACCGCTCGCTCCCGGCACCCCACGCATGTGCGCTCAGGGCATACGCCAGCTCGTGTCCGGCCAGACACTCCTCAGTCTACCTCCCCCGACCGACCTCACCCCGCTGGGGCAAAGAATCGAACAGCGCCGCGGGCCAAGCTGTCGTGATCTCAGCGCACCGCGGCCTGGATCTATTCCCCGGCCCGGTCTCCGGCCCGGTCTCCGGCCCGGTCTCCGGTCCGGCCCCTGGCGCGGTCCCCGGCCTCTTCGCCGGTCTGTTCCGTGTCCGGCCGGATGTCGATCCGCCAGCCGGTCAGGCGGGCGGCCAGACGGGCGTTCTGCCCCTCCTTGCCGATCGCCAGGGACAGTTGGTAGTCCGGCACGGTGACCCGGGCGGACCGGGCTGCGAGGTCGACGACCTCCACCTTGGAGACCCGGGCCGGCGACAGCGCGTTCGCCACCATCTCGGCTGGGTCGTCCGACCAGTCGACGATGTCGATCTTCTCGCCGTTCAGCTCGCCCATGACATTGCGCACCCGGCCGCCCATGGGGCCGATGCAAGCGCCCTTGGCGTTCAGGCCGGACCGGGTGGAGCGGACGGCGATCTTGGTGCGGTGACCGGCCTCGCGGGCGATCGCGGAGATCTCCACGGAGCCGTCGGCGATCTCCGGCACCTCCAGGGCGAACAGCTTCTTCACCAGATTGGGATGTGTGCGCGACAGCGTGACGGACGGGCCGCGTACACCCTTGGCCACCCGGACGACGTACGACCGCAGCCGCAAGCCGTGCGGGTAGGTCTCGCCGGGGACCTGCTCCTGCACGGGCAGGATGGCCTCCAGCCTGCCGATGTCGACCAGGACGTTCTTCGGGTCGCGGCCCTGCTGGACCACTCCGGTGACGATGTCGCCCTCGCGGCCGGCGTACTCGCCGAGCGTCGCGTCGTCCTCGGCGTCGCGCAGGCGCTGCAGGATGACCTGCTTGGCCGTGGAGGCGGCGATACGGCCGAAGTCGGACGGGGTGTCGTCGAACTCGCGGGCCTCCTGGCCCTCCTCGAGGTCCTCGGGGTCCTCCTTCGCCCACACGGTCACATGCCCGGTCTCCCGGCTGAGCTCCACGCGCGCGCGCCGGCGGCTTCCCTCGGTGCGGTGGTAGGCGATGAGGAGGGCCGACTCGATCGCCTCGACCAGCAGGTCGAGAGAAATTTCCTTCTCCCGCACCAACAGCCGAAGAGCACTCATGTCGATGTCCACGATTACGCCTCCTCTTCCTTCTCGTCGTTGTCGTCGTTGTGGCCGTCGTGGCCGTCGTGGCCGTCGTGGCCGTTCGTGTGGCCGGCCGCGTCGTCCTTGCGGTTGAACTCGACCTGGACACGGGCCCTGGTGATGTCGTCGAAGGCGAGTCTGCGCACGGTGGGCTTGCGGCCCTTGACCCCGGGCACCTCGAGGTCGAGGCCGTCGTCGTCGACCGCGGTGATCCGGGCGACCAGTTCGCCGCCCTCGGCCTGCTGGAACCGCACCAGGCGGCCGGTGGCACGCGCGTAGTGGCGGTGCTCGGTGAGGAGGCGCTCCGCGCCCGGGGTCCCGACCTCGAGGGTGTACTCCGCGCTGCCCATCACGTCACTCTCGTCGAGCTTCGCCGAGAGCGCGCGGCTCACATCGGCGATCCGGTCGAGGTCCGCACCGGTGTCGGAGTCGACGGTGACACGCAGCACACGCTTGCGGCCCACCGAGTCCACGGCGATCTCTTCGAGATCCAGGCCCTGGGAGCTGACGAGCGGTTCCAGAAGGTCTTGAAGCCTCTCGCTCAAGGTGCTGCTCATCCGGGTGACTCCTCGGCCGCGTGTGCTGTTGTGGGACGGTGCGCGTGTCTGGGTCAAAGGGTATCCGGTCGCGGGGGGTGTTGCCGTCCACCCCGGTCACGGAGGGTGCCGCTGACCGCCGGAGGGCGGGCGCACGGGTACCGTGATCACGGGCCAGCGGTCCGTTTGCCTGTTCCCCTCCGTCGCCACGTTCGTACGAGCCCCCGAGGACGTCTGCCGTGCCGTTCCCCTCGTCTCCGCGCGCCCGTTCGGGGCCGCGCAGAAGGAGCCTGCTCGCCGCCGCGCCCGCGGCCCTGCTCGTGGCGGGTTGTTCCGCCGAGTCCGATGACTCCGACACGGGCGGCAGCCGTCCTTCGGCCGCCGACCGGGCCCGCGCGCGTGCGGCGCGCGAGAGCCAGGACCTCGCCGCGCGGTACGACGCGGTCCTCGCCGCGCACCCGAAGCTGACGGAGCGGCTGCGTCCGCTGCAGGCGGAGGTGATCCGGCACGCGGAGGCCTTCGGGGCCACGGCGAAGGCGTCGCCGTCATCGTCGCCCTCGCCCTCGCCGTCGCTGTCCGGGCCCGGGTCCGGCGCGACGCCTTCGGTACCTTCCCCGGCTGCCGCCGTGCCGGTCGGACAGAAGGACGCCCTCGCCGAACTCGCCGCCGCCGAGCGGAGGATCGCCGACGCGCGTACGAAGGCCCTGCTGGACGCGCCGGGCGAACTGGCCCGGCTGCTGGCCTCGGTGGCGGCGGCCGGTGCGGCACATGTGTATCTGCTGACGGAGGCCGGACGGTGAACGAGGCACGCGAGGCGCAAGGCCGCGAGACGGAGGACGAGGAGCTGCGCGCCCTTCAGGCGGCCCTGGCCGCCGAGCACGCCGCGGTGTACGGCTACGGGGTTGTCGGCGGCCGGGTCGGCGAGAAGCGGCGCACCGAGGCACGGAAGGCGTACGACGCGCACCGGGCGCGCAGGGACGCACTGGTGCGCGCGGTGAAGGACGCGGGCGCCACGCCCGTCGCGGCCGCCGCGGGGTACGCGCTGCCGTTCCCGGTGCCGGACGCGCGCGCGGCGGTCCGGCTGGCGGCCCGGCTGGAGGACCGGCTGGCCGGGGTCTACGCGGATCTGGTGCGCGCGAGCACCGGGGAGGGGCGCCGCGGGGCCGCCGAGGCGATGCGGGAGGCGGCGGTGCGGTCGGTGCGCTGGAGCGGGGAGAGCGTAGCCTTCCCTGGGCTCGCCGAGCGGGGCGGTACGGCTGCGGGGACACCGGCGCCGACGGCGTGACGCGACGGGGGCGGCAGACACCGCGAACAGCAGGAAGGGAACGACTCGCGCATGGTTTTCGAACCGCCGCAGCGTCTGGTGAGGGCGCTCGGTGAGACGGCGCCCGAAGGCGACGACTGGCTGGAGAAGCTGCCTCGGGCGGCACACGAGGCCGTGGCACAGCGCGAGTTGACCGTGGAGCGGGTTCAGGTTCCGGGCGGACGCAGCAGCCTGGTGGTGCTGGTGCGTACGGCCGGCGGCGGGCCCGCCGTGCTGAAGCTGGCGCCGCGCCGGGCGCGCCCGGAGAGCGAGCGGGCCGCGCTGCTCCGTTGGGACGGGCGGGGAGCGGTGCGGCTGCTGGAGGAGCCGTCCTCCTCTTCGTCGCCGTCCGGGACCGAGGGCGTGCTGCTGCTGGAGCGGCTGCATCCCGATGTGTCGGTGCGGACGCTGCCGGAGGCGAAGGCGCTGCTGGAGGCGGCGGGGACACTGCGCAGGCTCTGGGTGGATCCGCCGGAGCAGCACGGCTTCGAGACGGTGGCCGAGCGGACGGGGCGGCAGGCGCGGACGATGCGGGCGAGCGCGTCGGCCGACCGGGAGGTGGCCCCGTTGGTGGAGGCGGCCCTGACGGCTCGCGAGGAGTTGCTGGCGGAGCCACCGGAGCACCGACTGCTGCACGGGACGTTCCGGCAGAGCAAGGTGCTCTCCGGGGAGCGCACACCGTGGCTGGCGGTGGGGCCGGACCCGGTGGTCGGCGAGCACGCCTTCGATCTGGCGCGGCTGGTTCGTGACCGCGTGGAGGACCTCATCGCCCAGCCCTCCGGCGCGGCGACGACGCGGCGGCGGGTGAAGCGGCTCGCGGAGTCCCTGGAGGTCGACCGGGACCGGCTGCGGGGCTGGACGCTGTTCCGCGCGGTGGAGTCAGGCGTACGGGCGCGGCGCGTGGGGCGCGAGCGGGACGCGGAACTGCTGCTGGAGTTCGCCGGCTGGCTGTGAGACCCGCCCGCCACCACGGTGCCGTCGCCGTTCGGGGCGGTGCCTGCCGCCTGCCGGCCCGGCCGCCCCCGGGTGGCGGGGGGCCGGGACGGCAGGCGGGGACCGGGGATCAGGAGGTCAGGCGGGTCACCGCCGCTTCCACGGTCAGTTCCTCGCGTTCGCCGGTGCGCCGGTCCTTGAGTTCGACGACGCCCTCCGCGGAGCGACGGCCCGCTACCAGGATCTGCGGGACGCCGATCAGCTCCGAGTCGGTGAACTTCACTCCCGGAGAGACCCCGGGGCGGTCGTCGACCAGGACGCGGAGGCCCGCGGCGGACAGCTTCTCCGAGACGTCCAGGGCCAGCTCCGTCTGCAGCGCCTTGCCGGCGGCGACCACGTGCACATCGGCCGGGGCGACCTCCGCGGGCCAGCACAGACCCTTGTCGTCGGCGGTCTGCTCGGCGAGAGCGGCCACCGCGCGGGAGACGCCGACGCCGTAGGAGCCCATGGTGACGCGGACCGGCTTGCCGTTCTGGCCGAGGACGTCGAGCTTGAGGGCGTCGGCGTACTTGCGGCCCAGCTGGAAGATGTGGCCGATCTCGATGGCGCGGTCCAGCCGCAGGCCCGTGCCGCACCGGGGGCAGGGGTCGCCGTCCCGCACGACCACGACGTCCACGTACGCGTCGGCCTCGAAGTCGCGGCCGGCGACCACGTTCTTCGCGTGCGTGCCGGCCTTGTTGGCGCCGGTGATCCAGGCGGTGCCGGGCGCGACGCGCGGGTCGGCGAGGTACGTGACCTTGTCCAGGCCCTGCGGGCCGACATAGCCGCGCACCAGGTCGGGGCGGGCGATGAAGTCCGCCTCGGTGACCATCTCCACCGCGGCGGGGGCGAAGTGTGCCTCGACCTTGCCCATGTCGACCTCGCGGTCACCGGGCACGCCCACGGCGACGATCTCGCCGTCCACCTTGACCAGCAGGTTCTTCAGCGTGGCGGAGGCCGGTACGCCGAGTGAGGCGGCGAGGGTCTCGATGGTGGGGGTGTCGGGCGTGGGGATGTCCTCGGCCGCCGGGACGCCGGCGGCGTCGACCGGCTTCAGCTCGTGGGCGATCGCCTCGGTGTTGGCGGCGAAGTCGCAGTTCGGGCAGTCCGCGAAGGTGTCCTCGCCGGCTTCGGCCGGGGCGAGGAACTCCTCGGACTTGGAACCGCCCATGGCGCCCGCGGTGGCCGCGCAGATGCGGTAGTCGAGACCGAGACGTTCGAAGATCCGCTGGTACGCCGCGCGGTGCAGGGCGTAGGACCGGGCGAGGCCTTCGTCCTCCAGGTCGAAGGAGTACGAGTCCTTCATCAGGAACTCGCGGCCGCGCAGGATGCCGGCGCGGGGGCGGGCCTCGTCGCGGAACTTGGACTGGATCTGGTAGAGGATCACCGGCAGGTCCTTGTAGGAGGACGCCTGGTCCTTCACCATCAGCGTGAAGATCTCCTCGTGGGTGGGGCCGAGAAGGTAGTCGCCACCCTTGCGGTCCTGGAGACGGAACAGCTCGGGGCCGTACTCGTCCCAGCGGCCGGTGGCGTCGTAGGGCTCACGCGGCAGCAGGGCGGGGAGCAGGACCTCCTGGGCGCCGATGGCGTCCATCTCCTCGCGGACGACGCGCTCGACGTTGGAGAGGACCTTCTTGCCGAGGGGCAGCCACGTCCAGACACCGGCGGCGGTACGGCGTACATAGCCCGCGCGGACCAGCAGTTTGTGGCTGAGCACCTCGGCGTCCGCCGGGTCGTCGCGCAGCGTCTTCGCCATCAACTGGGACATGCGCTGGACCGGTGTGTTCGCCATGGTTCTCGTACTCCTGCTGCTGGGGGTCCCCCCGCTCGCGCGCGGCCGGGAGTGGGGGAGGGTGATGACAGGAGGTTAGCCGGGCGGGACGCGGCGGCGGAAATCGATTGTCCGCCGCCGCGCACACGCGCTCCGCGCCGGCCGTTATCCGCGCGGCAGGGGCAGCGGGGCGCCCATGACGGCGTACGGCCGGGCGGCGCTGGGGAAGTGGACCTGCCGGGCGAGATCCTGGTAGCCGAGGGAGCGGTACAGGTGGCGGGCGGGGCTCTCGACGTCGATCGCGGAGAGGATCGAGCGGGGCTGCTCGGCTCCCTCGGTGATCGTGGTGATCAGTGCGCGGCCGATTCCGCGCTGCTGGTGCCGGGGGTGGACGTGCAGCTCGGTGATGACGAAGGAGTCGTCGAGCCAGTCGCCGTGGCCGCGGGCGCGCAGGTAGGGCTCGACGACGGTGGACCACCAGTGGGTGCGGTCGTTGGGCATGCCGTAGACGAAGCCGACGAGGTGGTCGTGGACGGTGGCGCCGAAGGCCCTGGCGCCGGGGAAGGTCATGTGGCGCAGCACGATCTGCCGGCGGACGGCCACCTCGTCGGGGCCGAGCCCGAACGCCAGCGCCTGCACCGACAGGGCGTCGTCGACGCGGGCGGGGAGGTCGAGGGGGCCGATCACGATGTCGTCGGACTCGGAGCGGCCGTGACCGGGAAAGCGCAGCATGCCGGGGAGACTACAGGGGCGCGCCGGTCAGAACAGCACGCTCGTGAAGGCGCCGACCTCCCGGAAGCCGACCCTCTCGTAGGTCCTGCGCGCGGGGGTGTTGAAGTCGTTGACGTAGAGGCTCGCCACGGGGGCCGTGTCGGCGAGGGCGTAGCGAAGGACGGCCGCCATGCCGGGGGCGGCGACGCCCCGGCCCCGGTGTCCGGGGGCGACCCAGACGCCCTGGATCTGGCAGGCGCGGTCGGTGGCGGCGCCGATCTCGGCCTTGAAGACGACCTTGCCGTCGGCGTCGAACCGGGCGAAGGAGCGGCCCGCCCCGACGAGTTCGGCGACCCGGGCCTGGTAGAGCAGTCCGCCGTCGCCGGCCAGGGGCGAGATGCCGACCTCCTCGGTGAACATCGCCACGCACGCCGGCATGATCGTCTCCAGTTCGTCCCTGCGGACGCGGCGGACGCCGGGGTCGGGGGCGATGTCGTGGGGCAGCCGGTCGGTGACCATGAGGGGCTGGTGGGTGCGGACCTCGCGGGCCGGGCCCCACTGGGGTTCGAGCAGCCGCCACAGTGCCGCGGTGGGGCCGGCCGGGCCGACGATGGAGGAACAGCGGCGGCCGGCCCGGCGGGCGCGGTCGGCGAAGGCGCGGACGGCACGGGGGGTGGCGCAGATGGGTACGAGGTTGGCGCCGGCGTAGCACAGGGACGTCAGGACGCCGCCCTCGTACCAGCCCCACATCTCGCCGCCGAGGCGCCACGGGTCCAGGCCGGCGACCTGGACCCGGGCCGCCACGAAGGCGTTCGCGACCGGCTCGCGGTCGAGTACGGCGAGGGCGGCGTCCAGGTCGCTCGGTTCGAGGACCCGGGAAGTGGTCTGCGTCAACAAGTGCGGGGGCCTCACACAAATGGGTTCTGCCTGATGTCCGCACTGTACCCGCGGACGCCGGGCGTCGCCGCCCCGGTCCCGGGCCGGGCTCCCCGGCGAATTCCCCGGGGGGAGGCCCGCAAACGGGCCGGGTCCGCGCCGCCCGGCGTCCGGGACTCCGTGTCAGCCGGACACCGCGACCTGGGGCTCGCCCGACGCGATGCCGTCCTTCTCCATCTGCTCGGCGATCTTCATCGCCTCCTCGATCAGCGTCTCCACGATCTTCGACTCGGGCACCGTCTTGATGACCTCGCCCTTCACGAAGATCTGCCCCTTGCCGTTGCCGGAAGCGACACCGAGATCCGCCTCACGCGCCTCACCCGGCCCGTTG
>NZ_JABTTS010000036.1 GCF_018638295.1 Streptomyces sp. CHD11
GCTGGGCTGGCGTTTGGGCTTGGGCACGAGCGCGGGCGCGGGCGATTGCGGTGGCCACGGCCGAGGCGGGGGCAGGGGCGGGGGCGAGGATCGGAACGGGGGCGGGAGCGGGAGCGGGAGCGGGGGCAGGAACGGGGGCAGGAGCGGGAGCGGGAGCAGGGGCGAGGATCGGAACGGGGGCAGGAGCGGGAGCGGGGGCAGGAGCGGGAGCGGGAGCGGGAGCAGGGGCGAGGATCGGAACGGGGGCGGGAGCGGGAGCGGGAGCGGGGGCAGGAGCGGGGGCGGGAGCGGGAGCGGGGGCAGGGGCGAGGATCGGAACGGGGGCGGAGGCCGGAACTGGGGCGAGGGCGAAGCCCGTTGCGGCTCGGGGGCCGGGCTGGGGAGCCGGTTCCAAGGCCGGGGCCGTGATGTCGATCAGGGCCGGGTCCGGTCTGTCACCCGCCGCATCCGAGTCCAGGTCCAGGGCCAAGTCCGGGCCCGGATCGTCACCCGCCGCTTCCGGGCCCGGATCCAGGTCATCCGCCGACCCCGGGTCCGGTTCATCCGCCGTATCCGGGTCCGGCGAGAAGGGGCCGGTGGGGGTACGGACCTGGCTGGAGCCGTCGGGGAAGACCTGGAGGACGAAATGGGTGGTGCCGGGGCCGTCGTTCACCGTGGCCTCGACCGGGGCGCCCCGCAGCTCCGCGTACTGCTGCAGTCTGTCCAGTACGGCCTCGTGCACGGACCGGCCCGGGACGCCGGCCAGGGGTTCCCCGTCGATGTCGGCGACTCCTTCGTCGGAGAGACGCACTTCGAAGCGGGCCGTGGTCACTGTCACTGTCTCTGTCCTCCTCATGCGGTCGGAGCGGTGGGGCCGGAACCGGTGGGCTCCGGGCTCGGCGGTGTCGTCGTGGGTGTCGGGGGCGGAACGCCGATGCCCTGGTACAGGGCGAACCGGGCGCGGATGCCCAGGACGTAACTGGTCGCCTCCTGGGTGGACGGCAGTCCTCTGGCCTCCCGGACGGCGTCCATCCCGACGTGGTAGGCGGCCAGGCTCAGGTCCAGGACCGTGCCCGTCGCCTCGCCCGCGTCGATCATCTTCTGGGCCTCTCCGGCCAGATCGCACATGTAGCGCCCCTGGGCCATGATCGAATCGGCCGCGTCCAGGGCGGAGACCTCGTCGTTGTCGTCGTCGTCCTCGCCGTAACGGTCGAAGACGTCGGGCGGCAACTGCGACAGACCCTTCTCGCCGTCCTCGCCGGCCTTGGAGGCGTCGAAGCCGGACTCCTGCTCGATCTGGGCGGCGATGACGACCGGGCCGATGGCGTCGCACAGTTCGCCGGCATCCTCGATGGGGTCCGCCAGCCCTTGCGGGACGGTGGAGGGGTCCAGTTCCCCCGCGCCGTCACCCCGGGCGATACCGATCACCCGTTCTCCCTCGGGTACGTAGCGGGATGTGTCGCCGCCCCCCTGAAACAGCATGATCAGGGCGATGAGTGGGGCGAGTAGCACGCCGAACCCACCGAAAATGATCAGAATCACCACGGTGCCGACGACGACCAGGGGCGACAGGAGACAGCCACAGCCGACACCCGCGATCGCCGTGTCCCTGACAGCGGTCGAGGCGCCGCCTTCCGTGCCCGCGCTCACGTGTACCCGCCTTCTCCCTCACTTTGAACCGAGCCGCCCGAACGGCCCGTTGTGCTGCCCGACGAGCACGTCAGAACGCAACGGGCCCGCACGCCAATGGGTTCAAACCGATGGAAAACAGATGATCCAGAGCAGCCGAAGTTCAAGCGGAGAAGGGGGCGGAGCACCCATGGGCACTCCTGCCGCGTCGTCGCCGAACCCGCAGGCATGGGTGCGAGGGCCGCAGCCCGTGCAGCCGCGACCGTCGGCCCCGCCTCGCAGCGATACTTCCGGTCCCGGCCCCGTCGCGGCCCCGGCGGCAGGCGGGCCGGAGACAGCCGCTTCGCCGGTGCGGGGTGCGACCGCGAGGCCTGCCCGGACGGCCGGAGCGACGACGCCACCCGACCGCGGACCCGCGCGACGGCGGAACCCGCCACCCGCCGACGGAGCACCGTGGGCGGACCCGAAGCGTCGTACCCCGTCACGGACTCGGTCGCGGAACGCGGTGGGGTGGGTGAAGGCACACGGGGGCGCCGGCGCGACCTCGCTGGCCGAGTCACTCGGCGGGGTGGACATAGGCGCCCGCTGGCCGGAGCCCTCGCGGGGGGAACCCCGCCGGGTCATGCTGGTGGGCCGGACCAGTGCCCACGGGCTGCGATCGGTGTCCCGTGCCCTGGGCGCCATGAACGACGGGAAGGCCCCTCAGGGGCTCGACCTGCTGGGCGTGGTCCTCGTCGCCGACGCTCCCGGCCGGCTGCCGCTCAGCCTGCTGCGCCGTATCCGGGTGATCCGCTCCGTCACCCGTGTGCACCGGGTTCCGTGGATCCCGGCGTGGCGGGTGGGCGGAGACCCGAAGTATCTGCCCCGGCAGCTCACCGCGCTCACCGAGATCGTCGGCAGCGGCGGCGGCGAGGGGAGGGATTCATGACGACGCGCCTCGCGGGCCTCGTACAGGCCGACGACGTGACGTTGCCCCCTTACACCCCGACCTCCGACGCCCCGTACATCCTCGACGTCCTCGCCTGGTGCGTCTCGGCGGCGGGAGTCGCCGGGCTGCTCATCGTGGGCATGCAGATGGCACTCCAGCTGCGCCGCGGCGAGATGGGTGAGGGTGCCACGTACTTCCGGGGTGCCTTCTTCGCCGTCCTCGGCTGTGTGCTCGCATCGAGCGCCGGTCCTCTCGTCTCGTACCTCGGCGACCTGTCGCTCCAGTGAACAAGCTCGGTCCCCGGGCGCTCGTGTCCCGGACGGCCCGCCCGGTCTCCAGTCCCCCATGCCGTTGGTGACCACCACTGATCACACGGCACCACCCTCCCTCGGAGTTGCTCATGTCCCTGCTCGAAGTACTCGACCATGCCACCGCTCTGCTCGCCGCCGACCCGGCCGCGCCCGGCGGCGAGGATGGTGGTGGCGATGGTGATAACACAGTGCCCAACCCGGATCGCAACGCTCCGGCGCAGTTGACCGCGAAAGTCAACACGGTTCTGGGCATAGCCGCCTGGGCCGGTACCGCCGCCGGAGTCGCCGGAGTGATCATCACCGGCACGATGATGGCCGTCTCCCTCAAGCGCGGCGAGAGTTCGGAGCACATGAGCCGCCTCGGCATGGTGCTGGGCGGCTGCGTCCTGGTGGCCACCGCCGGGCACGTCGTCCAGTTCGTCTTCGCGTGAGCCGGCGGCGATGGGAATGTTCTTCAGCCAAGCACGCGGAGAACGGCGCCCAGAAGCGCCGGGGCCCTACTGGCAGCAGCGCGGCTGGCAGATGTCGGCAGTGTTCCTCGGGGTGGTGGTGGTCCTGAGCGGCATCGTGGCGCTGACGTCGGACGGGGACGCCGCCGGCGGCCGAGGCGACCCGGGCGGCACGAGAACGGTCGCGGGTCCGTCGGAGAGCCCCCTGCCGGGGGCCGGCCGGCCGGAGGGGTGCCGTACGGACGACAGCGCCGGGGACACGCTGCCCAAGGCCGTGCCCGACGACGTCGAGTGGCGTGCGCTCAACGTCGTGCGGTTGCCCGTGTCGGCGTCTGCCGGGCCCACCCGGACGGACGGCCCGCTGTGGTGGTGCTTCGCGCACACGCCCGCAGGCGCGGCGCTGGCCGCCCACATCATTCCGGCGCAGATGACCGGGCCCGACTGGCGGACCGTCATCGAGCGGCAGCTCGTGGCCGGCCGCGGGCGCGACATGTTCAAGTTCCAGCGCTCCCTCATCGGGGACTCCGCCGCCGACGCGTACGAAAGCTCGGAGTACGGCTCGTACAGCGGGTTCTCCGTGCTGTCGTACTCGGAGGAGAAGGCGTCCGTCGAGCTGGTCATGAAGAACGGTCAGTCGTACGGGAGGTCCACCATCACCCTGCTCTGGCACGGCGGCGACTGGAAAATCGTGCCACGCGGCAACGGTTCTCTGTATACGCCGGTGGAACAGGTACAGAGCCTCGAGGGCCGACTTCTCTGGGGGAGGCCGGAATGACGTGCGACACCGGCAATCCCCTCGGCAACTTCTTCAAGGACTTCTTCGCGTTCCTGGGCAATCCCGTCGGGACGATCCTCGACATCATCGCGAGAACCATCCTGGCCGCCGCGATCGATGTGTTCGGCGGGCTGGCCACGTCCATCCCCACCCTGCCGGGCAATGCCCAGGCCTCCCACGAGGTGAACTCCCAGACACAGTGGCTCGTCGTCTATCTCGCGGTCGGCTCGATTCTCTTCGCCTCCGCCCGCATGGCTCTGGAGCGGCGCGGCGACGCCGGTCAGACCGCGCTGAAGGGAATCCTGCGGGTCGTTCTCGTCTCAACTGCGGCCACCAGCATCGTCACGGCGGCCGCGGCGGCGTCGGACCACTACGCCGACCACTTGTTCAACGCCGCCCTGATAAAGACCCTCGAGGGGACGGGCGTGTGCAGCCCGAACCGCCTCGAGGGCTTCCTGCTGCTGATTCTCGCCTTCCTGCTGCTGATCTCCGCGATCATCCACACGATCCTGCTCTATGTGCGTCTCGGGGTCATGATCCTGCTGCTCGGCACCCTGCCGCTGGCCGCGGCGGCCTCGATGACGGACTGGGGTTCCGGCTGGTGGCGCAAGCACATCGGCTGGATGATCGCCTGGCTGTTGTACAAACCCGCGGCCGGACTGGTGATGTACGCCGGCATGACCATGACGTCAGTGGGCTCCGACCCGGTCAACGCCTATGGCGACGGGGCCCTGACCGATCTGGACACCGCCACGCATACACGGATCGCCGGTATCGCCGTGATGCTGCTGTCCGCCGTCGCCCTGCCCGCGCTGCTGAAGCTCGTCGTGCCCGCCACCGCCGCCCTCGGCGGGGCCTCCGCCATGTCGGGTGCGATGTCCTCGGCCGGCGGCGCCATGGCATCCGGCGCACGTTCGCTCGGCTCCCGGGCCTCGGGAAGCGCGGGCGGCGGAAGCGGCGGCACCGCGGGCCAGAGTGGTCCGCGCGGGGCGTCGGGCGCGTTGGGCGGGGGCGGCTCCTCCGGCTCGTCCGGCTCCTCCGGCTCCTCCGGTTCGGGCGGAAGGGCCGGGCCGACCGGTGCGGGTGTCGCGAGCGGGCCCGGTGCCTCGGGAGCGGGCGCGGGCGGTGGCGGCGCGGCCGGCGGTGCGGCGAGTGGTGCCGGGCGGGCGGCAGCGACCGCGGGCGGACCGGCCGGTGCCGCCGTGGCGGCGGCCGTGACCGCGGCGCAGATCGCCGGCCGGACCGCGTCAGGCTCCCTGGACGGCGCCGACGGGGACCGGGGGCACAACCGGTGACCATCTGACGGCGGGCGCCGCCCGCGACAGCCCGCGGCCCGCAGCCACCCGCCGTCCCCGGACCCCCGACCGCGACCGCCGTACCGCGGCGCCCCGCCACCGGTCTCCGGTCCGGGCCCCGAACCGGCCGTCGGACTCCCCCCTCCCGTCGTCACCGGGAGTCCGGCGGCCCTGTCCCGTCCCCGCCGCTCGTCCTTCCCGCCCCTTGTCCCCGTCCACCCCGTCCGCCCCGTACCCCCACACACTCCACGAAGGGAAACCGGACCTCCATGTCCACGGAAGCCGTCACCCATCCGACCTACGGGAACTGGCGCCGCCCGAGACGGCCGGGGCTCGGTCCGCTCGGGCTCGTCGGCACCTTCGGTGTCTTCGGCGGCCTGGTCGTCACCCTGCTCGCGTCGCTCATCTCGCTGTACGCGGCGCTGGTCGTGCTCGTCCCGGTCGCCCTGTTCGTGGCGCCGCTCGCCGTCCGTACCCAGGACGGGCGCAACGTCTACCAGTTGCTCGCCCTGCGCATCGGCTGGCGGCGGCGCAAGGCCAAGGGCGCGCACATCTACGTCTCCGGCCCGCTGTCCGCACGGCCCGGTGGACGGTTCCGTCCCCCCGGCCTGCTCAACAAGGTCACCGCGTCGGAGGGCCGGGACGCCTACGACCGGCCCTTCGGAGTGCTGCACCACCCGGCCCGGAACCTGTACACGATCGTGCTCGGCTGCGATCCCGACGGCGGTTCCCTGGTCGACCCGGACCAGGTCGACGTCTGGGTGGCGCTGTGGGGGGAGTGGCTGGCCCGGCTGTCCCACGAACCGGGTCTGCGGGGTGTGTCCGTGATCGTGGAGACCGCGCCCGACCCGGGCACCCGGCTCGCCCACGAGGTACTGCCCCGCATCCACGAGGACGCGCCCGCCGCCGCTCGCGCCGTGATGGAGGAGGTCGTCGAGCGCTATCCGTCCGCCTCGTCGGAGATGCACACCTACGTCAGCCTCACCTACGGCGTCCCCGCCGGACAGAAGCGCAAGAAGGAGGACGTGATAGCCGACCTCTCCATGCGCGTCCCGGGACTGCTCAGCGGGCTCGTCTCGGCCGGGGGCGGAGCGGCGTACCCGCTGTCGGCCGAGCGGATCGCCGAGGTGGTGCGCGTCGCCTACGACCCCGCCGTCTCCGCCGACGTCCTCGACGCCCGTGCCCGGCACGGCGGTACGGGCCTGGAGTGGGACGACGCCGGACCGGCCGCCGCCGTCGAGACCGTGGGCAGTTACCAGCACGACTCGGGGGTGTCCCGGACCTGGCTGATGACGCTGGCGCCCCGCGGCACCGTACGGTCCTCGGTGCTGCGGGGGATGCTGGAGGCCGCGCCCGGTACCCGCCGCAAGCGTGTCGCGCTGGTGTACCGGCCCGTCGATCCGGCCACCTCGGCCCGGATCGTGGAGGCGGACCGGCGCGCGGCCCAGTTCATGGCCACCTCCGGCAAGGGCATGGTGCAGGCGCGCGCGGCGTCCGAGATGCGGGCGGCGGAGCAGACCGCGGCGGAGGAGGCGTCGGGCGCCGGCCTGGTGGAGTTCTCCCTGATGCTGACGGTCACCGTGGACACCATGGAGGAACTGGCCGACGCGAGTGTGACCGTACGCAATCTGACCGCCGCCTCACGGGTGCTGATGCGGCCCGCCGACCGGATGCAGGCCGCGGCGTTCAGCTGCTGCCTGCCGGCCGGGATCCTCCCCTGGGAGCAGACCCTGATCCCGCACGAACTGCAGGAGGCGCTGTGAGCCGGCGGAGTGAGGAGAAGAGGGCCGAACGCGCCGACCGGCTGGCCGAGCAGCAGGCGGCCGAGGCGCTTCGCACAGGGCACCCCGGAGGGGATCCGTCCTTGGCCGGGAAAGCGGGAAAGACCGGGAAAGCCGGGAAGACCGGCCGGAAGGGATCTCCGGACGGGAAGGCCGGGAAGGCCGGGAAGGCCGGGAAGGCCGGGAAGGCCGGGAAGCAGCGGCGGGGCGCGGAAGGCGGGCCGGGCGGGATGGCGGCGTCCGAAGCCCCGCACGGCGGCGACGGGAAGCCGTCCCGGCGCCGGCAGCTGTACGTCCCCGACCGTGGCTGGTACGGGCCCGGTGGCGGACGCGTCGGCTACATGGATCCGCCCACCATGTGGCGTGCCACCACGGTGCAGGCGTGCGGCATGTGGCCCTTCGCCGCCGGTTCGGGTTCGCCCATGACCGGTGTGCCGCTCGGCCAGCACCTCTTCACCGGCGCCACGGTCTGCGGCGACCCCCTGAACTGGTTCACCCGGGCCCGCTACATCTCCAACCCCTCGCTGTTCATGCTCGGCATGCCGGGGCTGGGCAAGTCCACCCTCATCAACCGGATGCTGATCGGCCTGGCCGCGACGGGTGTCGTGCCGCTGGTCCTCGGCGACCTCAAGCCCGACTACGCCGACACCGTCCGCGCGCTCGGCGGGCAGGTGATCTCCATCGGCCGCGGCCGGGGCGGTATCAACGTCCTGGATCCCGGTGCCATGGGTGAGGCGGCGGCCAGGATCGGCGGCGAGGCGGGCGAGGTGCTGAAGGCCGAGACGCACGGCCGTGTGCTGAACATGGTGGCCGCCCTGATCACCATCGTGCGCGGCCGTCCGATGGACGACCACGAGCAGTCCGTGCTCTCCGCCGTCCTGCACCACCTGCGCGAGCGCACCTCGCCCGGACGACCCGCGCTGCTGCCGGACGTGCTGCGGATCCTGACCGAGGGCCCCGCTCGGGTGCGTGCGGTCACCCTCGACCGCGGCGACGACGCCCGCTACAGGGACGCCGTCGACCCCCTGCACCGTTCCCTGCTCGGCATTCTCGACGGCCCGCTCGGTGACACCTTCGCCTCACCGACGTCCACCCGCATCGACCCCTCCGCGCCCGCCGTGTGCATCGACATCTCCGGTATCGGAGAGGCCGACACCCAGCTCACCGCCGCCGCGATGCTCGCCGCCTGGTCCGACGGGCTCGGCACGGTGGCAGCCTCGCACGCCCTCGCGGACGCCGGGCTGGAGCCCCGCCGCTGGTTCTTCACGGTGCTGGACGAGCTGTGGCGCCCGCTGCGCGCCGCCTCCGGCATCGTCGACCGCATCGACGCGCTGACCCGCCTCAACCGTTCCCTCGGCCTGGGCGACGCCAAGATCACCCACACCCTCAAGGACGCCGAGGCCCTCGGCACCGACTCCGACCGGGCCAAGGCACGCGGCTTCGTCGAACGGGCGGGCATGGTGGTCTGCGCCGGACTGCCGAAGGCCGAGATGGAGGATCTGGGCAAGGTGGTCGGACTGTCCCGGCGCGAGATCGAACTCGTGTCGTCCTGGTCCTCGCCCCCCGGCTGGGGGGTCACCGGGGAGAACGAGGAGCCCCCCGGCCGGGGCCGGTTCCTCATCAAGGTCGGCGGCCGGCCCGGCATCCCCATCAAGGTCGCCATCACCGACGCCGAGCGCCGTCTGCACAACACCAACACCCGCTGGACGCCGAACGAGGAGGCCGTCGAGCAGGCGGTGGCCGGCACCGTCGCACAGGTCCGGCGCGCCGCCCAGCAGGGTGGCTTCGCCGTCCCGGGCGCTCCGGGGGGACCGGGTGCGCCCGGCCTGCCCGGACGTGCCGGGGCCGGGGCGGCCGGGGGGTGGACCGTATGAGCGCCCCCCGCGCCACCGGGATGCACGAGCAGCTGCCCTGGGCCATCGTGGCCCTGGCCGGCGCCGGACTCACCCTGTTCAGCCTCGTCTGGTCCGGCGGCACCCTGGGGGCCGGGCTCAGCGGTCACGGCTGGCAGGCACCGCCCTTCGCCATGTCGACGATCGCCCGGATGGCCGACGTGGGACCCGCGTCGATGTGGCCCCAGGCTCCGCCCGCCGCCGTCTACGCGGGTATGACCGGTCTGCTGGCGGTCCTCGCGGTCCCGGTCGCCCTCGTCGTCGGACTCCTGCTGAACCGCGCCGCCCGCCCCAAGGGGCTGGCCGGGCGGCGGGAACTGGCCGCCCTGTGTCCCAAGGGCATCGAGGCAAGGGCCCGCGAACTGCGGCCGTCACTCGAGGGCCGTGACCGGCTGCACCCCGACGAGACCGGCAACCTCCTCGGAAATCTGTCGCCCAAGGGGCCGGAGCTGCGCAGCAGTTACGAGGACGTGGAGCTCGATCTCATGGCTCCCCGGGCCGGCAAGTCCACCGGTATCGCCGTCCCGCGGGTCCTGCGCGCCCAGGGGGCCGTACTGTTCACCTCCAACAAGTCCGACGTGTACGCCGTCACCCGCGCGGAGCGCGAGAAGGCGGGCACGGTCTGGACGTTCGACCCGCAGGGCATCGCCCACGCCCCGCGCGCCATGTGGTGGAACATGCTCGGCGAGTGCCACACCACCGAGGGCGCCCGCCGTCTGGCCGGGCATTTCGTCGCGTCGGTCAACGACGACACCGCCAAGAAGGACTTCTGGATCTCGGCCGCTCAGAACACCCTCACCGCCCTGTTCCTGGCCGCGGCCCGCAACCGCGCCCCGGTGCAGGAACTGCTGGCCTGGCTCGCCGACCCCGCCGACCGCACGCCGGTCGACCTGCTCCGCGACGCCGGTCTGATCGCGATGGCCGAGCAGTTGCAGGGCACGGTGCGCGGCGCGGTGGAAACCCGGGACGGCATCTACGAGACGGCCCGGCAGACGGTCGCATGCCTGCTCGACCCCGAGATCCTCGCCTGGGTCACACCCGATCCCGAACTGCCCGAGTTCCGTCCCGGCCAGCATGTCCTCGGCCGGGACACCCTGTTCCTCCTCTCCAAGGACGGCGGTGGTTCCGCGGCCGGCGTCATCGCGGGCCTCGCGGACGCGACCCTGCGGGCGGGGGTGGTCGCGGCGGAGTACATGGGCGGCCGTCTCGACCCGCCTCTGACGGCGGTGCTCGACGAGGCGGCCAACGTCTGCCGGATCGCCGATCTGCCCGACCTCTACTCGCACTTCGGCTCGCGCGGCATCAGTGTCGTGACCCTGCTGCAGAGCTACCGGCAGGGGGCCCGGGTGTGGGGCGAGGTGGGCATGGACGCGCTGTGGAGCGCGGCGACCATCAAGCTCCTGGGCGCGGGACTGGACGACGCCGACTTCGTCCAGAAGGTGTCCACGCTGGTGGGCCAGCACGATGTGCGCACTCCCACGATCTCCCGCGCCAAGGACGGTACCTCGCGGTCCTACTCCTACCGCCTGGATCCGATCCTGCCCCCGGACCGCATCCGCGCTCTGCCCAAGGGCACGGCTCTGCTGCTGGCCACCGGCGTCAAACCGGCGCTGATCCAGTTGCGTCCCTGGTACAGGGAACCGGGTGCCGACGTCATCTCCGCGGCGGCGAAGGCGGAGACGGCGGCCATCACCGAACGGGCCGCACGCCGTCTGCTGCCGGGCGTGCACCTGTCGAAGCCGGGCTCCGACGACCGCTGGAACCGCGCCCCGAGGTGACCCCGCGCAGCAGCAGTTCGGCCGGACCGTACCGGGTCCGTGCCATGAGCCGTGAGCCCGCGCCGAGCTGGACGGCGTACAGCACCACGCAGCCCGCCACGACGGTGACGGTGCCGGCCCGGTCGTACAGCCCCAGGCCGTAGCCGGTGAACACGAGGGAGAGCACCAGTGACTGGGTGAGGTAGTGGCTGAGGGCCATGCGTCCGGCGGCGGCCAGCACTTTGGCCACTACCGGGCGGCAGGCGTCGGCCAGCAGGAGCACCCCGCAGGCGTAGACGACGGTGAGCGCGGGCGCGGTCAGTACCGTCACCGCCTGCCCGACGTAGAACCAGCGGCTGTCCAGCGGTCCGTTCGCACAGCAGGCGGCGACCACACCGCCCGCGAGTCCGGCCGGCAGCCAGCGCAGGGCCACGGCACGCAGCCAGGCCCGGTCCCGCCCCCGCCGCTCCGCCACGCCCGACCTCGCCGCCGCGAGCCCCGCCAGCATGGCGGCCAGATGGACGGGCGCGTACAGCACGTCCCTGCCGAGCGCCCCGCGCAGGTCACGCAGGTGGACCGCCACCACCGACGGCGCGTCACCGCGATGGGCGGCGATCCGTTCGGTGACCGCGGGCGGGTACGGGCCGGTGAGGGTGAACGGTTCGGTGAGCGCGACGGTCAGCAGCCCGTATCCGAGGAGGAGTACCGAGGGGACGGCCAGCAACACGGCCGCAAGGCGCAGCGCGGCCCGGGGGGTGAGCGTGCGCAGCCCGTACAGCACGAGCGCCAGCGCCCCGTACGTCATCAGGATGTCGCCGGTGTACAGCAGTACGGCATGGACGGCACCGATCGCCAGCAGGGCGGTGGCGCGCCGCAGATGCCGGGGCGCGAAGGAGGCACCGGCCCATTCGGCGGACCGCTTCTGGAGCACGAAGCTGTAGCCGAAGAGGAACGCGAACAGCACGTGGAACTTGCCGGTGACCAGCACGTTCACCACCCAGGCCGCCACCTGGCCGGACCGCGGGGCCCCCGGGCCGCCGCCGAACAGGGTGTACGGACCGGCCATCATCAGCGCGTTGACCAGCAGGATGCCGAACAGGGCGAAGCCGCGCAGCACATCGAGTCCGGGAACGCGCCGGGGGTCTTCGGGCGGGGCGGTACCGCCGCTCATCCCGAGACCCTGATCCCGGCGCCGAACACCAGGACCGAGCACACGAACCACCCGAAGGACGGTGCCAGCAGATGTCTGCGCGTCCACAGCCGGGCCTGGGCGGGGCGTCGGCGCGCGTAGACGACGGGGATGTGGCCCCCGACCGGCGGCACACCGTAGAACGGGCCCAGTCTGCCCAGTTCGAGGAGGTACTCCAGGCCGTGGTGATCGAAGAACATCACGTACCCCTGACGTCGTCCGCCGCCGGAGGCTCGGGCGGTCACCCTCCCCATCACACGCTCCCCCCGCGCCCAGAGACCCGCGGCCGTCACCACCGCCCGTACGCCGAGGCACAGAAAGCCAAGGCCGGCCCCCGTGCACAGCGCGAGCAGCACCACCTCTGTGTCCATCACTCCCCGCTCCTTGGCGTCCCGGCCTTCCGGTCTCACCGGCAGGCACCTCGGTGGACACAACGGGCCACGTCGCCGGGCTGGTTCACCCGCCCTTGAACCTCCGGGCCGCACCGCCGCGTTGTGTGGACATCCACCGCCGGACACGCAGGAAGGGAGCTTCGGCACCGATGAAACGGACCCCGCGCGCACGCGGCCTCCGCATGGCCACGACCGCCGCCCTGGTCTGCGCCCTGACGGCTTCGCTCCAGCAGCCCGCCGTGGCCGAGCCCGCGACGCTCCCCGCGGTACGCGCACAGCTCGAGGAGCTCTACCACGACGCGGAGGTCGCCACCGAGAAGTACAACGCCGCCGGGGAGAAGGTGACCCGGCAGGCGGAGCGGGTCCGCCTGCTGCAGACCCGGGTCGGCGTGACGAAGCGGAAGCTGGCCCGCCTGGCCTCACAGGCGGGGGCGGCGGCCCGCAGCCAGTACCGCGGTGGCGGACTGCCCGCTGAGGTGCAGTTCGTCCTGACCCACGACCCCGAACACGCCCTGGACAACGCGTCCCTGACCGCCCGGGTCCACTCGGGCACGCGCCGCTTGATGACCACCCTGGCAGACGCCCACGACGAGCTGCGCGGCCTCAGCGACGACGCTTCCGACGAGCTGGAGCGCCTGCGCGGGAACCGCCGCGCGATGGCATCCCACCGCAAGACGGTCCAACGCCGCATCGACACCGCCAGGTCGCTGGAGTCCCGGCTGGCGGTGGAGCAGCGCAGGCAGCTCGACGAACTGGAGCAGCAGGACGCCGCCGACGCCCAGGCCCAGTGGGTGAGCACCGGCATCCTCGACCACCTCGGCACCGAGACGGGCGCGGCCGGCCGCAAGGCCCTCGACTACGCGACCCGCCAGCTGGGCGAACCGTACGTCTGGGGCGCCGAGGGCCCTGACTCCTTCGACTGCTCCGGCCTCACCTCCCAAGCCTGGCTGGCCGCGGGCGTGACGATCCCGCGCACCTCGCAGGAACAGTGGCGGCTGCTCCAGCGCGTCCCGCTCGAGTCGATGCGCCCCGGCGACCTGATCATCTACCACGCCGACGCCAGCCACGTCGCCCTGTACATCGGCGCCGGCGACATGATCCACGCCCCACGTCCGGGCCGCACGGTGACGGTCGCTCCGGCGGGGTCCATGGAGATCCTCGGAGTGGTACGACCGGACGCCTGAACCGCCGCCACCGGCCCGCGGTACCGGGCAGCACGGCCGGTGCGACCCGTGAAACGACCAGCCGGACGCCCGACGGCAGCAGCAGGGAGAACCATGACCACCGTGCCAGCGGAGAAGAGCGGGGCCTCCGAAGCCCATAGTGACGCCACTTCCTCGCCCGAGGACACCGGCGCCGGGTCGGCCGACACGGCCGCCGGGGAGCAGCCCTCGCCCCCGGCGTTCATCCTCTACATGCAGGGGCCCGCCTACGCGAAGGAGCTGCGTCAGCTGACGCTGTGGACCCATCATGTGCTGCTGCCGGTGTACGGCAGGGAAGCCTCGTCCGGACTGCCCTGGTGCCCCGTCTGGTGGAACCACGCCGAAGCGGTCGCTCACCTCCACGGCCTCTGGCTGGCCTGGGGGGACCTGACCGGTCCCGGCTCCCCGCCGTCCGGACCCGCCCAGTGGCACCGCGACTACCTGCTGCCGGCGATGAGCGCCCTGAGGGACGCGGCGGGTCCCTTCGCCGGCTGCAAGCCCGGCATGCACCGCCCGAAGGAAGCTCCCCAAGTCGACGCCGTGGACCCGTTCGGTCCGCCGTCGGCGCCGTCATGACGGGGAGGCCGGGCCGGTCGTAGACGCGGCACGCAGCGGCGGCCTCGTCGGGAACCGCCGTCCCGGGCGGTCCGGGACGGGAGTCCATGCGCTCGGCGGCGGCCGCGGGCAGAACCGCACCGCTGATCCGCAACGCGGCGCTGCGCCGGCCGGCGTCTGAACCACATGAGGCGGCCCCGACGTTGCTCCTGTGCCATCACCCGCACCCTGAGAGGACAGCCTGTGTCGGACAACGACCGCTACCGGCGCCCAGCGAGCTCATCGACTCCGGACTTCAACGAGATCCAGAACGCCTCCATGGCGCTCGCCTTCCAGGCGGTCCAGGGCCAAGAGGACGACGCCGACAGAACCCCCACCCAGCCCTACTACACGAGCACCACCACACACAGCCCGATTCCCTACAGCGACCTCAACACCGCCGCACTGGCCAACCTTCGCCTGGACGACACCCCCACACAGCGCCCGAACTCCACCTACAGCTACCTCAACGACCCCAACACCGCACAGGCCTACCTCGACCAGCGCCCGAACTCCACCTACAGCCACCTCAACGACCCCAACACCGCACAGGCCTACCTCGACACGAGCAGAACCCCCACCCCGACCACCACGCAAAGCCCAGCGCAATACGAGGTACCGACGGGGGTCGGGTTGGGTATTTACGTGGCCCAAGAGTCAACCGGGTCCGCACAGGATGTGCCGACTCATGCCGGTGAAACCCCGCTCGGCCCCGAGGCACATGAACTCCTGCGGCGGGGAAGGACCGCGCAGAATGCCCGAAGCAGGCGCCCCGGTGCCTCCGGTGCTTCCTCCGATGCCCCGCACCAGTCTGCGGAGTTGCGCCGCCACGGTGTTATTCGGCGCGGCCGTGGGGGCGGCGGCAAGTGAACCGGCTGCTCGGGATCCGTCGTGAGGGTGCCGGCAGCGGGCCCGTCTGCCGACGCCATCACCACACTCATATCACCGGTCGAACCCACCCGCCCGAACTCGCTCGTCCTCACCGGAAGACGGCGGGGGGCATTCCTTCACTGATCACCAGAGACCCTTTGTCGGCCACGCCCTCATGCTCATGGAAGGACCCTCCGCGTGCCGTACTCGGAATCACGCCCATATTCATCCGCACCTGACCTGAGCAGCGCCGAACAAGGAATCACCTTCCGCACCGGGACGGAACTCCCCCGGGCTCCACTGAACAGAAACGAAACGGGTCAGACCTTTCCGTCCATTGTCCTCACCACTCCGGAGGGTTCCACTGTCGCGGTCACATCTGACGCCGACGGGAACTTGGCCGTGTGGACAGGACAGAAGGTGGGTGCGGCATGGCACTGGGTACGGGAACACCGACCGCAGGTCACGACCGGGATCAAGACGTTCGCCAGCGGCGTCATCGCTATAAGCCTGGCACTCAAAGCAGCCTCAAAGGGTGAGGAAAGTACGTCGACCCAGTGGGCAAAAGCCGCTGGCGAAATTCTGATGTCGGCGACACAGTTCTCCGACGTCGCACATTACACCCATTCTGCCTTCACGAACTGGAGGGCGGATCCGAGAGACTCGGCATACGACCTTTCCAAAGCCGTCGTGCAAGGCATCGCCGCAGCCGTGGGAATCTCGAACACGCTGGTCCCGATCTTCAAAGCAAGTGCGGAATCAGTCTGGGGCACGGCCAACGCGATCGCGGCCACCGCGGCTCTGTACGCGACCGGCCCAGCGGCCACGGAGAAGATAGCGGCCAGGAGGGTGGAGGATTTGGGGCGATCACACCATGGCGACCTCGAGCTTCGTCCGTTGTCACCCATACAGCCGAGCGCCGTCGAACAGGGCGTACTAGCGGGCCGTGGCGACGCCGCCGCAAGCTCCACAGCCGTTCCGTGGCCCGCCACGGCCCGGGCCGGCACCCAGCCCACGAGAAGAGCACCGGGACCATGAGCCGAAGTTCCGGGCACCATGGCGCAGGCACGACCGCGGCCGCGGACTGAACCGGTCACACCGCTCCGCACGTTGTCCCCTGAGTCATCAGCTCCGAGGCGAGAGGAACGACCAGTGGGCAACTCTGGGAAGAGACCGCAAAAACCCACAGACCTGCGGCGCGAAGTCCTGCGGCGCCAAGCCCTGCAGCACGCAAGCGCGCAGTTCACAGCCTCCCCGCAGCACCCGGCCCAGCAGCAGGACCCCCGGATGTCCGAAGGCCATCAGCCCGTCACAGCGGCCGCCCCCTACCAGCCCACGATCCCGGCCCACGTACCTCAGCAACCGGCGCATCCCGGGCTGTACCAGCCGGGTGGCTCCGCTCCGGAGACGATGCAGCCCTACGGTGCTGCCGGCTCCCCGGGCCAGTACGCCCAGAACCAGCCCCAGTTCGATGCCTGGAACACGCTGCCGTACATGCAGCAGGGGCAGCAGGGTGCCCCGCAGCCGACAGGCCCGCAGTACGCACCTCACCCGCAGTACCAGGCGAGCGACCTCCTGCCGCACACAGCCGGTACTCCGGGCCCCTCGGGCCGGAACACCCAGGGTGGGAATCCCGGAGTCTGGGCAACGTGGGAGCGCCACCAGCAGGGGCAACTGAACCAGCAACAGCGCAGGGGTCCCGGCGGTGGCGCCGGGGGCGGCGGCGGCAGGTGAACCGTCCGGCGTGGACATCGATGATCTGAACTCCGCGTGGCACGCCACGCGACGGCACGGCACCCCTCACCTACAACCTGAAGGGTCCAACCATGTCATCCCCATCACGCTATGAGCGGTCCGTGGACCGCGAAGCCCCAGCATCCGCCATCCCGGCGTTCGTGGCACCGCCCGGTATGTCACGACCGACGTCGTCCTCATCGGCCTCGACTCTTGTCGGGTCGGACAGCACGTCACTTCATTCGGACAGGACCCTGGTGAACCCGGTTGCCGGAGCGCACGTGGCGCGGGAGTCAGCCCCTGGCCCCTCCTCCCCGAGCGCGTCGGAGTACGGCACCACGCTCCGCCCGCCTCCAGGCCGCCATCAGGACCCGGCAGGCCGCGACAGGTATGGGTTCATCAGCACACCCGCGCAACCGGCGGATTCGCCCGATGCGAGCCACGCAGAGCCGCCGCCCGGGTTCTTGCGTGTCACTCAGACCACAACCGTGACCGTGGAGAATCGTCTCCAGCGCCAACGCGGCCGGGATCCGCTCCGGCCTGCCGATGGTGAGTCGCGCACAGGCCCGGGAGCCGATCGCTCGACAGTCGGTACCGACCGGAGCGCACGGGCCGCCGCCCTGCAACCCGCGGCCCTTTCCTCCACGCCTTCGCTCCGGCGCCAGACCGGCAGCAGCGACCTCCGAGGCCACGACGGCCGTCCGGCGCCTTCAGCGTCGCAGCCCTCTCGCCGGGGCCGGGGTGGCGGAGGCGGCGGAGGCAGGTGAACTGTCGTGCAGGGGCATCTCTCATGGGTGCGTGCGCGCCGTGGGAGCGCCGTGCCGGCCCTCACGGAGAGGCACTGTCCCTGCGCGGACGCACCCCTCGCCGTCGATGTCGATCCTGGTCATCGCCGGTGTGACAGACCACTCCGGTGATCCGGGATCAATGCTCTGACAGCGTGTTGCTTCAGGGGACGGTGGCCGCCGTCCCCTGAAGCACGTGTCCCCCGCTCAGCTGTGTCCGCGCCGGGGACACCGTCACAGTGGACGCGGCGGGCCGACTCGACGTCACCGTGACCGGCCCTTTTTCGCCTCCGGCTGTCGGCCGGACGCGGGGGAAAGGGCGCCGGTCGAGACGACGTCCGGCGTCGAAGGCGGGGATCCGCCGGAGCGCGTGGCGGTATGGTGCACGCTCTGCCGCCCCTCATGGCTGAGCAAGTCCGGTGGCGGAGTCAGCGGGCTTACCGGGCGCGCGTCACTCCGCGACGCCGCGTGGATCTCCGAGCTCCCCGTTCCTGAGTCGCCCGGCCCCGTCCGGTCCGCCTGCCCCGTCGTGCGCCGTTCCGGCGTCAACGCCGGCCAGGCCCCGACCGATGGCGTCGCCGGTGATGACCACAGGTCCGTCTCCCCACGTCCTGATCCGGGGGCCGACACGGACACCGGGTTCGACTCCCCCGACGGCCCCGCTGCGGACCGGTCCGATGCGGAGGTGTCCGGCTCCCTGCCGCTCACCCGCGCTCGCCCCGGGCCCGACGGAACCGGCGGTGCCGGCGTCACTGCGCCCTCCCTCCGCTGTCTCTCCGACTGCTCTGCCGCAGCGAGCCGCCGGCCGTCGGCGAACTCGTCCCCGCCGACCGTACTGGTCCTGGGAGTCGACGACGGCGACTCGGTCGCGGTCGGGCGTTCACGCTGGGACGGGCGGGTGAAGCGGTCGCCCGGTGTCGGTGCGTGCCGCCGGTCCGTCTCCGGCTCCTTCGCACGCTGGGCTCGGCGCACGTACCCGGCGGCGTGCGGCATGCTTCCGAGCCGCTGTTCCCATTTCCTGGAGGAGACCAGCTTCAGCAGCGCATCGTCGAAGGCCTTGCGCTCGGTGGCGGGCAAGGCCTGGATCCGGCTGTTCAGCCACCTCAGCTTCGGGAAATCCGGGCCGGGGCCGGACACGGGCTGCCGAAGCGCCTGCGGCGCCGGCCGGCTCCCGTCCGGAGCGGGCCGGGCCTGCGCCGGAGCGACCCCGGGGAGCCCCGCGCCTGCCTGGCCGTACCCTCCCTGGCCGTACGACTCTCCCCCGTAGCCGCCGTCGAAGCCCTGGCGAGACGGGCCGTACTCGTTCGCGGACTCTCCGGTGAATCTGCGCAGGAGATCTCGCAGGGCCCGTCGCAGGCTTCCTGCGGTGTCCGCTCGCTGCGCCCTGCGGGCGTACTCGCGGTTCTGGGCCCACTCGGTCCGCAGGAGCTCCCGGGCCAGGTCGGCCGGCTCCATGCGTTTGGCCAGCCGGTTTCCGCGCCGGGGGGCGGGTTGACTGTCGGCCATGCTCGCCCTCTCTCCTCGGTTCGCTCGCGGGCCCGACCTGTCGTATCGAGTCCGCCCGAGTAGACGCAACGGGCAGCCGCCGCACGGCGGTTCAACGCGGCGGGCCGGAGCACCCACCCCGCCGTACCGTTGCGCTGTCCCGGGGGCGCGCCGGGTGAACCGTCCGCCGTCCCCATCCGTCGTGCCTGCGCGAGCGTCCTCCGGGCGCCGCGTCCACACCCCGCGAGCCCGATGGAGAGGCACGATTCATGCGCAGACGCACCTCATTACTCCTGGCGTTGCTGCTGGTCATCGTGGGGGTGACCGGGACCGCCCTGCTGATGGAGGACCAGCGGTCCGACAACGTGCGCCTTCAGGGGACGCCGGCCGCCGATGCCGGGGCCGCCGAGCACACCGTCACCCTGCGGAACGAGACGGACAGCCGCATCTGGGTCGGCAGTTCGGTCAACGCGGACGGATCGGCCGAGCTGACCGGGCTGCCGGTGCTGGACCCGGGTCAGTCCGCCACCGTCACCATTCCCGAGCGTTCGGGCGCCGGGCACTGGCGGGGCAAGTTCTTCGCCCGGCAGGGCTGCACCGGCGAGGAGGGCAGCACATTCCACTGCGAGGTCGCAGACTGCGGACCGTACGCCGACCGGTGTGTGACCGGTGAGCAGCCGACCGGTCTGGCCGAGTTCAACTTCGATCCGGCGGACGGGAACGCGCCCTGGTACAACGTCAGCTACGTCAACGCCGTGTCGGAGCCGATCACCATCACACCGGACGGCATGACACCGCCGGAGACGGGTGAGTGCGCGGCGGCGGGCTGTGCCGTGGACCTGATGGCCGACTGCCCGGCCGACAACCTCGTCACGGACCCGGAAACGGGCCGCCCCCTGGTGTGCGTCAATCCGGACCGGGACGCGAAGACCGCGTACAGCGACGCGATCAACCAGAAGTGCACCACCGCGTACGCCTGGTCCAGGCAGGACCACGAACCGGGGAACCGGACCGTGTACCAGTGCGCCGAGTGTGCCGGTCTGACCGTCACCTTCCACGGAGCCGGTGACGGCTCTGCGAAGGAGCGTCTGGCACCCACACAGCAGTTCCCGCGCCAGGACCCGGCGCAGGAGCGGACCGCCCCGGAGCAGACCACCCCGGCCTCCACCCGCAAGGGCATCAGTCTCAACCCCGTGGACGGCGCCGGCCAGGCGCTGGCCGACTCCGGCGCGTCCTGGTACTACAACTGGGACTCGACGACCGAGGGTGTCACCAAGCCGGACGGGGTCGACTACGTGCCGATGATCTGGGGCCCCGGCTCCGTCACCGACGCCAGGCTCGGCCAGGCGGCCGCTCAGGGCACGGAGCTGCTCGGCTTCAACGAGCCCGACCATCCGGAGCAGGCCGATATGACGCCTGAGCAGGCCCTCGACCTGTGGCCCCGGCTGGAGGCGACCGGCCTGCGTCTGGGCGCTCCCGCGGTGGCCAGTGGCGGGGACGTCGCCGGAGGCTGGCTGGACCGGTTCATGCGCGGTGCGGACGAGCGCGGTCTGCGCGTCGACTTCATTCCCCTGCACTGGTACGGCGCGGACTTCGGCCCGGACGCCTCCGAGCAGCTGCGCGGCTACCTCCAGGCCGTCCACGACCGCTACGGCAAGCCGGTCTGGCTGACCGAGTACGCACTGATCGACTTCTCGCAGAACCCTCCTCGCTTCCCGAGCGAGCAGGAGCAGACCGCGTTCATCGAGTCGTCGACGACGATGCTGAACGGTCTGGACTTCGTGGAGCGCTATGCCTGGTTCACCCTGTCCACCTCGACCCACCCGGTCGGTCTCTACGACGGGCCGGCCGCCAACGCGAGCGGACGCGTCTACCGCGACGCGAGCTGACTCGCCGGGCCGGAGTTGAACGATCCTCATCTCCGGCCCGTTGTACGGGTGCCCGGCGGCCGTCCGCCCCGCGCGGTGGCCGGGCACCCGCCGAGGAAGGGAGTCAGCCCAGCCGGTCGAGCCGCTCACGGATCTTCTCGGCGTCCGCGTGGTCGCAGTCCGAGAAGATCGCCAGTGCCTCCGTCCAACTGCGGCGCGCCGCCTCGGGGGCCCCGGCACCCATATGGGCGTCGCCGAGATTGCCGAGGGTGTGGCCCTCCCCCCACCGGCTCCCGATGTCCCGGTGCGTCTTGAGGGCCTGGTGGTAGTACTCGATCGCCTCCTCGTAACGGCGCAGCTCCCGGTACACGGTGCCGAGGATGTCGAGGGTGACGGCCTCGACCCAGTGGTTGTCGTGGGTACGCAGGAAGGTCAGCGCCTGCTCCAGGCAGTCGATGGCCTCGTCGTACCGGCCGAGCCGCAGCAGGGCGTCGCCCAGGTTCGACAGGGTGATGCCCTGGCCCCAGGCGTCGCCCTGGATCCGGGCGATGGCCAGCGCCCGGCGGATGTACGCAACGGCCTCGTCGAGTCGGCCGGACAGCAGGTAGATGTCCCCCAGGTTCGCGACGACCAGCGACGTACCCGTCATGTCCCCGAGTGCGCGGTAGATGTCCATCGCCTCGTGCAGGGGGGCGACGGCCTCGTCCAGGCGGCCCGAGTCGCGAAGCGCCGCGGACCGGTCCGCGAGGGCCTGGGCCTCACCCCGGCGGTCGTGGGCGGACCGGGCTGCCGCCAGTCCCGTGGCGGTGGTGTCGAGCCAGTCGTGCGTATGGCTGCGGAGGTAGAAGAACCCCCACAGGACCGCGGGCAGCCGCCAGGCGATGTCCGGCCGCCCGGACCGTGCTGCCAGGTGCACCGCGCCGACCAGGTTGCTCCGCTCGCTCTCGCACCACCCCAGCGCCTCCTCGCGCGTGGCGAACTCCAGTGGCCGGCACCCGGCGGGCGGCGGGTCGAGCGGGATCCGGTGGCGGCTCGGGGTGATGAGCGGGTAGGCGGCGTCGGTGGTGTGCAGGTAGAAGGCCAGCAGCCGTCCGACGGCCGCGTCGCGGTCCCGCGCCGACTCCTCGGCCGCGGCCCGTTCCGCGGCGTAGACGCGCAGCAGGTCGTGCAGGGTGTAACGGCCCGGGAAGTGTTCCGTGATCAGATGCGCGCGGGTGAGTTCACCGAGCCCCGCGCGGGCCTCTCTCGGCGGCAGTCCGGTGAGCGCGGCCACGGCCGGTGCCGAGATGTGCGGTCCGGAGTGCAGACCCAGCAGCCGGAACAGGCGGGCCGCCGGGGCGGAGAGCGCTTTGTACGACCAGGAGAACACGGCCCGCACGTCGGTGGTGATGTCGTCGCCCCCGACGAAGGCGTCGAGGCTGCCGTGGCTGTCCCGTACGTCGTCGGCGATGGCGCCGAGCGGGAACCCGGGGCGGGCGGCGGCGTGGGCGGCGACGATGGCCAGTGCCAGCGGCAGCCAGCCGCACCGCGCGATGATCTCGCCGGCCGCGCCCGGCTCCGCCGCCAGCCGGCCGGTGCCGAGGCGGGAGGCCAGGAGATCGAACGCCTCGGTGGGCGTCATCTGGTCCAGGGTCAGCGGCCGGGCTCCGTCCGCCGCGACCAGTCCGGCCAGTTGATTGCGGCTGGTGACGATGACCAGGGAACCCGGTGACCCGGGCAGCAGCGGGCGGACCTGTTCGGTGTCGCGGGCGTTGTCGAGCAGGATCAGCATCCGTCGCCGCGCGAGCAGGCTGCGGTACAGCGCCACCTGGGCGTCCACGTCGGCGGGAATCCGTACCGAGGGAACGCCGAGTGCCTCGAGGAAGACCCGGACGGCCTCGTCGGGTGCCATCACCGAGCCGGTCGGATCGAAGCCGCGCAGATTGATGCAGAGCTGTCCGTCGGGGAAGCGGTCGGCGACCTCGTGGGCCCAGTGCACCGCCAGGGCGGATTTGCCGATGCCGCCCATGCCGCCGATCGCGCTGATCACCAGGGTGTCCGGCGCACCGCCGTCCCCGGGCAGCAGCGCGCGGAGACGGGCCAGTTCCGCCTGTCGGCCGGCGAACGCCGGCAGATCGGCCGGCAGTTGGGCCGGGCGGGCGGCGGGGTGGTCCTGGGCGTCCGGGAGATCGCCGGCGGCCGGATGGTCGTGGGCGTCCGGGGAGTCCGGCCCGGAGGGCCCGACCGGGCCCTCCGGGCGCTCGGACCGGTCGGCGGCCGGGTACGGGTCGGCGGGTGACCGCGAGTCGGGCAGAAGCGACGGGTCGGCGGTCAGGATGCGGTCGTGCAGATCCTTCAGCGCGGTGCCCGGTTCGACGCCCAGCTCCGCCACCAGGGCGTGGCGCGTCTTCTGGTAGGCCGCCAGTGCCTCGGCCTGTCTCCCCGACCGGTACAGCGCCAGCATGAGCAGGCGGCACAGCTGCTCGCGCAGCGGATGCCGGGGGGTCAGCGAGAGCAGCTCGGGAACGACCGCGTCATGGCGTCCAAGGGTGACATCGATGTCACACCGCATCTCCAGAGCGGTGAGCCGCTGCTCGTCCAGGTACGAACACTCCGACTCCGCCAGCGGGCCGGGCAGTCCGGCGAGGGCCGGCCCCTGCCATGCGCCGAGCGCGGTGTGCAGCAGTTCCGCGGCGGCGGACAGCTCGCCCTCGGCGCACCGCTTCTTCGCCTCCGCGACCCGCCGCTCGAACACGGCGAGGTCCAGGGCGTCCTCCGCGGTCCGGAGCAGGTAGCCGTCACCGACGGAGACGAGGAGCTGGGGCGGCTCGCCCGGGGTCCGTCCGGCTTCCAGGATCTTGCGCAGGCGCGAGGCATAGGTCCGCAGCACCGACACGGCGGCCGCCGGCGGCTCCTCACCCCAGACGGCATGGATGAGCGCGCCGAGGGCCAGAGGACGCCCCCGGCTCAGTAACAACGCCGCGAGCATCACACGTTGCTGCGGCGATCCGAGGTCCAGTTCCTGTTCACCGCGCCATGCCCGGACCGGTCCCAGCACGGAGAATCGAACCGTAGTTTCATCAGCAGGCACGTTCGGACTCTATTGACCGTCCTCCCCGCCGTAGCCACTTTGACGGAACGTGCCATTCCATCCGGAACGTCACGGTCACGGCTTATGGCGCGGTTGGTCACGGCGCCTGCGGCAGTCCCTCTCCGTTGAACCGTTTCCCCGCCGTTCCCGTTGCGGTACGCGAATCCGCCGTGGCGGGACCGACCGGCCCCACACGGCCGGGAACGTCAGAAGGGAACGCGTATGAGCCGGGGCGAGGAAGCGGACGAGCCCGACACGACGGGCCGCGACACCAGACCCGAGGAGGCATCCGAGCCGTCCGGCCACTTCACGGTGGTCATCTCGGGCGACGGCTCCGCCGACATCGACGGAGAGCCGGTGCCGGTGGCGGAAGGGGGGACGGTCGACACAGCGATCCTCGACCTGCTGGACGGATACGCACGCGACCGGGGCGCACCGGTGACGGCGGTCATCTCCGACCCCGCGGCCGGGTACACGGCCGTCGTCGAGGTCTCCCCGGACGGTTCGAGCGCCCTTCTGCGGCAGGAGGAACGGGAGGAGGCGCGACAGGAGGAGCGACAGGAGGAGCACCTCCAGGATCCGCCGTCCGGCCGTACCGGGCCATCGCCTTGGCCCCTCCCTGCCGAGGGCGGCTACGGCGACAAGGATGACGTCGACGATGACGACTACGACCGTGACCGCGACGGCCACGACGACGACCGCGATCACGACGACGACCATGATCACGATGACGGTGACGATGACGACTACGACCGTGACCACGATGACGACGACGATGACGACGACCCCGGGGGCCCGGTCCCGGCCCGTGTCCCCGCCCAGGCCCCGCCCCCGGCCATCGCCCGCGCTGCCGTCTCACGCCAGTCCGACGACGAGTACCGTCCACCGAAACTCTTCGGCAGGCCCCTGATCGTGGGACCGGCGGCCCTCGCCGTGGCCGCCCTCGTCGTCGTTCCGCTGGTGGTCCTCGGCAGTGGCGAGTCGGACGACGAGGCCGCCACCGAGCAGCAGGCCGCCCGTTCGGCCGTCGAGCCGGCCCCCACGCCTCCACCCGGGGACTGGACGACACCCACATCGGTCCCCGGCCCCCTGCCGCCCCCCTCCGCCCCGGGGTCCACCTCACCGACGGCCGGTCCGAAGGACAAGCAGAAGGCCAAGGAGAAGGACACGCCGGACGCGCAGGGCGGCGCGCGGAGCACCGTGACCGTCACGGCACCCGCCCCGAAGAGCACCACCGCGGCCCCCAAGAAGAAGAAGGCCCCCAAGAAGGAGACGGCCGCCACGGCGGTCGGACGCCTCGCCAGGAAGGACCCCTCCGGCCGGCACATCTGCTACCGCGCCTATGTCGCCGGACAGGGCTGGCAGAAGCCCGTGTGCGACGGCGCGGTGGCCGGTACGACCGGCCAGCACCGGATGATCAAGGCCCTCAACATCGCGGTGTCCGGCGTGGGGGGTTCGGCCGCCAACGCCTTCGTCCACTCCCCCGGGTCGACCGACGGCCAGGGCGTGTGGAAGCCGAAGTGGACGGCCGTCGCCGCCGACGGAAAGGACAACTACATCGGCAGCACGGCAAGCGGCGCGCCGAACATGATCGCCTTCGCGGTCAACATCGGCAAG
This sequence comes from Streptomyces sp. CHD11, assembly GCF_018638295.1. Classification (GTDB taxonomy): domain Bacteria; phylum Actinomycetota; class Actinomycetes; order Streptomycetales; family Streptomycetaceae; genus Streptomyces. Next base: position 25,603 of record NZ_JABTTS010000036.1, read on the forward strand.
GGCCAGATCTGCCAGATCGCCCATGTCCGCAACGAAGGCTGGAAGGACAAGGGCTGCGCCGGTGCCCGCCCCGGACTGACCTCCGGCGGCTCCTGGAACAACGACGTGTGGCTGGAGGCCGTCAGGTTCACGGTCTGAGCCGCGGCAGCGTGCCGCCGCGGACGGTGGGTTGGCCGGAAGTCGGTGACGTCGGCCGGATTACGAAGAGTCGCCGGTGTGCCGTATGGTGCCGTCGGTCATGGCCCGTAGGAACACTCACAAAGCAGGGGGACGGTCATGGGCGGCGCCGCGCGCATGGGGCACACACCGTTGCCGGGAATCGGTGTGCGGTACGACCTGAACACGCGGGAGGGGCGGCGGTTGTCGGTGATCGCCCATCTCGACGGGTCCCGGACGCTGAGCGAGTACCGCGCGGACGACCCGGACGCCACCGCGATGTCCCTGCGGATGACCGCCGACGAGGCGGGCGCCGTCATCGACGCCGTGATGCCCGCCCACCACAGCCCGAACCTGCTGGCGACGGCCGAGCTGGGACTGGTCGCCGAACGGCTCGAACTGCCGGCGATGTCCCACTGGAACGGCCGGCTGCTGGGCGACACCCGGATGCGCACGGAGACCGGCGTGTCCGTCGTCGCCGTACTGCGCCGGACGGAGGCGATCCCCTCCCCCGGACCGGACTTCCGGCTGGCCGGCGGCGACACCCTGATCGTGATCGGCACGCACGAGGGTGTCGGGGTCGCCGCCGGTATTCTCGGCCGGCGTTGATCCCCCGGGCGGCCCGGTCGTAGCCCGTACGCAGGGGTTGCGGCCGGCGCCGCGGACCCACCCGGAGGAGCACGGCGGGTACGGGGGTCACACCGGGGCACGACGCGTCACCTGAGCATCGCCTTCACCCGGTCATCCGTCCGTGACGCTCGGCGATCCGTGTTCACCGTGCCAGCGGGCCAGTTTGCCGCTGCGTCCGACGGCCCGCAGCCGGCGTTCCGCCGCCTCGCGGGTCAGCGGGGTCGTGATGAGCAGGAGCTCGTCGCCGGAGCGGAGCACGGTGTCCTGGTCGGGTACGAGGGTGACACCGCCACGGACGATCAGGGTGACGACGGTCGGGGGCGGCAGCCGCAGTTCGAAGACGGCGACGCCGTGCAGCCGGGACCCCTCGGGAATGCCGACGGTGAGCAGGTCGGCGTCGAGGACGTCGAGGGGCGCGGTCTCCACCTGGATCTCCCGCAGCGCGCCCGTGCGGACCAGGCCCAGGCGCCGGGCGACGGCGGGCAGGGTGGGGCCCTGGATGAGGGTGAACATGATGACGAGGACGAACACGATGTTGAGCACCTCGCCCGCCCCCGCGACCCCCGCGACGATGGGGAACGTGGTGAGCACGATGGGCACCGCGCCGCGCAGCCCCGCCCAGGAGATGAACGTCTGCTCGCGCCAGGGGATCGGGAAGGGCAGCAGGCAGAGCACGACCGAGATCGGGCGGGCGACCAGCAGCAGGACCGATCCGATGACGAGGGCAGGGATGATCGCGGCGGGCAGTTCGCTGGGGTCGACCAGCAGGCCGAGCATGACGAACAGGCCGATCTGGGCCAGCCAGCCGACGCCTTCGGCGAAGCTACGGGTGGCGGCGCGGTGTGGCAGCTGGGCGTTGCCCAGCACCAGGCCGGACAGGTAGGCGGCGATGATGCCGCTGGCGTTGATCGCTCCGGCGGCGGAGAAGGCGATGACGCCGAACCCGACCGTGGCCAGCGGGTACAGCCCTGTGGCGGGCAGGGCGATGTGCCGCAGCGCGGCGACGCCCAGGTAGCCGATCAGCACGCCGAGGGTGCCGCCGACCGTGAGCTGGTAGACCAGGTCGGCCACGAGCGGCCCGGGGCTGGGCAGGTCCCCTGCGGCGGTGGAGAAGACCAGGACCAGGATGATGGTCGGGGCGTCGTTGAAGCCGGACTCCGCCTCCACCAGCCCGCGCAGTTTCTGCGGCATCGGCAGGGCGCGCAGGACGGCGAACACGGCGGCGGCGTCGGTGGAGGAGACGATCGCCCCGAGCAGCAGCGCCAGCTGCCAGTCCATGCCCAGCAGGAAGTGCGCGCCGGTCGCGGTCACCGCGACCGAGAGCGCCACGCCCACGGTGGCGAGCACACTGGCGGGGGCCAGCTGGCGCCGTACGTCGTCCCACCGGGTGCTCAGACCTCCCTCGACGAGGATCAGGCCCAGCGCCGCGGTGCCCAGCGCCTGTGCCAGCTGGGCGTCGTCGAACTCCAGACCCAGCCCGTCCTCACCGGCGACCACACCGACCGCCAGGAACAGCAGCAGGCTCGGCAGGCCGACGCGGTGAGCGGTGCGGGCGGCGGCGATGCTGGCCAGCAGGACGGCGCCGCCGATCAGCAGCGTCACATACAGCTCGGACAACGTCATCGCTCGGACCCCGTGCCGCTCCCGGCGCCGCGGTCCGCTGACGCGCAGGCTGCGCGGCCGTCGCGGTCAGGAGTCGTGCGGCGGCCGCTCACCGCGGCACCGTTCACCGCGGTGCGGGTCGAACATCTCGCCGGCCACTCCGGCCAGGACCAGCCCGGCGGCGATGAGCAGCTCGTGAGCCAGGGCGATGCCGGTGCCCAGCACGGCCAGCGCGACGGCGAGCAGGAGCCAGGTACGGGTGTGCCGGTACTCGCGCGGCCGGCAGGGACGGCCGTGTCCGAGGGCGCGGGCGAAGCGGGGATCCTCACGGTGCAGCCTGGCCTCGATCTCGTGCAGCCGTTTGTCGTCCGGTCCGTCCATCGCCGTCTCCTCGACCGCCCGCTCACGGCTGGGGTCGGCGGGGAGGCATCGTCACGGAACGCCGGGGAGTCGTCGTCGAACAGTGCTCGGAAGGTGCTGTCGCGGTCGCCGGTGTGGTGCATCTGCTCTCCTTGCGCATCCGGTGCCCCACGATCACACCAGGACGAAGTAGCGCAGCCACACATACGCGGCCGCGACAGTGACGGTGACCGTGGTGACGATCAGTCCGTAGCGGCTGAACCGCCGGAAGGGGATGTCGTGGCCCTCACGCGCGCCGGTGTCGATGAGTACCACGCCGGATGCGGCTCGGTGTGCAGGACGAAGCAGGTCGTGACGCCGGTGCGTTCCGGCCCGGGGACGATCAGCATCGTGATGGGCGGCACCGTGCCGGGCAGCATCGTGATGGGCAGCAGGAAGACGACGTTCCCGTCGACGCCCGTGTTCCCGCACGAGGACGCGTGTCCGGCGCCGGACGGCCCGGTGACCGGCATCGGGACCGCGCCGGCCGCCCGGTGCGGTGGCGGCCCGGTGGACCCACTCCGTCGGGATCGGCACACGGACGGCGGCGCCGGCCTCGATCGCCGGCTGAACCGTCACGCTCACCGCGACACGCTCGGCGCTGACCCCACCCTCCCGGCGGCCTCGAGCGTTCGTGCGGCGGCGGCCGAGCGGCGCGGCGGCACCAGCGGACCCGGGTCGGACATCTCGTCGGTGAGACCGGTGCGCTGCGTCGCCGCGTGCATCAGGTCGCGGGCTCCTCTCAGGGGTCCGGCAGCCCGCGCGGTCCGTTCCGCGAGCGGTCCTCTGCGGCAGGACGGGAGCGGGGCAGGCCGTTAAGTGTGTTGATCACACTCTTTCCTGTCGGAGAAGCACAGACCATCGGTGACAACACCCAAATAGGGAGGGGGTGTGACCCGTACGGATATCGCCGTACGTGGGTGTCAGCCCCGATGGCCCCGTGCGGCGGGGACCGCCGGACCGGAGCACCGTGATCACGGTCCTGCCCCCGCCGCTCACCCGTCCGGGCCGGCGGTCGGAGACGGGGTGACGAAGCCCTCGGTGGCGGCGCCCTGGGAACCGCCGTTCTCCCCGGGCAGGGGGACCAGGGACGGAGTCACCGAGGGGCTCGGCGTCCGCGAGGGCCGGTCGGCGGGACCGGCCGGGCGCCCCGGATCGTCCTTCTCCACGACGAACAGTACGCAGGCGGCAGCCGCGGCCAGGCCGACCAGGCCGATGACGGTCCGGCGGACAGGAAAGGACCGTCCCGCCCCGGCGGGAGGGCCGGCGGGCCGCAGATGCTCCCAGTCGACACTGCCGGCCCGCGCCTCCAGGGCGTCGCGCAGGCGCTGTTCGTACGCCTCGTGGTGGTCCTGGCTGCGCCTCGTCACCGGTTCTCCGATCTCCGTAGGAACTCCTGGCTGAATGGCTCCGCGCCGACCGTGGCATCCGGCGGCTCACCGGCCGCGGAACGCGGCGCGGCGGGGACGGGACGCCTCCGGGTTCCGTCGGCGGACGCGGCCACGCCGAACCGGCCGTGCCGCAGCCGGCGGCAGCGGCAGAGACCTCGCCGAAGGGCGGGCCGGTGCGTTCCCAGGTCACGACGAGCCTCTGCCGACGGGTCCGCGGGGCCGGTACGGGCGGGGACGGGAATGCGGCTGCGAGGGGGGCCGGGTCATCGAGGTACGTCCAGTTGTCTGGCCAGGGCGTCCAGGGCCCGGCTGGCGGTTGACTTGACCGTGCCGCGGGAGATCCCGAGCGTGTCGGCGATCTGCGCCTCGCTGAGGTCCGACCAGTAGCGCAGGACCAGGACCTCGCGCTGTCTGCGGGTGAGCCGCTGCAACGCGTCGATCACTTCCTGATGGGTCTCGGCGAGGAGCACACTCCTGTCCGCGGACGGGGCATGGCGTTCACGCTCAGGAACGTACGCGCGTGCCGTGCGGCGGCGGCGCAGAACCGAGCGGGCCGCGTTGACCACACTGGTGCGCACGTACGCCTCGGGGTCGTCCAGGTCCGTGAACTGACGGCCGTGGCGGCGCAGGAGCATGGCGAAGGCGTCCTGCACCACGTCCTCCGCCGTCGGGAGATCGTCCACCAGAAGCAGGGCCAGCCGCACCAGCGCCAGCCTGCGATGGTGGTAGAGCTCGTTGAAGGCGTTCCCCGCCTTCGTCACGCCGGGGGACACCACCTCGGACAGGCGTCTCCCGCCGTCCGTCCGACTCTGCCGCGACCGCGGAGCGGGCCCGTCCAGGGCTCGGCGCATCAGCTCCACTCCGGCGCGGAGCCAGGGGTGCACGGGTCCGCACGCCCTCTGCCACCAGGCGAACGGCGGTGCGGCGGTCGAGATCGTCGCTGTTCTCACTTGTCTCCCGGACTTCGCGGTACCGGTCCGTCCTCCTGCCCCCGGGCGGACGGACCGTGCTGAGGGTGAGCCGTGATGGATTCCTTCACGTGTGTCTCCGGGCGGAGCCCGGAGTCATACGTCAGCCGGGGCGGTGAGAGCCTCACCGTGCCGGATTCGCGGGCCCCGCCTCCCTCGTGGGCGTCTGCCCTCGGCACCTCGCCGGGTGTCCACGCCCCGGACGGGGGAGACCGGGCCTGCTTCCCGGTGAGCCGCCGCAGCTCCACCGAGGTCCGGTGCGGTGCCCGGCGGGCACCCCGGTCACGGTGCGGGCCCGGTCCGGACGGGCGCTGCCGGGGGTGACGTGACGTACTGACATCTTCGGTCCTCGAATCCTTCGTCAGGCGGGTCGACGGATCGTCAGGGACAGCCGGTGGCCGGCTGCTGGAAGGGGACCCACCCACAAGGACGTCCGAGGGCTCCCGGGGTTGCAGGTGCCTCAGGAGTTTCAGGAGTCTCAGGAGTTTCACCGGGTGGATCGAGGACCGGTGGACAAGGACTGCCGACGTCCTGCGCCGCCACCACGTCGCCGCCCGGCCACACCGCTTGCCACTCTCCTCGTGCGGAGAGCCGCGGACGGAGAGCCACGGACGGACCAAGTCCAGTGACGCAGGTCACTGATCCTTTCCCGGGTGCGTCTCGACCGACCCGCAACCCCGGGGGCCCTCGGGCGTCCATCGGGATGAACGCGCCTTCGGCACGGAGCCGATGACGAAGGGCTTCCCGAAGTCCGGCTCCGCTCGTCGGCCCGTTGGGCGCGGCGCGCGTCCCAGCTCACTCCCCGACGTCCCGACCGACACCGTGACCGGGTGCGTCCCGGCACGAACCCCTCCAAGGAGCGCGAATGTTGCGTCCACTGCTCGCCGCCACGGCGGGTGTGATGCTCTTGGCCACGACCGCGGTCCTGGCCGACGCCGCACCCGGTTCACCCGGTTCACCCGGATCCGTCGACTGGGCACCGTGCGCCGACCGACCCGAGTTCGAGTGCGCCACTCTGGCGCGGCCGATCGACCGCGGCCGGCCCGACGGCGGCACGTTCGGCATGGCCCTGGCCCGCCACCGCGCGACCGACCCCGACCGGCGCATCGGTGTACTCGTGGTCAACCCGGGTGGACCTGGCATGTCCGGCGTCGACTTCACCTTCGGCTCACGGTGGAACTTCAGCCCCGAGGTGCTCGCCCGGTTCGACATCGTCGGTTTCGACCCGCGTGGCGTCGGGCTCAGCCAAGCGGTGCGCTGCTCGGCGGATCTGTACTTCGGCGGGCCCCCGGCACGTCCCACCGACCAGGCGGGGTTCGACGAACTGAGCGAGCACAACCGGCAGTTGCACGCGGACTGCGCCCGGCGGTCGGGGCCGATCGCGGACCACGTCTCCACCGAGGACGTCGTGGAGGATGTCGACGCGCTGCGCCGGGCGCTGGGAGAACCGGAGATCAGTTTCTACGGACTCTCCTACGGCACCGTGATCGGCCAGCGCTACGCCGAACGTCACGGCGACAAGGTCCGCGCGATGCTCCTGGACTCGGTGGTGGACCGGGGCCTCGACGCCGGCGAGTCGGCGGCCTCGGCCGCCCGGGCCGCCGCGGACTCGTACGAGGAGTGGAAGCGGTGGAACGCCCGCACCCCGTCCTCACCACTGCACGGGCAGGACATCGACGCGCTGTGGGACGGCCTGATGGCCAGGGCGGACCGCGGTGAGCTCGTCGACCTGGAGGGCTCGGGTGACCCGCTCACCCCGTACGACCTCAGCGCCGGCCTGACCATCACGGCCTACGGTCCGGACTGGGAGGACTTCAGCGCGTGGGTGCTGTCGCTGAACGGTGTCGGCGTCGGCGTCACCCCGCCCGCATCGGACGGCGAGGTCACCCCGCCGTCCGATGAGCCGGAGGACGGGAAGGACACCTCGCTGTACGCCGGCGCGATGGCCCACATCTCCTGCGCCGACCAGAGCTTCCGCGTGCGCACCTACGCCGAGTACGCCGAGTTGACGCGGCAGGCGCAGCGGATCTCCCCGCGGACGCTCGGTTCGGACCGCGGCAACACCCTGCTCACGTCGTGCGTCGGCCTGCCGGAAGCAAGTACCCCGCAACAGCCGGGGGCCATGCGCACGAAGGTGCCGACCCTGCTCATCAACAGCAGGCACGACCCCTCGACCTCGCACGAGAACGCGGCCTCCGTGCACCGCAGGCAGCGCGGGGCGACCGTGCTCGTGACCTACGAGGGGGCAGGGCACGGCGTATACGACCGCAATGACTGCACCCGGCGGGTCAGCGACGCCTACCTGGTGTCGCTCGACGTGCCGCGCGACGGGCTTTCGTGCCCTTCGACGGACCAGTGACACCGACAGCACCGACAGCACCGACAGCACCGACAGGAGAGACAACCGATGAACTTCGACAGGACAAGGACTCTGGCGCCGGCCACGAAGGTCCTCGTCGTGCTGGCCGCCCTGATGGCCGTCCCGTTCACCACTATGGCCGCCGAACCGGGCAGCGCCTCCCGGACGGACAGCGCCGCCCGGATCGAATACACCCTGGGGGACACGGCGTTCACGGTGCCGGGATTCCTCGACGCGGAGAGGGAGAAGACGGCCCAGATCGAGTTGACGGCTGTCGTGCACCATCCTCCGGCCATGAGCGGGCCACGCCCGGTGGTCATGCTCGCGCACGGTCTCTGGTACAGCTGCGCCGGTGAGACCATGGGCTGGCCCTGCCCCGCGGGATCACAGCCGACGCGGAGCTACACCGGATACGACTACCTCGCGAAGGAGCTCACCGAGCAGGGGTTCGTCGTCGTCTCCGTGAGTGTGAACGGCATCAACGCCGGTGAGTTGGGACCGCCCGCCGATATGGCGCGCGCCGCACTGGTGAACAGGCACCTGGAGATGCTCCGCGAAGCGAACGACGGAAAGGGGCCGCTGGCCACGCAACTGCGGGCGCTGCGCGGCAACTTGGACCTGGCCAACGTCGGGCTCATGGGACATTCCCGCGGCGGCAGGGGGGTGGTCTGGCAGGCGGCCGACACCCACGCGGCCGACCTGCCCCGCGGAGTCCGTCTGCGGGCGGTCCTCCCGCTCGCGCCCGCCGATTACCACGTCTCCGACCCGGACTCGCCCGAGCACCTCGACTACCGCATCACGCAGGTGCCCTTCGCGGTGATTGCCGGTGACTGCGACGGGGGCGCGGCCATGAACCGCCGCACCTTCGCGAAGAACGCGGACGGACGGAACAAGGTCCCCTTCTACGAGGTCGACTTCTCCGGAGCGAACCACAACTTCTTCAACTCCGAGTGGGCGTACGACAACGACACCAGCTGCGAGCCGGAGAACTCCTGGAGCGAGCTCGAGCAGCAGAGTGCCACCACCCGGTACATCGGCTCCTTCTTCCGGTACCACATGCTCGGCGACGCCTCCGCCGAAGACGTCGTCGTCAACGGATTCCCGGGCGCCCGGGTCACCCGGCACCAGCCGGTGAGCTGACGGCCTCGCGGCCTTCAGCCGCCGCCCCACCTGCTGCCGGCCGATTCCGGGGTGCTCCGGGGAACAGGGACCCGGCCGGCAGCAGGTGCACCACCACACGTGCGGGGAGGTCCCGTATCCGCTGCCGAGTCCTGCCGCGCCCCCCAGTGACCTTGCGTCTCCGATTCAGGTCACTGGCTCCCCCGACCGGTCCCCCGACGGGCCGGGCGGGGTCACCCACTCGACGAGCTGGACGATGACGCCGTTGGGGTCGGTGACCTGGACGAGCCGCTCGCCCCACGGCTCCTGGCGCAGCGGCATGGTGATGGCCGCCCCCTCCTCCCGCAGCCGCCGCTCCTCCTCCTCGATGTTGGTGACGGTGAAGGCCAGGACGACCCCGGCGGCATGCTGGTCGCGCCGGCCGGCGGGCAGGACCTCGTTGCCGCGGTGCAGCAGGACGATGTCGACGGCCGCGCCGCCACGGGTCAGTGACGCGAATCCGTCGGCGGAGGCGATCTCCTTGTATCCGAGGTGCGTGGTGAAGAACTGCTGCGAGGCGGTCACGTCATCGACGGTCAACGACACGGTGGAGACGGTGATCTGCACGGGCTTCTCTTCTCTCTCGGGGCGGTCGGGTCGGGCGTTCAGGTCCGGCCGGCTCCCCCGGCGTTTCCTTCCCGGGCATCGCTCACCCGGGAAGACTGTCAGCGAACGGGCCCCGTGCGCTTGTGCAGGGTGCGGCAGAGTTACGGGCGGTCACGTTGCCGACTGCCCCCACCGTCTGGTGTGGTGGTTCGGGGGCCCACGGCCCGGGAAGGATCGATGACATGATCATTTTTGGTACCAAGGGGTATCTGTACCAGCTCGCGATACTGACGCTGGTGTGCGCGCAGTGCGGGAATCCCGCCGCGCACACGCTCAGGAAGCGGGTCACGAAGTTCACCCTGTTCTTCGTGCCGCTCTTCCCGGTCTCGACGAAGTACGCCACGCAGTGCACCTTCTGCGGCGCCGAGCACAAGGTCACCGGGGAGCAGGCCGAGCAGCTCCAGGCCCAGGCCCTCGGCGGCGGGCAGTACCAGGACCGGCCGCACCAGCAGCAGCCCAACCAGTCCTAGCCGCTTCTCCTGTCCCCCCTCGTCACCGGGTCTAGCCGTTCCAGTCGTCGTACGGGTCCGACGGGGCCGGCACCGGTTCGGCGCGGGTGACCTCGATGTACGGGATCGGGCCGCCGTTGACCGGGTCCTCGGTACGGCGCGGAGTGTAGGTGCCGGTGATCCGCAGCCAGGTGTCCGGCCGCAGGACCGGGGGGATCGCGCCGGTGAGGGCGACCTTGACCGGCAGGCCGTCCGCGGCGCAGCAGTTGAGGCTCATCCGGACCAGGTACGGGGCGTCGGTGCCGTTCGTCGCCACGAATCCGGTGATGCTGATGGGCCGGTCGCGGAGCCGGCGGCCGTCGTCGTGGACCGCGCGGGCCGCGTACTCCACGACGCCGAGGCGCAGCGGCCCCCGGGCGGGGAGCTCCGGGAAGCCCAGGGGCTTCTGCAGCGCGGTACCCGTGTGGGTGGCGCTGTACGAGCCGAGGGCCGGCGGGGTGACCAGAATCAGGGCGAGGAGGGGGAGGGTGAGCAGCCAGGAGATGCGGGGTTCGCGGTGCGACTCCCCCGGGTGCGGCCGGCGCCGCCCTTCGTACCGGACCGTCGCCGCCGCGGTGACGATCAGTATCGCGCCGGACAGCAGGAGCAGCGGACGCAGGCCGGCCTTGACGTAGCGCAGGTGGAGGTCGGTCAGGCCGGCGTGCAGCACGGCCGCGCCGAGCAGGAACAGCAGCGCGGCCTGAGCCTGGCCGTTGAGACGTGTTCTCACAGCAGCACCGCTCCCGTCAGGGCCGACACCAGGACGGCCAGCACGAAGGTCGCGGGAGCGAAGCGCAGGGCGAAGGCACGGCCGAACGTGCCCGCCTGCATCGCGAAGAGCTTGAGGTCGACCATCGGCCCCACGACCAGGAAGGTGAGCCGGGCCGTCAGCGAGAACTGGGTCAGTGACGCCGCCACGAACGCGTCCGCCTCCGAACAGATCGACAGCAGCACGGCCAGGACCGCCAGCGCCAGTACCGACAGCACCGGGTGTCCGGCCGCCGCGCTCAGCCACTGGGCCGGCACCACCGCCTTCAGCGTCGCCGCCGCCATCGCGCCGACCACCAGGTAACCGCCCGCGTGCATCACGTCGTGCCGTACCGACCCCCAGAACGCCGCGCCCCTGCTCCGGCCGTCGTAGGGCGAACGGGCGGGCGGGCGGAGCCAGTCGGTGCGGCCGAGACGCTGCCACAGCCAGCCCATCGCACACGCCACGAGCAGGCTCGCGACGAATCGGGCGAGGACCATCTCGGGGTTGCCCGGGAAGGCGACCGCCGTCGCCGTCAGCACGATCGGATTGATCGCGGGGGCGGACAGCAGGAACGCCAGGGCCGCCGCCGGGGCCACCCCCCTGCGCACCAGCGCGCCCGCCACCGGGACCGACGCGCACTCGCAGCCGGGCAGCACCGCGCCCGCCGCACCCGCGACCGGTACCGCCAGCGCCGGCCGCTTCGGCAGGGCGCGGGCGAAGAACGACGGCGGCACGAAGACCGCGATCGCCGCCGACAGCAGGACCCCGAGCACCAGGAAGGGCAGGGCCTGTACGACGACGGCGACGAACACCGTCATCCAGCTCTGCATCACCGGGGCCGCCAGGGCACTACGGACGGGCCCCTGGAACATCAGGGCCGTGAGCAGGAACAGGATGAGGAGGAGGGGGGAGCTGAGACGGCGGGGTTCCTCGGGAGGTGTCTCACGGCCGGTCTCCTCACCCCCGGGCGGCAAGGTGAGGACCGGGGTGGGGGCCGGGGTGGCCGGGGTGGGAGACGCGTCGGAAGGCGTTTCGGGCAGCCCGTCGGACGCCGTCTCGCGGGGCCGTTCGGGTTCGGGCCCGTCGCTTCCGCGCGGGGGTGAAGTGGTGGTGGCCACGGGCCGGGTGCACCTCCGGATGCGCGCGCGAAAGAACGGGGCCGCTCGGGTCCCCGGCCCTCTCGTACGGAGAACACGGCCCCCGTGTTCAGTCGTCGTCTGGAACCACCCGCCACGATGAGGCAGTCTCTTCCCCTGTGGTGAGCCTCCTTCCCAACCCCGCCCCGCCCAGCGACCCTTCCGCGCACATGGTGGTGTGCGGGGACGACGGGCTCGCGCACCGGCTCGCGGGCGAACTGCGCGGTGTCTACCGCGAACAGGTGATCCTCGTGGTGCCCCCGGCCGGCCGCAGTGTGCGGCAGCCGATGACCGGGCGGGCCCGTGCGGCCTCCGCGGCCCTGCTCGACCGGGTCGTGACCGCGGTCAACCGGGGCAACGGCGGGTCCGACGACACCCTGGTGCCCGGTGAACGGGTGATGGAGGCCGCCGAGCCGACCGAGCGCGTGCTCGACGAGGCCGGCGTGGCGCGGGCCGCCGCGCTGGCGCTGGTGTACGACGACGACGAGACCAACATCCGGGCCGCGCTGACCGCCCGCCGCCTCAACCCCCGGCTGAGGCTCGTCCTGCGGCTCTACAACCGGCGGCTGGGGCAGTACATCGAGGAACTGCTCGATCAGGCCGCCGATGTGAGTGGCGGCGTGGTCGCGGGAGCCGACGTCTCCACCACCGTGCTGTCCGACGCCGACACGGCCGCGCCCTCGCTGGTCGCCACCGCCCTGGTCGGCACCAGCAAGGTCGTCGACGCGGAGGGGCTGCTGCTGCGGGCCGTGGAGCGCCGGCCGCCGGCGCCGGGCGAGGTGGCCGACCCGGGGCTCTGCACCCTGGCGCTGCTGTCCGCCACGAGCAACGACCCGGCCGGCGCCGAGGGTTCGGAGGACAGCGGCGACCAGGGGCCGCGTCTGCTGCCCGACGCGGCTGCGGTGGCGGCCGCCACCGGGCGGGGCACGATGGTTCTGGAGCAGTTGTCCTACTCCGGGCCGCCGCTGCCGGCCCGGCGGGGCGGGCCGCCGTTCGCCTCGCTGTTCTCCAGGCGGCTGCGCTGGTCGCTCGCCGGGCTGGTGGCGGCCGTGATCGCGCTCGCCGTGGCGCTGACGGTGGTGACACCGGACAGTCCGCTGCACGCCACCTACGTCACGCTGCTGGACCTGTTCGCGATCAACGAGCCCGCACACCACGAGTCCACCGGCCGGCAGATCCTGCAACTGCTCTCCCTGCTCGTCGGGCTGCTGCTGCTCCCGGTGCTGCTGGCGGCGGTACTGGAAGCGCTGGGGACGTTCCGCACGGCGTCGGCCCTGCGCAAGCCCCCGCGCGGGCTGAGCGGGCATGTGGTGCTGCTCGGACTGGGCAAGATCGGCACCCGGGTGCTGACACAGCTGCGGGAACTGCACATCCCGGTGGTGTGCGTCGAGGCGGACCCGGAGGCGCGCGGGATGGCCGCCGCCCGCCGGCTCCGGGTGCCGGTGGTGCTCGGAGACGTCACGCAGGAGGGCGTGCTGGAGTCCGCGAAGATCCATCGCGCGGACGCGCTGCTCGCGCTGACCAGCGAGGACGCCACCAACCTGGAGGCCGTGCTGTACGCGCGCTCCGTGCGGCAGGATCTGCGGGCGGTGCTGCGGCTGTACGACGACGACTTCGCGAAGGCGGTGTACCGGACGCTGCGGACGGCCCACCCGGACGCGCTGACACGCAGCCGCAGTGTGACGCACCTGGCGGCGCCGGCCTTCGCCGGGGCGATGATGGGGCGCCAGATCCTGGGGGCGATCCCGGTGGAACGGCGGGTGCTGCTGTTCGCCGCGGTGGTCGTGGACGGGCACCCGCAGCTGGAGGGCCGGACGGTGGGGGAGGCGTTCCGCGCGGGGGCGTGGCGGGTGCTGGCGCTGGACACGGCGGCGCGCGGGGATGCGGCGGTGGCGGACGCGCGGGGGTCGGGACTGGTGTGGGACCTGCCGGACACCTACGTGCTGCGGGCGGGGGACCGGGTGGTCCTGGCGGCGACCCGGCGCGGGCTGGCGGAGTTGCTGGGGCGGCGGACGCGTAGCGCCACCTGACCGGCGCCCGGAACGAGGGCGAGCGGGGCGAGGGCGGGCGGGGCGAGGGCGGGCGGGGTGAGCGCTCCACCCGCCCGCGCTCCAGAAGGCCCCCGCGCCCGCACGGGCGCCCGGCACATCACTGGGGCGAGGGCGGGCTTCACCGGCCCACGCCCGAGGGGGCGCCTCCCCCGGGGACCGCCCGTGCCGTCACGCCGCCCAGGGGGCCGGGCACCCCGCTCCGAGGCGGCACGACGTCCCGCGCGGCCGGGAAGCCGCGGGAGCGGCGCCGGGCCCCGGCGGGACCCCACGCCGCCGGGGTCCGGCGGAGGCCGCGGTCACGCCGGGAGGTGTCTCCTGGCGAAGTCGAGCTCCAGGTGGATCTGTTTGATGCGTTCGTCGACCACCAGGGAGCCGTGACCGGCGTCGTAGCGGTAGACCTCGTGGACCGCGTCGCGGGATTCGAGGCGCTTGACGTAGTTCTCGATCTGCTGGATCGGACAACGGGGGTCGTTGACGCCCGCGGAGATGTAGACCGGGGCCGTCACCCGGTCGACGTAGGTGAGGGGGGACGACGCCTCGAAACGCTCCGGGACCTCCTCCGGGGTGCCGCCGAGCAGCGTACGGTCCATCGCCTTCAGCGCTTCCATCTCGTCGTGGTACGCCGTGACGTAGTCGGCGACCGGGACGACCGCGATGCCCATCGCCCACGTGTCCGGCTGCGTGCCCAGGCCGAGCAGGGTGAGGTAGCCGCCCCAGGAACCGCCGGTGAGGATCAGCCGGGCGGGGTCCGAAAGGCCGGAGCCGACCGCCCACTCCCGCACCGCGGCGATGTCCTCGAGCTCGATCAGGCCCACCCGGTGCTTCAGGGCGTCGGTCCAGGCGCGCCCGTACCCCGTGGAGCCCCGGTAGTTGACCCGGACCACCGCGTAGCCGTGGTCGACCCAGGCCGCCGGGCCCGCCGCGAAGGAGTCGCTGTCGTGCCAGGTGGGGCCGCCGTGGATGTCGAAGACGGTGGGCAGCGGTCCGGTCGCGCCGGCCGGCTTCTGGACCAGGGCGTGGATACGGCCGCCGGGCCCCTCCACCCACACGTCCTCCACGGGCACCGACCCGGGCGACTTCATCCCGGGCGGGTCGAGGACCACGCCGCCCGTGGTGGACCGCACCGCCGGCGGCTGCGCCGCCCACGACCACAGGTACTCCACGCTGCCGTCGGGGCGGGCCGTGGCGCCCGAGACCGCGCCGCGCGGGGTGGGGATCCTCACCAGCCGGCGCTCGGTCAGGTCGTAGCGGAACAGCTCGCCGCGGGCCTCGAAACCGTGCGCCACGAGCAGCCCGGTGCCGTCCGGGTACCACTCGGCGCTGACGTCGCCGGGCAGGTCCAGCGCGAGGTCCGTCTCCTTCCCCGTCGCCACGTCCCACACCAGGGGCTCCCAGCGTCCGCGCCGCTGGTGCCCGACGAGCAGCCGGGTGTCGCCGGCGACCGGCGCGAAGCCCAGTACCTCCAGGCCGGACTCCCGGGTGCCGCCCGCGGTGTCGTCGAGTTCGGCGACGGTCGTCCCGTCGGGGCGCATCACCCGCAGCGCGGAGTGCATCGCGTCCCCGTGCTCGGTGTGCTCCACGGCGATCAGCGAACCGTCGTAGGAGAGGTCGCCGACGCCCGCCGACTCACGGTGCCGGTACAGCTCCACGGGTGGCTCGCCGGTGCGCGCGAGGTGGATCGTCGTACCGTCCTCGTCGGTGGAACGGCCCACCACCGCCGTCCGGCCGTCCCTGCCGAGCGCGAGACCGGCGGGGTAGGACGGGTCCAGGCCCGGTGCCGCGAGCTCGTCCTCACCGCCCGGGAACCGCTGCCGGCGCCAGACGCCGAACTCGTCGCCGTCCTTGTCGTCGAACCACCAGATCCACTCGCCGTCCGGGGAGAGCACGCCGTCCGTCGTGCCGTTGGGCCGGTGGGTCACCTGACGCTGCTCGTCCGTCGAGCGGTCCCACGCGTACAGCTCGTACGTCCCGGTCGCGTTCGACACGAACAGGGAGCGCTCCGGGGCGTCCTCCGCCCAGTCGGGCAGCGACACCCGGGGCGCCCGGAAGCGCTTCTCCCAGTCGGGCATGCCCGCGCCCTGTTCCACTCGCTCGGTCTGGTGGTCCGCCCGGCCCGGCGCGTCGGACCCGTTGCTCACAGTCATGAGCCCATACTGCCCGTCCGGCGGGCATTCCGGCGACACGGTCGCCGGCCCTGTGGACAACCTCCACCGGATCCGTCACCGTCTCCGCACCCACCGTTTCCCTCCGCAGGTCGGGACGGGCGGCCCGCGGGCGCCGGCGTCCGCGGGCGCGGGCCCGACCCCGCGGGCGGGGAACCGGGCGCGGGCCCGTACCGTTGGGGGTGTGTACCGGTTTCTGCTGACGCCCCGCTGGTGGGGGATCAACGTCTTCCTGCTGCTGTCCATCCCCTTCTGCATCTTCATGGGGTCCTGGCAGCTGGGCCGGTTCGAGGACCGGGTGGACAGCCACCGCGACGCCGAGGAGCGCGTCGCCACCGACCAGCGGGAGCAGCCCAGGCCGCTGGACGGCCTGCTGCCCGTGACCAAGGCCACCTCCGGCAAGCAGACCACCGCCAGCGGCCGCTACGACACCCAGCTGCTGGTGCCCGACCGGCAGCTGGACGGTGCGGACGGCTACTACGTCCTCACCCTGCTGCGCACCGACACCGGCCGCGCGCTGCCCGTCGTACGGGGCTGGCTGCCCGGCACCGCCGACCCGGCCGAGGTGCCCGCCGCCCCCACCGGTGAGGTGACCGTCACCGGCGCGCTCCAGGCGTCCGAGACCCCGGGGAGCAACGGCGTCAGCTCCCGCAGCGGCCTGCCCGAGGGCCAGACGGCCGCGATCAGCACGGCCTCGCTGGTGAACCTGGTGCCGTACGACGTGTACGACGCCTGGATCACGCTCAACCGCGGGGACCCGGGGATGCGGGCGGTACCGGCGTCCGCGCCGGGCGGCACCGGGCTGGACCTGAAGGCGTTCCAGAATCTGGGCTACACCGCCGAGTGGTTCGCCTTCGTCGGGTTCGTCATCTTCATGTGGTTCCGTCTGCTGCGCCGCGAGGTGGAACTCGCCCGCGACGCGGAACTGGGCCTGGCCGCGGAGGAATCGGAAGGGGACGGGGCCGGGAGTGCCGGCGACGACGTCCCCCGTCAGGCCACCGGCGTCAGCAGCCCCGTCCAGTAGACCGTCCCCGCGCAGGCGTTGCTCACCGTCGTGGTGGCCGAACTCGTCCCCGTCGACGCCGTGTACGTCACCGCCACGCTGCCCTCGGTCCCGCCGTCCTCCCGGAGCAGCTGGGTGGCCGTGCCGTCCTCCGCACCCGCGGACGCGCCGCCGGTCGACGTCGGAGGGGCGCTGGAGGACGGGTCGGGCGTGGGCCCGCCGGTAGTGCCGCCCGTGGGGTCGCCCGGGGTGGGGCACGTCTCGGAGGGCACCCAGGCGAACCGCACCTCGTAGGCCGCGCCCGGCTCGAGCACCAGCCGCGCCGCCTCCTGGGAGGGGTCGGGCAGACCGGCCGCCGCGTCCCCCGCCACATGCCGCGCCGTGCCCACCCCGGCGGTGGAGGCCGCGCCCTGCGGGGTCACGCTCACCCCTCCGGCGCCCTCGACGGCGCAGTCGGCGGAGGAGACGTTGGCGACCCGGAAGGAGCCGTAGACCGTGCCCGTCGATTCGGGGGCGGCGCTGCTCGCGGCCGCCGGTCCGAGCTGTGCGGCGGTGCAGGCGCGCACCGCGTCGGAGACGCCGGCCGTGGGGTCGGCCCCCTCGGTCGCGCCGGCGCCGGAGCCGGTACTCGCGCCGCCCTTGTCCTCGCCCCTCTTGTCGCCCTTGCCGCCCGCGTCCACCTGCTCGGAGGCGCCGCCCGCGGTGCTGTCGCCGCCGCCCGGGTCCTCGCCCTCTCCGGCGCCGCCCTGCGTCTGCGAGGCGTGGCCGACGGCGGAGGGGTTGGCGTCGGCGCCGGAAGTGCCGGAGACGTGCACGGCCGCCGGGACCGCCGTACCGAGGAAGAGGGCCGCGGCGGCCACGCCGACGAGGGCCTGACGCTTGCGTGCCCGGCGGGCGGGGACGGCCCGGCGCAGCTGCTCCAGGGCGCCGTCGCCCGGCTCCACCCCGCGCACCGCCTGGTGCAGCAGCGCGCGCAGTTCCAGCTCGTCCGAGTCGAGCCCTTCCGGACTGCGGTCGTCCAGGCCGTGGTTCACTGTTCCGTTCCCCGTGTGCGTGTGCGTCAGCTCTTGCTCGTACGGCGCCCCGGGGCCGCGCGGCGGTGCGGACCCGTCCTCGGACTCCCGGGCGCCTGCGGACTCCCGGGCGCCGTCCGCCTCCTGCCCCGCGCCGGGCTCGCCCCCGCCCGCGGGACCTCCGGCGCCCACCGGCGCCGGGCCGTCTCCGGGTTCCCGGGCCGCCTCGGACCCCGGCCCGGCGTCGGACGTCCTCTCGCCCTCGGACTCCTGTGCCCCTCCAGCCGCGTGCGCCGTACCGGACCCCTGCGCGCCGCCGGACTCCGGGCCGGCGTCGGGTTCCGGGCCGGCGTCGGACTCGGGCCCGGCGTCGGGTTCCGGCACGACCTCGGACTCCGGCCCCCTGTCCGGCCCCGTCCCCGCCTCCGGCGCCCGCGGACCTTCCGGCTCGCGCTCCTCACGCCGCGCGTTTGCGCCGTCGCTCATGCCGACGCCCCCATGGCGATCCGCAGCGCCGCGATGCCGCGTGAGCCGTACGCCTTCACCGAGCCCAGTGAGATGCCGAGCGTCTCGGCGACCTGCGCCTCGGTCATGTCCGCGAAGTAGCGCAGCACCAGCACCTCGCGCTGGCGGCGCTGGAGGTTCTTCATCGCCTTGATCAGGGAGTCGCGCTCCAGCTGGTCGTAGGCACCCTCCTCCGCGCTCGCCATGTCGGGCATGGGCTTGGGGAGCAGCTTGAGGCCGAGGATGCGGCGGCGCAGCGCGGAGCGGGAGAGGTTGACGACGGTCTGGCGCAGATAGGCCAGGGTCTTCTCCGGATCCCGGACGCGTTTGCGGGCGGAGTGGACGCGGATGAACGCCTCCTGGACGACGTCCTCGCAGGAGGCGGTGTCGTCGAGGAGCAGGGCCGCGAGTCCCAGGAGCGAGCGGTAGTGCGCGCGGTAGGTCTCGGTGAGCTGGTCGACGGTGGTGCCGGCCGTGACGGCGCCGTCCGCGCCGTCACGCTGACCTGGGACGCGGGTGGGGCGCGCTGCGGGCATGGGCGCGATCACCGGCATGCCGCCGCCGGGCGCGCCGGACGTGCGGGGTCGGAGCGCCTGGCGAGGCGGTCGGAGAACGGTGCCACGCGGCGCTGTGAAGTCGAGTACCTCAGCCACGCCAGTTGGACACGCTTCCCCCCGTAAGGGTTGTACAGGCCGGGCGTCACGTTTGCGGCTACCGGTTCCAGCGGCCGGCCGCCCGCGTCAGGCAGCATCACCGACAGCACATCAAAGGCCCTCATGCGTCCCGCTCTTCCCCTGTGCTCCATATGAACGGGCGCCCCCACACCCGGTTCCAGACGTCCCCACGCCTGAAAGGCCGCGTCCCCACGACCCGGAAGGGTGACCGCAAAGACGCTCCCCGCCCTGCGCGTGGTTGCGGAGGGCGGGGAGGTAAATCCTCGGACAAGTCCTGGTGCCATCTTCGATCGCCGGACCTGCAGGTTCAAGTGGTCCCGACCGAGAATCCGGTGCACAGGGCTTACACAGATCCTACAAACGAATCCTCTGCGATCCAGAACTTTTTACAGTTCAACGACCAGGAGTTCGGCGATCTGCGCGGTGTTGAGGGCCGCCCCCTTGCGGAGGTTGTCACCGCACACGAACAGCTCCAGCGCCGTGGGGTCGTCCAGGGCCCGTCGTACCCGCCCGACCCACGTCGGGTCGGTGCCGACGACATCGGCGGGGGTGGGGAACTCCCCCGCCGCCGGATTGTCGAAGAGGACGACGCCGGGTGCGGTGGCGATGATCTCCCGCGCCCTGTCGACGGTGACCTCGCCCTCGAAACGGGCGTGCACGGTGAGGGAGTGGGTGGTGACCACCGGGACGCGAACACAGGTGACGGCCACCGGGAGGGTGGGCAGGCCCAGGATCTTGCGGGACTCGTCCCGGACCTTCATCTCCTCCGAGGACCAGCCGTCCCCGCGGTACGACCCGGCCCACGGGACCACGTTCAGCGCGACAGGCTCCGGGAAGGGCCCGGTGTTGTCCCCCACGGCGCGCCGCACGTCACCGGGGCTGGTGCCCAGTTCGGTGCCGGCGACCAGGGACATCTGTGCGCGCAGGGTCCGCACGCCCTCGTGTCCGGCGCCGCTGACCGCCTGGTACGAGGAGACGACCAGCTCGCGCAGGCCGAACTCGGCGTGCAGCGCGCCGAGCGCGACGATCATCGACAGGGTGGTGCAGTTCGGGTTGGCGATGATCCCGCGCGGGCGCGTGCGGACCGCGTGCGGGTTGACCTCGGGCACCACGAGCGGCACGTCCGGGTCCATGCGGAAGGCGCCGGAGTTGTCGACGACCACCGCGCCCCGGGCGGCGGCGACGGGCGCCCACCGCTCGGCGACCTCGTCGGGTACGTCGAACATCGCGACGTCGACCCCGTCGAAGGCCTCCTCGGTGAGCGCGACGACCTCGGTCTCCTCTCCGCGCACGGTCAGCTTGCGGCCGGCCGAGCGCGGGGAGGCGATGAGCCGGATCTCGCCCCAGACGTCCGCCCGCTGGGACAGGATCTGGAGCATGACCGTGCCGACGGCCCCGGTCGCTCCCACGACCGCGAGCGTCGGCCGACCCGGACGTCCGGGCCTTGCGGTGCCGGTCATCAGCGGCCGGTGCCTCCGTAGACCACGGCCTCGTCACTGTCGGAGTCCAGTCCGAAGGCGGAGTGCACGGCACGGACGGCCTCGGGCACGTCGTCCTTGCGGGTGACGACGGAGATCCGGATCTCGGAGGTCGAGATCAGCTCGATGTTCACGCCCGCGTCGCTGAGCGCCGTGAAGAAGTCGGCCGTGACGCCCGGGTTGGTCTTCATTCCCGCGCCGACCAGGGAGATCTTGCCGATCTGATCGTCGTAGCGCAGGGAGTCGAAGCCGATGGCGCCCTTGTTCCGTTCCAGGGCCTCGATGGCCTTGCGGCCCTCGGTCTCCGGGAGGGTGAAGGAGATGTCCGTCAGTCCGGTGGACGCGGCGGACACGTTCTGCACGACCATGTCGAGGTTGATCTGGGCGTCGGCGATCGTGCGGAAGATCGAAGCCGCCTCGCCGGGCTTGTCCGGCACACCGACGACCGTGACCTTGGCCTCGGACGTGTCGTGTGCGACACCGGAGATGAGAGCCTGCTCCACCTGCTTGTCCCCTTGCTTCATCGGCTCGCTGCTGACCCACGTGCCCTGCAGTCCGCTGAAGGACGAGCGGACGTGGATCGGGATGTTGTACCGGCGGGCGTACTCCACACAGCGGTGGAGGAGCACCTTGGAGCCGGAGGCCGCCAGTTCGAGCATGTCCTCGAACGAGATCCAGTCGATCTTCTTGGCCTTGGTCACCACACGCGGGTCGGCGGTGAACACACCGTCGACGTCCGTGTAGATCTCGCACACCTCGGCGTCGAGCGCGGCGGCGAGGGCGACGGCGGTGGTGTCGGAGCCGCCGCGGCCGAGTGTGGTGATGTCCTTGGAATCCTGGCTGACGCCCTGGAAGCCGGCGACGATGGCGATGTTGCCCTGGTCCACCGAGGTCTTGATCCGGCCCGGCGTGACATCGATGATGCGGGCTTTGTTGTGTACGGAGTCGGTGATGACACCTGCCTGGCTGCCGGTGAAGCTCTGGGCGTTGTGACCCAGGTTCTTGATCGCCATGGCCAGCAGGGCCATGGAGATCCGCTCTCCGGCGGTCAGCAGCATGTCGAGCTCGCG
Source organism: Streptomyces sp. CHD11 (assembly GCF_018638295.1). Taxonomy (GTDB): domain Bacteria; phylum Actinomycetota; class Actinomycetes; order Streptomycetales; family Streptomycetaceae; genus Streptomyces. The sequence goes on from NZ_JABTTS010000036.1 coordinate 47,202, forward strand.
CCCGGCAGGGATCGGGGAAACCTGCTCCGCGAGATCGATCAGCTCGTCCGTCGTGTCGCCCATCGCGGAAACCACGGCGACCACCTGGTGGCCGTTCTTCTTGGCTTCCACGATCCTCTTGGCGACGCGCTTGATGCCTTCGGCATCGGCTACGGAGGAGCCTCCGTACTTCTGCACGACAAGGCCCACGTGCGCTCCTCGCTCATTCCGTCGTTTTCCACAGTCCGCACACACCTGTGTGCGCCGCGGTCGGTTCAGTCTATCGAGCGTCCGAAAAACCCCTCCGCGATATCGCATCGTGAGACTCCCGGCGCCCGTGCAGGGGGGCTCATGCCCATCCCGGCGCAACCCACTCGGAAAAGTGCCCCGCGTCACACCCACGCGGGCCGGCGAGGCCCTCGAGGGGTGCGGTGCCGAGCGGGATGCCCACCGGGCCGGGGAACGTCACGGGGCCCATGCGGTGGGCGGAACGCGCCCGTCAGGTGACCGGGCGCACGCCCAGTGGGGCGCCGATCTCCTCGGCCATGACCTTGCCCGCCTCGAACTCCAGGGTGTCGTCGCCCATGCCCTGGTCGGTGTCGAGGCCGTCGAGCTCGGCGAGGGGCTGGTTCAGGCGGACGTGCGCCACGACGGACTGGAGGGCGCGCAACGCCGCGGACGCCGTGGAGCCCCAGTTGGAGAAGTAGGAGAACTGCCACCACCACAGGGCCTCCGACGTACGGCCGGCCCGGTAGTGGACCATGCCGTGCCGGAGGTCGGTGATGATGTCGGTGAGGTCGTCGGAGATCCGGGCCGGGACGGGCGCCTTGCGGGGCTCGTAGGGGTCGAAGACCTCGGAGTAGACGTCGATCGGCTCGAGGAGACGGGCCAGGTTCTCGCGGAGCAGGTCCACGTCCGGCTCCGGACCCGGGTCGGGCTCGTACCGCTCGTCGGGGACGATGTCCTCGTGGGCGCCCAGACGGCCGCCGGCCAGCATCAGCTGGGAGACCTCCAGGAGGAGGAAGGGCACCGCCGAGTCCGGCTCGTCGCCCTTCGCGACCTCCGTGACGGCGACCAGGAAGCTCTCGATCTGGTCGGCGATCTGGACCGCGAAGTCGTCGGGGTTCTGGTGCGTCGCGTGCAGCGTGGCGTCAGACATCTAGGAGTCGTCTCCCCTCGAAGGCGCGGCCGAGCGTGACCTCGTCCGCGTATTCCAGGTCGCCGCCCACCGGGAGGCCGCTGGCCAGGCGGGTGACCTTCAGGCCCATGGGCTTGATCATGCGGGCGAGGTACGTCGCCGTGGCCTCGCCCTCGAGGTTCGGGTCCGTGGCCAGGATCAGCTCGGTGACCGTGCCGTCGGCGAGACGGGCCAGGAGTTCCCGTATCCGCAGATCGTCGGGGCCCACCCCGTCGATGGGGCTGATCGCGCCGCCGAGGACGTGGTAGCGGCCGCGGAACTCACGGGTGCGCTCGATCGCCACGACGTCCTTCGGCTCCTCCACGACACAGATCACCGCGGGGTCGCGGCGGACGTCGCGGCAGATGTTGCACAGCTCCTCCTGCGCGATGTTCCCGCACGTCGCGCAGAAGCGGACCTTCGCCTTGACCTCCATCAGCGCGTGCGCGAGGCGCCGCACGTCCGTCGGTTCCGCCTGGAGGATGTGGAAGGCGATCCGCTGCGCGCTCTTGGGACCGACGCCGGGCAACCGCCCGAGCTCGTCGATGAGGTCCTGGACCACGCCTTCGTACAACGGACTGCCGTCCCTTCCTGATGCTGCTTCAGTACGTACCGTAGAGGCCCGCGGGCCGTCTTAGAAAGGCTGGAAAGCCGGAAGGGTCAGAAGGGGAGACCGGGGATGCCGCCGCCGCCCAGACCCTGGGCCAGCGGGCCGAGCTTCTGCTGCTGCAGCGTCTGCGCGTTCTCGTTGGCCGCCTGGACCGCCGCGACGACCAGGTCCGCGAGGGTCTCGGTGTCCTCCGGGTCCACCGCCTTCGGGTCGATCTTCAGCGCGCGCAGTTCACCGGAGCCGGTGACGGTGGCCTTCACCAGACCGCCGCCCGCCTGGCCCTCGACCTCCGTACGCGCCAGTTCCTCCTGCGCCTGGGCCAGATCCTGCTGCATCTTCTGGGCCTGCTGGAGCAACTGCTGCATGTTGGGCTGGCCACCACCGGGGATCACGATTCAGCTCCTTGGTCGGTCCGTCGGTCAATCGGTCCATGGGTCAATCGGTCCATGGGTCCGTGGGTCCGTGGGGTTCGTGTTTCACGGTCCACGGCACACGGTTCTCGCGGTTTTGCCGTTCGGCACGAGCCTACGTGGTCGGGACAGCCGTCGCCCCAGCACTCTTTCGGGTGAGTCCTGACGAAGGCCCTATACCTGATCACGGCCTTCTTCCGGGGGAAAGAGCGCGCGAACCCCCGACGCCGCCACCCGTTGGGAGGTAGGAAGGGTCAAGCGCGTGAGCACTGTGTGTCACGCGCCATGTACGGACCGTACGCACGGGTGAGGGATCAGCAGGGAACCGCAGGGGTCGGCAGGGTCTGTTCAGTAGGGAGATACCGGGTGGGTCAGCCGGAGATGCAGCCCGAGGGTCGGTCTCAGGACCGGTGGGGCGAGGGGGCGGCCGGACCGTGGCCGGGCGATCCGGCCGGGCGGGAGTTCCCGCTCGGGAACTGGGGTGACCCGGCGACGCGGCTGGACGAGCTGTACCGGTGGGTGGAGCGCGGGGCGCTGGACACCGCCGCCTGGTACCTCGCGGACCGCGCGTGGAAGCGGCGGTGCGCGTGGACACTGCGGGCCGGGACGGCGGCGGGCGCGCTGACCGGGGCCGCGCTGCCGCTGCTCGATCTGACCGGGGTCGCCGACGGGTCCACAGCCTGGGGATATCTGGCGCTGCTGCTCGCGGTGGCGTGTGTCGCCGGGGACCGGTACTTCGGGATGACCTCCGGCTGGATGCGGGACCTCGCGACCGCGCAGGCGCTGCAGCGGCGGTTGCAGACGTTCCAGTTCGACTGGGCGTCGGAGTGCATCCGTGAGGTGCTGGGCCCGGCGGAGGGAACGGCGAGCGAGGCGGCCGAGCGGTGCCTCACGGTGCTGCGCCGGTTCTCGGAGGACGTGACCGAGCTGGTGCGGGTGGAGACGGCCGACTGGATGGTGGAGTTCCGCAGTGGGGGCGCGCCGCTGGGGGTGCGGACGGCGGTGGCGGGCGAAGGACGCCCGGAGAGCTCCCCCCCGCACGGCCGTTTCCCGGCGCCGCAGGGACCTGCCCGGCCGAACATGCCGAGGCAGCGCCCACCGGATCCCCGCTGACCCGGCACTGACGGGCCGGCCGCACCGGCACGCGACAAGTTCACCGAGTGTCCCCGTACGGACGGCCGGCCCGTCAGTCCCGGGTGTACGTGAGCTGTTCGCCGGTGCCGGTGTTGACGCGCTGGAGGGAGCCGCCGGGGAGCAGAACGATGCGGCTGGCGGCTCCCGGGGAGCAGGCGCCGCCCGGGCCCACCGTGACGGAGGACGGGCCGAGGTCCAGCCGGCCGCCGGAACTGCCGGTGAGCCGGGCCTCGAAGACGCAGTGGTAGGTGCCGTTGCCGGTGGGCCCGTCGGCGACGAGGGACATCACCGTGTCGCCGACCTCGCCCTGCCGCACGGTGAGCCTGCGGCTGTGCTGCCCGCTCGCGTTGTCGATGGTGGCGGACCAGTCGCCCAGGAACTCCGCGGGGACCGTGCCGTCCGCCGGCGCGGAGGTCTCCGGTCCCGGTGTCGCCGGCGGCTGCTTCGCGTCCGGTGTGCCCGAGGCCGGGTTCCGGGGCGCGTCGCTCGGCGTGGAGGACGCCGACGCGCCGCCCCCGGCGCGGTCGTCCTCGGCGCCACCGCTCATCAGCGCGTACACGGTGCCGCCGGCGGCGAGCGCGACGACTACCGCGATCACCACGAGCAGTGCGGTGGAACGGCTGTCCCGGCGCGGCTCGGACGCCGGCCCGTACGGCGGGGGTCCCTGCCCGTACGGGGACCCCTGACCGTACGGCGGCGTATGGCCGACGGCGCCGTAGCCGTTGTACGGGGGGACGTACGCCGGGGGCTGCGGGTGCTGATGTGCCTGGCCGTACGCGCCAGGGGCCGGGCCGGGTGGCGGAGTGGGGACGGCACTCGGGCCGTTCTGGACGTTCTGGCCGTTCTGGCCCGCGACGAGGGTGGGGAGGTGGTTCACCCCCGCGGGCGGGGGCTCGGCGGGCGGCGTCGCGGGGGGTGACGGCGCGGCGGAGTCGTCGGCGGCGCGGGCGTGTTCGGGGGCGGCTCCATGCCGCTCCGCACCGGACTCGCCGGAACGGGACTCTCCGGCGGCACGCTCCGGCCCCGGTGGCACCGGCTCCCCGGCGCCCGCCGCGCCGCCCGCCGCGGCCGGAGCCGCCGGCCCGTCCGGCGCGGGTGCCTCCGGGTCCTCCGCGTCGAGCAGCCGCACCGCGTGGCGGCCCAGCTGGGCGACCAGGGCACTCGGCAGCCAGGGGTCGCGGGAGCGGCCGCCGGTCACGGTGTCCTCCACGCCGGTGCGTTCCAGCACCTGGTCGAGCGTGGGCCGTGCCGCCGGGTCCTTGCGCAGACAGTCGCGTACGAGCTCGGCGAGCCCCTCGGGCACCCGCTCCAGGCCGGGTTCCTCCTGGGCGATGCGGAACATCAGGGCGTGCACACCGCTGTGGGCGGTGCCGAAGGGGAGTTCACCGGTCGCGGCGTAGGCGAGCACCGAGCCGAGGCAGAACACGTCGCAGGCGGGCGTGATCCGGTCGCCGCGCACCTGCTCGGGCGCCATGAATCCGGGCGAGCCGACGAGCGCCCCGGTGCGGGTGAGCCCGCCGTCGGTCACCGTCTCCAGCGCCCGCGCGATCCCGAAGTCGATGACCCGCGGACCGTCGATGGTGACCAGCACGTTGGACGGCTTGAGGTCGCGGTGGACCATCCCGGCGCGGTGGATGTCCTTCAGCGCGTGCGCGAGACCGGCGGCGAGGATCCGCACCGACCGCTCGGGCAGTGCCCCGTGGTCGTGGCCGACCACCTGCTGGAGGCTGGGGCCCGCGACGTAGCCGGTGGCGACCCAGGGCACGGGCGCCTCGGTGTCCGCGTCCAGCACCGGGGCCGTCCAGTCACCGCCGACCTGCCGGGCGGCCCGCACCTCCTGGCGGAAGCGTGCCCGGAACTCCTCCACCCGGGCCAGCTCCTCGCGGACCAGCTTCACGGCGACGGTGCGTCCCCGGTCGGAACGGGCGAGGTAGACCTCTCCCATCCCGCCGGCCCCGAGCCGCGCCAGCAACCGGTACGCCCCGATCCTCTGTGGATCCCCGGGCCCGATCTTGTCCATCGCCGCGTCGCCTCCCCCCTCAGTGAGCAACAGCCCGAGGATAGTGCGGGGCCGGTATCGGGTGAGCTGGGCGTTGTCTACGGTTGCGTAACAGGCGGGCCGAGTCTGTCAAGAACCCCGGACAGCCGTACTCCTTCTCGTACGCCCGTGTCAGCCGCTCGGCGAAGGCGGGGTCGCCGGGGTCGATCCGGCCGACCGCGGTGTACCCCGCGTCGGTCGGTGCGAGAAGTCCGGCGCGGCGGCGGGCGGGGTCGGGCCGGTAACCGCAGCACACTGTCAAGCGGCCTCGGGTGACCGCTGTGGACAACCTGTCGCGGAAAGCCGCCGACCGCAGACATGCCGCCGATGTCGCGCACCCGTCGCCCCCGCTTACCCTCGGCGGCATGACCCCTCAGCCGAACCCCGAGGCCGGCGCCGCCGTCAAGGCCGCCGACCGTGCGCATGTGTTCCACTCCTGGTCCGCGCAGGAGCTCATCGACCCGCTCGCCGTCGCCGGGGCGGAGGGGTCCTACTTCTGGGACTACGACGGCCGGCGCTATCTCGACTTCTCCAGCGGGCTGGTCTACACGAACGTCGGCTACCAGCATCCGGAGGTCGTCGCCGCGATCCAGGAGCAGGCGGCCCGGATGACGACGTTCGCGCCCGCGTTCGCCGTCGAGGCCCGCTCGGAGGCGGCCCGGCTGATCGCCGAGCGGACCCCCGGCGACCTGGACAAGATCTTCTTCACCAACGGCGGCGCCGACGCCGTCGAGCACGCCCTGCGCATGGCGCGGCTGCACACCGGGCGCCCCAAGGTCCTCTCCGCCTACCGCTCGTACCACGGCGGCACCCAGCAGGCCGTGAACGTCACCGGCGACCCCCGCCGCTGGGCCTCCGACAGCGGCACCGCCGGGGTCGTGCGCTTCTGGGCGCCGTTCCTGTACCGCTCGCGCTTCTACGCCGAGACGGAGGAGCAGGAGTGCGCGCGGGCCCTGGAGCATCTGGAGGCGACGATCGCCTTCGAGGGGCCGTCGACCATCGCCGCCGTCATCCTCGAGACGATCCCGGGCACGGCCGGGATCATGCCGCCGCCCGCCGGCTATCTCGCCGGGGTCCGCGAGTTGTGCGACACGTACGGCATCGTCCTCGTCCTCGACGAGGTCATGGCCGGGTTCGGGCGGACCGGCACGTGGTTCGCGGCGGACCTGTACGACGTCGTGCCGGACCTGATGACCTTCGCCAAGGGCGTGAACTCCGGCTATGTGCCGCTGGGCGGTGTCGCCCTCTCCGGGGCGATCGCCGAGACCTTCGCCACGCGGCCCTACCCGGGCGGACTGACGTACTCGGGGCACCCGCTGGCCTGCGCCGCCGCTGTCGCCACGATCAACGTGATGGCCCAGGAGGGCATCGTCGAGAACGCGGCGGCACTCGGCGCGTCCGTCGTCGGGCCGGGACTGCGGGAGCTGGCCGGGCGGCACCCCAGCGTGGGCGAGGTCCGTGGCGTCGGCATGTTCTGGGCGCTGGAGCTGGTGCGCGACCGGGAGACCCGGGAGCCGCTGGTGCCGTACAACGCGTCCGGGGAGGCGAACGCCCCGATGGCGGCCTTCGCCGCCGCCGCGAAGGAGGGCGGTGTCTGGCCCTTCGTCAACATGAACCGCACGCATGTGGTGCCGCCGTGCAACGCGAGCGAGGCCGAGCTGAAGGAGGGCCTGGCGGTGCTGGACGCGGCGCTGACCGTGGCGGACGGCTACGTGGCGTAACGGGCTGGGCGGGCCGGCGTGACCCGGCGGGAGAGCGGGCGCGAAGGTCCCCTCACTCCGCACCCGTTCGAACACTCCCCGCCTGATCCCACGGCGTAAGGTGGCGTGCCCGCGCACATGTGCGGGTACGCCGTTCGAACGCGATGAGGGAGACGCCCCGACCATGCCCGGCATCAGTGGCCATGGCGCCGTGACCCGCAGCACCCTGCGGCAGCAGATCGCCGACGCGCTCCGTGACGAGGTACTGGCCGGGCGGCTCCAGCCGGGGCAGGGGTTCACCGTCAAGGAGATCGCCGAGCAGTACGGCGTGTCCGCGACCCCGGTGCGGGAGGCGCTGGTCGACCTGTCGGCGCAGGGGCTGCTCGACGCGGACCAGCACCGCGGGTTCCATGTGCACGAGTACTCCGCCGACGACTTCCGCGGCATGATCGAGGCCCGCAGCCTGGTGATCGACGGGATGTTCCACGCCCTGAACAAGGGGCACCTGGCCGATCTCCGGCCGGACGAACCCCGGATCGCCGCCGCCCTCGCCGGGGTGCGCCGACGGGGCGAGGAGGCGCAGCGCGCCGCCCTGGCCGGCGAGGTCACCGTCCTCATCGGTTACGACCTGCGCTTCTGGCGCGAACTCGCGTCCGCGTACGGCAACCCCTATCTCACCGACTTCCTGCACCGGCTCCGCATCCAGGGGTGGGTGTACGCGGTGCAGCATCTGCGGCGTGCGCCCGACCTCCGGGGACGGCTGTGGTCCCGGCACACCGAACTGGTCGACGCGCTGGTGCGCCGTGACACCGAAACCGCCCGCCGCATCGTCGAGGCGTACAACGCGCACTCGCTGTCCGTGGTCGAAGGGCTGACAGCCGGTGCGGATGGGTAGGGGACCCGCACCACGGTCCGCGCGGGGGGAGCCGTCCGGCCCGGGCGCCGATACCCTTCCCTGGCCAGGACGACCTGACCAGAACCATCCGACCAGGACGACCGTCCCGACGACCGCGCGATGCGAGGAGCCCTCTTTTGGCCTGTGACCTGTGGCTGGTACCGCTCGTCGACGTGTTGTGCCACACGCCCGACAATCCGTTCGCCGACGAGCTCGCCCAGTACAACGCGGTACTCGCCGAGGCGGGACTGCCCCCGGTGCCGGTGTACCAGTACATGCCGGGACTGACCGGCGAGGTGGCCCCGGTCGCGGGATTCGACTACGACGCGCTGCACTTCCTGCGGCGTGTGTACCTGCTCCAGGTGTGCGGCCTCCCGGTGACGCCGGTGGACGAACTGGGCGGCGACTACGAGCAGTTGCTGGAGATGTTCGAGACGACGGCCCAGCAGTCGCATCTGGTCTGGCACTACGACCACGCCGGCGCCTACGTCCCCGTCGACTTCCCGCACCCCCTGGCCAGCGACGAACTCCTCGCCGGCGGCGGCCCGCTGGGTTCCTCCCACGCGCTGCTGCGCGAACTGGAACTCGTCGCCCCGTCCATCGGCGTCGACCCGGCGAACCCCCCGGCGGCCCCCGAGCCCCCGCGCGGACCGACGGAACTGGAGGAGCCGGCCGTCCCCGCCCCGTACGACCCCAGCCCCTTCGCCCGCGAGCGCCACGTCTGGCTGGGCCTGCACGCGGCGGCGACCCGGAGCCTGGCCCAGGGCTCGATGATCGTCTTCAGCTGATTTCGTCCCGGTCAGCCCAGTCCGGAGAGCCCCTTGCGCAGATCGTCCACGTTCATCACCGGGGTCATCTCGACCTCGGCGTTCATCTGCGAGAAGAACGGCTCACCCACCGGGGGCACCTCCGAGCTGTCCTGCATGTGGAGGACCAGCACCATCGTCCGGCGCCCGCCCAGCGGACCGAAGTAGGCCGCTTCCGGCTGCAGCCGGTCGAGGATCTCCTTGACCCGCTCGGGCATCTTCCCGCTGCGGAGCAACTCGTTCGACTTCTCGGTGTCCAGCGTCGCCTTGAGCATCACGCGCATCGCACTCACCCTCTTCCGTGTCGATGCGGCGTTCCCTTTCAGCCTATGCCCGGCCGGCGGATCGCGTGCGGCGCGTCAGGACGGGGCGAGTACGCAGAAGGCGTGGCCCTCCGGGTCGGCCAGGCACGTCCACGGGACGTCGCCCTGCCCGAGGTCGAGGTCGGTGGCGCCGAGGGCCCGCAGCCGGGCCGCCTCCGCCCCCTGATCGTCGCCGGGACGGGGCAGCAGGTCGAGATGGACGCGGTCCGCGGCCGCCGGCCCGCCGGGCGTCCGGAGGAACTCGAGATACGGCCCGGCACCGTCGGCGGAGCGCAGCACCGCGCTGCCGTCGGTCACCTCGTGCAGGGTCCAGTCCAGCGCCGCGTCCCAGAATCGGGCCATCGCCCGCGGATCCGCACAGTCGACCACCACGTCGGCGACCGGTCCGGTGCCCCGGTAGATCTCGCGGGGCTCCAGCACGCAGAACTCGTTGCCCTCCGGGTCGGCGAGGACCGTCCACGGGACGTCGCCCTGGCCCACGTCGGCGGGCGTCGCACCGAGCGTCCGCAGGCGTGCCACCAGCTCCGCCTGATGGGCGGCGGAGGTGGTGGCGAGGTCGAGGTGCACACGGTTCTTCGCCGCCGTCCCGGGTTCCGGGACGGGAACGACATCGATACCGAGGGCGACGGGGTCCGGCCGCACCAGCCCCCCGGCGGGCCCCACGCGGGTCGTCGCACCGGGGCTGTGGACACTCCAGCCCAGCGCCTCCGCCCAGAACCGGCCGACCGCCGGAGGGTCGACCGCCTTGATGTTCACCTGCACGGGTCGCAGCGCCATGCGGGAAAGCCCAGGTGCACCGGGTGCGCACCGGGGGGCGGCCGGGTGTACGAGCGGGCGGCGGCAGCGGTGCCGGACTCCGGGCCCCGGGGCGTGCTGCTCACCG
>NZ_JABTTS010000037.1 GCF_018638295.1 Streptomyces sp. CHD11
CGCGGTCACGGTGCGCTTGGCGTACGCGGTGCGGAAGGCACGGTCGATCAGGTTCGGCAGCTGTTCGGGGACCATGGCCGTCTCGCAGAAGTCCGAGGCGACGTCCTTGTAGAGACTCGCGAGGTCCACTTCCTGCTGGTAGGAGCCGCCCATGGCGCTGCGGTCGGTCTGCCCGATCAGCGCCACGACGGGGACGTGGTCCAGTTTGGCGTCGTAGAGCCCGTTGAGCAGGTGGATCGCGCCGGGACCAGAGGTGGCGGCACAGACACCCACCCTGCCGGAGAACTTGGCGTACCCGACGGCCTGGAAGGCAGCCATCTCCTCGTGCCGGGCCTGGACGAACTTCGGCTTGTTGTCCGCCCGCCCCCACGCCGCCAGCAGACCGTTGATGCCGTCACCCGCATACGCGAAGACGTGGTCGACATCCCACTCGCGCAGCCGCTGGAGGANCATCTCCTCGTGCCGGGCCTGGACGAACTTCGGCTTGTTGTCCGCCCGCCCCCACGCCGCCAGCAGACCGTTGATGCCGTCACCCGCATACGCGAAGACGTGGTCGACATCCCACTCGCGCAGCCGCTGGAGGACGTAGTCGGACACCTTCGTGCTGGCCATGCAAACTCCGTTTCCGATCCCGTCAGTGAGCGACTGTCCCAGTGCCCCGGTCCGGGGTGCGCACAGGGGCGCGCGAGGCACGTCCTTCGATGGGTAACCGTGCGGACAGGAGGGAAACGTCGCCCTCGCGAAGCCCGACCGGTGGCGCGGACGTCAGCCCCGGAGACCGGTCCGACACGGCGCGGTGGAACTGTGTGCTGCCTCAGGGACTTCGACTCCTCTGTCGGCATGGTCCGCGCGCTGGACACTCCAACAGATCCGCGCTGTTACGGATCCGAGTGGTCGTGATCACGGCAGCCCGGCTCCGGCCAGTGGACCGTGGCTCCGACATCGGCCACGAGAGTGAATAGGTGAGGTATGCGGCGTTGTCGGTGTGTCGCGTGGCATTCGCCCCCTGCCGGGTGGCGAAGAAGTGCCTTCCTGCCCATCCCGCTCGGCGGCCTGCGGTGGGTGTGACGCTGCGGTGACCGGATGCCGTGCGAGACGCGGACGGCTTCGCGGTGACGCGACGAAGACAGCAACCGACGTCGCGCCAGGGAACCGAGTTCGAGAGGCTGATCATGGGACATGGCGGAAACGTCATTCAGGAACTGACCACGGGCCACCGAGAGGTGGACTCGCTCTTCGAACAGATCGAGGCGCTGCCCGCAGGTGATCAGGGGCGGCGCGATCTGGCGGACGAGTTGACCATGGAGTTGATACGCCACTCGGTGGCGGAAGAGTTGGGTGAGAAGGTGCGGATGGCCAAGGAGACCGCGCCCACCCGACCACACCCCGCAGCGACCGACACGCCGCCCGCCAACAAGCTCCTCGCCCCGGGCGCCGGCATGGTCGACCGGCTGCGCGACATGCTCACCGGCCGCGGCCGACAGGGCTGACGGTACGCCGGACCGCCTCCGCCGTACCTGTCGCCTGCGCGTCGCCTGCGCAGGTGGGACGTTCTTGTTCCGCATGGAGGCCGTGTTGTCCGGTGCCGCCACCGTTCCACGCGATGAAGCCGCAGTTCGTCACGCCACCAGACGGCCCGCGCCGGAAACGGAGTCCGTCCGTGTCACAGAAGGTCGTCGTTGCTGCGACGTCAGCGGCCCGCCCCGAGCACGGTTGTTGATCAGCGCGCTTCAGCCTGCCCACCGTTCCCACAGCGTGTCTCAGAGGGTATCGAGTGAGCCTCCGCGCCGTGGTCCATCAACAGTTCGTCCGGAGGTACGGCGATCAGTTTCGGCGCCGGTACTCACTGCTGCGGATCAGGACGGACCCGGTCGGCCTCTCCAGGATGGAGTTCGCGCCGAGAAGCCACAGTCCCTCTCTCGACCAGGAGATCTCCGTGAGAACCGCCCCACAGCAGGCCCGCCGGGAGGCGCCGCCAGCCGCCTGCCACTGGTCTAGACGGCGATGGTGCGGGTCGGGCGTAAGCGCCGGAGGCCCGTCTCACGTGGGCACAGCTGCGCTCGTGGGGTGTTCATGGGGGGAGTGACACTCGCTGCTATGGGCACGCGACACAGGACAATCGGACCGGAACACGGTATGAGGGCGCACCTGCGCCCGGGAAGGAAGAACCGTGGAGAATGCCCGTATACCCGCTCTCACCAAAATGAGCGACTCCGATCAGATGGTTGCCGCGCCGGAAGAGGACATCCGAGGCCGCTCGGTAGCTGCGGCAGACGGCGAGGAGCTGGGGAAAATAGACGACCTCCTGATAGACGGCGACGAGGGGAAAGTTCGCTTTTTCCTCGTTGAGCACGGTGGCTTCCTCGGCATCGGCCAGAAGAAGACATTCATCCCCGTCGATGCCGTCACGCGGATAACCGAAGACTGTGTCTTCATCGACCGGTCCGGGAAGCAGGTGACTGAGGCCCCGGCGTACGACCCCGATCTGATTGAAGAGAAGGAATATTTCGGCATGGTGTATTCCCACTACGGTTACACTCCGTTCTGGGGCGTGGGATATACGTACCCGCCCTATCCCTTCCCCCGGGGGACAGCGCGCTGATCGACCCGTGGCGACGGCGCTCCGCCCTGCTCGGCAGGGCGGAGCCGTTGACCGGGGGTGCCTCTATGTCTTCGGTCAAGCGAGGCGTGGGTTTCTGGGTTCGTAGAAGGTGGCCGTCGCGGAGCATCGCGAACAGCACGTTGATCCGTTGGCGGGCCAGACGGAGCAGTGCCTGGGTACGGTTCTTCCCGCGGGCCCGGCATCGGTCGTAGTAGGTGCAGGAGGCGGGATCGTGCAGCGCGGCGAACGCCGACAGGAACATCGTGCGTTTCAGTTGCCGGTTGCCGCCGCGAGGCGCGTGTTCGCCGTGGACCGAGGTCCCCGACGACTTGGGCGCCGGGGCAAGGCCGACGCAGGGGCCAGGTGGGCAGCGAGGACCACCGCGCTGAACACGGTCACCGCCGTCCTGCTTCCCCGGCGGGTGCGGCTTGCTGCCTGCCCGGTGCCCTGGGCCTGTTTCGCTTCCCGGACACCACCAGTCGTCTCCACGCGGCAGCCAAGGCGCAGACCCTCGGTCTGCTGCTCGTCCTCGTCGGAGCGGCCGCACAGATGCCCGGGCGCCACGCGCCGGTCCTGCTGCTCGTGGCTCTGTTCCAACTGTTCACCGCCCCGATCAGCAGCCAGATCATCGGCCGCACCGCCTACCGCACGCACGGCGTCGACCGCGACCTGCTCCTCCGCGACGAACTCGCGGACCGTCCCGCACGTGACGGCGTCTCCCTCCACGGACACGACCGTCCCCAGTGGGACGACGAGGCGGAACGCTGATCCCACGGCGAGTAACGGGCGTCGAACGGGACGGGGGTGCCAACCGCTACGGGCACGCTGTCCGAGGTCTCCGGGCACCCGGTGGCCGACGGCCGCGGCTCTTGGTCCCGCCTGTCCGACCGGCTTCCAGCCGGTCTTGCGCCGACGGACCGTGTGACCGCAGACCGGTCTGCCGGGCGGAGCACCGCTCACCTGTGCTCAAGCTGCTCACGGCCACTCGCCCGTCGGCCGGTGTCACCGCGCGCAGCGTCAGTCCCGGCATCCTCGCCGCGGCCACGGGCTGCCGGCCACGGCCCTTGCCGCTGTCCTCGTCACCGCCCTCGACCGTCTGCCCGGGGCCCGTCAGCCGGTGTGGAGTGAGCCCACCGCCGAACCGTCCGCGTCGTCGTACCCGTCCTCGCGGCTCGTTTTCAGGTGCCGAAACGCGGTACCTGACCGGCCCAGCGCAACGAGGAGTGCTCATGCAGCAGAAGCCGGAAACGGTCGTGGTGACGGGGGCCAGCGCCGGCATAGGCCGGGCGGCGGCCAGGATGTTCGCCGCACGCGGCGCCCGGGTAGTGCTGCTCGCCCGGGGCCGGGCGGGACTGGAAGCCGCGGCGGCCGAGGTTCGACAGACAGGTGGGCAGGCGCTGCCCATCGTCACCGATATGTCCGACCCCGACCAGGTGGAAGCGGCGGCCCGCCGCGCGGAGGAGGAGTCGGGGCCCATCGACGTCTGGGTCAACAACGCCTTCACCTCCGCGTTCGGTACCTTCATGGACCTGTCACCGGAAGAGTTCCTCCAGACGACCCGATCGACGTACCTGGGCTATGTGCACGGCACCCGGGCCGCCCTGGCCCGCATGCTGCCCCGCGACCGTGGGACCATCGTGCAGGTCGGTTCCGCGCTCGCCTACCGTGGCATTCCGTTGCAGAGCGCCTACTGCGGTGCCAAGCACGCCATCCAGGGCTTCACCGAGTCGGTGCGCTGCGAACTGCTGCACGACCGGTCCCGTGTGCGGATCACGATGGTGCAAATGCCTGCGGTCAACACTCCCCAGTTCACCTGGCTGCGCACGCGCCTGTCCCGGCACGCGCAGCCGGTGCCCCCGATATACCAGCCGGAGGTCGCCGCCCGCGCCGTACTGCGCGCCGCCGACCATCCCCGGCGGCGCGAGTACTGGGTCGGCGCCTCCACGGTGGCGACGCTGCTGGCCAATGCCGTGGTCCCCGGGCTGCTGGACCGCTATCTGGCCCGGACCGCCTTCGACTCGCAGCAGACGGACGCCCAGCCGTCGCCCGAGGGACCCGGCAACCTCTTCGCGCCGGCCGACGACACGGAGGACTACGGTGCGCACGGAGTCTTCGACGGCCAGGCGCACGCCCGCAGCCCGCAGTCGTGGGCGAGCCGCCACCGCATCGGACGCGCCGCGACCGCGGCCGGCCTCGCCGGGACGGGATACGCGCTGTTCCGCCGCATCAGGTCCTGAACCGCACGCATCGCCGGTGCTTTACCCCGGGGTATGGGTGTCGGCCAACCGCAAGACCGCCAGCCCTGGGAGCTATTCAGAGCGCTGGCGTCTGTTCGCAGCGTCGGCATGCCTCAGATCCTGGGGTGCGACGTGAGGGAGCCGATCGCCGCGAACCTTCGGTGCATCGTCTCCACGGCCGCCCCGCCGCCGTCCGACCCTGCCCCTTCATCTGCGGCTGTCGCCGTTGCCTCCGCTCGCGCCGGGTTCAATGCACCGCGACCGCGATCAGGGCCGAGCGGTGCTGACGGAGCACTCGGCGGTTTGCGGCGTCCGGCGTGGTGTTACCCCTACGTGGACGGCGTCAGCCGTCGCTGGACACCATGGGAGGTTGCTGTCGTGACCACTGCAGTCAAGGACCTGCTCGCCACGTATCCATCCGATCTGGGCGGGGTGGACCGGGAGAAGCTCGCCCGGTGTATCGAGGAATGCATCGCCTGTGCGCAGGCGTGTACCGCGTGCGCGGATGCATGCCTGTCGGAGGAGATGGTCAGCGAACTGACCAAGTGCATCCGTACGAACGCCGACTGTGCCGATATCTGCAACGCCACTGCCGCGGTCCTGTCCCGCCACACCGGCTACGACGCCAATATCACCCGCGCGATCCTCCAGGCGTGCGCCACCGTCTGCAAAGCCTGTGCCGACGAGTGCGGGCGCCACGCCGACCGGCACGACCACTGCCGCGTCTGCGCCGAAGCCTGCCGCCGCTGCGAACAGGCGTGCAATGACCTGATCGATTCCATGGGCTGACGTACTCCCCGCCCACTGCGCTGCACCGGGCGGACGGGGGCCGACTTCGGAGGGCGGCAGCCTGCGGGTCCCCAGCCCCGCCGGGTCGCGTCCGCGCGGACCGCACGCGAGTCGGCTCTCAAGCGGCCGGATGGGTCTCGAAGGAATCCCGCGGGTACGCAGCGGGCCAGTCATACCGCGAGGAGGCATTGCATGTCCGTGGGTGAGAGGACGTCGGCGCACGCGGCGCGCAACATCCGGACCCTGCCGGGCCGGTCCGGCCGTTCCGCCGCCGCCCGGGCTGGTGAGGGCGCATGAGCGGCACGGCAGCAGCGCTGTCGCTGCTCGGCATCGCCCTGATCACCGTCGGCGGCGTGTACGGGACGGCGTGGGCGATTCGGATCGGTTCCGGCGCGCTGGACGCGGCGCCGTTCGGATCGGGGCTGGAGCCCACGGAGCACGCGGTGAGCCGGTTTCACGTGCGCTGGTACACGGTGACGATGCTGTTTCTCGCCTTCGACATGGAGATGGTCTTCATGTATCCGTGGACGCGCGTGGTCTCCGCCATGGGGCCGAGCGCGGTGATCGAGATGTTCGTCTTCCTCGCCGTCCTGGTCACCGGGGTCGTCTACGCGTGGCGGGAGGGCGCGCTGCGATGGACCTGACCGCCCTGGCCCTGCGCGCCACCGCGGCGCGACCGCGCGTGCTGCTGGCGACTGTGCCGGGCGGGGCAGCGGTCCGGCTGGCCGCCGAACGCCTGCTGAGGTTGCGCGACTGGCCACAGGTGCCCACTCCGGCGCAGGCCGATCTCCTCCTCGTGGCCGGTCCCGAATGCCCGGAACTGCAGGCGGCGCTGGAGCGGCTGTGGCGGGACCTGCCCGCACCGCGCGCCCGGGTGCACGCCCGCACCGCTGACGACGTGGAGGCCGTGCTGGACGCCGGCCGTGCCCTCCTCGCTTCACCGGCCGTCCAGCACGAGTCGGCCGCGCCCCCGGCTGAAGCGGGCGGACACCAGGAGGGAGAACACGGCCCGCAGGAGCAGCACGAGGGTGATGACCAGGCTCCCGGCAACGGCGGTGAGGATGGCGAGCACGGGGAGGACGGCCGGGCGGACGACGCCCACGGTGGGCCCGACGGCGAGCACGCCCCGCACGATGCCGGCCAGGACAAGGAGGAAGAGCACGGTGACGGAGGTCAGGCCGACGACGGCCGGGACGCTGACGGTCACGGCGACAACGGGGGACACAGCGGTCATGACGGCGGTCATGACGGTCACGGCGGTGGGCAGACGGAGGTGCCGGGCGGGTTGCCGATGGCCGGGCAGGACGCGGACCGTGACGGCTTGACGCTGGACCAACTGCATGTGCCGTTGGGGCCGTTCCTGGCCGACTGGCCCGCGGGCCTGACGGTCCGTCTGGTGCTGCAAGGTGACGTTGTTCAGCGGGTCGGCGTCGACGAACCGGCAACGCCCGCCGCCGGTGGGGCGGCTGAGCCCTTCTGGGTGCAGCCGTGGTTGCGGGCGGCCTCCGGGGAGCCGGTGCCCGTGGGGGAGGCGGTGCGTCGGCGCGTGGCAGCGCGTCTCGACAGCCTGGGTCGGTTACTGGAGGTGGTGGGCTGGCCTGCCGAGGCGGTGCGGGCCCGGCGGCTGCGGGACGACCTGCTTTCCGGCGCGCCTCGTGCCGCGGTCGCGCATCGGCTGGAACGCTTCACTCACCGGGTCGGCCGGTCCCGCACCTTGGCGTGGCTGACGCGCGGCATCGGCGTCGTCACGGCACAGCAGGCGCGGGAGGCCGGGGTAGGGGGTCCGGCGGCGCGGGCCGGCGGGGATGTGACCGCCCGCTACCGGCAGTGGCTCACCGACGTCCGGTGTGACCTGCTGCGGCTGGAGGACTCCGCGCCTCTGGATGTGGCGGTGGAGGAGAGCCCGCGTGGTCTCTGGAGTGCCGGAGACCCGCCGTCGGCCGCCCTGATCGCGCTGTTGCCCCGGTCACTGGAGGGAGCCGAGCTGGCTGCGGCCCGCCTCGTCGTGGCCAGTCTCGACCCCGACCTGGACGAACTGGCCGCCCGCAGCGTGGTGGAGGTGGCGCGTGGTTGAGGCGGGGTCGTGGCGGACGCTGCTCGCTGCTCCGGGACTGCTGTGTGTCCTGGCGGCGTTGGCGGTGGCCGGGAACGCGGTGCTGGACGCGAGAAGCGCGGGCCGGCCCGTCGGCGTCGCCGGCGCGGTGCGACCGTTTCTCGGTGTGCCGCGGGCGCTGGTGGCGCAGCCGCGGCGGCTGCCGGCCCCGGACCGGCTGCTGTGGCGGACGGGTGTGGTGACCGTGCCGGTGGCCGCCGTGCTGTCGACGCTGGTCATCCCCTTCGGGGGCCATACGGTCGCCGACCTGTCGGTCGGGGTCGTGTGGTTCAACGCCATGGAGGTGCTGACCTGGGCCGGGCTGTGGCTGGCCGGTTGGGGGCCCAACGCCGCGTTCTCCCTGATCGGAGGGTATCGGTTCCTTGCTCAGGGCCTGGCCTATGAGCTGCCGCTGATGTTCGCGCTGATCTCGGCCGCCACCGGTGCCGAGTCGCTGCGGGTGGGTGACATCGCCGCCGCGCAGGACGGGCTGTGGTACGCGGTCTGGATGCCGGTCGCCTTCGCCGCCTATCTGGCCGGTGTGCTGGCGTTCAGCTTCCTGGGCCCGTTCGCCTATCCGGCGGGCCGCGACCTGGCCGGCGGTGTCCTGGGAGAGGTGTCCGGGGTGGACCGACTGTTGCTGGGGGCCGGCCGGTGGCTGTGGCTCGCGTCCGGCGCGGCCATGGCCGTGCCGCTGTTCCTGGGCGGTGGGGCCGGGCCCGGTTTGCCGGCCTGGGCATGGTCGCTGGTCAAGACGCTGCTGGTACTCGCTCTGCTGGTGTGGGGGCTGCGGCGGCTGCCGGTGATCCGCGCGGACCGGTACGTGGAGTTCGCCTGGGTGGTGCTCATCCCGCTGACGATCGTGCAGGCCCTGGTACCGGCTCTGGTGAACCTCAACCGATAGGAAACAGGGAGGGATCACGTCATGGGCACGACCGACACCGTGCTGCTGGTGGCTCTGGGGGTGCTCGCCCTGGTCTTCGGCGTGCTGGTGTTCACGCTGAACTCGATGGCCCGGGTCACCTTCTCCCTGCTGGCGTCCCTGGTCTGCGTCGGCGGCGTCACGGCCGTACTCGGCCTGCCCTATCTGGGTGTGGTCATCGTGCTGATGATGGTCATGGAGATGGTGATCATGGCCGTGTTCATGATCGCCTACATGATGAACCCGGCCGGTCTGATGCCGATGTCGATGCTGCACAACAAGCGCGGCGCCCTCACCATCAGCGGCGTCGTCTTCGCGGCGCTGGTCGCCGGGATCTTCCTCGTGTCATGGCCGGACCGCACCGCGCCCCGGCCCGGGGACACGACCTTCCAGGTCGGCAGGGCGCTGATGGCCGAACAGATGCTGACCATGGTCATTCTCGGGTTCGTGCTGCTGGCGACCATGGTCGGTGCCACCGTCCTCGCCACGCACCGGGGCCGTTACGACCGCTTCGGCGACGACCTCGACCAGCGGCCGGCCAAGGACCCGGCTGGCGGAGGGGTGGGCCGGTGACCTTCGAACTGATCCTGGTGCTGGCCGCGGGCCTGTTCTCCACCGGCCTTTTCGGTGCGCTGTCCCAGCAGTCCATCGTCATGATCATGATGGGGATCGAGCTGATGATCGGCGGCGTCATCGTCGCGGCCGCCGCTTTCTGGCACTTCCTCGCCCCCGGGGCGCCGAGCGGCCAGGTGGTGATCGTGGCGGCCGTGGTCGCGATGGCGGTGGAGATGGCCATGGGCTTCGCCGTGACCACCGCGATCTACCGCGTCCGCCAGGTCGACATGACCGACATGGCCGGCGAGCTGAAGGGATGAGCGTGGTGATCTGGCTGCTGATCTCCCTCCCCCTCGGCGCGGGAGCAGTCCTGGGCGTGACGGGGGCTCGCTACAACCGGCTGGTTCCCGCCCTGGGCGTGGCCGTGGCCGTGGCGACGCTCGGTGTGGCCGTCGCCGCCTCGATGACCCGGCCCCAGACGAGTGCGTCGCTGTTCGCCGGGCTGCGGGCGGGTCTGGCCGTGGACGGGCTGTCCGCATTCATGGTGGTCACCGTGGGGGCAGCCACCACCGCCGTCCTGGTCTTCGCCGCAGGCGAGTTCGGACCGGACGAGAACCGGGGGCGCTTCTTCGGGCTGATGCTGGTCTTCTCCGGGTCCATGCTGGCCACGGTCACGGCGACCACACTGCCGTTGCTGCTGATGGCCTGGGAGGTGATGGGTGCCACCAGCTGGGCGCTGATCGGCTACTGGTGGCGCCGGCCGGAGCGGGCACGGGCAGCGGACGTCGCGTTCCTCACCACCCGTGCCGCCGACCTCGGCCTGTACCTGGCCGCCGGTGCGGCGATGGCCGGCGGTGCCGGCTCGCTGGACCTTCAGGCTCTCCCGGACGCCACCTCGCCGTGGCTGCATGTGGTCACCGGGGGTGTGGTCGTGGCCGCGCTGGGCAAGTCGGCGCAGCTGCCGTTCTCGTTCTGGCTGTCGCGGGCCATGCAGGGTCCGAGTCCGGTGTCGGCGCTGCTGCACTCGGCGACCATGGTCGCCGCCGGCGCCTACCTGCTGCTGCGCCTGCATCCGCTGCTGGCCGCCACCGGCTGGGCCGGCCCGCTGGTGGCCTGGACCGGTGCCGTCACCGCACTCTGCCTGGGCGTGGTCGCCGTGGCCCAGCGGGATCTGAAGCAACTGCTCGCGGCGTCCACCTCCTCCCAGCTCGGGTTCATGGTGCTGGCCGCGGGCAGCGGCGGCATCGCCGCCGGCACCACCCAGCTCGTCGCGCACGCCGCCACGAAATCAGGGCTGTTCCTTGCCGCCGGTGCCTGGCTGACCGCCCTCGGCACCAAGCAACTGCCGGCCCTGCGCGGCGCCGCCCGCACCCAACGCCTGGTCGGCGCCACTTTCGCCGTCGGCGCGCTGACACTGGCCGGGCTGCCGCCGCTGTCGCTGTGGGCGGCCAAGGACGAGGTGCTCGCCTCCGCGCTCGCCGAAAGCACCGGCCTGTACGCCGTGGGGCTCGCGGCGGCCGCCGTCGCCGCCGTCTACAGCGTCAAGGCCCTGTGGTATGTCACCCGGTCGCTGCCCGACGACCCGGCGGCCGGCTACGACACCGAGCGGGACGGCACCCGGCGTACCGCCCGCACGACCCCTGCCCCGCTGCTCGCTCTCACCTTCGCCGCCGCCGCGCTGGGAGTGCTGGCCCTGCCCGGGCCCGCGTCCTGGCTGAAGCGGCTGGTCGGGGCGCCGGGCGAGCCCTCGCCGAAGCCGTGGGAGCTGGGCCTGAGCGCCGGTGTCGCGTTCGCCGCCTCGGGCCTGGCCTGGTGGTGGGCCTCCCGCCCGGCGCCCGTGCCGCGTCCGGTGGTGCGGTGGGCGCGCGGATGGCTGCACCTTGAGCGGGCCGCGCTCGCGGTGGTCGTGCGGCCCGTCCTGGGGCTGGCGCGGGCGCTGGCCGTCTTCGACGACCGCGTCGTCGACGGCGCGGTACGCCAGGTCGCGCGCGGCGGGCTCGCCACGGCCAGGATCGCCGCCCGAGTGGACGACGCCGGCATCGACGCCGCGGTACGGCAGACCGCCCGCGGCGGGCTCGCCGGCGCCCGGCTCGCCGGTCGGCTGGACGACGACGGCATCGACGCCGCCGTGGACGCGGTCGCCGCCGGCGCCCGCGGTCTGGGCCGGGCGGCGCGCCGGCCACAGACCGGGCTGCTGCACCAGTACTACGCCCAGGCCGCCGTGGGCTTCGCCGTACTCGTCCTGATCGTGCTGTTGGTGAGGTAGCCCTGTGCTGAGTGTCATCACGTTCCTGCCCCTGCTGGCCTGCGTGCTCCTGCTGCTCCTGCCACGGGTGCTCTCCGACAGGACGTACATCCGGGTGTGGATCGCCACGGCCGCCGTCGACCTCGCACTGGTCGTCGCCGTCTGGATCGACTTCGAACCGGGGGAGGGGATGCAGTACCAGCAGCGGGTGCGGTGGATCCCCAGCGCCGGGGTCGGCTACCACGTAGGCGTCGACGGCCTGTCCCTGCCCCTGGTCGCGCTGACCTGCCTGCTGTTCCTCGCCGTTGCCGTGTACTCGCTCAAGGAACGGCGGCGGGTGCGCAGTTACGTGTGCCTGTTCCTGTTCCTGCAGACCGTCAGCCTGGGCCTGTTCGTCGCCCAGGACCTGATCCTGTTCTTCGTCTTCTTCGACCTGTCCATCGTCGGCATGTTCTTCGTGATCGCCGGATGGGGCCACGGCGAGCAGGGCAGGGCGGCGGCGCTGAAGTTCTTCCTCTACACCTTCATCGGCTCACTCGCCCTGCTGCTCGGCTTCATCGGCCTGTACCTCGCCGCCGAACCCCACACCTTCGACCTCGTCGACCTCACCCGCGCCAACCCGCTCGCCGGCCGCGGCCCGTACGCCGGCCTCGTGCTGCTGGCCATCGGCCTCGGACTGGCGGTCAAGACCCCGACCGTGCCGTTCCACACCTGGCTGCCGCCCGCCCACACCGACGCCCCCGCCGCCGGCTCGGCGATCCTCGCCGGGATCCTGCTGAAGATGGGCACCTACGGTTTCGTCCGCATCGCCATGCCCCTGCTGCCGGGCAGCTGGCGCCAGTACGCCCTGATCATCGTCGTCGTCGGCGCCGTCTCCGTGGTCTACGGGGCGCTGGTCGCCCTGGCGCAGACCGACTTCAAACGGATGATCGCCTACACCTCGGTCAACCACATGGGCTACGTCATCCTCGCCATCGGTGCCGCCGGGACGCTGGCCGGTACCGACGCCCAGGCCCGCTCCCTCGCGGTCACCGGGGCGGTCACCCAGATGGTCAGCCACGGCCTGATCACCGGCGCTCTGTTCCTGCTGTCCGGCGTGCTCTACGACCGGGGGCGGACCTACACGATCGACGCCTACTCCGGTCTGGCCGCGCACACCCCGCGGTTCGCCGGCGTCACGGCCGTCGCGGCGTTCGCCAGCCTCGGCATCCCCGGATTCTCCGGGTTCATCGCCGAGTTCCAGATCTTCACCGGTTCCCTGGCCTCCCAGGCGATCGCCACCGCCATCGCCCTGACCGGCATCCTGATCACCGCCGCGCTGTTCCTGCGCGCCCTGCGCTCGGTGTTCCTCGGCATCCCGCGACTGCCGCAGACCATCCCCACCGGCGGCATCAGCGACCTCGAACGCACCGAGACCGTCCCGACGGTGACGCTGCTGGCGGTGGCGCTGGTGATCGGCGTCGTGCCGCGCTGGCTGCTGGACGTCATCGAACCCGCCAGCCGCACGGTGATCGAACTGGTGGCCCGGTGAACGAGAACCTCACCGCTCTCGTCCCCGAACTCGCCCTCCTCGGCACCGCCGTCATCGGCCTGCTCGCCGGTTCCTGGCTGCCCCGCCGACGACAGTGGATCATCGCTGTCCTGGCGGCAGCCGCCTGTACGGCCGGTCTGGCCGCCACCGGCGTCACCATGGCCACCGACCGCGAACAGACCGTCTTCGCCCACGCGTTCGCCATCGACACCGCCACCGACTTCGGCCGCCTGACCGTCCTCGGCGCCCTGCTCTTGATCTTCGGCATGTCCGTGGAAACCGTCCGCGGCCACAAACGCGAAACCGAATACTGGGTGCTGCTCCTGCTCACCGGGGCCGGCACCCTCGCCCTGATCGGCGCGAACGACCTGCTGACGCTGTTCGCCGCCTACCTGCTCGCCAGCATCCCCGCCTACGCCCTCACCGCCTACGCCAAGGACGAACACGGCACCGAAGCCGCCCTGAAGTACTACCTGATGGGCGCCCTGCTCGGCACCGTCATGCTCGCCGGCACCGCGCTCCTGTACGCGGCCGGCCACGCCACCCTCTACCGCGAACTGAACAGCACGCTGCCCACCGCCGCCTACGGACCGGTCGCTGTCGGGCTCATCGGCGTCCTGGCCGGCCTCCTGTTCAAAGCGGGGGCGGTCCCCGCGCACTTCTGGGTCCCCGACGTCACCGACGGCGCCCCCACCCCCGTCGCCGCCTACGTCACCACCCTGCCCAAGATCGGCGGCCTGATCGCCGGCTACCGCCTGCTCCACCAGGCCCTGCCCGGCACCGACGTCAACTGGCCCCTGCTCCTGGCCGTCATCGCCGCCGTCACCATGACCCTGGGCAACCTGGCCGCGTTCTTCCAGACCTCGGTCAAACGCCTGCTCGCGTACTCCACCATCAGTCAGGTCGGCTACCTCCTGATGGCCCTGGCCGTCGCCACCCGCACCGACCTCGCCCAGAAGAGCCTGCTGTTCTATCTCGCCGCCTACGCCGCCACCAATCTCGCCGCCTTCGCCGTCGTCACCGAACTCCCGCACGCCCGCACCCTCGACGACTACCGCGGCCTCGCCCGCCGCCACCCCGGCCTCGCCGCCGTCCTCGTCGTCTGTCTCCTCGGCCTGGTCGGCACCCCGCCCACCGGCGTCTTCCTCGGCAAACTGGAGATCTTCAGCGCCGCCGTCGACGGCGGCTTCGCCTGGCTCGCCGCCCTTGCCGTCGCCAACACCGTCGCTTCCCTCTTCTACTACCTGCGCTGGCTCGCCCCCTTGTTCCGGCTCACCCCCGCCGAGCCGTCGGCGACCGCCACCGCCACCGCCACCGCCGTCTCCTGCCGCTGGTCCGCGGCCACCGCCTACACCGCAGGCGCCGCCTCCCTCGTCCTCGGCGTCGCGGGCGGGGCCGTCCTCCCGCTCACCACGGGACCACTCCTGCCCTGACTTGGGCTGAGCGGCTGCGCGCCGGGGCCTTGACCCCATGTCGTGCCCTGTCTTCGGTGGTGCCGCTTCTGATGGAACCGACGCCGACTATATACCCCAGGGGGGTAGGAGTAAGTAGTTCCCGTCGACGCTTGCCAGGTATACCCCGTGGGGGTATACCTGGTGAAGCGACAGAGGTACCCCCCTGGGGGTACAAGACGACTCATCGAGGAGGAAACATGTCCTGCTGCACCCCTGACGGAAGCTGCTCCAACGGCGTCACCACGGCCACCGCCACCGCGGGCGCCACCATCGTCTACGACGTCTCCGGAATGACCTGCGGGCATTGCAAGGCCACGCTCACCAAGGAGATGGGTGCCGTGGACGGTGTGCTGGCGGTCGACGTCGACCTGGAGGCCGGCCAGGTCACCGTCACCACGGCGGGCGAGCCCGACGACGCGCTGCTGGCCGAGGTCGTCGACGACGCCGGCTACGAGCTCACCGGCCGCGCGGCCTGACGGGCCCGCACACCGGCCGGGCCCGTCCACGGGCCGGCCACCTTCCCTCAGCTCTTCCCTATGCTCTGATCAGCCCGAGGAGTAGTGATGACCACCACTGTCCCCGACTCGGCCGAGGTAGAACTCGCCATCGGCGGCATGACCTGCGCCTCGTGCGCCGCCCGGATCGAGAAGAAGCTCAACCGGATGGACGGGGTCACCGCCACGGTCAACTACGCGACGGAGAAGGCCAAGGTCAGTTACGGCGGTGGCGTGTCCGTACCGGAGCTGATCGCCACGGTCGAGGCGACCGGATACACGGCCCGCGAGCCCGAGCCGGTACGCGCCGAGCCCACGTCGGGACCGGAGCTTGCGCAGGCCGCCGACGAGCTGCTGCCGCTGAGGGAGCGGCTGGTCACCGCCGTGGTGCTGGCCGTCCCGGTCATCGCGATGGCGATGGTGCCAGCGCTGCAGTTCGAGTACTGGCAGTGGCTGTCGCTGACCCTGGCGGCGCCCGTCGTGACCTACGCCGCCTGGCCCTTCCACAAGGCCGCCTTCACCAACGCCCGGCACGGTGCGGCGACCATGGACACACTGATCTCGGTGGGCACCTCGGCGGCGTTCCTGTGGTCGCTGTGGGCGCTCTTCCTCGGCACCGCCGGCACCCCCGGCATGACGCACCCCTTCGAGCTGACCATCGCCCGCAGTGACGGCGCCGGGAACATCTACCTGGAGGCCGCCGCAGGCGTCACCGTCTTCATCCTGGCCGGCCGCTACTTCGAGGCCCGTTCCAAGCGCAAGGCGGGGGCCGCGCTGAAGGCGCTGCTGGAACTGGGCGCCAAGGACGTCACCGTGCTGCGCGGAGGCCGTGAGGAGCAGCTCCCGGTCGGTGAACTGAGGGTCGGGGACCGATTCCTGGTCCGCCCGGGGGAGAAGATCGCGACCGACGGCGCGGTCGTCGAGGGCACCTCGGCCATCGACGCGTCGATGCTCACCGGTGAGTCGGTGCCGGTGGAGGTCGGCGTCGGTGACGCGGTCACCGGTGCGACGGTGAACGCGGGCGGCCGTCTGGTGGTCGAGGCCACCCGGGTCGGCGCCGACACGCAGCTCGCGCGGATGGCGAAGCTGGTGGAGGACGCGCAGAACGGCAAGGCCGCCGCCCAGCGGCTCGCCGACCGCATCTCCGGTGTCTTCGTCCCCGTCGTCATCGCCCTGGCGCTGGCCACCCTCGGATTCTGGATCGGCAACGGCTCCGGACTGACGGCCGCGTTCACCGCCGCCGTGGCGGTCCTGATCATCGCCTGCCCCTGCGCCCTGGGCCTGGCCACGCCGACCGCGCTGATGGTCGGCACCGGGCGCGGCGCCCAGCTCGGCATCCTCATCAAGGGCCCCGAGGTGCTGGAGTCCACCCGCAAGGTCGACACCATCGTCCTGGACAAGACCGGCACCGTCACCACCGGCCGCATGACCCTGCTCGCCGTCCACACCGCCGACGGCACCGACGAGACCGAGGTACTGCGACTCGCCGGCGCCCTGGAACACGCCTCCGAGCACCCGATCGCCCGCGCGGTCGCCGACGGAGCACTGGAGAAGCTGGGTGCGCTGCCCGCGCCCGAGGACTTCGCCAACATCCCCGGTCTGGGCGTTCAGGGCATCGTGGACGGCCACGCCGTCCTTGTGGGCCGCGACAAGCTCCTCGCCGAGTGGGCCATGGAGCTGTCCGCCGGACTGGCACGGGCCAAGGCCGGCGCCGAGGACGCGGGCCGGACCGCGATCGCCGTCGCCTGGGACGGCGAGGCCAGGGCGGTCCTGGAGATCGCCGACGCCGTCAAGGGCACCAGCGCCGAAGCCATCGGCCGGCTGCGCGCCCTGGGCCTGACCCCGATGCTGCTCACCGGGGACAACACGGCCGTCGCCGAGGCGGTGGCGGCGGAGGTCGGCATTGCTCCCGAGCACGTCGTCGCCGAGGTCATGCCCGAGGACAAGGTCGACGTCGTCAAGCGCCTCCAGGACGAGGGCCGTTCGGTGGCGATGGTCGGCGACGGGGTCAACGACGCCGCCGCCCTCGCCCAGGCCGACCTGGGGCTGGCCATGGGCACCGGCACCGACGCCGCCATCGAGGCCGGCGACCTCACCCTCGTCCGCGGCGACCTGCGCGCCGCCGCCGACGCCATCCGGCTGGCCCGCAAGACCCTGGGCACCATCAAGTCCAACCTCTTCTGGGCCTTCGCCTACAACATCGCCGCCCTGCCACTCGCCGCAGCGGGACTCCTCAACCCGATGATCGCCGGCGCGGCCATGGCCTTCTCCTCCGTCTTCGTCGTCGGCAACTCACTGCGACTGCGGGGCTTCAAGGCCGCAAGCTGACAACCGCTTTGCCTCCGCATCCCGGACGAGGGGCGGGCCACTGGGTCCGCCTCTCGTCTCCATCGCGGGTGTCCCCGACGAAGGGCGGCCGTTCATGACACACGAGCGGCGCTGCCGCCGCACCCGTCGACGCTCCGCCCGGTCCGCCTCCCGCTTTTGCGACTGGGCCGTCTCCGGGTCGTTTGGCCCGGTTTTCGCTGGCCTCTTCTCCGCCGCAGCCTCCTCCAGCGCCGTCAGGGCCTTCGGGTCCACTATCATCCCGGCCGCGTCGTGGTGCGCACGCGGCACCGTGGAGTCCACGCTCACCAACGACATGTCCGCCTGGCCGCGTCGGGCGGCCTCGGCGATCATCCCCTCCATCAGCGCGACGAACACGCCCGCGTCCCGCCACTGGGCAAAGCGCTCGTAGACCGTCTGTCAGGCCCCGAACTCCTCCCGTGGCATCTCCCGCCACTGGCTGCCGGTCCGGAACCGCCACACCAAGCCCTTGAACTGCTCACGCGGCCGCTGCGGGTACGGGCCGTACTGTCCGACCGGCAGAAACGGCTCGGTCAACTCCCACTCGCTTTGGGGTCGGATGAAGCCCCAGGCTGCCCGGTGCGTTGAACGACTTCCATGTCGATGCAGAGGATGGCTCCGTGCTCAACGAAGTGCTTGCCTGGCGCATCGTCAGGTAAGTCAGCATCTGGTCAGCGTGAGTCCTCGCATTCTCCGAGGCAGGTGCTCGAGCGGGTCCTTGGACGGCGATGGCGCAACAGCCGGATACTACGCGGAAGCGCAGGTGGGGAACCTTCTTGCCCAAGAGGGATCGATGTTCCTCAGCATCTTCGAGTGCGAGGAGTGTCGGTGTACAGTGGACAACGCCCCTGACCTGCAGAAAGCAGGCAGGGAGCCGTCCTTCAGGAGTCCAAAGTGCTGCGAACTTTGATCAAGTCCAAGATCCACCGCGCCACCGTCACCCAGGCCGACCTGCACTACGTGGGATCCGTGACGATCGACGCCGAGCTGCTCGACGCCGCCGATCTGCTGCCCGGTGAGCTGGTGCACATCGTCGACATCACCAACGGGGCCCGGCTGGAGACGTATGTCATCGAGGGTGAGCGCGGGTCCGGTGTGATCGGGATCAACGGGGCCGCGGCGCATCTCGTCCACCCCGGAGATCTGGTGATCATCATCAGTTACGCGCAGGTGACCGATGCCGAGGCGCGGACGCTGGAGCCCCGGGTGGTGCACGTGGACGCCGACAACCGCCTCGTGGCCCTCGGTGCCGACCCGTCCGAGCCGGTGCCGGGGTCGGACCAGGAGCGCAGCCCGCAGGCAGCGAACGCGGTCTGAGCCGCGCACGGCGGGGCGGTCTCGTGCCGGTGCGCACCGTGCTGGAGCCGGCCCACGGGGGCAGGGGCATCGCGGGATCGCTCGCCCGTGAGGACAGCGCCGTCGCGCCGTTTCGCCCGTACGGCGTCACGTGGGCCGAGCGCCACCCCGACCAGGCCCCGGCGGCCGGCCCGGAGCTGATCCGGGCGGCCCGCGAGGGGCCGACGGCGCGCCCCGGACGGTTCTGAGGGGAAGGGGAACGCCACTCGTGCTCGTACTTCTGCACACCTCGCCGGTCCATGTGCCCGTCTTCGACGCCCTGCGTGACGCGGGGCATCCCGGGCTCGGGCTGAGGCATGTTGTCGCCGAGGGGTTGCTGGAACGCGCCCGCGCCGCCGGTCCCGCCGCCGTCGCCGGGGAGGTGGGGGCGACGGTGCGGAGGGCCGTCGACGGTGGTGCGCGGGCCGTGCTGTGCACCTGTTCGACCATCGGGCAGGCCGCGGAGGCCGCCGCCCCGGAGGCGGGGGTTCCGGTGCTGCGTGTCGACCGGCCGATGGCGGCCGCGGCGGTGGCCGCCGGGCCCCGGGTGGCCGTACTCGCCGCGCTGGAGAGCACGCTGGGGCCGACGGCCGCCCTGATCGAGGAGGAGGCCGCCCGGGCCGGCCGACCCGTCCAGGTGCGGACCGTGCTGGTCGGCGGCGCCTGGGGGCGCTTCGACGCGGGGGACGGGGCCGGCTACGTACGCCGGGTGGCGGAAGCGGCCGACGCGGTCACCGGCGCCGATGTGATCGTGCTGGCCCAGGCTTCCATGGCGCCGGCCGAGCGGCTCACCACCGCCGCGGTCCCCGTCCTGTCCAGTCCCCGGCCGGGGCTCGACGCGGCGGCGGCCCTCGTCCGGGCGGGTGACTGGCGGGTGGCCCGCAGGGTAGGCGGGGAGTAGTCCAGAGCGGATGCCGGCCGGCGGACCGGCCGGAACAGAGCTGGAGGGCACGCGCCATGACGAACCCGTACCCGGACCCGGTCCCGCCGGGACCCACCCCGGGACCCACCCCGGACCCCCCACCCGCGCCCGAGCCGCCGCCCGGACCGGCCCCGACGCCCCCGCCCCCGCCGCACCCGGGACCGCAGCCGCCTCCGCCGCACCCGGGTCCCCCCGAGCCGTCCCCGTCGCCCATCCCCCCGGGCCCAGAACCGGTCCCGGACCCGGAGCCCGGACCGCCGCTGCGCTGACTCACGGTGCCGCGAGCCGGTCCAGGCCGCGGCACCGTGACACGACAGTCACCCCGACAGTCCCTGTTACGCGGACACCTCCGACCGGTCACCGCCCCACAGCGTGTGGAAGGAACCGTCGCGGTCCGTGCGGCGGTAGGTGTGCGCGCCGAAGTAGTCGCGCTGCCCCTGGGTGAGCGCGGCCGGCAGACGCTCCGCGCGCAGCGCGTCGTAGTAGGCGAGGGCGGCAGCGAAACCGGGAGTCGGCACACCCTGACGCGTTGCCGCGATCAGGACCTCGCGCCAGTCGTCCTGCGCGTCCGCGATCTCCCGCGCGAACGTCTCGTCGGACAGCAGGCTCGGCAGGTCCGCCCGCGCGTCGTAGGCGGCGCGGATCCGGTCGAGGAAGGCCGCCCGGATGATGCAGCCCTCGCGCCAGATCGCGGACACCGCGCCGAGGTCGATGCCCCAGCCGTACTCCTCGCTGCCCGCGGCGACCTGGTGGAAGCCCTGGGTGTACGACACGATCTTCGACGCGTACAGCGCCTGCTCCACGCGGTCCGCGAACGCCGACGCCTCCGACTCGCCCATCGGCGTGGACTTCGGCCCGGCCAGCCCGCGCGAGGCCTCACGCAGCGCCGCATGGCCGGAGAGCGAGCGGGCGAACACGGCCTCGGCGATGCCCGACACCGGCACGCCCACGTCGAGCGCGATCTGCACGGTCCAGCGTCCCGTGCCCTTCTGCTCCGCCTGGTCCACCACCACGTCCACGAACGGCATGCCCGTGGCCGCGTCCACGTGCGACAGCACCTCGGCCGTGATCTCGATCAGATACGAGTCCAGCCGCCCGGTGTTCCAGGTGCGGAAGATTTCCGCGATCCGCGCGGGGGAGTACCCGGCCACATCGCGCAGCAGCTGGTACGCCTCACCGATCAGCTGCATGTCGGCGTACTCGATGCCGTTGTGCACCATCTTCACGAAGTGCCCGGCACCGTCCGGACCCACATGCGTCACACAGGGCGCTCCGTCGGCCGCCTTGGCGGAGATCTTCTCCAGCATGGGGCCGAGCGAGTCGTAGGACTCCTTCGGACCGCCCGGCATGATGCTGGGGCCGTGCAGCGCACCCTCCTCGCCGCCGGAGACACCCATGCCGACGAAGTGGATGCCCTGCTCGCGCAGCGCCTTCTCCCGGCGTCGGGTGTCGGCGAAGTGCGCGTTGCCGCCATCGATGATCATGTCCCCGGGCTCCAGCAGGGGGGCGAACTCCTCGATCACCGCGTCCGTCGGCTCACCGGCCTTCACCATCACGACCAGCCGCCGCGGCCGCTCCAGCGCCGCCACGAACTCCTTGGCCGTCTCGGCCGCCACGAAGTTCCCCTCGTCGCCGAACTCGTCGACCAGCGCGTGGGTGCGCGCCGAGGTGCGGTTGTGCACCGCGACCGTGTAACCGTTGCGGGCGAAGTTGCGTGCGAGGTTGCGGCCCATGACCGCGAGCCCGGTGACGCCGATCTGCGCTGAACTGCTCATAAGGGTGGCTCCTAGTGACCTTGCTGTCGGTACTGCCGGTGTGACGGTGCTGCCGGTCGACGCCCGCAAGTCCTACGCCGACCATCCTGACGTGCCGTACTCGTGGGCGCACGCGCGGGTGCTCAGGCACCGCGCAGGCACATACGGGCGAAGGCACCCGTCGTACTCAGCCGCCGTACCCGGCGGCCGGCACCCCGGACCGCTGTACCCACCCGGCGTACCCACCCGGCGCACGCTCCCGCGTGCCCCGCGGACGGACGCATCCGCCCGCGCACACACGCTCCTGCGGAGCAAAAGGGTGCCAGGAGCGGAGATTCCCGGCCGTGCGGCGCATCCGTGCGGCCGATAGCCGCCTTGTCACGGCTGGTTCGCAGCGCTTACTTTTGCCCCTCCTGACGCAAAGTCGAGGGGGATTCCATGGCCGCGCGCGGCAGGCACCGCCGGTATCAGCCGAACAGAATCAACCGGGCCTCGCTCACCGTCACCGCGGGCGGTGCGGGGATGGCGCTCCCGCTCATGGGAACCGGCGCCGCTCAGGCCGCCGACGTGGAGACCTGGGACAAGGTCGCCGCCTGCGAGTCCACCGGCAACTGGGACATCAACACGGGCAACGGCTACTACGGCGGGCTCCAGTTCACGCAGTCCACCTGGGAGGCGTTCGGTGGCGCCCGGTACGCGCCGCGGGCGGATCTGGCCACCAAGGACCAGCAGATCGCCGTCGCCGAGAAGGTTCTCGACGGCCAGGGTCCCGGTGCCTGGCCGGTCTGTTCGGTGCGGGCGGGACTGACAGCGGGAGGCGGCACCCCCGATATCCGGCCGGCCGCCGGAAAGAAGCCGGACCGGTCCGACCGGTCCTCCGTGGATGACGTCAAGCCGCACACCACGCCCCAGTCCCGGGCGGGCCGCGCCGAGATGTACACGGTGGTCCGCGGCGACACCCTCTCCGGCATCGCGGAGGAGGAGCGGCTCCGGGCCGGCTGGCGGGGGCTCTACGAGGCCAACCGCTCGACCATCGGGGCCGACCCCGACCTGATCGTCCCCGGCCAGCGCCTCGCCCTGCCCGACGGCGCGGCCAAGGCTCCCGCGAAGCCGCCGGAGAGGAAACCGGCCGAGCAGAAGGAGAAACGGCCGGACAGGAATACAGACGGGAAGACCGGCAAGAAGTCAGCCGGGCCGGCCCAGAAGGCCGAGAAGAAGGCCGAGAAGAAGGCCGAGAAGCGCACCGAGGACCGTGCCGACCGCACCGCCAAGAGCGGCGGGGACCGCGTCGCGCCCGTCAGCGCCGCGCTCGGCACGCCCTACCACAAGGCGGGCTCCGCCTGGTCGAAGGGCTACCACACCGGCGTGGACTTCCCCGTCCCCACCGGCACGCCCGTGAAGTCGGTCGGGGCCGGCACCGTGGTGAGCGCGGGCTGGGAAGGCTCGTTCGGCTACCAGGTGGTCGTCCGGCACGCGGACGGACGCTTCAGCCAGTACGCGCATCTGTCGGCGATCTCGGTGAAGAGCGGCCAGTCCGTCGGCGCGGGGCAGCGCATCGGACGCTCCGGTTCGACGGGAAACAGCTCGGGCCCGCATCTGCACTTCGAGGTGCGGACGGGGCCCGGTTTCGGATCGGATGTCGATCCCGTCGCCTACCTGCGGGCGGGCGGGGTCAGGATTTGACGCGTGTCCGGTGCCGGTCCACCGCCGGCACCGGCACATACGGGCCACCGTAGAACGGCGCGTACGACACCATCGGTACCAGGGCAGCCGGACCGGGGCCGTCCGCCCGGCTGTCCGCCGGCGGAACGGGGAGGGCCACGAGCCGTACGTTATCGGGAAGCGCGAGTTCGGCCAGCAACAGCTCGGCCGGATCCGCCGCGCCCCGCTCGGCGGGCTCCGTCCCCGGACGCCCTGTCACCACCGACCCGGACCGGGCGGCGACGGCCGGCTCGGGCCGGGGGGCGGGAACCGCCGCGGTCCCGGACTCCGGCACGAGGACTCCGGCGCCGGCCGTTCCGGCCGCCTCCTGGTGCTCGCGGGCCAGCCGCTCCGTCGTGAGCAGGATCAGCCCGCCCGCGGCCACCACACCACAGCTCAGCGCGAGCACCGTGCCCGTCGTGCCGTAGCGGAAGGTCTCGCCGAACATCGTGATGCCGACCGCGGCGGCGACCACCGGGTTCACCACCGTCAGCATGGCCAGCGGCGCCGCGAGGCCGGCCCCGCGGTAGGACGCCTGGGACAACAGCATCCCGGCCGTGGCCAGAACGCCGATCACGGCAAGGGACGGGACGTTCGCCGCCGAGACCCCACCGGTCCAGTCGACCGCCACGGTCTTGGTGAAGACGGAGGACATACCGAAGGCGACACCGGACGCGGTGGCCAGCAGGATGCTGCGCACCGCGGGATGCCGGTGCGCGGTTCGCGCCGCGATCATCAGAGCCACGATCGCACCGGCCGTCACCAGCGCCGCGGTGACCCGCTGCGCGGTGTCCAGCGACCGGGCCTCGGCCGAGCCGACCAGGGCGAGCAGACCCGCGAGACCCACCGTCGCCATGATGGCGCCCCGCCATGCGGTCGCCCCGGCCTTGCGGCCGACGAACAGCGCGGCCATGGGCAGCGCGAACACGATGGTCAGCGCGCCCAGCGGCTGCACGAGGCTCAGCGGGCCGTAGGCGAGCGCCACCACGTGGAGCAGTCCGCCGAGGCCGTTCAGCGCGACCGCCGCCCACCAGCCCGGCCTGCGCAGCGGCGCGTACTGCTGCGTGCCGGGTGAGGACACCGCGACCTGCTCCTGCACGATCGCTCCGCCGGCGTACGCCACGGCAGAGACGAACGACAGCAGCACGGACAACGCAAGGGCGCTCATCGGCTGCTCCTCTGCGCAGGACCGGTGCGGTGGACCGGGCTCGGCGAACGTTCGGCTCTCATACCCAACACGATGCCGTCTCGGGCTGTTCCCGTCGTCGTCCCTGAGCACTCAATGAGTCCTACTGCCGATGGAGTACGACGGCCGCCCCGTCATCCCCTGGGTGGGTGCCCTGCGAGGGAGGGCCCCTAGTTGCTTCCCTTAGGCGGCTTGGTACTACTGCACCTCGTGGACCTCGACTCCTGCCTCACGGCCCTTCACCGCCTCGGTGGCTTCTACGTACTGCGCACGGGTGAAGTTCCCGGCCGCCGTCTGCCGACGCTCGCCCAGGCATACGGCCCCCGGCGCCCGGACGGACCGGACGACGCCCTGACCGCACGGATCCACCGGGTGGCCGGAGCCCTGCGGACCCCCGAGGCCCGGGTCGCCGCGTCGGTGGCCCAGCAGGGGCTCGCCGCACGCCTGTGGTCCGTGGCCCTCGGCTCCGCCGCCCTCTGCGGCGCCGTCCCCGACCTCGCCCCGCGACTGCTGCGCTGGGACCCCCTGGGCAGCGCCCCCGACGACCTGTGGCTGACCGAGGTACGCCCGCTTCCCGCCGCCGACGCGGCGGCCATGGCCCAACTGGTGCTGCACGGCCACCTCCAGCCCCTCGCCGCCGCCCTGCGCTCCCGCCACCCGCTCGCGCCCGGACTGCTGCGCGGCAACGCGGCCTCCGCGCTGGCCGGCGCCGCCCGTGAGCTGGACCGCTGGGGGCGCAGGCACGGCCGTACGGACGTCGCCGCCCGGGCAGGCTCCCTGGCCCGTGAACTTCTTGCGGACCCGCTGCTCGCCGGCACCGGAACCCTCACCGGCACCGCCTTCAGGCGCCGCAGCTGCTGCCTGTACTACCGGGTGCCCGGCGGGGGCCTGTGCGGCGACTGCTGCCTCGTACGGCCGCCCCGCTCTTCCCCACGCGCCTCATCTGGGTGACCATGAGGACAAGGTCCGCTCAGACAGGGGGTTCGCACGTGCGAGTGGGACTGCTGACCAGGGAGTACCCCCCGGACGTGTACGGCGGCGCGGGGGTGCACGTGGAGTTCCTCGCCCGGGAGCTGAGATCCCTGATGGACCTCGAGGTGCACTGCTGGGGCGAGGGCCGGACGGACGGCGTGCTGCGCCACCGTCCCTGGACCGCGCTCGACGGCTCCAACGAGGCCCTGCGCACCTTCTCCGCCGACCTCGCCATGGCCGCCGCCCTGCAGAGCCGCGAACTCGTCCACTCCCACACCTGGTACGCCAACCTCGGCGGCCACCTCGCCAAGCTGCTGTACGGCATCCCGCACGTGATGACCGCCCACTCGCTGGAGCCGCTGCGCCCCTGGAAGGCCGAACAGCTCGGTGGCGGCTACGCCCTGTCCAGCTGGGCCGAGCGCACCGCCGTCGAGGCCGCCGACGCGGTCATCGCGGTGTCCGGCGCCATGCGCGACGACGTCCTCGGCTGCTACCCGACCCTGGATCCCGGGCGGGTGCACATCGTGCACAACGGCATCGACACCGCCCTGTACCGCCCCGACCCCGCCACCGACGCGCTGGACCGGATCGGCCTGGACCGCTCCCGCCCGTACGTGCTGTTCGTCGGCCGGATCACCCGGCAGAAGGGGGTGCCCCATCTGCTGCGGGCGGTGCGCGGCATCGACCCGGCTGCACAGGTGGTGCTCTGCGCCGGCGCCCCCGACACTCCCGAGATCGACCGCGAGTTCCGCGAGCTGTACGAGGAGCTGAGCAGGGCACGCGAGGGCGTGCACTGGATTCCGCAGATGCTGCCGCGCCCGGAGGTGATCCAGTTGCTCACCCATGCGGCCGTGTTCGTGTGCCCCTCGGTGTACGAGCCGCTCGGCATCGTCAACCTGGAGGCCATGGCGTGCGGCACCGCGGTGGTCGCCTCCAGGGTCGGCGGCATCCCGGAAGTCGTGGCGGACGGCTCCACGGGGGTACTCGTGGACGCGGACGACACCTTCGAGGCGAGCCTGGCGCAGGCGCTCGACTCGGTCCTCGGCGATCCGGCCGCCGCGCGGCGGATGGGTGAGGCGGGACGGGAGCGCGCGGTCACCGAGTTCGGCTGGGACGCGGTGGCGCGGCGGACTGCCGGGCTCTACGAGGAGATCCTCGAACAGGCTTAGTCCGGTCCGTCGGGGGCAGTCTTGGGAAAATCGGCGTGAGGGGAGCGGCCATGCGTCGTGGTGGTCCTTCGGTCCTGGGAATCGTGCTGGCGGGCGGCGAGGGCAAGCGCCTGATGCCGCTCACGGCGGACCGCGCCAAACCGGCGGTCACCTTCGGCGGCACCTACCGCCTGGTCGACTTCGTGCTGTCCAACCTGGTCAACGGCGACATCCTGCGCGTCTGCGTGCTCACCCAGTACAAGTCGCACTCGCTGGACCGGCACATCACCACCACCTGGCGGATGTCCAGCCTGCTCGGCAACTACGTCACCCCGGTCCCCGCACAGCAGCGCCTGGGCCCCCGCTGGTACCTGGGCAGCGCCGACGCCATCCTGCAGTCGCTGAACCTGGTGTACGACGAACAGCCCGAGTACGTGGCCGTGTTCGGCGCCGACCACGTGTACCGCATGGACCCGCGCCAGATGCTGGCCCAGCACATCGAGAGCGGCGCCGGGGTGACGGTGGCCGGGATCCGGGTGCCCCGCTCGGAGTCCTCCGCCTTCGGAGTGATCACCCCGGGTCCGGACGGGCAGACCGTGGAGGGCTTCCTGGAGAAGCCGGCCGATCCGCCCGGACTCGCCGACGATCCCGCATGCGTGTTCGCCTCCATGGGCAACTACCTCTTCACCACCAAGGCGCTCATCGAGGCCCTGCACCGGGACGCCGAGGACGAGGAGTCGGTGCACGACATGGGCGGATCGATCCTGCCCCAGCTGACCGAGCGGGGCGAGGCCCACCTGTACGACTTCAGCTCCAACCACGTACCCGGCGAGACCAGCCGTGACCAGGGCTACTGGCGGGACGTCGGCACGCTGGACGCGTACTACGAGGCGCACATGGACCTGATCGCCGAGCGCCCCGCGTTCAACCTCTACAACCGGCAGTGGCCGGTCTACACCCACTCCGGCCAGCTCTCCCCGGCCCGGTTCAACGCGGGCGGCATGGCGAGCGAGTCGATCATCAGCGCGGGCTGCCTGATCCGCGGTCAGGTCACCCGGTCCGTGCTGTCCCCGGGCGTGGTGGTCGATCCGGGTGCCGTGGTGCAGGGGTCGATCCTGCACGACAACGTGCATGTGGGGCGGGGCGCGGTGGTGCGCGGGGCGGTGCTCGACAAGAACGTCGAGGTGCCGCCGGGCGCCACGATCGGCGTCAATCCGGAGCGGGACGCGGAGCTGTACGCGGTGTCCAAGGGCGGCGTCATCGCGCTGGGCAAGGGCCAGCGGGTGCCGTAGTCCGTGGAAGAGCGGAGCGTCGCCTCCGGGCGGCGGGCCGTCCGCGTCGCGGGTGGACCGGCGGGCCGTCCATGTCGCGGGAGGACCGGCGGCGCGGACCCCTGAACCACCGGACGGTGCCCCCGGTGGGCCGCGCCCGTCCGGGTGGTGTCCGTCACCCGTGAGGCGGTGGACGCCCCCGTGCCGCCCCGTTTTCCCGGGCCGCCGCCCCCTTTCGCCGCACCGGCACCAAGGAGCGAAGGCGTCACATGGTGTTGACTATGTGTCACCAGATCGTACTTGACCGTAATCGGCCGGGAGCGATTGACTGCTGATCCGTTTCCGTCGTCGACGCGAGGCCCCGCTCATGACCGCAGACCCGCTCGCCCCTCTCGACCTGGCGTTCTGGAACATCGAGTCCGCCGGTCACCCGATGCACCTCGCGGCGCTCGGCGTCTTCTCCGCCGGCTCGCCGTCCGCGGCGGCCCACGCGGCCGATCTGCTGGCCTCCCGGGCCGCCGCCGTCCCCGGACTGCGGATGCGGATCCGGGACACCTGGCAGCCGCTCGGCCTGCGGCGCCCGCTGTCGGCGCTGCGCATGCCGTGGCCGCGCCCCGGCGAACCCCTCGCCGGCGCGCTCCGGCAGCCGCTCGCCTCGGTGGTGCGCCGGTCGCTCGCCTTCGGCGGCGCCGCCCGGGAGCCCGCCCCCGGCTTCGATCCCCTCGACCACGTCCGGCTGCACCCGCCGGCCGCCGACTTCCACACCGCGGCCGGCCGGCTCATGGGTCACCCGCTGGAACGCACCCGGCCCCCCTGGGAGGCCCATGTGCTGCCGGGAGAGGACGGTGCCTCCTTCGCCGTCCTGTTCAAGTTCCACCACGCCCTCGCCGACGGGCTGCGCGCCCTCACCCTGGCCGCCGCGCTGATGGATCCCATGGACCTTCCCACGCCCCGGCCCCGCCCCACCGCACCCGCGCGCGGACTCCTCCCGGACGTGCGCGAGGTCCCCGGCCTGGTCCGTGAGGCTCTGTCCGACGCGGGCCGGGCCCTGGACATCGGCGCCGCCGTAGCCCGTTCCACCCTCGACATGCGCTCCTCGCCCGCGCTGGCCTGTGCGCCCAGCGGCACCCGTCGCACCGCCGGCGTGGTGATCGACCTGGACGACGTCCACCGCATCCGCAAGAGCGCCGGCGGCACGGTCAACGACGTGCTCATCGCGGTCGTCGCCGGCGCGCTGCGCCGCTGGCTCGACGAGCGCGGCGACGGCAGCGAGGGCGTGGCCCCGCGCGCCCTCATCCCCGTCTCCCGGCGCCGGCCGCGCACCGCCCATCCGCAGGGCAACCGGCTCTCCGGGTACTTGATGCGGCTCCCCGTCGACGAGCGGGACCCGCTCGCGCGGCTCACCCACGTGCGCACCGCCATGGACCGCAACAAGGACGCCGGCCCGCACCGGGGCGCGGGGGCCGTCGCCCTGCTCGCAGACCATGTGCCGCCGCTGGGCCACCGGCTCGGCGGCCCGCTGCTCGGCCAGGCCGCCCGGCTCTGGTTCGACGTCCTGGTCACCAGCGTGCCGCTGCCCGGCTTCGGGCTGAGGCTCGGCGGTGACCCGCTCGGCGCGGTGTTCCCGCTCGCGCCGCTCGCCCCCGGCCACTCCCTCGCCGTGGCGGTCTCCACCTACCGGGGGCGCGTCCACTACGGCCTGGTCGCCGACGGCGAGGCCGTCCCGGACCTCGACCGTCTGGCTGTCGCGCTGAGCGAGGAGGTGAGCACGCTGACCGCCGTCTGCGATCACCGGGGGACGCGGTTTGGTGCCGTGGCCGGTCGCTGAAGTAAAATCCGCTGTTCGACAGCGGATGCGAACGGAGCGCCGCGAGAAGCAGAGCGGGAAGCGGCAGCGGCGATGACGGTGACACAGGACGGCCCCGGGGCCACGGACGCGGTGGCATACGGGCCCGGCATCGACCCGGAGCGGCTCGCCGTCTGCCTCGGCGTGCTCGAGGAACTCGACAAGCTCGACGTCGACCACCCGGACGCGGTCCTGGTCCGCCGGGCCACCTCGCACATCTACCGCACGGTCAAGCAGCGCCGCCGCCAGGAGCGCCGGGCCGCCAAGACCGCCCACGACAAAGCCGTCACCGAGGCCACCGCCACCGGCTCGGCCGAGCGCATCGACGACGAGACCGAGGGCATCCTGCCCTCCTCCCGCGTGGAGCAGGGCCGGATCGCGGGGATACTCCAGCGCCCGCGCTCCTGCTACACCTGCAAGACCCGCTACGTCGAGGTCGACTACTTCTACCACCAGCTCTGCCAGGACTGCGCGGCCGAGAACCGGACCCGGCGCGACGCCCGTGCCGACCTCACCGGCAAGCGGGCGCTGCTCACCGGTGGACGCGCCAAGATCGGCATGTACATCGCGCTGCGGCTGCTGCGCGACGGCGCCCACACCACCATCACCACGCGCTTCCCCAAGGACGCCATCCGCCGTTTCAAGGCCATGGACGACTCCGGCGACTGGATGCACCGGCTGGAGGTCGTCGGCATCGACCTCCGCGATCCCGGCCAGGCCGTCGCGCTGGCCGAACGGGTGGCGGACCAGGGCCCGCTCGACATCCTGATCAACAACGCCACCCAGACCGTGCGCCGGCTGCCGTCCGCGTACGCCGCGCTCGTCGACGGCGAGAGCGCCCCGCTGCCGGCCGGTGAGCTGCCCGCCCACCACACCATCGGCGCGTTCAACTCCGGCGCGGTCGACGGACTGACCGCGCTGCCCGCCGGGGTCAGCGGGCTCGACGCGCAGAAGGTGGCCGACCTCGCCCTGGTCGCGGGGAACGCCAGCGTGGTCCGGCACCGTGACGGCACCGCCATCGACGCGGGCGGCCTGCTCCCCGACGTCGTCGACTCCAACACCTGGGTCCAGACCATCGAGCAGATCTCGCCGGTGGAACTGCTGGAGACCCAGCTGTGCAACTACACGGCGCCGTTCATCCTGATCAGCGCGCTGCGTCCGGCGATGGCCGAGGCCGCGCGCCGCGCGTCCGCAGGGCGGGCCTACGTCGTCAACGTCTCCGCGATGGAAGGCGTGTTCGACCGTGGCTACAAGGGCGCGGGACACCCCAACACCAACGCCGCCAAGGCCGCCATCAACATGGTGACGCGGACCAGCGCGCAGGAGATGTTCGACACCGACCGCATCCTGATGACCTCGGTCGACACCGGCTGGATCACCGACGAGCGTCCCCACTTCGACAAACTGCGCCTCGCCGACGCCGGTTTCCACGCCCCGCTCGACCTGGTCGACGGCGCGGCCCGCGTCTACGACCCGATCGTGCGCGGCGAGGCGGGCGAGGACCTGTACGGCGTCTTCCTGAAGGACTACGCGCCCGGCCGCTGGTGACCGGGGTGGCCGACGGGCCGTGAGTCCGCCGTGCCCAGCCGGGAGGTGCGCGCCGCCAGGAGTTCCAGCACGGTGCGCCAGTCCTCCAGCACCCCGGCGTCGAAACAGGCGGTGCGGGCCTCCTCGGCTGCCGTGCGCAGGGCGGCGAGGTCGTCCCCGGCCGGCAGGCCTCCCTGCGCGGTCTGCTGTCCATCGTCTTCATCGGCTCCCTGCTCGCCTATTTCCTCCGCTCGCTCACCGAGGNGCCGGCAGGCCCGGCCGGGGACGACCGCGGACGAGTGCGGCGACCCGCGCGCCGAGCAGTTCCCGTACCGCGTCCGCCGCGTGATCGGCGCCCGCCGCCGGGTCGCCGGGGCACGGATGCCGGCCGAGGTGCATGACCAGACCGGCCACCTGCAGCTCCTTGTCCGCGGGCCGGCCCCGGCGCAGCAGCGCCGCGGTCCGCAGGGCGTGCTCGTACGCGTCGGCCGGGACACGGCCGCGGTTCTCCCGCGTGCCCCGGCACGCCCGCAGCAGGTCCATCAGCTCCTCGACGGTGCGCGGTTCCATGCGCCGGTCCTCCCGGGAGACAGCCGTTGCCGTGCGGCAGCACACCATGGCGAGCTTGCCGCCGGGCCAACGGAAACCGAACTGCGTCATGACCACGCGGCCTTGTCGAAAACGTCGACACTCATGTACTCCGAATGAGTGAATGAATCCGCTGCGTTCCTCCCGGAATGGTGGTATATCACCGATGATCGCGTACGACCCGTCGCGTGATTGTTACCCGCAGTTTCGAGCCCCATCGAGCGGGGGGTCGCTCATCTGGTTACTCTGATGCCGACGGACAGCAGCAAGGGTCCTACCCGCACCCACGGTCCGTCTGGGACCAGCCGGTTCACAACGGCCCGCTCCTCCCCGAGTTGCCGGCGCCACCGCGTCCGAACGGCATGCGAATCAGACCCGAGCGGACGTCGGACGCCAGGCACAGGGCCGACGCGGTACGTCCCCAGGGTGACCGACACATAAGGAGTGCGCGGTGACACCGGAACAGACGAAACAGGAAGAGCGCCCCAAGGAACGCCCCGAGCGGTCCGGCCGCAGGCCAGGGCAGCTCGGGAGTCTCGACGTGTGGGCCCGTTCGGCCCCGATCCGCCTGGCCGGCTACGAGGACGACCTCGCCGAGCCGCACATCCTCCCCAGCGTCGACTGAGCCGGCGCACGCCGCCCCGACCTGTGGGCGTGCCAGACTCGCACCCATGCTGATCAGGGAAGCGACCGCCGACGACTGGCCGCGCATCTGGCCGTTCTGGCACCGTGTCGTCGCCGCCGGCGAGACCTACACCTGGGACCCGGGCACCTCCGAGGAGGACGCCCGGGCCCTGTGGATGAACCCGGCGAAGCAGGTGTACGCCGTCGAGGGCGACGACGGGACCGTCGTCGCCTCCGCGTATGTCACACCGAACTACGCGGGCCCCGCCGCGGGGATCGCCAACGCCGGCTTCATGGTCGACCCGGACCGGGCCGGCCGGGGCATCGGCCGTCTGCTCGCCGGGCACGTCCTGGACGAGGCACGGAAGGCCGGCTACCGGGGCATGGTGTTCAACGCCGTCGTCGAGACCAACCCGGCCGTGAAACTGTGGACTTCGATGGGCTTCACGATCCTGGGCACGGTGCCCGAGGCGTTCGACCACCCCCGGCACGGGCGGGTCGGCCTGCACATCATGTACAAGGCGCTCCTGCCCTGAGGCCGACGGGCGTCAGGGCCTGACGTAGGGCCGGGTCATGATCTCCATGTTGTGGCCGTCCGGGTCGTCGAAGTAGGCGCCGCGTCCGCCGAACAGATCGTTGACCCGGCCCGGCCGGGTGTGACCGGGATCCGCGTAGTAGGTGACGCCGGCCGACTCCAGACGCGCGATCATGGCGTCGAACCGCTCCTGGGGCACGAGGAACGCGTAGTGCTGGGACTGGACCGGCTCGTCCCGCATCTCGTAGTAGTCGAGGGTCACGCCGTTGCCCAGGTCGACCGGGAGGAACGGACCGAACGGGGCGCCGACCTCCAGTCCCAGGATCCCGGCGAGGAACTCGGCGGAGGTGCGGCGGTCACGGGCGTAGACGGCGGTGTGGTTGAGCTCGATGTGCGGCGCTTCGGGCATGGCTGACATGTCTCCGGTCTCGATTTCCACGGGTGGGTCCGCGCGAGGCGGCGCGGGGTCGCTGCCGCGCACGGGAGCGCGGCGGGGCGAGGTGGGGAAAGGGAACGCGGAGCGTGCGGCGGGCCACGGGCCCGCGCGGGCGGGGACGGCCCCCGCACCGGCCTCACACCGAGGCCGGGAGCGCCTTACGTGTATGGCCCATGGCCGACCCGGCAGTCACCCGGCCGAGCCTAGACCCTCACGGCCGGTCACGACAAGATCCCAACGGCCCCCGGGCCGGGTCCGGCGGGAGCGGCCGGACGAAGCCGACGGCTGCCGCGGGTACCGGCGGGCGAGGGCCGGTGCGGCCGGCCGCGAGCCGGCGGAAGGCGGCGAGGCGACGGGCTCCGCCCGAGCGGAGCCGAGGCGCGTGCGCCGCCGCCACGCGCTCCACGGCAGGGCGGGGCGTGCCGGGGCCGGTCCGGCACGGTCCGCCGGACCGGCTCCGCCTCGCTGGTTCGAACGGGTACGCACCGGGGGAGTGGTACCCCTGGTGACCACCCGCCCTCAACCATGGAGCGCCCCCATGCATGACGACCGCACCCTGGTCGAAGCGCGCCTGAGGCGTGTCCTCGACGAGCGTGTCCGCCCCGCCGTGTACCCCGAGTCCGTGCCCCTCGAGGTGGCGGCGTGGCACGCGCCCGGAGAACCCGTCCCCGTCGCCGAAGGGCTCGCGGCCGATCCCGGACCCGTCGAGGTGGGCGCCCGCTGGGGCGCCCCCTGGGGCACCAGCTGGTTCCGGGTCACCGGAACCGTCCCCGAGGCCTGGGCCGGCAGGACGGTGGAAGCCCTCCTCGACCTCGGTTTCGACGAGAACATGCCCGGCTTCCAGTGCGAGGGACTGGTGTACCGGCCCGACGGCACCCCTGTGAAGGGTCTCCACCCCCGCAACCAGTGGGTACGGATCGCCGCGCCCGCCCGGGGCGGGGAGGAGGTGCGCCTGCACATCGAGGCCGCCGCGAACCCCGTCGTCCTGGACTACCACCCCTTCCGGCCGACCCGGCTGGGCGACCGGGACACGGCGGGCGGTGAACCGCAGTACCGGCTGGCCCGCATGGACCTCGCCGTCTTCGACGAGACGGTCTGGCAGCTGGTGATCGACCTCGAGGTGCTCGGCGAGCTGATGGCCGAACTGCCGGCCGACTCACCCCGCCGCTGGGAAATACTGCGCGCGGTGGACCGCGCCCTGGACGCCGTGGACCTCCAGGACGTCAACAGCACGGCAGCGCGAGCCCGTTCACTGCTCACCGAGGTGCTGTCCGCGCCCGCCGTCCCCTCTGCGCACCGCATCAGCGCCGTCGGCCACGCGCACATCGACTCGGCGTGGCTGTGGCCACTGCGCGAGACCGTACGCAAGGTGGCCCGTACGGCCGCCAACATGACCGCCCTGCTGGACGACGAACCCGAGTTCGTCTTCGTCATGTCGCAGGCCCAGCAGTGGGCGTGGGTGAAGGAACACCGGCCCGAGGTGTGGGCGCGGGTGAAGAAGGCGGTCGCCGACGGGCGGTTCGTGCCGGCCGGCGGCATGTGGGTGGAGTCGGACACCAACATGCCCGGCTCGGAGGCGATGGCCCGGCAGTTCGTGCACGGCAAACGGTTCTTCCTCGACGAGTTCGGCGTGGAGAACGACGAGGCGTGGCTGCCGGACACCTTCGGATTCGCCGCCGGACTGCCCCAGATCATCAAGG
Source organism: Streptomyces sp. CHD11 (assembly GCF_018638295.1). Lineage (GTDB taxonomy): Bacteria > Actinomycetota > Actinomycetes > Streptomycetales > Streptomycetaceae > Streptomyces. The sequence continues at coordinate 34,813 of NZ_JABTTS010000037.1, forward strand.
CCGCGGGCGCCAAGTACCTGCTGACGCAGAAGATCTCCTGGTCGCGGACGAACAGCTTCCCGCACCACACCTTCCGCTGGGAAGGCGTCGACGGCACCCGGATCTTCACCCACTTCCCGCCCGTCGACACCTACAACTGCTCGATGACGGGCGCCGAGATCGCCCACGCCGTCCGCAACTTCAAGGACAAGGGCGCGGCCCGCCACTCCCTCGCGCCCACCGGATTCGGCGACGGGGGCGGCGGCACCACCCGCGAGATGGTCGCCAGGGCGGCCCGGCTCCGGAACCTGGAGGGCTCCGCGACGGTGACCTGGGAGACCCCGTCCGCGTTCTTCGCCAAGGCCGAGGCCGAGTATCCCGAACCGCCCGTCTGGGTCGGGGAGCTCTACCTGGAACTGCACCGCGCCACCCTCACCAGCCAGGCCGGCACCAAGCAGGGCAACCGCCGCAGCGAACACCTGCTGCGCGAGGCCGAGCTGTGGGCGGCCACGGCGGCCGTACGGACCGGATTCCCCTACCCCTACGAGGACCTGGACCGCATCTGGAAGACGGTGCTGCTGCACCAGTTCCACGACATCCTGCCCGGCTCCTCCATCGCCTGGGTGCACCGCGAGGCCCGCGCCACCTACGCCCGGATCGCCGGTGAACTGACCGGCATCATCGACGCGGCGCAGCGCGCCCTGGCCGGCGAGGGAGAAGTCCCGCTGGTCTTCAACGCGGCCCCGCACTCCCGCTCGGGCGTCCCGGCGGGCGGCGCGCGTCCGGCCGCGCACGACGGCCGCACCACCCTCGCGGCACGCCCCGGCGGCGGGCACATCCTCGACAACGGCCTGCTCCGGATCGAGATCGACGCCCGCGGGCTGCTGGTCTCCGCCCACGACACCGCGGCGGACCGGGAGACCATCGCCCCGGGGCAGGCCGGCAACCTCCTCCAGCTCCATCCGGACCTGCCGAACATGTGGGACGCGTGGGACGTCGACGCGTTCTACCGCAACACGGTCACCGACCTGACGGACGCGGACGAGGTGGCGGCCGGGGGCGACGGCGCCTCGGTGCGGATCGTCCGCTTCTTCGGGGACTCCCGGGCCACCCAGGTGCTGTCGCTGCCGCCGGGGGAGCGGCGGCTGGTGGTGGACACCGAGGTCGACTGGCACGAGACGGAGAAGTTCCTCAAGCTCGCCTTCCCGCTCGACCTGCACACCGAACGCTACGCGTCCGAGACGCAGTTCGGGCACTTCTACCGGCCGACCCACACCAACACCTCCTGGGAGGCGGCCAAGTTCGAGGCGTGCAACCACCGCTTCGTCCACCTCCAGGAACCGGACTGGGGCGTGGCCGTCGTCAACGACTCGACGTACGGCCACGATGTGACCCGCACGGTCCGCGGCGACGGCGGTATCACCACGACGGTCCGGGTGTCCCTGCTGCGCGCCCCGCGCTTCCCCGACCCGGAGACCGACCAGGGCGTGCACCGCTTCCGGCACGCGCTGGTGCCGGGCGCCTCGATCGGTGACGCGGTGCGCGAGGGCTGGCGGGTCAATCTGCCCGAGCGGCGGCTCACCGGTGCCGGTGAGGTCGCGCCCCTGGTGACGGCCGACCGGGAGGCGGTCGTGATCACGGCGGTGAAGCTGGCCGACGACGGCAGCGGTGACGTCGTGGTCCGTTTCCACGAGGCCTGCGGCGCCCGTGCCCGCGCCACCCTCACCACCGGGTTCGCGGCCGGCGGCGTTGAGGTGACCGACCTGCTGGAACGCCCGCTCGCGGACACGCAGGCGCCTGCGCTCGACGGTGACCGGATCACCGTCCGCCTGCGCCCCTTCGAGCTGATGACCCTGCGGCTGCGGCGGGCACGCCTGGGCGGGACCGGGAGCTGAGGGCGCCGCCGCCTTCCCGCCGCCACCGTGTCTACGGCCTCCGGTCCGTCCCCGTCAGCCGGGTCGGCGGCAGGAATTCGCGTACGTAGGTGCGGTCCCAGCACGCGCCCGTCTCCCGCAGCTCCCGCCAGGTCGTGAAGTGGTAGCGGAAGAGACGGGCGCGGATGTGCCGGGGCGGCGTGTCCGCGGGGAACGGGGAGCGGCGCAGCAGCCTCAGCGTGTCCCGGTCGTTCTCCAGCAGACGTTCCACCAGCACCCCGAACCACGGCCCGGCGTACGCGGGCGACAGCGCGGCGAACCACATCAGCCAGTCGAGCCGCAGATGGTACGGCGCGAACTGGCGCGGCCAGCGCCGCGGATCACCCGGCTTGCCCTTGAACTCGTACTCCCGCCAGTCGCCGTCCTTGCGGGGCACCTCGTCCGCCGTGCCCTCCACGACCACCTCGTAACGGATCCGGCTGACGCTGCCGAACGCCCCGTAGGTGTTGACCAGGTGCAGCGGATCGAAGGAGCGGTTCATCACCTGGCGGGGGGAGAACATGTTGCGCACCGGCTGCCAGGACAGGCCGAGCAGCAGCGCGGACACCGCCGACACGACCACCACGTACCACAGCGGTGCCCCGGGCACCGGGGGCGGATCGGCCGGGAACGCGATCACCGGCAGGGCCAGCACGATGGTGACCCAGTTCAGCCACGCGAAGTTGCCGGACAGCACCAGCCAGAGCTGGGTGACGATCATCAGCGCGGCGGCGGCCGAGGCGACCGGCTGCGGAGCGAACAGCAGGAACGGCAGCACCAGCTGGGTGACATGGTTCGCCGCCACCTCGACCCGGTGCAGCGGCTTCGGCAGATGGTGGAAGAACCAGCTCAGCGGCCCCGGCATGGGCTGCGTCTCGTGATGGTGGTCCAGACAGGTCAGTTTCCGCCAGCACGCGTCGCCGCGCATCTTGATCATTCCGGCCCCGAACTCCACCCGGAAGAGGACCCACCGCAGCAGGAACAGCACCACGACGGACGGCGCCACCTCGTCGTTGCCTAGGAACACGGCGAGAAAGCCGACCTCCAGCAGCAGCGACTCCCAGCCGAACGAGTACCAGGTCTGCCCCACGTTGACGATCGACAGATACAGCGCCCACGGCACCAGCCACAGCAGCATCCCGCCCCACAGCGGAAGCAGTGAGTCCAGCCCCGCGAGCAGCGCCGCCGACACCGCACAGCCCGTCCAGGTGCACCCCGCGAAGAACCGGTCCGAGTAGTACCGGTGGAACAGGCTCGGTGACCTCCTGAACGGCACCCGCTCCACGAAACGCGGCACCGGCAGCATCCCGCGCTCACCGATCAGCGCGCGGAACTGCAGCGCCGCCGTCAGGAACGCCACCAGGTAGAGTCCGGCCAGCGCCCGCTGGAAGACCAGCCGGCCCAGCCAGTACTCGGATGCGGTGAACCACTCCACGGCCCCGCTCCTTCCACCGTCGTCCCGCCGCGCATGTGCGACTCCCCGTATATCACCGGGCGGCGCCGGAATCCCGCGGAAGGGAGGCGGGAGCGAGGAGGCCCAGCGGTCGAGGAATCACGTGAATCCTGGCAAAGTGGCCCCATGCCCGATCGGGGAGCGAGCCCCCCGTCACTCCCGGACGACTGGCCGGACCACCCGGATCCGATCCTGGTGCTCAACCGCATGGGCAGCTTCGACTGGGATCTGGACGCCGGGGTGCTGCAGATGGACGCCCAGGCGCACGAGATCTTCGACGTGCGCCCCGACGAGTACGACGACCGGCCCGAGACCCTGTCGACGCGGATGCCACCGGCGGAGGCACTGCGGCTGGACGCCGCGGTCTCCCAGGCGATGAAGAACGGCAGCGAGAACTACGGTGCCTACTTCCGTGTCCGCCGCCGCGACGGCGCGCTGCGCTGGACCCACACCCAGGGCTGCATTCGCCGGGACGCGACCGGCAGGCCCCGCCGCATCATCGGCATCGTCCGGGACGCCACCCAGGAGCTCAGCGACTCCGAGGCCCGCCGCGCACAGGCCGAGCAGGAGGACGCCCGCCGCCGGCAGACCAACATCGTCCAGCTGACCACCGCCGCTCTCGCCCACGCCCGCACCGTGCGGGAGGTCATCGACGCCCTCAAGGACACGCACGGACTCACCCATCTGGGCGCCACCAGTCTCGTCATGGGGCTGGTCGAGGCGGGCCGGATCCGGCTCATCGCCGAGGGGCCCGACGGCAGCTTCGTCGAGGGCACCCGCATCACCGGAATGGACGAGGCCTACCCGATGAGCGAGGCGGTGCGCACCCTCAGCCCGTGCTTCATCGAGTCGCCGGAGGAGTTCGCCGAGCGCTACCCCACGCTCTGGCAGGGCATCACCGGCCTCGACATCACCTCGGCCGCCTACCTGCCGCTCATCGTCCAGGCCCGCCCGATCGGGGCGATGGGCCTGCTCTACAGCGACCGGCGCGGCTTCTCCGCCGAGGAGCGCAACATCCTGGTCGCCCTGGGCAGCAGTATCGCGCAGAGCCTGCAGCGCGCCCAGTTCTACGAGCAGGAGATGGACCTCGCCCAGAAGCTGCAGCAGGCCATGCTGCCGCGCACCATCCCCAGCGTGCCGGGCGCCGATCTGGCCGTGCGCTACCGGGCCGCCACCATCGGCGGCAGCCTCGGCCGGGACATCGGAGGGGACTGGTACGACCTGATCCCGTTGCCCGGCGGCCGGGTCGGCGCCGTCATCGGCGACGTCCAGGGGCACGACACGCACGCAGCCGCCGTCATGGGCCAGCTGCGCATCGTGCTGCGGGCCTACGCGGCCGAGGGACATCCGCCGGCCACCGTGATGGCCCGCGCCTCCGTCTTCCTGAACGAACTGGACACCGACCGGTCCGCGACCTGCCTCTACGCCGAGGCGGACCTGTCCACCGGCGTGCTCCAGATGGTGCGGGCCGGACACATCGACCCGCTGGTCCGCCGTACCGACGGCTCCTGCGAGCGGCTCACCGTGCCCGGCGGGCTGCCGCTCGGTCTGTCCGCGGAGTTCGGCGGGCTCGACTACCCGGTCGGCACCATGGAGCTCGACCCCGGCGACACCCTGCTGCTGTGCACCGACGGCCTGGTCGAGCAGCCCGGCGCTGACCTGGACGACGGTATGAAGACCCTGTGCGCGCTGATCGCCGTCGGCCCCGACGACGTACGCGACCTCGCCGACCGGCTCATCGACGTGGCCGAGGAACGCGGCGGTGACGACGACGTGGCGCTGCTCCTGCTGCGCCGCCGCGCCCTGGACAGCCCGCGCTCCGGCGGCCGGCTCAAGCAGTACGTGCCGCCCGGCGATCCGGGGGCGCTCTCCGAGACCCGGCGCATGATCCGTACGGCGGTCAGCGCGTGGGGCGCGCGGGAACGGGCCGACGACATCGAACTGGTCGCCGACGAGATGATCACCAATGTGCTGATGCACACCGAGGGCACCGCGGTCGTCACCCTCCGGGTCCTCACCGGCAAGGACCGGCGCCTGCGCGTGGAGGTCGAGGACTCCTCCAGCGCCCTGCCGCGCCGCCGTGAGCCCGGTGAGTCGGGCGTCTCGGGCAGGGGCCTCCTCCTGGTGGAGATGCTCACCGACGTCTGGGGTGTGGAGGCGCGGGGCGGCGGCAAATGCGTGTGGAGCGAGTTCGTGGTGTCCAAGGGCCCGGACCCGTCCTGACCCCCTCCCCGTGCACGCCCGCGGGCGTGCACGCCGGACGCCGGTCCGCCCCGGCCGCGCGGAGCGGTTCCGCCCTTCACACGGGGCACGCACCGCCCGCCGTACGGGCCTCCCGCGTGCGGAGCCGGCTACGTGACGTGTGCCGGACGAGCTCCCGGACCCGGCGGGCCGTGCCGGGTGCGGGGCGGGCGGCCGGGGCCGGACCGCTGCGGGACGACCTGAGCACCGGCGCCCCGGGTGGCACCCTTGACGTATGCCGGAACTCCCCGAGGTCGAGGCGCTCAGGGACCTTCTCGCCGAGCACCTGACCGGCCACGAGATCGTCCGGGTGCTGCCCGTGGCGATCAGCGTCCTGAAGACCTACGCCCCGCCGCCGACAGCCGTCGAGGGCCGTGAGGTCACCGCCGTGCACCGGTACGGCAAGTTCCTCGGCCTCCGGACGGACGGCGGCCCGTATCTCGTCACCCACCTGGCCCGTGCGGGCTGGCTGCACTGGAAGGACCGCCTTCCCAGCGGCCCGCCCCGCCCCGGCAGGGGACCGCTGGCCCTGCGGGTCGCGCTGGAGACCGGCGCCGGCTTCGACCTCACGGAGGCCGGGACCCAGAAGCGGCTCGCGGTGTACATCGTGGCGGACCCCGCGGAGATCCCGGGCATCGCCCGGCTGGGCCCGGACCCGCTGGCCGAGGACTTCGACGAGCGGCGCCTGGCGGACCTGCTGTCCGGGGAGCGCCGCCGCATCAAGGGCGCCCTGCGGGACCAGGGCCTGATCGCGGGTGTCGGGAACGCCTACAGCGACGAGATCCTGCACGCGGCCCGGATGTCCCCCTACAAACCGGCCGGCTCCCTCACCCCGGAGGAGACCACCCGCCTGTACGAGGCGCTGCGCACCACCCTCACCGAGGCGGTGGAACGCTCCCGGGGCGTCGCGGCCGGACGGCTGAAGTCCGAGAAGAAGAGCGGCCTCAGGGTCCACGGCCGTACCGGCGAGCCCTGCCCGGTCTGCGCAGACACCATCCGCGAGGTCTCCTTCAGCGACTCCTCGCTGCAGTACTGCCCGACCTGCCAGACCGGCGGCAGGCCACTGGCCGACCGAAGGCTCTCCCGCCTGCTGAAGTGAGCCCCCCGGGCAGGCCCCGGGGTGTCACCCGGTGCCCGCGGTGTCCAGCGTCACCAGGTGCTCGCCTTCCGCCGTCCGCACCTCGTAGCGGGCGATCTCGTCGGCATGCATGGCGGAGCCGCTGAGCATCGTGTTGGGGCGGGCGTCATGGCGGGGCACGGTCCAACTGGTCACCGTCTCCTCGGAGCCGTCCCGGCCGATCACCACCAGCCGGCAGGCACGGGGCCCCGCGCCGTCCTTGACCTTCAGCTCCATCCGGCTGCCCCAGGCCTCGTCCGCCGTCGTCACCTCGGCCCACACCCCGGACAGTTCGTCGGTGGCCGCGATACTCACGGGGGCCGCACCACCGCCCCGCGCCGTCACCGCGGCCAACGGCGCCGTCACCGCGATCACCACGGAGGCCGCCAGGGCGAGGAGCAGCCGGCGACGCCCGGTGCGACTGCGGGCCTTGACCTCCGACAGCAGCCGGTCCAGCATCCTCGGACCGGGCTTGGCCAGTGGGTGCACGGGGCGTGGAGTGGCGCTCCGGTACAGCATCAACTGACGTGTCGCAGCGCCGAATTCGGTCACCTGGACAGCGCAGCTGGGGCACTCCATGAGGTGGTCCTCGAAGCGGAACGCCTCCGCCTCGTCCAGCACGCCGAGCGCGTAGGCGCCGACGTCGCGATGCCTCTCCAGGGACCTCATGCCGAATCCTCGTGCCTTTGGGTGCGGGTGGGGTTACTCCTTGCTCCCACCGGTACGCACCAGTCGGCCGAATCACTCAAGCCGCGTGCCGAATCGTAACCAAAGGATTCGGAGCCCTCCGGCCCGCGGATTGGTCGGATCTCCGAGGAGGCTAGAAGAGGTGGATGGCGAGGTGGCCGAGCGGCAGCCCGAGCTGCCAGGCGGGCGTCCAGACCTTGGGACCCTCGTCCTCGCCGCTCCCGGCGGCGCCCCCCGGTACCGCGTTCAGATCCGGCGCCAGCAGCTCCGTCTCGCGCAGCCAGCGCCAGGCCTCCCGGGCCAGCTCCAGGTCCGGGTCGGGAGCGTTCCGGCCGGAGGCGGCGGCGTCCGCGGCCAGGTCGGCCAGACGGCCCTGCACCCATTCCTGCCACGGCTGGTCGTAGGCGGTCAGCGACAGCCAGGTCTCCATCTGGGTGATCACCCGGATGCCGGACAGTTCGCCGTCGGTGTCGGACAGGAAGACGGTCAGCGCCAGCGCGTCCCGTCCGGCCCGGAACTCGAAGGACGTCGGCGGCATGAGATCGCCGCTGCGCAGCAGTTCGTCGGCGATGTACTCGGCGTACAACCAGGCCATGGGGACAGCCAGTTCACCGTCGCCGGCGCCGTCCGTGTTCTCTCGACCTCTGTGCAGCATCCCTTCCTGCCTTCCTCCGGTACGTGCGCGTCGCCCGACCCGGGCCCCCGGTCCGGAACACGGATGAGGACAGCCGATTACTCAACCGGGGTCGTCGGCAAGGCGCTTTACGAAGGCTTGACCCGGCAGTCGGTTTCACCGCATGTCGGAGGCGTATCCGGGAAGCACCCGGCGCAGGGCACGCAGTGCGTAGTACGCGCGGGACTTCACGGTACCGGGCGGGATGCCGAGGGCCGTCGCGGCTTCCGCCACACTCGCCCCCTGGAAGTACACGAGCACCAGGACTTCACGGTGCTCAGGGGTGAGAGTCTTCACAGCCTCGCGGACATCGAGCGTCGCCACGGCCCGCTCGGCGTGGTCGGAGATCACCCGCGCGTTCTCCAGCAGGGCGTCCCCGACCTCGGGCGGACGGGCCTGCCGGGCCCGGCGCGCGTCGATCGCGAGCCTCCGTCCCACGGTCAGCAGCCAGGGCCTTACGGAGTCGAAGTTCTCGGCGCGCAGGGCCTCGGGGTGCTGCCAGGCGCGCACCAACGTCTCCTGCACCAGATCCTCCGCGCGCTGCCGGTCCCCGTCGCAGAGCCGGAGCAGCAGCGCGAAGAGAGGCCGGCCGTGCTCGCGCTGCAGTGCGGCGAGCTCGTGCTCGGCGGTCGTCCCGTTCGTGAGTGTGATTCCGGCCGTCATGGCCGTATGGCAACGTACGGCGCTCCCCGGGGACAGGGCGTGCACAGGAGCGTGCGGCGGACGGTCGATCGCGTCGGCGAACGGTTCGACGAACGGTCGAGGCGGTCGTTCACGCACGCCGGACGGGCTAAAAGGCGTGTCGGAACAGTCGGCGGAGAGATGAGGCTTCTTACCTGTTTATCCATTAATGCGACTACAGCGGGGTGAAGTGATGATCGCACGCAGTCGGCAGCTGGCCATCGTCCTGACCGTCGTCCTCGCCGCGGGCGCCGCCTGCCAGGCCCGCGGCCACCAGCCACCGGAACCGGGGCATCCGGCCCCCTCCGCGACGAAGCACCGTGGCTTCACCCTCGTCGCCTCCGGCGATGTGCTGCCCCACAGCTCGATCATCGAACGCGCCCGCCACGACGCCGGCGGCACCGGCTACGACTTCCGGCCGATGCTCTCCGGCATCCGCTCCGTCGTCGCACCGGCGGACCTGGCGCTGTGCCACATGGAGACCGTGTACGGCGCCGACGGCGACTACGCCGGCTACCCCCTCTTCCGGTCCCCGCCCGAGGTCGCCCAGGGCCTCGCCGCCACCGGCTACGACGGCTGCTCCACCGCTTCCAACCACACCCTCGACGACGGCACGGAAGGCATCCGCCGCACCCTCGACGCCCTCGACCGGGCCGGCGTACGACACGCCGGCTCCGCACGCGACGAACGGGAGGCCCGCACGGCGACCGTGCTGCGCGCGGGCGCGGCGCGCGTCGCCCATCTCGCCTACACCTACGACACCAACGGCCTCCCGCTGCCCCCCGACCGGCCCTGGGCGGTGAACCTCGTCGACGAGGCGCGGATCGCCGACGACGCGCGGGCTGCCCGCGGGGCCGGGGCCGACGTCGTCGTGGTCTCCCTGCACTGGGGCACCGAATGGCAGGACGCCCCGGACGAGTCGCAACTCGGCCTGGCCCGCTCGCTCACCGCCTCGACAACCGGCGGCCGCCCCGACATCGACCTGATCCTCGGTACCCACGCCCACGTCCCGCAGGCGTACGAGAAGGTCAACGGCACCTGGGTGATCTACGGCATGGGAGACCAGATCGCCGGTGAGATGACCAACCACGACGGCGTCCAGGACCCGCGCGGCAACCAGTCCACCCTGGGCCGCTTCACCTTCGCCCCGCCGCGGCGTCCCGGCGGACGCTGGGAGGTGACCCGCGCCGAGTTCGTCCCGCAGCTCTTCGACGTGGACGCCGGACGCACCGTCAACCTCAACCAGGCGCTCGCCCGGGGCGCCGAGGTGCTGTCGGTGCGCGACCGGATCCGCGACATCGTGCTGAGCAGGGGCGCGGCACAGGACGGGCTCGTGATGGGGGAGTGAGGACCCGTCACCGCGCGCGGCGAGCCCCGGCCGGCGGGCTACGGCACCACCGTCACCGGCCGGCGCCCGGCCTTCACCGCCGTATGGCGACCGATCCGATGAACCGGTGACCGGCCTGCCCGGAGGCGCCGACCACCACCGCGTCCGCCGTCAGGTCGTCCGCCGCCTTCACAGGCCGTTGAAGGGGTCGCCGCGGAAGCTGTGGAACGCCCAGCGGATGTCGTGGACTCCCCTCATCCGGTCCATCGCCTCCCGGATCCGTGCCGCCAGGTCCCCGGCGCTCTCGTCGGTCGTGCCGGCCACCGGCGCGCCGAGCGCCGCACCCGCCGCCAGGACCGGCTGTACGTACACGACGGCGAGCAGCGCACCCTGCCGCCGGGCCGGGCCGGAGACGTAGGCCGCCGCGCGCAGCGACGAGTCGGAGCCGTCCACACCCGCCACGATCACCTGCGGGCCGTCCGTACCCCGTTCGAACCCACCGGACCGCTGTGCCGTCACGTCGGCGAGGGCACCGGACCACGTCGTCCCGGCCGCCGGGCGGCCGGGAGGATCCCCCGCCCGCACTCCGCCGACCGGGTGGAATCATGCCGCCGCACCGGTGTCGCTGAGGTGCGTCGGCCCTCCGCGGGGCGACTGATGAGTCATGCAGAAGGATCAGTTGCTCACCCGGCGCCGGGCCCTGCTCACCGGCGCCGCCACCCTGGGGGCTGCGGGTGTCGCCGCGGCACTCTCGCCGGCCACCGGGAACCGGGCCGCGCCCTCAGCGCCGCCCGCCGCCGGCGCCCAGGCCGCCAGCAGACCGCTCCTGCCCTCCGCGTACCGCCTGCGGCCGCTGACCGGCTACGGACCGCCGCGCGCCACCGGCACGACACCGGTGCGCGAGGAACCGCTGCTGCGGGTGGACGGGCGCGGTCGCACGATGGTGCTGACCTTCGACGACGGGCCCGACCCCCGCTACACCCCGCACATCCTGGACACACTGGCCCGCTACGACGTGCGCGCGATGTTCTTCGTCTGCGGCGAGATGGCCACCGGGAATCGGGACCTGCTGGCCCGGATGGCGGACGAGGGTCATGTGGTCGGCAACCACACCTGGACCCACCCCCTGCTCACCCGGCTCAGCCGCCGCCGGATCCGCTCCGAGATGGAACGCACCTGCGACATCGTCGAGAAGGCCTACGGCGAACGCCCCGAATGGTTCCGCGCCCCCTACGGCGCCTGGAACCGTGCCGCCTTCCAGCTCGGTGCCGAACTGGGCATGGAGCCCATGGCCTGGACGGTCGACACCCTCGACTGGACCACGCCGGGCACCGCCACCATCGTCGACCGGGTGGAGGACGGTGCCGCCCCCGGCGTCGTGGTGCTCTCGCACGACGCGGGGGGCGACCGCTCGCAGAGCGTGCGGGCCCTGCGCGCCTACCTGCCCGAACTGCTGGACTCCGGCTACCACGTCACCGTGCCCCGCCGGCACTACGCCTGAGCGGCCCCCGCCCGCCCGGACGGGGCCCGCTCAGCGGACCTCGGCCAGGCGGGCGAAGGCGACGACGTTCCCGTCGTAACCGTCTCGCTGGGTGAAGCCACCGCCGCAGGTGATGACCCGCAGCTCCGCGGTCCCCTTGGAGGCGTAGACCCGGTCGCCGGGGAAGTCGTTCTTCGCGAAGACCTCGATGCCGTAGATCTCGAACACGGCCGTCTTCCCGTCGCCCCGCGCGATCTCGACGCGGTTGCCCTTCTTCAGCGCCCCGAGCCCGTAGAACACCGCCGGACCCTGCGCGTTGTCGACATGGCCGACGACGACCGCCGTGCCCTTCTCGCCCGGTGAGACCGCGCCGGTGAACCAGCCCGCCAGATTCGGGTCCTGGGGCGGCGGCGCGTCCACCCAGCCCTCGGCGTCCAGACCCACCGGCAGCACCGGCGCGTCCACCTGGATCGCCGGGATCCGCACCCGTTCCGGTACCGCGTACGGCAGCGGCGGCACCGCGTCGGCCACGATGCCGGGGGTCCGGCTGCCGGCGGCGGCGGCGCCGGCCGGCTGGGGCGGACCCACGTCGAATTCCCCCGAGCCGTTCCGGATGAGGGCGAGGCCGGTCAGCAGCACCAGCGCTATCACGCCCCACGGGGCGCGCCTCCTCGGCCGCGCCTCCCATTCGGCTTCGTCCGGCTCGAAAGCAGACATTCGCCTTCCCCTCTCGACACGGCCGTCGCCGTACCACTCGCGCATGATCGGAACGCTAGGCGGCGCGCGCGCAACCGGCGACGGGGCGGCGGCGAACGGGTGGCCCGGACCGGGGCCGGGTGCGCCATCCGGGGCAGTTCCGACGAAGATCTTCTGACGGTCCGTGACCTGCGGCGATATCCCTCGCACGGTGGTCCGCCAGGGACCGTGATCACCAGTACGGACCAGCGTCGAAATGCGGGGCGGCGCAGGGCAACTGAGGGTCTTTCTGGGAGACGCTTTCTCGCCGATCGGACCGGGGACGGGACCCGGGGCGTCTTCCGCGGAGGATCACATGCGCAACTCACGTGCCCTGGCGGTCGCCGGAGCCGCGGTCGCCGTCCTCGGGGTCGCCGCCCCGGCGGCCGTCGCGGACTCCGGCCGGGTTCCCAACCCGTCCAACATCGTCGCCCTGCCCAGCGTCATCGCCCGCGGCGGCCAGCTGACCATCACGGTCGACGGCTGCCCCAACGGCGGCACGGCGACCTCCAACGCCTTCCAGCGGACCAATCTGACGCCCGTCAACGGTGCCAACAACACCTCCAAGGGCACCGCCACCGTCGACGACGACGCCCGCGCCGGTTCCTACGACATCACGGTCCACTGCTCCGGCAGAAGCCTGACCCGCCCGGCCGCGTTCACCGTCATCGGCGGCGTCCGCGGCGGTATCGGCGGCAGCAGCACCAGCGGCGCCACGCCCACCGACATGGCGATCGGCGGCGCGCTGGTGGCCGCCGCGGTCGCCGGCGGCGGCGTCTTCTGGATGCGCCGCCGCGCCGAGAAGCGGATCTGAGCCCCTGTCCCCCTCGGCTCCCGTTCCGCACCCGCTCGAAAGGCCGCGCCCCGGATCCCATGGGATCCGGGGCGAAGCACTACCAGGGCCCTTCGTTCGGATCATCCCGGTGTCGCGGGCTGGAGATGCACCGTGTCTCACGGCCGGCCTGATCCGAACGAAAGGCCCTAGCCGTCCAGGTGCGGGAAGAACCTCAGGAACGGGTCCGCGGACGCCGCGAGACCACGGCTGTACGGCGAGTCGAAGTCCCAGATGAGGAAGAGCAGAAAGGCGATCAGTGCGGAGAACAGTCCCGCGAGGACCATCTCCCGGGCGGTGCGCCGGATCTGCAGCGCGAAGATCATCCCGATGGTGATGACAGCCCCCGCGATCAGCCCGAACCACACCACGCCCGGCATGGTCTCCCCGGTCGACTCGGCCCGCGCGCTGCGCGCCTCGTCGGCGGCGGCCACCTGGTCCACCAGCGGCTGGTAGGCCTGCGCCTCGAAGTCCGTCCGCGGCTCGTAGTCGGTGACGTCCTGGCGGAGCCGGTCGAGCAGCTCCGTGCCGCGCCCGGTGACCTCGCCGTCGTCGGCCATGGCCCGCCACTCGGCGGTGACGACGTGTCCGACATAGGCGTTGACATCGTCCCGGATCCGGTCGCGTACTTCCGCCGGGTAGACCCGGACCCGCTCGGTGACCTCGTGCAGCGCCACCGCCTCCGCCCGTACGTGCTCCTCGGCGGCGCTGCGCCCCTCCCAGACGCCCGCGATCGCGAGGCCCAGGACGATCGCGTACACCACACCGATCCACATTGTCATGTACTCGATGACGTCGGGGGTCTCGCTGGTGTCCTCGTCATCGGCCGCCCTGCGGTGCCGCAGAAGGGTGATGACCACCACGACGACACACGCGGCGAGCATCGCGAGGGTGAGAACAAGCCATTCCGGCAAGAGATTCCTCCAGAAGGAGTCGGGACGGGTCGGGCCTCAGCGCGGACGCAGCGCGGCGATGGCGACCACGGCGGGCGTCGTGATGAGCAGAACGAAGGTCAGCGGCGACGTGGCGCCGCCGGCAGGCTTCCGGTCCGGGGTCGCCGCGCGGTACGCCGGGTAGTGCACGGGAGTCGCGGACGGCCGCGGCGCCGGTGTGACCGACGGCGCAGGGGCCGGCGGCGGAGGCGGCGCGGGCCGGACCGGCGGGCGCGGCGGCGGTGTGGGTTCCGGTGGCGGTGTGGGTTCCGGGCGGGCCGGCGGGGGCGCCGGACGGGCCCTGGGCGGCGGCTCGGGGTCCGGTTCCGGGGGCGGGCTGGGGCGCGGTGGGGGAGGCGGGGGCGGTGTGGGCTCGGGCGGGGGCGGTGGTGTCGGAGAAGGCGTGGGCGGCGGCTCGGGGGACGGGGGAGGCGGCAGGCAGGGCGGGGGATCAGTCCAGGTGACGCTTCCCGCGACCGCCACCGCCTCCGTGCCGCCCGGTCCCGTCGACGCGTACGCGCAGGCGTCGGCCACCGCCGCGCCGGGCGCGCCGGCCAGTGCCCAGAGCAGCGTCGTCGCGGCCAACGCCCGGGCGGCGACGCCGGATCGGATCGGTACGAATGGGTGCACGACGAGGATCATGAGTCGTGAACCGTCCGGTCACGCGCGGGAGCCCGGTGATTGCCCCGAAGGAGTTAAAACAAGAAAACCGGGCCACGGTTGAACACAAGGCGTGCCTCCGTGCGTACCCATCGTCGAGCGGCGGCACTGCGGGCGCTGCGGGACCCTGGCGATGATGTGGAGTTGACGATGAAAACCTCCTGGCGGACCGCCTCACTGGTGGCAAGCGCCGCGGCGGTGCTTGCTCTGACCACCGCGTGCGGTCAGGAAGCCGCGCCGCCCCCCGTCAGCCAGAACGTGGGTGCCACGGCTGCGGCGGGGGACTACGGCAACGCCGGCAGCGGTGGCGACAAGGCCGGCGGCGCACAGGCCTCCGCGACCCCCGCCAACACCGCGGGCGAACTGAACGTCTCCACCAACGCCGAACTGGGCAAGGTGGTGACCGACAACCTCGGTCTGACCCTGTACCGCTTCGACCAGGACACCGCCGAGCCGCCCGCGACCAACTGCGAGGGCGACTGCGCCAAGACCTGGCCCCCGGTGCCCGCCGACGACGCCTCGGCCGGCGAGGGGATCGACAAGGCACTGCTCGGTGAGGTCGCCCGGCCCGACGGCACCAAGCAGCTCACCATCGGCGGCTGGCCCGCCTACCGCTACGTCAAGGACGTCAACGCCGGTGACGTCAAGGGCCAGGGCGTGGGTGGCAAGTGGTTCGCGCTGACCCCCGAGGGCAAGAAGGCGCAGGCGGCCGTGGAGGCCGGTCTGTCGACCCGGCAGGACCCCGAACTCGGCGAGATCGTGGTCGACAAGAACGGCAGGACGGTCTACCGCTTCATGAAGGACGAGGCCTGGCCGAAGCCCGTGTCGGCGTGCACCGGCGACTGCCTGAAGAAGTGGCCGGTGGTGGCGCCGGTCGACTTCGAGGACACCAAGGGCATCCAGAAGAAGAACTACATGGTCTTCACCCGTCCGGACGGCGCCGCCCAGCAGACGATCAACTGCTGGCCCATCTACACCTTCGCCGGTGACGAGGCCGCCGGCGACACCAACGGTCAGGGAGTCGGCGGCACCTGGTACGCCGTACGCCCCGACGGAGAGCCGGTCGGCGCCCCGGAGAAGTAACAACCTCCCCAGGGTGTCGTCCACTCCGGATGACGCCGGCCGGGTGTCCGCCCCTCCGCAGCCCGCGGAGGGGCGGACCGTTTTGCAGTGATTCACCTGAACCCATGGAATAGCCGGCGCTGTTTCCCGCGTACTTCCTGGCGTGTCGGAACTCTCCGGAATGCCGCGGACACTTTTCGTCACACACGGGGCCAAGGTGATTCGGCACGTGCCACTGGCAGTGACCGGGAACGGATGGTCAATTTCCGTTTGGGGTCGCTCCCTTGGCGGGCGATCAGTAACCTCTGCTCGAACACCGGATCGCCTACGTCTTGGAGAGATAGATGGAGCGTCCCGCCTGGGCCCCCCGGAGCATCGATGTCACGGTGCCCAGCGTGTCCCGGATGTACGACTACTACCTGGGCGGTTCGCACAACTTCGAGGTCGACCGGCAAGCGGCCCGCAGAGCCATGGAGTTCATGCCGGGACTGCCCAAGATCATGCAGGCCAACCGGGCGTTCATGCGGCGGGCCGTGCGTTTCGCCGCAGCCGAGGGCATCACCCAGTTCCTGGACATCGGCTCCGGCATCCCGACCTTCGGCAACGTCCACGAAGTGGCCCAGGAGGCCGACCCGGACGCGCGCGTGATGTACGTCGACCACGACCCGGTGGCCGTGGCGCACAGCCAGGCGGTGCTCGAGGGGAACGACGGCGCGGACATCCTCGCCGCGGATCTCCGCAAGCCGTGGGAGATCCTGAACAGCCCCGAAGTGTCGCGGCTGATCGACCTGAACCGGCCAGTGGCGCTCCTTCTCGTTGCCATACTGCATTTCGTGGAAGACACGGACAACCCGTATGCGGCGGTGACCGAACTGCGCGAGGCGCTCGCGCCCGGCAGCATGCTCGTGCTCACCCACGCCTCGTACGACGGAGTCCCGCTGCCGCCGGAGCGGGCCGGTGGCGCGGTGGACGTGTACCAGAACATCCGCAACCCGTTGATCATGCGCACGCGTGACGAGATCGCGCGGTTCTTCGAGGGGTACGACATGGTGGAACCCGGACTGGTGCCGATGCCGCAGTGGCGGCCGGACACCGCACCGGAGGACGAGGATCCCTACGCCTTCTCCGGTTTCGCGGGCGTGGGGCGTACGGCGTGAGCGCGGAGCCGGACGGCCCGGAGGACAGACTGCGCCGGTTCGCGACGATCTGGAGCCGGGCGGTCTTCCCGGTGACCTCGACCTTGTCGACCCGCCCGGAGTTCGAGGCGCGTCTGCTGCCGCTGGCCCGCCGGCTGAGCGAGGCACTGCGGGCGAGGGCGTTCGACGCGGACGCGGGCAGGGCGGCCGGCGCCGCCCTGGTGGAGGAGCACTGCACCGACCCGGAGGCGCTCAGCCGGACCCTGGACTGCGTGGACGCCTATCTCGTCCTGTACTGCGGCGAGGACGGCGACCGCGAGGACCTCAGGGCCCGCAGCGCCAGGCTCCAGCACGCCATGGCCGCCGGGTACGCGCAGGCCCTGCGCGAGCGGACGCTGGCGGAGCAGGAGGCCATCGCGCAGGCCGCGCTGAAGGCCCAGGGCGTGGTGGCGCAGGCGCTGCACGCCACCGAGGCCCGCTTCCGCGCGGTCTTCGAGGGCGCCGCCATAGGCATCGGCATCGCCGACCTCGAGGGCAACATCCTCCAGGTCAACGGCGCGCTGCGGCGCATGTTCGGCCTGTCCGAGCAGGGCCTGCGCGGCCGCAAGGTCAGGGAATGGGTGCACCCCGACGACGCCCCGCAGACCTGGCGGCTCTACGAGGAGCTGGTGAGCGGCGAGCGCGAGCACTACCACCTCGAGAAGGCCTTCTACCGCCCTGACGGAACGGTCCTGTGGACCAATCTGACGGTGTCGCTGCTGCGTGACGCCGACGGCGAACCCCAGTACCAGCTCGCCCTCATGGAGGACACCACCGAGCGCCGGCTGCTCAACCTCCGGCTGCGGTACGAGGCCACCCACGACGCGCTCACCGGTCTGCCCAACCGGACGTTCTTCTTCGAACGCCTGGAGAAGGCGCTCGGCGCGGGCGTGGGCCAGCGGTTCGGCCTGTGCTACCTGGACCTGGACGGCTTCAAGACCGTCAACGACAGCCTCGGCCACGCGGCCGGCGACCGGCTGCTCGTCGAGGTCGCCGACCGGCTCCAGGCCTGCGCCACCGCGCCCGGCGAGATGGTCGCCCGCCTCGGCGGCGACGAGTTCGTGGCGCTGACCACCGGCCGCGACACCCAGCGCGCGGTGGACGAGCTCGCCGCCCGCATCATGAACGCGTTGCTCGCCCCGATCAGTGTCGACGGCCGGGATCTGACCGTGCGCGGCAGTATCGGCATCGTCGAGGGACCGGCGGGGGAACGCAGCGCGGCGGAGGTGCTGCGCAGCGCCGACATCACCATGTACCGGGCCAAGTCGGCGGGCGGCAACCGCTTCGAGCTCGCCGACGAGGAGGCCGACGCCCGCGCCATCACCCGGCACGGCCTCACCACGGCGCTCCCCGCCGCCCTGGACCGGGGAGAGTTCTTCATCGAGTACCAGCCCCTGGTCCACCTCGGCGACGGCAGCGTCCGGGGAGCCGAGGCGCTGGTGCGCTGGCTGCATCCGCAGCACGGCGTGCTCTCCCCGGACCGTTTCATCCCGCTCGCCGAGCACACCGGACTCATCGTGCCGCTGGGGCGCTGGGTCCTGGAGCAGTCCGTGCGCCAGGCCGGCGAGTGGCGGGACCGCCACGGGGGCGAGGCGCTCGGTCCCCTGCGTATCAACGTCAACCTCTCGCCCTGCCAGCTCACCCACCCCGGCCTGGTCCAGGACACGGTGGACATTCTGGAGCGTACGGGCGTGTCCCCCGACGCGCTGTGCCTGGAAGTGACGGAATCGGCGCTGATCGGCGCCGACGACGACCTGCTGAAGCCGCTGCGCCGGCTCGCCGAGATGGGTGTCGACATCGCGCTGGACGATTTCGGCACCGGCTACTCCAACCTCGCCAACCTGCGCCGCCTCCCGGTGAGCGTCCTCAAGCTCGACCGCTCCTTCACCCAGAGCATGCAGCAGTTTCCGGCCGACCCCGTCGACCTGAAGATCGTCGAGGGGATCGTCTCGCTGGCCCACAGCCTCGACCTCGCGGTCACGGTGGAGGGCGTCGAGACCGGCGCCCAGGCCGAACAGCTCCGCATCCTCGGCTGCGACACGGCTCAGGGCTGGTACTACGCCCGCCCGGGCCCGCCGGACCGCCTCCACGAACTGGCCCTGGTGGACGCCACGGGCTAGCCGCCCGGCGGCTCGGGGCGTACGGCGCCCGCGGGCGCGTCGTGGTCGCTGGCGCAGTTCCCCGCGCCCCTGAGGCGTGCGGCCGGAACGGACGGAGAGCGATCGGGCGGGGATGAGCCAGGGGAGAGACCCGGTGCGGGCGGCGATCGCGGGGGAGCCGCGACTGATGGACCCGGAGTTCACCGGAACCTCCTGGCCCTCTTCCCCTCAGGGGCGCGGGGAACTGCGCGAACGGGCGTCCGGGGGCGGAGCCCCCGGTGAGGGACGGGAAGGGGCGGCAGGGGCGAGAAGCCCTCCCCGCACACCCGCCTCAGCGTTCCAGCAGCATCCGCTGCAGCTCCCGTGCCGCCCGGGGCGGAGCCACGTCGCTGCGGTGGGCCAGCGCGATGGCCCGGTGCAGCCCCGGCCGGGCCAGCGGAGTGACCCGCAGCCCGTGCCCCGACCGCGCCGCCACCATACGAGGCACCACCGCCACCCCCAGCCCCGCCCGCACGAACCCCAGTACCGCGTCCATCTCGCCGCCCTCCACCGCGAACTCCGGCTCGAACCCTTCCGCCCGGCAGGCCGCCACCGTCAGCTCGCGCAGGTCGTACCCGTGCCGGAACATCACCAGCCGCTCGCCCTCCAGATCGGCGATCCGCACCGTCTCCCGTCCCCGCCCCGGCCGCGTGGCATCCGGTGACGAGACCACCACCAGGTCCTCCCGCAGCAGCTCCACCGTGGTCAGCGCCGGCGACGGAGTGGGCAGCGGCAGCACCACCAGGGCGAGATCCAGCGCACCGCGCGCCAGCTCCCGTACCAGGTCGTGCGAGCCGCCCTCCTCGATCAGCAGCCGGACACCCGGATACCGGTCGTGGAACGCGCGCAGCACATCCGGCAGCAGCCCGGTGCACAGACTCGGCGTCGCACCCATCCGCACCCGCCCGCCGCGCAGCTGCGCGACCTCCTGCACCTCGTGCCGCGCCGTGTCCGCGTCGGCCAGGATCCGCCGGGCCAGCGGCAGCAGCGCCTCGCCCGCGTCGGTCAGCGTGATGTTCCCGCGCGCCCGCCGGAACAGATCCGCGCCCAGTTCCCGCTCCAGCGTCCTGATCTGCTGCGACAGGGACGGCTGGGCGACATGGACCAGCTCCGCGGCCCGGGTGAAGTGCCGCGTCTCGGCGACCGCCACGAAATACTGGAGCTGTTGGAACTGCATCGGCCCATCATAGGCTCCCTCTATCAATTCGAGGCAGACCATGTCTTGGACCGATGGGGCCCTCCGGCCCTAGCGTCTGATGGCATGGCTCTGGCAACGCGGACGGACCGACGGCCGTCCATGGCACGCACCGTGTGGGACTCGACCGTCGGCAAGAAGACAGTGATGGCGGTCAGCGGCCTGATCATGCTGCTGTACCTGGTCGCCCACATGATCGGGAACCTGAAGATCTTCTTCGGGGCCGGCGAGTTCAACCACTACGCCCACTGGCTGCGCACGGTCGGCGAACCGTTCATGCACTACGAGTGGACGCTGTGGCTGATCCGCGTCGTCCTCGTCGTCGCCGTGGTCGCCCACGCCGTCTCCGCCTACCAGCTCAGCCGCCGCGACATCAAGGCGCGCCCCGGCAAGTACGTGCACAGGAAGGCGCGGACGAGCTACGCGACGCGCACCATGCGCTGGGGCGGCGTCATCCTCGCCCTGTTCATCGTCTGGCACCTCCTCGACCTGACCACCGGCACCGTGCACCCCGGCGGTTTCGAGAGCGGCAAGCCCTACCAGAACGTCGTGGACACCTTCTCCACCTGGTACGGCAACGCCGTCTACGTCGTCGCGATGCTCGCCGTCGGCCTGCACATCCGGCACGGCTTCTGGAGCGCCGCCCAGACCCTCGGCGTCGGCAGCCGCAGCCGCGACCGCGCCCTGAAGACGACCGCCAATGCCCTCGCGCTGCTGCTCACGGCCGGCTTCCTCGCCGTCCCCGTGGGCGTCATGACCGGAGTGGTGAGCTGACCATGACTTCCTACACCGAGTACACGACCGGCGAACCGGTCGCCGACACCAAGGCCCCCGCCGGCCCGGTCCACGAGCGCTGGGACAGGCGCCGCTTCGAGGCCGGACTGGTCAACCCCGCCAACCGGCGCGGCAAGACCGTCATCGTCGTCGGCACCGGCCTGGCCGGCGGCTCCGCCGGCGCCACCCTCGCCGAACAGGGTTACCGTGTCGTCCAGTTCTGCTACCAGGACTCCCCGCGCCGCGCCCACTCCATCGCCGCGCAGGGAGGCATCAACGCGGCCAAGAACTACCGCAACGACGGCGACTCCGTCCACCGCCTGTTCTACGACACCGTCAAGGGCGGCGACTTCCGCTCCCGCGAGTCCAACGTCCACCGCCTCGCCCAGATCTCGGTCGAGATCATCGACCAGTGCGTCGCCCAGGGCGTCCCCTTCGCCCGCGAGTACGGCGGACTGCTCGACACCCGCTCCTTCGGCGGCGTCCAGGTCTCCCGCACCTTCTACGCCCGCGGCCAGACGGGCCAGCAGCTCCTCCTCGGCGCCTACCAGGCGCTCAGCCGGCAGATCGCCGCCGGCAACGTCGAGATGCACCCGCGCACCGAGATGCTCGACCTGATCGTCGTCGACGGCCGGGCCCGGGGCGTCGTCGCCCGGGACCTGATCACCGGGAGGATCGACACGTACTTCGCGGACGCGGTGGTTCTCGCCAGCGGCGGCTACGGCAACGTCTTCTACCTGTCGACGAACGCG
Organism: Streptomyces sp. CHD11; assembly: GCF_018638295.1. Taxonomy (GTDB): domain Bacteria; phylum Actinomycetota; class Actinomycetes; order Streptomycetales; family Streptomycetaceae; genus Streptomyces. Next base: position 56,619 of record NZ_JABTTS010000037.1, read on the forward strand.
GTGAACTCCAACGCCACCGCCGTCTGGCGGGCGCACCGGCGCGGCGCGTACTTCGCCAACCCCTGCTTCACGCAGATCCACCCGACCTGCATTCCGCGCACCGGCGACCACCAGTCCAAGCTCACCCTGATGAGCGAGTCGCTGCGCAACGACGGCCGGATCTGGGTGCCGAAGGCGAAGGGCGACGACCGCTCGCCGGACAGGATCCCCGAGGAGGAGCGCGACTACTACCTGGAACGCCTCTACCCCTCCTTCGGCAACCTCGTGCCCCGCGACATAGCCTCCCGCGCCGCCAAGAACGTCTGCGACGAGGGCAGGGGAGTGGGCCCCGGAGGCCAGGGCGTCTACCTCGACTTCGCCGACGCCATCGAGCGCATGGGCCGGGGGGCCGTCGAGGCCAGGTACGGCAACCTCTTCGACATGTACCAGCGGATCACCGACGAGGACCCGTACCAGGTGCCGATGCGCATCTACCCCGCCGTGCACTACACGATGGGCGGCCTGTGGGTCGACTACGACCTCCAGACCACCGTCCCCGGCCTGTTCGCGATCGGTGAGGCCAACTTCTCCGACCACGGCGCCAACCGGCTCGGCGCCTCCGCGCTGATGCAGGGCCTGGCCGACGGCTACTTCGTCCTCCCGGCCACCGTCAACGACTACCTCGCCCGCCAACCGCACCGGGACACGGTGACCGACGAACACCCGGCGGTGCGGGAGGCGCTGGCCGGGACCCGGGACCGGATCGACCGGCTCCTGTCGGTGGACGGCGACCGCACCCCCGACTCCTTCCACCGCGAGGTCGGCGAACTGATGTGGGAGTTCTGCGGCATGGCCCGCAGCGACTCCGGACTGCGCAAGGCGCTGGAGCGCATCCCGCAGATCCGCGAGGAGTTCTGGCGGCGCGTCAAGGTCCCCGGTACCGGCGAGGAGTTCAACCAGTCGCTGGAGAAGGCCAACCGCGTCGTCGACTACCTGGAGCTCGCCGAGCTGATGTGCCTCGACGCGCTGCACCGCGCCGAGTCCTGCGGCGGCCACTTCCGTGAGGAGTCCCAGACCCCGGACGGTGAGGCCGCCCGCAGGGACGGGGAGTTCTCCTACGCCGCCGCCTGGGAGTTCACCGACACCGGTGAGGCGCCTGTCCTGCACAGGGAAGACCTGGCCTTCGAGTACGTCCACCCCACTCAGCGGAGCTACGCATGAAGCTCAACCTGCGCGTCTGGCGGCAGAAGAACGCCGGCGCCGACGGCGCCATGTCCACGTACGAGGTGGACGGCATCTCACCCGACATGTCCTTCCTGGAGATGCTCGACACCCTCAACGAGGAACTCATCCTCAAGGGCGAGGACCCGGTCGCCTTCGACCACGACTGCCGCGAGGGCATCTGCGGCGCCTGCTCGCTGGTCATCAACGGTGACGCCCACGGACCCGAGCGCACCACCACCTGCCAGCTGCACATGCGGTCCTTCCGGGACGGCGACACCATCGACGTCGAGCCGTGGCGGGCCTCCGCCTTCCCCGTGGTGAAGGACCTGGTGGTCGACCGGTCGGCCTTCGACCGCATCATCCAGGCGGGCGGCTACGTCACGGCACCGACGGGCTCCGCGCCGGAGGCGCACGCCACGCCCGTGCCGAAACCGGACGCGGACCTCGCCTTCGAACACGCCGAGTGCATCGGCTGCGGCGCGTGCGTCGCGGCCTGCCCGAACGGGGCGGCGATGCTGTTCACCTCCGCGAAGGTGAACCACCTCAACGTGCTGCCGCAAGGGGCGCCCGAGCGGGAGACGCGGGTGCTGGACATGGTGGCGAAGATGGACGAGGAGGGGTTCGGGGGGTGCACGCTCGCCGGTGAGTGTGCCACGGCGTGTCCCAAGGGCATTCCGCTGACCTCCATCACGGGGATGAACAAGGAGTGGTTGCGGGCCACTCGCAAGGCGGGCAAGCGGTGACGCCGCTGCAGTGAGCCGTTCGCCGACGGGTGCGGACGGGCGGGGCCGGGAGAGGTGCTCCTTCCGGCCCCGTCTCGCCTTCCGCTCCGGTCATTCAGCGTCTCCACATCCGCACTCCTGGCTGCGGTCACGTACACGCCAACCCGGGGCGGAAGAACAGGGGTGTCCCCCTCCCGCTCCGGCGTGACCAGGAGAGAGCCATGACCGGCGTGCTGACCGTCGACCACCCCCCGCGGCCCACCGCACCTCCCCGGTACACCGTCACCCTCGCCCGTGACGAGGAGGACGTACGGGCCGCCCAGCGGCTGCGCCACGACGTGTTCGCGGGCGAGCTGGGCGCCCAGCTGTCCGGCCCGCGGCCGGGGCTGGACGTCGATCCCTTCGACGCGTACTGCGACCATCTGCTCGTGCGTGAGGAGACGAGCGGACAGATCGTCGGCACCTACCGCCTGCTGCCGCCGGAACGCGCAGGGATCGCCGGACGGCTGTACGCGGAGGGTGAGTTCGACCTGTCGGCGCTGGACGCGCTGCGGCCCTCACTCGTCGAGGCCGGCCGCTCCTGCGTGCACCCGGACCACCGCGACGGCGCGGTCATCGGCCTCATCTGGGCGGGTATCGCCCGCTACATGACCGACCGGGGCCACACCTGGCTGGCCGGATGCTGTTCCGTGCCGCTCGCCGACGGCGGCGCGCTCGCCTCCGCCACCTGGGAGCGGGTGCGCACCGGGCACCTCGCGCCCGAGGAGTACCGGGTACGCCCGCTGCTGCCCTGGCGGCCGCGGAACACGGCATCCCCGGCCGTCCCCGCGCGGCTGCCGGCGCTGCTGCGCGGCTACCTCCGGCTCGGCGCCCGGGTCTGCGGGGAGCCCGCGCACGACGCCGGCTTCGGCGTCGCCGACTTCTACGTGCTGCTGTCGATGGACCGGGTCGACCCCCGCTATCTGCGGCACTTCCTCTCCCTCGTCCCCGCCCGGTGAGTCTCCGGCCGCCGGGCGCGCCCTGCACCCCCCGCGGTTGTGTGGACCCCGGCGCGGGGGCGGCCGCCGTGCCGCCGGCCGTGCTGCGGCTCGCGGCGGTCGGGGTTCTGCTGTGCGCCGGGATCGCCCTGCTGCCGTTGCGCCGGCGGATCCCGGCGGGGGTGGTGCGCGGGTGGTGCCGGTGGCTGGTGCGGGCCGCGGGGGTCCGGGTCCGTATCGCCGGGACGGCCGCACCCACGGGCGGACTGCTGCTCGTCGCCAACCACATCTCGTGGCTGGACATACCCCTGCTCGCCGCGGTCCGCCCGGCCCGCATGCTGGCCAAGTCCGAGATACGGCGCTGGCCCGTGGCGGGGGCGCTGGCCGCCCGCTCCGGCGTGCTGTTCATCGACCGCGACCGGCCGCGTGGCCTGCCCGGCACGGTCGCCGCGCTCACCGGGATCCTGCGCGGCGGCGCGGCGGTCGCGGCGTTCCCCGAGGGGAGCACCTGGTGCGGCCGGGCCGGGGGCGGATTCCGCCGTGCGGTCTTCCAGGCCGCACTGGACGCCGGAGTGCCGGTGCAGCCGGTCCGTATCCGGTACGTGGACGCGCGGGGCGGGCCGGCCACCGCTCCCGCCTTCGTCGGGGACGACACCCTGCTCGCCTCGGTGTGGCGGGTGGTGTCGGCCCGTGGGGTGACCGCCGAGGTCGAAGTCCGGCCCGCCGTCCCGGCGGGGTGCCACCCCGACCGCCGCGCCCTGGCCCGAGCGGCACAACCGCCGGCCGTCCCGCTCCGGGAGGTGCACCGGACGGGCACCCACGGGGGCGGGGACGGGCGCGGCCACCGTGAGTGAGCACTATCGAAAATTCAGTGCAATTTGTTACATAGAGGCTGTTTTCGGTCAACTGATCAGGAGAACCGGAGAGGAGCGATCCCCGAAAGGAGGGTGATGGACGATGATCACCCGCGAAGAGATCTCTACCCTGCTGGATCACCCCGTGTACGACGGGGACGGCAACAAGATCGGCGACGCGAAGCACGTCTTCCTCGACGACGCGAGTGGACGCCCCGAGTGGGTGACCGTCAAGACGGGCATGTTCGGTTCCAGCGAGTCGTTCGTGCCCATGCGCGACGCCGCCCTGGTGAAGGACCACCTCGAGGTCCCCTACCCCAAGGACAAGATCAAGGGCGCGCCCAGCGTCGACATCGATGCGGGCGGCCACCTCTCGGTGGACGAGGAGCAACGCCTGTACGAGTACTACGGCATCAACTGGGACTCGGTCCTGGCCGACCCCGCGCAGGACGACCGGACGGGCGGCACGGGACGGACCGGTACGGGCACGGCCGGGGCGGCGGGTGCCGCGGGTGCCGCGGGCGCGGCCGGAGCGGCGGGTGCCGCCGGACGCCGGGGCGACGCCTCCCGGACAGCCGGCGCGCCGGGCAGTACCGGAAAGCCGGGCATGGCCGGGACCCAGGGCGCGGGCGCCGCGGGACGCCGGGGCGAGACCCGCACCGGACCGCGCGACGACGCCATGACCCGCTCCGAGGAGCAGATGCACGTCGGCGTCGAACGGCGCGAGTCCGGACACGCCCGGCTCCGCAAGTACGTGGTCACCGAGGAGGTCCAGCAGAGCGTGCCCGTGAGCCACGAGGAAGTACGGGTGGAGCGCGAGCCGATCACCGAGGCCAACCGGGGCGACGCCCTGGAGGGCCCGGAGATCTCCGAGGCCGAGCACGAGGTCACCCTGCATGAGGAACGCCCCGTCGTGACGACCGAGACGGTCCCGGTGGAGCGGGTCCGGATGACCACGGAGGAGAAGTCGCAGGACGAGACCGTGCGCGGCCGGGTCCGCAAGGAGCGCATCGAGGCCGAGACGGAGATGACCGAGGAGGAGGGCACCGGACGCCGGGGCCGTGACGTCCCCGGGAAGGGCAGGGAGCGGTAGCCGCTCCCCCTCCCCGCGATGCGCCGGTGACCCGTCACCGGCGCATCGCGCTGCCCCCGAGCCCCGCGACAGCGGCGAGCCGCCGGTAGGAGTCCAGCAGCGCCTCCCGGTCGTAGGTGCTCGTGGTGACCAGGACCTCCTGGGCGCCCGTGTCCCTGAGGACCGACTCCAGTTCGCGCGCCACCTCCTCCGCGGTACCGGCGAGCTGACCGGCCAGCCCCGCCCGGTAGAGGTCCCGCTCCTTCCCGGTCATGGCGAGCGTCTCGACACGTTCGGCGGGCGGCAGCGGCGGGAAGGTGCCGTGGGTCCGGGAGTGCGCCATCGACCAGGCCTCCGGGATCAGCAGCCGCCGGGCCGTCTCGGACGTGCCGGCCACCGCGACCGTGCCGGAGACGACGACGTACGGCTCGTCCGCCCACGGCGAGGGACGGAACCGTTCGCGATAGTGATCGATGCCGCGCCGCATCCGGTCACGGTCACGGAGATCACCGATGACCATCGGCAGTCCCGCGCGGGCCGCGACGGCGGCGCCCTCGCCCATGGCGAGCACGAACGGCGGCACGCTCAGCCCTTCGGCCGGCCGGGCGTGCACCCCGGTGGGGGAGGTGCCCAGGAACCAGCCGAGCAGCTCGTCGAGCTGGGCGGCGAAGTCCTCCGCGTCGCCCCTGTCGCGGCCCAGCGCCCTGCGTACCCCGTCGGTGAAGCCGACCGAGCGGCCCAGACCCATGTCGACGCGCCCCGGGAACAGCGATTCGAGCACCCCGAACTGCTCGGCCACGACGAGCGGCCGGTGGTTGGGCAGCATCACCCCGCCGGTGCCGACGCGGATCGTCCGGGTCGCCCCCGCGACGGCGGCGGCCAGCACGGTCGGCGCCGAACCGGCGACTCCCGGCACCCCGTGGTGTTCGGACACCCAGAACCGGTGGTAGCCGAGCCGCTCCGCCTCGCGCGCCAGGGCGACGGTGTCGCGCAGTGCCTCGGGGCCGGTGTGCCCCTCGCGCGTGCGGGAACGGTCGAGGACGGAGAAGCGCACCGGGGCGAAGACGGAACTCATGCCTCGTTCAACACCCGGCGGCCCGGGAGATTCCGCCCCGCCGGTGATTAGGGTGGAGGGTGTGACCGACCGCAACGAGGTGCCGCTGGCCGTGTTCGATCTCGACAACACCCTCGCCGACACCGCGCACCGGCAGCGCTTCCTGGAGCGCAGGCCGCGCGACTGGGACGGCTTCTTCGCCGCGGCCCCGCAGGACCCGCCGCTCGCCGCAGGTGTGGCGCTGGTGCGACGCAGCGCGCGGGAGTGCGACATCGTCTACCTCACCGGGCGGCCCGAGCGCTGCCGGCGCGACACTCTGGACTGGCTCAGGGCCCAGGGCCTGCCGGAAGGCGAGGTGCACATGCGCGGCAACGCCGACCGCCGGCCGGCCCGGCACACCAAACTGGCGATCCTGCGCCGCCTCGCCCGCACCCGCGAGGTCCGCGTCCTCGTGGACGACGACGAACTGGTCTGCCAGGACGCCCGGCGGGCCGGTTTCACCGTCGTCCAGGCCCGCTGGGCCACACCGTCGAAGCCGCTGAAGGACGCTCAGGAGCGTGAGGGCCGGACCTGAGCGCCGGCGGACTCAGTCCGTCTCCTCCAGCCGGAAGCCGACCTTCAGACCCACCTGCCAGTGCGCGATCCGCCCCTCCTCGATCTGGCCGCGCACCTGGGTCACCTCGAACCAGTCCAGGTTGCGCAGGGTCTGCGACGCGCGCCCGATGCCGTTGCGCACGGCCGCGTCGACGCCCTCGGGCGAGGTTCCGACGATCTCCGTGACCCGGTAGGTGTGCTCCGACATGCTGTTGCTCCTCTCCCCGGCGGGCCGTCCGACTCCACGGGGCGCCGCCTGTGTCACACGTCACTCCACCGTGCCCTACCGCGCCCCGGAGCGCGAGACGTCGCCACCGTTCGCCTGACGGCTTGACCTACTCATTGGTCCATACCAAGATGCTGGTCACCCGCCCGAGCTACCGCTCGCCCCCCACGTCGGGCCCCCCGCCCTGTCCGTCAGACAGAAACAGGACCCTTCGTGAGACGCCGTCTGCTCGCCCTCGTCTGTGTATCCGCGACCCTGCTCGGCGGGTGCGGTCTGATGCCCGGCAGCGAAACGCAACGGCGCACGGTCACCGTGTGGTTGATGCAGCACAGTGCCTCCCAGGAGTACCTGGACCGTTTCACGGAGGAGTTCGAGAGCGAGCACGCGGGCATCGAACTCGACATCCGGATCCAGGAATGGACCGGCATCGGCGAGAAGGTGCAACAGGCGCTGCGGACGGGCGGATCGGAAGGCCCCGACGTCATCGAGGTCGGCAACACCCAGGTGGCCACATACGCGGAGGGCGACCGGCTGGTCGACCTCACCCTGGAGTCCATGCGGGACTGGGGCCGCGACGACTGGCTGCCCGGCCTCGCCGAACCCGGCCAGTGGGGCTCCCAGCAGTACGGCATCCCCTGGTACGCCGCCAACCGCGTCGTCATCTACCGCAAGGACCTCTTCCGGGAGGCCGGCATCACCGAACCGCCGAAGAACCAGGACGAATGGCTCACCGCCACCGAAGAGCTCAACACCGGGGACCAGCAGGGCATCTACCTCGCCGGGCAGGACTGGTACACGCTCGCCGGCTTCATCTGGGAGGAAGGCGGAGAACTCGCCACGGAGCGCAGCGGCGTCTGGAGCGGCACACTCGACAGCCCGGCGGCGCTGCGCGGGATGGACTTCTACCGCCGGCTCCAGAAGCTCGGCGACGGACCCGTCGACTCCGACGAGGAACACCCGCCGCAGGCAGGCGTGTTCGCCGACGGAAACGTCGCACAGATCGTGGCCGTACCGGGGCTGGCCAGCGCCATCCTGCAGCAGAACCCGCAACTGAAGGGCGAACTGGGGTACTTCCCCGTACCCGGCAAGAAGACCGGCACTCCGGGTGCCGTCTTCACCGGCGGTTCGGACCTCGTCGTCCCCGCGAAGACCGATGACACGGACGCCGCCATCGAGGTCGTCGCCGCGCTCACCGGCGCCCGCTGGAACACCGAACTGGCCCGCACCATGAACTACGTGCCCAACAAGGCCGGTCTGGCCGACTCGGTGGCGGAGGAGGAGGGAGTCGCGGCCATGGCGGCCGGAGCCGCGCAGGGCCGGGCAACCCCCAGCACACCCCAGTGGAGCGCGGTGGAGGCGGACAACCCGATCAAGGAGTACATGACGAAGGTGCTCACCGGCGCCGACCCGGCCACCGAGGCCGAGCGCGCCGCCGAGCGCGTCACCGACGCCCTGGCCTTCGACTAGGGTCTTCTGTCCGGGTCACCCTCACCGGGTCACCCTCACCGGGCCACGCTCAGTGACAGCGCGAACCGCTGCTTCTCGTCCGTCCACCACCGGGTCAACTCCAGTCTCGCGGCCGACAGCTCCGCCCGGACCCCGTCCTGCCGGAACTTCGCCGACACCTCGGTGCGCACCTCCTCACCCGCGGTGAAATCAACGGCGAGTTCCAGGGCGGGGATCTTCACCGTCTGCGCGGTCCGGGAGCGCAGCCTCATCTCGATCCACTCCCGCCGGGCGTCCCACACCGCCACATGACCGAAGGCCTCCGGATCGAAGTCGGCGCCCAGTTCGCGGTTGATGACGGCCAGGACATTCCGGTTGAACGCTGCCGTCACTCCCGCGGCGTCGTCGTACGCCCGGACCAGTACCCTCTCGTCCTTCACCAGGTCGGTGCCCAGCAGCAGGGCGTCACCCGGGGCGAGCAGGGCCCGGACGGAGGCGAGGAAGGCGGCACGTTCGGCCGGCAGCAGATTGCCGACCGTGCCGCCGAGGAACGCCACCAGCCGCGGCCCCGGAGTGCCCGGCAGGGCCAGCCGTGCGGTGAAGTCGGCGATCAGGGCGTGCACGTCGAGTCCGGGACGCCCGGCGGCCAGCGCCTGCCCCGCCCGGGTGAGGGCGCTCTCGCTGACGTCGACGGGAACGTAGGTGTGCAGCCCGGTGAGCGCGTCGAGCAGATACCGCGTCTTCTCCGAGGAACCGGAGCCCAGTTCGACCAGGGTGCGGGCCCCGGACGCCTCGGCGATCTCACCGGCGCGGGTGCGCAGGATCTCACGCTCGGCACGGGTCGGGTAGTACTCGGGCAGCCCGGTGATCTCCTCGAAGAGTTCGCTGCCCCGGGCGTCGTAGAACCACTTCGGCGGCAGCGTCCTGGGGCTGCCCGTCAGGCCCGCGCGGACGTCGGCGCGCAGGGCGGCGCCGGTGGTGTCCTCGGGCAGGGTGCGGGTGAGACGGAACGGACTCACGTAAGGGGCTCCCTCGACGGTGCGGGCGCGCCGGCGGACGACAGGGCGTCGCCGGGCTCCTTGAGCGGGGTCAGCAGGACGTCCGTGGCGCTCGCGGCGAGCAGGGTGCGGTCGGGGACCTCGCGCCAGTGCGGATCGTCGTCGTAGGGCTCGGAGGCCACGACGACGCCGCCGCCGGTCCGCGTGAGGTACCACAGGGTGTCGCCCCAGGCGGTCGCGGTGACCGTGTCCCCGTTGGTGAGCAGCAGGTTGAGCCGGGAGGCGGGGGCCGCCCCGGCGACATCCAGGACCGTGTCGGCCAGCGCCTGCCCCTCCTCGTCGCCGGCCCTCAGCCGGGCCAGCACCAGCGCCCACACGAACGCGGAGTCGTTGCGGGCCTCGAGCGACAGCACGTCCTCGGCGGGCAGGGAGGCCACCAGCGGCGCGAGCGAGCCCGGCCAGCCGGGCACCGCCCCGTTGTGGCTGAACAGCCACGTCCCGGCCGCGAACGGGGCCGCCGCGGCCTCCGCGTCGGCGCCCGAGAGGGTCGCGTCCCGTACGGCGGCCAGCAGCGCCCCGGTGCGTACGACACGGGCGAGGTCCGCGAACGACCGGTCGGCCCAGATGGGTCCGGCCCTGCGGTACCGGGCGGGCACCGGATCTCCCCCGGCGTACCAGCCCACACCGAATCCGTCGGCGTTGACCGTGCCGTACCGCTGCCGCCGGGGTTCCCAGGACTGCCGGTAGAGGCCGTGCGCCGGCGTCACCAGCAGGTCCTCCACTGCTTCACCTGGTCCCAGGTAAGCGAGGTGACGGCACATCAGACGGCCTCCGAACGTGCCGTGCGGAACCCGGAGAAGATCTGCCGCCGGACCGGCAGGTCCCAGTTGCGGAACGTGCCCCGGCAGGCCACCGGGTCCACGGCGAACGAACCGCCCCGCAACACCTTGTGGCCCGGCCCGAAGAACACCTCCGAGTACTCCTTGTACGGGAACGCCCTGAAGCCCGGGTACGGCAGGAAGTCGCTCGCCGTCCACTCCCACACGTCGCCGATCAACTGCCGGACTCCCAGCGGTGACTCGCCGGCCGGATAGCTTCCGGCGGGCGCCGGACGCAGATGACGCTGGCCGAGGTTGGCGTGCTCGGGCCCCGGGTCGGCGTCCCCCCAGGGATAGCGCGTCGAGCGGTCACCCGCCGGGTCGTGGCGTGCCGCCTTCTCCCACTCCGCCTCGGTGGGCAGCCGGCGTCCTGCCCAGCGGGCGTAGGCATCGGCCTCGTACCAGCACACGTGCAGCACCGGCTCGTCGGGTGGTACCGCCTCGGTCACACCGAAGCGGCGCCGCAGCCACTGTCCGCCGTCCCGGTGCCAGAACAGTGGCGCGGTGAGGGAGCCGCGGCGGATGTGGGCCCAGCCGTCGGCGGTCCACCAGCGGGGCTCGTCGTAGCCGCCGTCCTCGATGAACGCCTGGTAGGCGGCGTTCGTCACCGGCGTGGTGTCGATACGGAAGGGCGCCACCTCGCGTCGGTGCGCGGGACGTTCGTTGTCCAGCGCCCACGGCTCGTGCGAGGTGCCCATGGTGAACGGCCCGCCCGGCACCAGGACCTCGGACGGACCCGTGAACAGCGGCACCGGCTCCGGGTCCGGGGCGGTCAGCACCCGCGGTCCCCTGCGGAGCTGATGGGTGATCAGCATGGTCTCGTCGTGCTGCTGTTCGTGCTGCGCGATCATCCCGAAGGCGAAGCCCGCCTCGGTCAGCCGCGACCCGTGGAACGCGGCGCCCTCCAGCACGTCCAGCGCCCGACCGCGCACCTCGGCGGCGTACCGGCGGGCCTCCTGCGGTGGCAGCAGAGGCAGGCCGGGGCGTTCGGCCCGTGGGTGCTCGAAGGCGTCGTACAGGCCGTCGATCTCCGGCCGTATCGCCTCATGGCCGGCGACGGCCCGCAGCAGCCACTGCTCCTCCTGGTTGCCGATGTGCGCCAGGTCCCACACCAGCGGTGACATCAACGGCGAGTGCTGCGCGGTCAGATCGGGCTCCTCGACGCACGCGGTGAGCAGCGTCGTACGGTCCCGTGCGGTGATCAGCGAGGCGACCGCGCGCTCGCGCAGGGCTTCGGCGTCGAGGGCGGGGTCGGTCATGAAGGGGTGTCCTTCCCGTGCGGGCGCGTGTCATGCCGGTTCGCGCCGGAACCGGCCGGCGCGCGCAGTCCGTCGAGCAGATCGTCGGCCGGGCAGCGGCCCCGGGCGACAAAGCGGTCCCGGAACGCCTCCACCGCGTCGACGACCCCGGTGCCGGCCCCGATCCGGGGCAGCGCGCGCAGCGCCGCCGCGAAACAGCCGGCGGCCACCTCGCGCAGCTCCGGGTCGGCCAGACCGACGCGGGCCGCGTCCCGCCAGAGCGGGTTGTGCGGCGCCGGCATCCCGTGCGTCCGCTCGGCGAGCGGCTTCACCGTCCGGTACGCGGTCTCGGCCGCCTCCGGATCGTCGAACAGCGCCGCCGTCACGGCCAGCGGCACGATCCAGCCGTCGTCCCCGGGCTGCGCGTCGATCATGCGCAGCTCCAGGTGTCCGCGCGGCCTGACCGGCGGGAACAGTGTCGTGCAGTGGTAGTCGAGGTCCTCCCGGGTGGGCGGTCTGGGCGTACCGGACCTGGTCCACTCGCGGAAGGTCAGTTCCTGCGGCACCTGCCACGGGCGGGCGTCGTCCCGTACACACATGACCGCCGAGTCCAGTACATGCCGGGACCATGCACCGCGCGGGTCAGGGTCCAGGACGGGGCCGCCCGCCCGGCCGGCCCCGATCTGCGTCCAGCGAAGCTGCCGCGTGGACAGCCAGCCGGTCGGCCGGCCGGCGGCGAGCGGGGAGTTGGCGAAGACGGCGACCAGGACCGCGCCCAGCTGGTGCGCGAGCCACCAGCGCCGCACATGCCCGAGGGGTCCGGGTTCCTCGTGCCCGGCGTCCACACACACCTGCACGGAGGCGGAGGCGCACATCATGAACCGCCCGGCGGGGCCGGTACGGTCGAGGGAGGCCTCCATGGCGTCGTAGCGCGGTTCGCGCAGGAAGCGGCGGGGCGTGTGCCAGGGGTCGTGGCCGAGGCCGACCAGGACCAGGCCGGCCCGGCGCAGCTCCGCGCGGACGGCATCGAGGTCGGCGGAGACGGTACCGATGCACTCCGTCAGCGAGGCGGCGGGCGGCGAGCTCAGCTCCAGCTGGCCGCCGGGCTCGATCGTGAGCGCCGACCTCAGGGGCACGGTCCGCAGAGCGGCGTAGGCCGCTGCGAGTCGTTCGGGTGACACGGGGAGCCGCGGATCACGCAGCTCGCGGACGAACCATTCCACCTCGACCCCCAGCAGGCGCGGCGGTCCGGTCTTGAAGCAGATGCCCCGCACCAGGGCCTCCACCTCGGTTTCCGTGACAGTGGTGTGTGGCTCGGTGGAGCCACCTGCCGAATCGGACATGTGGGGATCCTCCTGAGATCTCACCATGCCGCCGACCGGATGCCCGAGGTGCCCGGCCGGCACCAACCCGTCCACCCAAAACCCTCGCGTCGCCGGGCGCAAGGGCGCCTGGCGGAGCGTTCCGGGCCGGTCATGATCGCGTCCGGCACGCTCACGGGTGGTTCTCCGCGCGTCCCGGGCCTTCCGGGGAAGCGGAAACTCCGTTGCGCGGCATCACCAGCATCGCTCACGATGCGTGCATGAGCACGACGAGCGGAACCGCGCGGCGTGCGGTCACGGCGGCTACGGGGGTGGCGCCGTGAGCGCGCGCCTGCGTGGCATCGCCAGGGAGACGGAGCGGATCGTGGCGGAGGGCGTCTACCGCGCACCCGCCGGACACCGGGTTTCCGTCGCCGCGGCGGTCGAGGCGGCGGCACGCGGCACGCGGACGCACGGCCCGGAGCCCCTCCCGGTCACGGCGTTCCGCCCGGTGGAGTCCCGCTTCGAGGTCACCGGCGAGAGCAGCGCCGAGGCTGCCCGGCGGCTCGGCGACGGAGCGGCCGTACTGAACTTCACCTCCGCCCGGAATCCCGGCGGGGGATACCTCAACGGCGCCCAGGCCCAGGAGGAAGCCCTGTGCCGCGCCTCCGCGCTGTACACCTGCCTGCTGCGGGCGGCCGGCTTCTACGAGCACCACCGCGCCCACCGCGACCCGTTCTACACGGACCGGGTGATCCACTCACCGGCCGTGCCCGTCTTCCGTGACGACCGCGGCCGGCTCCTGGACGAGTTCTTCACCGCCGGGTTCCTCACCTCGCCCGCGCCCAACGCGGGGGTGATCCTGCGGACGGCGCCGGAGCGGGCGGGCGAACTGCCGCACACCCTGGCGGTCCGGTCCGGGCGGGTGCTGGAGACCGCCGCGGTCCACGGCTACCGGCGCCTGGTGCTGGGCGCCTGGGGGTGCGGGGTGTTCCGCAACGATCCGGTCCAGGTGGCCGAGGCGTTCCGGACCCATCTCGCGCCGGGCGGACGGTTCGCCGGTGCCTTCGACCACGTGGTCTTCGGCATCCTGGACCGCACCCGTGACAGCGCGGTCCGCGCCGCGTTCGAGCATACGTTCGCGGACCTGACGGCCGGCCCGGCGGCGGTCAGCTCCAGCCGTACCGCTCCCGCAGCCGCTGACGTACGAGATTGAAGCGCATCCGGTCCAGGGCGCACGCCTCCCGGCGCATGCCGTCCTCGTGCAGCCGCAGCACCCGGTCCACGTCGACCCATGAATCGCGGCCCGACCGGTCCCAGGGCCCGCTGCCTATCGGCACCCACTCCCGCTGCCCCTCGCGCCGGCGGCTGGACAGCTGCACGGCGAGGACCGTCCCCCCGGCCTCGCGGGCGACGACGAGCACCGGGCGGTCCTTGCCCCGGCCGTCGTTCTCCTCGTAGGGGACCCAGGTCCAGACGATCTCCCCGGGATCGGGATCCCCGTCGTGCTCGGGCGCGTACTCGGTGCGCACCGGGCCCACCTCACGGGGCACGGCCTCGACGGTGGCGGAAGGGCCGTACCGGCCCGGGGCGTTCTCGGTGCTGAAGGCGGTCACAGCCGTACCGTACGACACGCCCTCACACCCCGGTGCCGCGGGGAACCGCGCGAACGGAGGCCCAGGGGAGGAGGCGGCGGCGGGGCGCACAGGGCCCGAAGAGGATCCGGCGGCGGAACCCGGGGACCGAAGGACCGGGGCCGAGACCCGTGCACCCTGCGTACGACCGCCGCACGCCGTCAGCCGGGCAGCCCCGTCAGCTCACGCCCCGTCACCATCTCCGCCTCGATCCGCACGAACACGCCGTCGACCATCGGCATCCAGGACCGCGGCCCGGTCCGCAGCAGACGCTCGTGCTCGCCCGGGTCGGTGACCACCGCCGCGCGGCCCGTGACCACCACGCTCCAGCCGGCCCGGCGCTCGGCGTGGAAGTCGTCGGCCTCGAAGGCCACCACCACCCCGTCGATCGCCCGCACCAGATCGGAGACGCCGGAGGTGCACAGCACCACCGAGGAGTCGGTGTCCAGGGAGAAGTTGACAGGCAGCACCGCCGGCAGTGCCTGCCGGGTGTAGACGACGCGCCCGACCGGCGCCTCGGCCAGCAGGCCCAGGCACTCCTGCCGGTCGAGCAGGCGGAAGCCATCGGGGTGGATCATCACCCCATCGTCGGCGACCGCACCCGGCGGTGCTAGGGCCGGACGGCCCTGATGACGGGCGGGCGGGACAGTGCGCCCACCTCGGCGAGCGGGCCGAGGACGGCGACGGCCGGCCGGCCGTCCCCGGAGGTGCCGTACACCTCGAACGCGCTGAGCCCGAGCGGGTGAGGGCTGGATCGGCGCAGTGACATCATCCGCACCCAGCGGCCCCGCACCGGGCGGGTCGGCTGGATGTTCACCACCCCTCCGGTTCCGGCGGTGGTGCGGTAGACGCTCCGCCATCGGGCGCGGTCGGTGCTGGCCTCGACGACGAACTCGAGGGGGTGGCTCGACCGGACCTCCCTGACGGTCGCACCGCCGTCCGGGTTGCCCCTGGGGGGCGGGATGTACAGCGGGTCGCCCGCGTCGCCCTCGAACACGAGCCGGACCCAGTCGATCCCGCAGACGGCCCGCAGATCGACCGAGAACGCCTGCGGATCACTCGTCCCTTGTTCCTTCATGCGCGTGGTGTCCCATCAGAAAGCAGCGGCCGAGCCATGAACGGCTTCGCCCAACCCTTGGCGCCGAAACAGTATGACAACGTTGCCAAAGGCTGTGGCGCGGGATGTCTTCTGTCAAGTGCGGGGCGGGACAGGTCTGACCCGCCCCATCGGTGGAACCCTGGTGACATGGGCAAGACCGCGCTGGCCGTCATCGACATGATCAACACCTACGACCACCCGGACGCCGAGCTGCTGCTCCCGTCCGCCGAATCGGTCGTACCGGCGGTGTCCGCACTGCTGAAGCGAGCCCGGCAGCGGGACGTTCCGGTGATCTACGTCAACGACAACTTCGGCGAGTGGCGCTCCCACCACGGTGAGCTGCTCGACAAGGCCCTGGCGGGAGGAAACGCGCACCTCGTGGAGCCGCTGAGGCCGGACGGCTCCTCCCTCTTCGTCCTCAAGGCCCGACACTCGATCTTCTTCGAGACCCCGCTGGGCTATCTGCTCAGCCAGCAGGGCATCGAGCGGCTGGTGCTCTGCGGCCAGGTGACGGAGCAGTGTGTCCTGTACTCCGCGCTCGACGCGCACATCCGCCACATCGACGTGATCGTCCCGCGGGACGCCGTCGCCCACATCCACGCCGACCTCGCGGACGCCGCCCTGCGGATGATGGAACGCAACATGGGAGCGCGCGTGTGCGACAGCGACGAGCTGTGGAACTGACAGCCCCCGCCGTGCGTGCTGCCGGCCCGGCACCGGCCTCGTGAGCCGTCCTCCCGTCCTGCCCCAGGAGGTCCGTCCCTACCTCGGCGAACTGGTCCGGCGCACCCGCGCCGTCTGCGGCCCCCGCCTGGTGACCGTCCTCGCCGTCGGTTCCCTCGCGCTCGGCGACTACCGGCACGGACGCAGCGACATCGACGTGACGGTGGTGGCGGACGACTCCCTCCCGCGGCGGGCCCTGCGCGAACTGGCCGACGCGCTGGTACACCCCGCCCTGGAGTGTCCCGCGGCCGGACTGGAACTGGTCGTGTACCCGGCCGGGTTCACCGCCCGTCCGTCCGGCGGGGCGGGCTACCTCATGGACCTCGACACCGGACCGTCCCTGCCCGAGCGGATCAGCTACGACCCCGGGAAGGCGTCCGCGTTCTGGTACGTCATCGACCGCTCGATCGCCCACCGGTCCGGCCTCCCGCTGACCGGCGCGGCGGTACGGGACGTGATCGCCGCACCGGGCCGGTCCACCGTGCTCGACGCGCTCCGCTCCTCCGTACGCGAGCATGCCGAGGGCGAGGGACACGCGGCCGACAACCGGGTCCTCAACGGGTGCCGCTCGGTGGTGTACTGCCGCACCGGTCTCTGGGTCGCCAAGCGCCGGGCCGCCGGGATCGTCGCCGCCTCCGAGACGGAGTTCCGGCCGCTGGTCACGGAGGCTCTGCGCAGCTTCGAACGCCCCCGCGAGTCGGCGCTCGCGCTGCCCGGGGCGGGTGTGCGGGTCTTCTTGGAGTGGGTGGCGGGGTGTGTGCGGGTGGCGGGGGGTGGGCCGGGCGCCGCGTGTTAGGCGGCGGGCCGGCGGCCGCCGCGGGTGGTGCGCGGGGCCGGATACCCGCTCGACAGCCGTCGGCCGCGCTGTCTAGGCTCTTCCGCGCGGCATCGCGTGTCGGTCACCGGCTGGGTGAGGCATGGAGGCGCCGTGGATGCCCGTGGAGGCATTGCCGACGTGTCAGTCGATTTCAATCACACCATTGTTCTCACCCGTGACCGGGAGAAGTCCGCCCGTTTCCTCGCCGACATCCTGGGGCTGGAGGTCGGGGAGCCGGCCGGGATGTTCCTTCCGGTGACGACCGCCAACGGCGTCACCCTGGACTTCGCGACCGTCGATCTCGACATCCCGGTGCAGCACTACGCGTTCCTCGTCTCCGAGGACGAGTTCGACGCGGTTCTCGCGCGGCTCGTGGGGGCGGGGGTGGGTATCCAGGCGGATCCGCACGGCAGACAGCCCGGTCGCATCAACCGCCAGGACGGGGGGCGTGGGGTGTACTTCCGCGACCCTGCGGGCCATGGTCTCGAGGTCATCACACGGCGCTACGGCGCCGACCCGGAGTCGCCGTTGAACGGCGTCGCCGAGGAGGTCCCGGGCGCCGTCTAGTCCGCCCCGGCCGCCCCTTCCCTCTCCCATCGTCCCCAGGGACTCTGCCCCCAGACCCCTGCTCCTCAAGCGCCGGAGGGGCTGAACGGGGGCTGAGGGGTTGGGTGACGGGGAGGGGGAGTGCCTCCGGCACTCCCCCTCCCCGCGGGACGACTGCCCGGGGCGCGCCCGCCCGTGCCGGATGCCGTCGCTTCGGAAACCGGGGAGTGGGTACGCGGGTGTCATGCGGTTCCGTGATCGCCGGCAGGCCGGCCGTGCGGTGGCCGCACGGCTGCGCGAGCGGCGGGGCGAGGGCGCCCTGCCCGACCCGGTCGTGCTGGCCCTGCCCCGGGGTGGCGTCGCCGTGGCCGCGGAGGTCGCCGCCGCGCTGGACGCCCCGCTCGACGTGCTCGTCGTACGGAAGGTCGGCGCACCCTTCCACGAGGAGTACGGCGTCGGCGCGATGGCCGGCGACGGGGACGTGGTGTTCGACGACGCCGCCCTGCGCGGGCTGGGGCTGAGCGAGGCCGACCTCGCCCCCGTCGTCGAGCGTGAGCGCGCGGAACTGCGCCGGCGCGAACGCGCCTACCGCGGGGGCCGGCCCGCCCCCGAGGTACGCGGGCGGACCGTGATCGTCGTGGACGACGGGCTGGCCACCGGCTCCACCGCCCGCGCCGCTCTGCGCGCTCTGCGCGCGCGGGAGCCCGGGTATCTCGTGCTGGCCACCCCGGTCGGCTCGCCGGAGGGCGTGGCGCTGATGCGCGCCGAGGCCGACGAGGTGGTGTGTCTGTACGAGCCGCCGGCGTTCATGGCGGTCGGCCAGTGGTACGAGGAGTTCGACCAGCTGACGGACGAGGACGTTCTGGGGGCGTTGCGGGAGCGGCAGGTGTAGGCGCCGGTTCAGATCACGGAGTCCGCGCGCAGGGCCCCGATCGCGTCGGCGTCGTGGCCGAGTTCCCTCAGGATCGCCTCGGTGTGCTCGCCGACGGCCGGCACCGGGTCCATACGGGCCGGCACGCCCGCCAGGTCGGCGGGCGGGAGCAGCGCCTCCACCGTCGCGCCCGGCACCGCCACCTCGCGCCAGCGGTCGCGCGCCGCGAGCACGGGGTGGTCGAGGAACGCGCCGATGTCGTTGACCCCGGCGCAGGCGATGCCGATCGCCTCCAGTTCCCCCAGCAGTTCAGCGGCGTCGCCGCGGGCGCAACGCTCCGCGACGATCGCGTTCAGCTCCTCGCGGTGCGCCACGCGCTCGGAGCCGGTCGCGAACCGCGGATCGCCGGTGAGCTCCGGCCGGCCGAGGAACCGGGCGCACAGGGCCGCCCATTCGCGTTCGTTCTGGATGGAGAACAGCACGTCGCGGCCGTCGGCGGCCCGGTAGGTCCCGTACGGGGCGATGGTGGCGTGCTGGGTCCCCAGGCGTGGGGGCTGGCTGCCGCCGTAACGGGTGTAGTAGGCGGGCTGGCCCATCCACTCGGCCAGCGCCTCGAAGAGGGACACCTCGACCGGATGGACCGTGCCGGTGGTGGCACGCGTGTACAGGGCGGTGAGCACACCGCTGTACGCGTACATCCCGGCGGCGATGTCGGCGACGGAGATCCCCGTGCGCGCGGTCTCCTCCGGTGTCCCGGTCAGCGACACCAGGCCCGTCTGGCACTGCATCAGCAGGTCGTACGCCTTGCGGTCGGCCCACGGGCCGCTCGTGCCGTAGCCCGAGATGGTGCAGGGAATCAGCCGGGGGTAACGGTCGGAGAGTTCCCCGGCCCCCAGGCCGAGCCGGTCGGCGGCGCCCGGCGCGAGGTTCTGCACGAACACGTCGGCGTCCTCGAGCAGCCGGCGCAGGACGGCCAGGCCCCGAGGGTCCTTCAGGTCCAGCGTGAGGGACTCCTTGGAGCGGTTGATCCACACGAAGTAGCTGGAGTGGCCGTGGACGGTCGTGTCGTACCGCCGGGCGAAGTCGCCTTCGCCCGGCCGCTCCACCTTGATCACACGTGCGCCGAGATCGGCCAGCTGGCGAGTGGCGTAGGGCGCCGCCACCGCCTGCTCCACGCTGACCACCGTCACCCCGGACAAGGGGAGTTTCCGCACGTCCACGCCTCCTTGCCTGCCGGATCACCGGCTTCGATTAGTACGGCGCGCGTGAGCGGCCTGTCAACGGCCGCCCCGTCCGCTGAGGGGGCCGCCCCGTCCGCTCAGCGGCCGGCCGGGCTGTACGCGGCGCCGGCCGGGCGGCTGCGGGACACGATGCGGGTACCCCGGCCGCCGACCGCGCGGACCTGGAGCGATCCGCAGCCGCAGCGGGTCCACAGGGTGCTGCCGGTCGCCGTGCCGTGCCGCGAGACGACCTGGAACGGTTCGGCGTCGTCCGGCCACCCGCAGTACGGGCAGAAGGTCCCGGTCGTCCCCGTGGCGCCGGTCGTGCTGGTCATGGTGACTCCTTGGTCTCAGATTCCTCGGTACGGATCGGTCGTCGCGACACAGCAAGGGTGCGCCGCCACATCCGTACACGTCCAGGTTGACTTTGTGGACTTCACCGTGAAGCGTGGGCTTCATGATTGATCTGCGCCGGCTGCATGTCCTCAGGGCGGTCTCCCACTACGGCACGGTCACCGCGGCGGCCCGCGCCCTGCGTTTCACCCCGTCCGCCGCTTCCCAGCAGATCCGTCAGCTCGCCCGCGACCTGGACGTCGTCCTGCTGGAGCCGCAGGGGCGCGGCGTGCGGCTCACCCCGGCCGCCGAGAGCCTGCTGGCGCACGCCGACGCCATCCAGGCCCGCTGGGACCAGGCCGAACAGGACCTGAGGGCCGACCACGGCGCCCCAGCGGGCCCGCTGCGCGTGACCGGGCTGGCGTCGGCGGTCTCGGTGCTGCTGGCCCCGATGGCCGCCCGGCTGGGCGAGCGCCATCCCCGGCTGTCGGTGCGGATCGAGGAAGTGGGGGTGCCACAGAGCTTCGACCTGCTTTTCGAAGGTGCCGCCGATCTGGCCGTGGTGGAGTCCACTCCGTTCAACCCGCCGCTGAGCGACGCCCGGTTCGACCAGCAGCCGCTGCTGGACGAGCCGTTCGACCTCGTCGTCCCGGCCGGACATCCCCTGGCCGGAGCCGGGCGGACGGACCTCGCCGAGGCTGCCCGCGAGCCGTGGATCGCGCCGGTGCCCGAGAGCCCCTGCCGGTCGCATGTGATGTCCGCCTGCGGCGCGGCCGGCTTCGCCCCGGACGTCGTCCACCACGCCCTCGACTGGAACGTCACCGCCCATCTCATCGCCCACGGCCTCGGCGTCGCCCTGATCCCGCGCCTCGCGCGCCTGACCCCGGACCTGCCGATCACCCGCGTGCGTTGTGCGGGCAACCCGCACCGCAGACTGCTGACCTGCACCCGCAGCGGCGGTCACGCCCGTCCGGCGGTGGCGGCCGCGGTGCGCGAACTGAGGTCACTGGCGCCGGCAGCCGTCGCCTGACGGGGGGTGTCGCCCGGGGACTGCTGTCAGGGGGCCGTGGGGGCGCTCCGCCGGTGTGGCTGGATCCCGCCGTCACGGGCGACGCCCGTCTGCCCGCGCGACCGGCTGCCGGTGCCGCCCCGGCAAAACGCCGGCCGGTACCTGCGGGGGCCCGCACGGACGCTGCTCGGGCATCCGGGCATCCGGGCGGGGCAGGTGGGGCTGTCCGGGCACGAAGGGCGCGGGGCGTGCGGGGCGTGCCTGCCGTACGGACCCTGTCCCACGGGTGTGGGTCCGGTCGTGCGGGGGCGTGGCGCTTCACCGGCCGGCGGCTCCTGTGCGCAGGCCGTCCATGATGAGGTCCAGGAGCCGGGCGGCGCGCGGCTGCCAGTCGTCGGCGGGGTCGAGCTGCCAGAGACCGCCCATGGCCAGGAAGAGGTCGTCCGCGGTCACTCCCGGACGGATGCTCCCGGCTTCCTCGCAGCGGCGCAGCAGGAGTTCGGCTGCTTCCGTCACCGGGTTGTGGGCGGGCTTCTCGGGGCTCTCCGGTCCGCCGGTGGCCTGTCGTATGGCGTCGGCCATGCCCGCCTTGGCCATGGCGAACCGGGCCAGCCGGTCCATCCACTCGCGCATGGCGCGGTCCGGCTCCCGGCGCCGCAGCAGTTGCTCCGCGCTGTCGGCGACCTGCCGCATCTCGTGCCGGTAGATCTCCAGGACGAGTGCCTCGCGGCTGGGGAAGTTCCGGTAGAGCGTGCCCTGCCCGACGCCCGCCTTCTTGGCGATCACGCTCAGCGGGGTGTCCGCCGAGCGCGTGAGTTCGGTCAGACCGACTTCCAGGATGCGCTCCCGGTTGCGCTGGGCGTCCGCCCGCTGAGGTGCCTGGGCACGCCGCGGTACGTCCTCGTGATGCTCCACTCGTCCTCCTCGCGGGCCGTGACCGAAACCCGTCCTTGCTAACCGGACAACTGTCCACTACGTTTCCGGTAACGGACAACTGTCCGCTTCGGGGGGCCATCGTATCGGCGGGCGGGGACGGCCGTGGCGTGCCCTTTCCGCACCCCACATGCTCCCGAACGCCGCCGCGCCGCGTACAGCTCACCACGACACCCACGTCATCGACTCGTCCGCCTTCCAGATCGCTGAAAGAAGGCTGCTCATGGTTCCCACGACGTCCAGCACCGTCACCCTGGACATCAACGGCGAGAAGCACACGCTGTCCGTCGACCACCGCACCACCCTGCTCGACGCCCTGCGTGAGCGGCTCGATCTGACCGGCACCAAGAAGGGCTGCGACCAGGGACAGTGCGGTGCCTGCACGGTCCTGGTCGACGGCCGCCGTACCGTCTCCTGTCTGCAACTGGCCGTCGCCTCCGACCGGGGCCGGATCACCACCGTGGACGGCCTGGCCGAGGGCGGTGTGCTGCACCCGGTCCAGCAGGCCTTCCTCGAACTGGACGGCTTCCAGTGCGGATACTGCACTCCCGGCCAGATCTGTTCGGCCGTCGCCCTCATCGAGGAGCACGCCGCGGGGTGGCCCAGCGCCGTCACCGAGGACGTGCGGCCGCAAGCCGGGCCGCCACCCCTGACCCCCGAGGAGATCAGGGAGCGCATGAGCGGCAACCTGTGCCGCTGCGGTGCCTACGTACAGATCGTCGAGGCCGTCGCCCGCGCCGCCGCCGAGAGCCGCACCGGGGCCGGGGAGGCCGCCGCATGAGGGAGTTCGACTACCGGCGCGCCGACGACGTCTCCGGGGCGGTGGCGCTGCTCGGCGCCGACCCCGAGGCCCGCTACCTCGGCGGCGGCACCAGCCTCGTCGACCTGATGAAGAGCGGCGTGGAGCGCCCCGCACGGCTCGTCGACGTCCGCTCCCTCCCGCTGGACCGGATCGAGCCGGCCGACGGCGGCGGACTGCGCATCGGTGCCACCGTCACCAACAGCGACCTCGCCGCGCACCCCGGAATCCGCGAGCGCTACCCGGCCCTCACCCAGGCCGTGCTCGCCGGCGCCTCCGGGCAGTTGCGCAACATGGCCACCGTCGGCGGCAATCTGCTCCAGCACACCCGCTGCGGCTACTTCACCGATGTGACGAGCCCCTGCAACAAGCGTGTATCTGGCAGTGGTTGCCCCGCCGTGGCGGGCGGTGAGCACCACAACCACGCCGTCCTCGGCGCCTCCGACCACTGTGTGGCCGTCCACCCCTCCGACATGGGGGTGGCGCTCACCGCCTTCGACGCGGTCGTCGGGTACGAAACCGCCGACGGGCCGGGCGAGCTGCCACTGACCGACTTCTATCTGCCGGTCGGTGACACCCCGCACCGGGAGACCGTGCTGCCACCCGGCGCGCTCCTCACCCATGTCACTCTGCCGCCCGCCCGGGTCGCCGCCCGCTCGCGCTACCGCAAGGTCCGGGAACGGGCCTCGTACGCCTTCGCGATCGGCTCGGTCGCCGCCGCCCTCGACGTGTCGGGCGGCGTCGTGTGCGACGCCCGCCTCGCCCTCGGCGCGGTCGCCTCCCGGCCCTGGCGGGCCCGCGCCGCCGAACGCGTACTGACCGGGGCACCGGCGACCGCCGAGTACTTCGCCGCGGCCGCGGACGCCGAACTCGCCGCCGCCAGGACGCTGCCCGACAATGGATACAAGGTGACACTGATGCGCAACCTCGTGGTGGCCGTGCTGTCCGAACTCGCCGGGGAGGTCGCCCGATGACGACCGCGTCCACCGCCTCCGGCACCGCGACGGCGGGCGTGGTCGGCACCGGGCACACCCGCGTCGAGGGCCGGGACAAGGTCACCGGCGTCGCCCGCTACGCCGGTGACATCCCCTTCGCCGGACTCGCCCACGGGTGGCTGGTGCTGTCCACCGTCGCCCACGGCCGGATCGTGTCCGTCGAGACCGGGCCCGTGCTCGGCATGCCGGGTGTGCTCACCGTCCTGCACCACGGGAACGCGCCGCGGCTGGAGACCGACTACGTCGGCATGCTGGGCGTGGCACCGGACCCGACGGCCGCGGTCTTCCAGAACGACCGTGTCCCGCACGCCGGCTGGCCCGTGGCCCTCGTCGTCGCGGAGACGCCCGAGCAGGCCCGGGAGGCCGCCGAGGCGCTCGTCGTCACCTACGGACAAGAGCCGCACGACGTCGCGTTCACCGCAGGCCACCCCGACGCCCAGCCGGTCGACGGACATCTTCCCGCGCTGGTGGAGAAGGGCGACCTGGAGGCCGAACTGGCCGCCTCCGCACATGTCCTGGACGCGGTGTACACCACGCCCGAAGAGCACCACGCCATGATGGAGCCGCACGCGGCGACCGCCGTCTGGGACGGTGGCCGGCTCGAGGTCGTCGACTCCAACCAGGGCACCACCTGGGTCGCCGACGAGCTTGCGCGGATGTTCTCGCTGGACCCGTCGGCCGTGCGGGTGCGCTCGGAGCACATCGGCGGCGGATTCGGCAGCAAGGGCCTGCGGGCCCACCAGGTGTCCGCCGTGATGGCCGCCACCGCCCTGCGCCGTCCCGTACGCGTGGTGCTGACCCGGCGCCAGATGTTCTCGCTCACCGGCTACCGCAGCCCGACCGTGCAGCGGATCCGGCTCGGCGCGGGCCCCGACGGCCGGCTACGTGCCCTGGAGCACCGCTCGCTCAACCAGACGTCGCTGGTCTGGCAGTTCGTCGAACCGGGCGCCGGCGTGGCGCGGACCCTGTACGACGCCGACGCCCATCACACGGAGAACCGGGCGGTACGGCTGAACGTGCCCTCCCCGACCTGGATGCGCGCGCCGGGCGAGGCACCGGGCTCGTTCGCGCTGGAGAGCGCGCTCGACGAGCTGGCCGAGCGGTGCGGGATCGACCCGATCGAGCTGCGGCTGCGCAACGAGCCGGAGCTCGGCCCGGTCTCCGGACTGCCGTTCGCCGGCCGCGACCTCGCCGCCTGCTTCCGCGAGGGCGCCCGCCGCTTCGGCTGGGCGGGCCGCGACCCACGCCCCGGCGTACGCCGCGAGGGACGCCGGCTGCTCGGCACGGGCACGGCCGCGGCCTCCTTCCCCGCGATAGTCCTGCCCTCGACCGCGGCGGTGACGGCGGAGCCGGACGGCACCTTCACCGTGCGCATCTCGGCGGCCGACATCGGCACCGGTGCCCGTACGGCACTCACCCTGGTCGCCGCCGACGCGCTGAGCGTGCCGACGGAGCGGGTCCGGGTGCACATCGGCGACAGCGACTTCGGCCCGGCGATGATCGCCGGCGGCTCGGCGGGCACCCGTTCGTGGGCCTGGGCGATCATGGCCGCCGCCGCGGAACTGCGGGAGCGGCTCGTACCGGGCGGCACCGTGCCACCGGAGGGCATCACCGTGCGCTCCGACACCACCGCCGCGGTCGGGGCCCTCTCCCAGAAGGAACGGCACTCCTACGGGGCGCAGTTCGCGGAGGTGGCCGTCGACGTCGACACGGGCGAGGTGCGGGTGCGCCGGATGCTCGGGATCTTCGCCGCGGGCCGGATCGTCAACCCGCTGACCGCCCGCGGCCAGCTCGTCGGCGGCATGATCTGGGGCATCTCCATGGCTCTGCACGAGGAGGCGGTGCGCGACAGCGCCTCAGGGGCTCTCTACGGCGCCGACCTGGCCGGCTACCACGTGGCGAGCCACGCCGACGTAGCGGTGGTCGAGGCGGACTGGGTGGACGCCCCGGACCCCGACGACCCGGTCGGGATCAAGGGCATCGGCGAGGTCGGCATGGTGGGCGCGGCGGCGGCCGTCGCGAACGCGGTCCGGCACGCGACCGGAGTGCGCCACCGGAGTCTGCCCATCCGTCCGGACCGGGTGCTGGAAGCGGGCGGTCCGCGTGTTTGACATCGCCGGTGAACTGCACCGCCGACTGGCCGGGGACAGGGAGTTCGCCGTGGCGACGGTGGTGTCCGTGAGCGGCAGCGCACCGCGCGGTCCCGGGGCCGCCCTCGCCGTCGACAGCGGGGGCACGGTGGTCGGATCGGTCTCGGGCGGCTGCGTCGAGGGAGCGGTCTACGAGCTGTGCGCCCGGGCGCTCGAAGACGGCGCGACGCGTGTCGAACGGTTCGGCTACAGCGACGAGGACGCCTTCGCGGTGGGCCTCACCTGCGGTGGGGTCATCGACATCATGGTCACACCGGTCCTCACCCGGGCCCCTGCCCGGCCGGTGCTGCGTGCGGCGCTGTCGGCTGCCGCCAGGGGGGAGAGGGGAGCGCTGGTCCGGCTCGTCGAGGGTCCGGCGGAACTCCTTGGCGGGGCCCTGTTCGTACGCCCGGACGGGTCGTACGAGGGTGGCCTCGGCGGGACGGCGGAGCTGGACCGGACGGCGGCCGGAGAGGCGGGTGCCCTGCTGGACGCCGGCCGCACCGGAACGGTGGTCGTCCCGGCGGGCGGAGCGTGGCGGGGGTCCGCCCGGACGGCCGCCGGGGAAGGCTCCTCCTGTCCCGGCGGGGTGACGCTCTTCGTCGAGTCCTCCGGCCCTCCTCCCCGCATGATCGTCTTCGGGGCGATCGACTTCGCGGCGGCACTGGTGCGGGTGGGCAAGTTCCTCGGCTACCACGTCACCGTCTGCGACGCCCGGCCGCTCTTCGTCACCCGGGCCCGATTTCCCGAGGCCGACGAGATCGTGGTCGACTGGCCGCACCGCTACCTGTCGGGCACCCGGACCGACGCGCGCACGGTGCTGTGCGTTCTCACCCACGACGCGAAGTTCGACATCCCGCTGCTGAAGGTGGCCCTGGAGCTGCCGGTGGAGTTCGTCGGGGCGCTCGGCTCCCGCCGCACCCACGCCGACCGAGAACGCAGACTGCGTGAGGCGGGTGTGGGGGAGCGGGAACTGAGCCGTCTCCGCTCGCCGATCGGCCTCGACCTCGGCGCCCGCACACCGCAGGAGACGGCCCTGTCCATCGCGGCGGAGATCGTCGCGTCCCGCCGCGGTGGCACGGGGGCGCCCCTGACGGGATC
The DNA here is from genome assembly GCF_018638295.1 of Streptomyces sp. CHD11. Lineage (GTDB taxonomy): Bacteria > Actinomycetota > Actinomycetes > Streptomycetales > Streptomycetaceae > Streptomyces. The sequence continues at coordinate 83,391 of NZ_JABTTS010000037.1, forward strand.
GGACACGCCGATCCACCGCGAGGCGCGAAGAGCGCCGGCGGCCGCGTGAGCGGACCCGTCGGCGGACGGCGTCATGCCCGTGCGAGGCCGGCACAGGTCAGGGAGAACGGGTCGCGCCCCGGCCGGGCAGGGCCGGGGCGCGCCGGCGGCCCGTGCCGGCCGGTCGTCCCCGGCGGTCCGGGTGCGGCGGACACCCGGATGCCGGGCCGTACCCGCCGGGGACGGGTCCGCGGGCCGCGCCTTCCCCGCTCGCCGGCACCCGTGATCCCCCTCCCCGGCAGCCGGCCGGCCCGGCGCCCGCGCCGGTCCCGCGGGGCGCCCGGCCCGGCGCGGGTGGACGGGGCGGGCCGCGCG
>NZ_JABTTS010000038.1 GCF_018638295.1 Streptomyces sp. CHD11
GGCCGGCGCCGGGCCCTGGGGCGCCTGGGGGGCGGGCTGCGCGTACGGATTGGCGGCCGGGGCGCCAGGGGCCGCCGCGGGGGCCCCGGGAGCGCTGTAGGGGCCCGTGGGCGCCTGGGCCGGCGCACCCTGGGGCGCCGGCCCAGGCGCGAAGGGCTGCTGCCCGCCCTGCTGAGGCGGCGGCGGCGCGTACCAGCCGGGCTGTCCCTGACCCGGGACCGGCATCGGCGGCTGCGTGCCGGGCGGCAGCGGCTGCTGGAGCCCTTCCCTCTGGTCGGTGGTCGAGCGGTAGTCGACGGCGCCCTGCGTCATCCGCATGTACGCCTCCTCCAGCGAGGCCTGGTGCGGCGACAGCTCCCACAGCCGTACGTCGTTGTCGTGGGCGATGTCGCTGATGCGCGGCAGCGGCAGTCCCGTCACCCGCAGACCGCCGTCCTGCTCGGGCAGCACATGCCCGCCGGCCTCGGTGATGGCCGAGGACAGCTTCTCGCGCGCCTGCGGCTCGGAGTCCGGCGTGCGCACCCGCGCGAAGTCGGCGGAGTTGGCCGAGATGAAGTCCTTCACGCTCATGTCGGCCATCAGCTGTCCGCGGCCGATCACGATGAGATGGTCGGCGGTCAGCGCCATCTCGCTCATCAGGTGCGAGGAGACGAAGACCGTGCGGCCCTCCGAGGCGAGCGACCGCATCAGGTTGCGCACCCAGAGGATGCCCTCGGGGTCGAGACCGTTGACCGGCTCGTCGAAGAGCAGCACCTGCGGGTCGCCGAGCAGCGCGGCGGCGATGCCGAGCCGCTGGCCCATGCCGAGGGAGAAGCCCTTCGACCGTCTGCCCGCCACGTCGTGCAGACCCACCACGCCCAGCACCTCGTCCACCCGGCGGGCCGGGATGCCCGACAGCTGGGCCAGGCTCAGCAGGTGGCTGCGGGCGCTCCGGCCGCCGTGCACCGCCTTGGCGTCCAGCAGCGCGCCGACCTGACGGGGCGCGTTGGGCAGCCTGCGGTACGGGTAGCCGCCGATCGTGACGTGGCCCGCGCTGGGGTTGTCCAGGCCGAGGATCATCCGCATCGTCGTCGACTTGCCCGAGCCGTTCGGACCCAGGAAACCGGTGACGGCACCCGGTCGCACCTGGAAGGAAAGGTTGTACACAGCGGTCTTGTCGCCGTACCGCTTGGTCAGGCCGACTGCCTCGATCATGCTCCGCACCCATCGAAAGGTTCAGGACAGCGGGGCACACGCCCCCGTAAGGGTTAGGAGGATATAGGGGCGCTGACGGTTCCGCCCAAGGCCTGGTAAAAACCGGCCCGGCGACCGCTCACTGCGCGTCGCGCCTCTTCAGCAGCACGTAACCGCCGATCAGTGCGGCGGCCACCCACAGCGCCATGATGCCCAGGCCGCCCCAGGGTCCGTAGGGGGTGTCGTCGTCGACCGGCGTGACCACCCGCATGATTCTGCTGCCGGCCTGGTCGGGCAGGAACCGGCCGACCTTCTCCGTGGCGTCGACGTTGCCGAGGATGTTGGAGATCAGGAAGAAGAACGGCATCAGGATGCCGAGCGACAGCATGGGGGAGCGCAGCATCGTGGCGACGCCCATCGAGAACAGCGCGATCAGCGTCATGTACAGGCCGCCGCCGATCACTGCCCGCAGCACCCCGGCGTCACCGATGGACGCCTTGTACTCTCCGAGCATCCACTGGCCCAGGAAGAAGGCGGCGAAACTGGTCGCCATGGAGATGACGAGGGCGAGCGCGGTGGCCACCACGAGCTTGCTGAACAGGAAGGTGCCGCGCTGCGGCACGGCCGCCAGCGAGGCCCGGATCATGCCGGTGCTGTACTCGTTCGACACCACCAGCACCCCGAACACGATCATCGCGAGCTGACCGAGACTCGTCCCGGCGAAGCTGATGAAGGTCGGGTCGAAGGAGAGCCGGTCCCGGGTGCTCAGGGAATCGAACTCGCTTCTCGACAGGGCCGAGATCAGCATGCCGAGCGCGATGGTGACGACCACCGCCAGCGAGAGCGTCCACACCGTGGACGCCACCGACCGGATCTTGGTCCACTCCGACCGTACGACCTGCGTCGCCGCCATGCTCAGCCCTTCTTCCAGCTCTCGCCCCACGGCTGCGGGGGCGCGGGCGTGCCGGAGTGGGCGTGGTACTCCACCGACTCCGCGGTCAACTGCATGAACGCCTCCTCCAGGGAGGCCTTCTGCGGGCTCAGCTCGTGCAGCACCAGCCCGCCGCGCGCCGCCAGCTCCCCGATCTCCTCGGCCCGGGAGCCGTCCACCTCCAGCGCTCCGTCGCCGCTCTCCACGGCGGTGATCCCCGCCCCGTGCAGCGCGTCCAGCAGCAGCTCGCGCTGAGGGCTGCGCACCCGGACGTAGGAGCGGGAGTTGCGCTCGATGAACTCGGCCATCGAGGTGTCGGCGAGCAGCCGGCCCTGGCCGATGACCACCAGATGGTCGGCGGTCAGCGCCATCTCGCTCATCAGATGGGACGACACGAAGACCGTACGGCCCTGGGCGGCGAGCGACTGCATCAGCGTGCGGATCCAGTGGATGCCCTCGGGGTCGAGCCCGTTGACCGGCTCGTCGAACATCAGGATCCGCGGATCACCCAGGAGCGCGGCCGCGATGCCGAGCCGCTGGCCCATGCCGAGCGAGAACCCCTTGGCCTTCTTCCGCGCCACCGCCGTCAGCCCGACCGCGTCCAGCACCTCGCGCACCCGGCGCTCGGGGATGCCGTTGCTCTGCGCGAGGCAGAGCAGATGGTTGTGGGCGCTGCGGCCCGGGTGCATCGCCCTGGCCTCGAGCAGGGCACCGATGCGGGTCAGCGGGTCCTTGAGCCGCTCGTAGTGCGTGCCGTCGATCCGCACGTCACCGGCGGTCGGGTGATCCAGACCCAGGATCATCCGCATGGTGGTCGACTTCCCGGAGCCGTTCGGACCGAGGAAGCCGGTGACCATGCCGGGTCTGACGGTGAAGGTCAGATCCCTGACCGCCAGCTTCTCGCCGTACCGCTTGGTCAGCCCCTCGAGCTCGATCATGCGGCCACGCTAGAACGGGACAAAGCCCTCTGCCACCTCAGTGGCAGAGGGCTTCGCCGGTGTGCGCCGCGCCGTTACCGGGACTGCTGGGCCGGAACCCCGCGGGAGACCGGCTCCTCCTCCGCGGCCGGAGCGCCGGTCGCGGCCACCGCGGCGCCCGTGAGCGTCGCCAGCATCTCGCGGACGTTCGTCAGCTGGGCGTTGATCGAGTCGCGGCGGTTGGTCAGCGCCGCGAGCTCACGCTCGGATTCCGAACGGATCCGGTCGGCCTTGGCGTTGGCGTCCGCCACGATGTCCTCGGCCTGGCGCTGCGCGGTCTCCACCGTCTGGCGGGCGCGGCGCTCGGCGTCGGTGCGCAGCTTCTCGGCCTCCAGGCGCAGCTGCTCCGCGCGGTGCTCGATCTCCGCCAGACGCTTCTCCGCCTTGGCCTGGCGCGAGGCCAGGTCACGCTCGGACTGCTCGCGCCGCTTGGCGAGGTTCGTCTCGAAGTCGGCGGCGGCCTGCGCGGCCTTGGCGCGGGTCTCCTCGAAGAGGGCGTCCGCCTCCTCCCGCTTGGACTGCGCGTCCTTCTGCGCCTCGGAACGGAGCTGGGACGCCTCGCCCTTGGCCTTCTCGACGATCCGGACGCCCTCGTCCTCCGCCTTGGACTTGCGCTCGGCGGCGTACGACTCGGCGTCGTTGCGCACCTGCTGCGAGGCCGACTCGGCGAGCTCGCGGTGCTGCTCCGCCGCGCGCCGGGCCTCCTCGCGCAGGTCCTTCGCCTCCTCCTCGGCGAGGCGGAGGATCTTCTCCACACGCGCGCCGAGACCCGCGTACGACGGCTCGGCGTCGGTGACCTGGGCCTGGGCGTTCTGTGTCTCGAGGTGGAGCTCTTCGATGCGCTTTTCCAGAGCGGTGATGCGGGCGAAGGCGCTGTCGCGATCAGAGGTGACCTTGGAGATGTACTCGTCCACCTGAGCGCGGTCGTACCCACGCCGCACGTGCTCGAAGCCGTAGGGGGAAGTGTCGCTCATGGGGTTCCTGTCGAATGAGACCGGTGAGGTGATAGGGGGAATCCTAGGGGCCGAAGCGGTGTGTCATCGAGCGGATGCACGTTTGATACGGAGAATGACACCCCTTTTGAGTGGCGCGCCGCCGGAAAGCTTGCCAAGGCCACGATCAAAGCCCTCACCGTACAGGGGATTTCGCCCGCTTTGCTAGCTATCCGATGACTTGCCACCCGTACGGGTAGCACCCGCCGCGGCCCCCGCCTTGACCCCGCTGTCCTTGCCGCCGGCCGGCGCCTCCAGGGACCCCAGCGCCTCCAGGACGTCCTGCACGCGGGAGATCTCCGCGTTGATGTCCTCGCGGCGCCGCACCAGCACCTCCAGCTCGCGCTTGCCCTCCTCGACCGTGCGCCGCGCCTCGCGGACCGCCTCGGCCTTCAGCTCCTCGGCCTCCTTCACGAGCGAGGCCTTCTTCTGCTCCGCCTCCTTCAGCAGACCCTCGGCCTTCTTCACCGCGGCGATCCGCACCTTGCCGGCCTCGGAGTTGGCCTCGGAGACGATCTCCTTGGCCTTCGCCTCCGCCTTGGCCAGCTGCTCCTCCGCCGCCTTGATCAGCGCGTCACAGCGGTCACCCGTGGACTTCATCGTCTCCGCCGCCTCACGGCGGGCCCGCGCGTGCAGCTCCTCGATCTCACCGGTGAGGCGGTCGCGCAGCTCCTCGGCGCGCTCCCTGATCTGCGTCGCGTCCCGGCGCGCGCCGACCAGCAACTCGTCCGCGTCGCTACGGGCCTTCTCCACCCGCGAGTTGCCCTCGACCGTCGCCTCCGCCACCAGCCGCTCGGCCTCGCTGCGAGCCGCGCCGACCATCGTGTCGGCCTGCGACTCGGCCTCCGCCGTCGTCTTCTGCGCCTGCTGCTGTGCCTCGGTGAGCAGCTTGTCCGCCTCGGCGGCGGTCTCCGTGATGAGGGTGTCGACCTGCTCGGCCGCCTCGGAGCGCCGCCTGTTGGCCTCCCCGCGGGCCTCGTCCAGCGTCCGCTCGGCCTGCTCACGCGCGCCGGACACCATCCGCTCGGCCTCCGACTCCGCGTCGGACCTGACCCGCTCGGAGTCCCGGCGGATCCGTTCCGCCTGCGCCTGCGCCGATCCGACCGTCTCCGCCGCCTCGGCCCGCAGCCGCTCCGCGTCGCCGGTGGCGTCCGCGATCAGCTTCTCCGCCTTGGCGACCGACTCCGACCGCACCCGCTCGGCCTCGGCGACCGTCTCGGTACGCAGCCGGTCGGTCTCGGTGATGGTGTCCTCGGTGAGCCGCTCGGCCTCGGCGCGCGCCTCGGTGATGAGCGTGTCCGCCTGCGTCGCCGCGTCCGAACGGATCCGGTTGGCGTCCTCACGGGCCTCGGCCCGGGTGCGCGAGGCGGTCTGCTCGGCCTCGGCGACGGCGTCCGACGCCTCCGTGCGCATCCGCTGGGCCTGCTCGGACACATCCGAGCGGATCCGCTCGGCCTCCGTGATCGCCTCGGACACGGTGCGCTCGGCCAGCGACTTGGCGGCCTCCGTCTCCTCGTGCGCCTCGCGCCGCAGCCGGCCCGCGTCCTCGCTCGCCCGCTCCCGCTCCGCGTAGGCGTCGGCGCGGACCCGGTCCGCCTCCTCCTCCGCCTCGCGCCGCGTACGGTCCGCCGTGTGCTCGGCGGCGCTGCGCAGCCCGGTGATCTCCTCCTGCGCCTGCTCGTGCAGCCCCGCGACGGAATCCCGCACCTGCTGGGCATGGAGCTCGGCCGCCGACACCATCTCCGTGGCGCGCCGGTCCGCCTCCTCGACCAGGCGTACGGCCTCGGCCTGTGCCTCCTCCACGCGGGTGCGCGCGGCGGCCAGCAGCTCCTCGCTCTGCTCGCGGGCCCGCTCGCGCTCCTGGCCCGCTTCCTCACGGGCCGCGCCGAGGAGCTCCTCTGCCTCGCGGCGGCGCCGGGCGGCCTCCTCCTGCGCGGCGGCCAGCGTCTCGGAGGCCTCCGTACCGATCCGCTCGGCGGCGGCCTGTGCCTCCGCGCGCATCCGGTCGGCGCTGTCCTGCGCCTCGGACTTCAGCCGCTCCGCCTCCGCCGCGGCCTCCGACCGCAGCCGCACGGCGACGGACTCGCCCTCCGCGCGGGACGCCGACGCGTCCGCGGCGGCCTCCGTGCGCAGCCGCTCGGCCTCCGCCTCCGCCTGCTGCTGGAGCGTACGGACCCGCTCGGCGGCCTCCGAACGCAGCCGCTCGCCCTCCTCGGACGCCTCCCGGCGGATCCGCCCGGCCTCCTCGCGCGCCTCGCCCAGCGCCTGCTCGGCGGCGGCGAGCCGCTCCTCGGCCTCGGTGTGCAGCCGCGTCAGATCGTCGGCCGCCTCCGCGCGACGGGCCTCCACGGCCCGCTCGGTCTCCTCGCGCAGCTCACGCGCGCCCCGCTCGGCGTCCTCCCTGAGCGCGTCCGCCTGCTCGACGGCCTCCGCACGGTGCCGCTCGGCCTCCTTGCGGGTGCGCTCCAGCGTCTCCTCGGCCTGCCGGCGCAGCGTCGTGGCGCGCTCGATGGCCTCGGTGCGGACCTTCTCGCTGTCCGTCTGCGCGGTGGACCGCAGCTCGTCGGCGTCCGCCTTGGCCTTGGCGAGCAGCTCCTCGGCGGACTTCGCCGCCTCCTCGATCTGCGCCACGGCCTCCTTGCGGGCCTCCGCGCGGATCTTCTCGCCCTCGCCGACCGCGTCCGCGCGCAGCTGCTCGGCCTCGCCGCGCAGCCGGCGGGCCTCCTCCTGCAGCTCGACCGTCTTGGCGCGGTACTCCTTGGTGTCGTCCTTCGCCGCGCCCTTGAGCTCCTGGGCGATGTCGTGCGCCTCGGCGCGCAGCCGGTCCGCCTCGGTCTCGGCCTCCCGGCGGATCCGCTCGGCCTCCTCGGCCGCCGCCTTCGTGGTCTGCTTGGCCTCCTCGGCCGCCTTGTTCAGTACGTCCTCGGCGGTCCTGGCCGCCTTCGAGAGCTGGGTGGCGGACTCCTCGGCGGTGAGCGTGCGGGCCTTCTCCGCGGCCTCCGTGACGATCTTCTCGGCCTGCGCGCGGGCGTCGGCGACCAGCTGCTCGGCGTCCGCCCTGGTGGTCTCGGCCTCCTTGGTGGCCTCGCTGACCAGCCGCGCCACCTGCTCCTTGGCGGTCCGCGTACGGGTCTCGTTGGCGGACTCGGCGGAGGCGATCGCCTTGCCGGCGGCCTCCTTCGCCTGGCTGAGGACCTTCTCCGCCTCGGCGCGCGCCTCGCGCAGCGCGGTCTCGGCCTCCGACATCCGCTGCTCGGCGGTCCTGGCGAGCTCCTGCGCCTCACGGCGCGCCGACTCCGACTCGGTGACCGTGGACGTCCGCAGCTGCTCGGCGTGGTCGGTGGCCTCCTGGGCCTGCGACGACGCGGCGTTCAGCAGCCGCTCGGCGTCCGCGCGGGCGCGGCGCAGCAACTGCTCGGCCTCCGCACGGGCCGACTCGGCGTCGCTCTGCAGCCGCTGGCGGGCCTCGGCGGTCACCCGCTCGGCCTCGGCACGGGCGGCGGCCAGGGCCTGTTCCCGCTCCGCGCGGGTCTCCTCCAGCAGCCGGCGGGCCTGCTCCTCGGTGCGGGCCCGCAGCTGCTCCGCCCACGCCACGTTCTCGTTGACGTGCGACTCGACGGTCTGCCGGCGCTCCGCCAGCTCCTGGTCGAGCTGCTGGCGCCGGGTCACCGCCTCCTGGTGCAGCTCCGCCTGGAGCCGGGCCGCCTGCTCCGCGTGCTCCTGGAGGATCCGCTGGGTCTGTGACCGGGCCTGGCTCAGCTCCCGCTCGGCGTCCGCGCGGAGCTGATCGGCCTGCGTCTGCGCGTTGCGCAGCATCTGCTCGGCCTGGTAGCCGATGTCACCGCCGTCGTAGGCGGGCCGGGACATGATGGTGCGCCGCGCCTCGTGCAGCTTGGCGCGCAGCACCTCGACCTGGTAGCCGAGGTCCTCGGCGTGCTGGATCGCCTTTTCCCGCTCGGTCTTCAGCCGCTTCATCTCGGCTTCGAACCGAGAGAGGTGGTCGACGTCAGCCGCCGGCTCTCGCTCCTGGCTCTCGTAGCCCCGCACTGCGCGGTCCCATCCGTCCCCTGGTCGCAAGTCTGGCCGAGCACCGTCCATCCGCCGAACGGGGCCCCCGGGGGAATGGTGTCAGATCATCGGCGGAGCATGGGCTGCTGCCCCGCGCTCGCCCCCCGAAACCCGGACCCCGGCGCTCCCGTCGCCAAAGACGACGGGACGGTCACCACGGATCGAGCGGCGACCGGACCCAACCCTACCGGCCCATATGTACGTGGGTCAGTGCTCGGACGACTCAACGGGCGCCGAAGTGACCAGTTCTGTCAGTACGCCATGGCAGTCCTTGGGGTGCAGGAAGGTGATCCGTGACCCCATGGAGCCGCGCCGGGGCTCTTCGTACAGAACGCGTACGCCCTTCTCCTTGATCCCGGCCGCCTCGGTGTCCACATCCGCCGTACCGAAAGCGATGTGGTGGACGCCCTCGCCGTTCTTCGCGAGCCACTTGGCGACGGCGGAGTCCTCCCGGGTCGGCTCGAGCAGCTGCAGGTAGGAGGCGCCGCCGTCCGAGGTGTCGTTGATCTTCAGCATGGCCTCGCGCACGCCCTGCTCCTCGTTGACCTCGGAGTGGAAGACCTCGAAGCCGTACGTGGCCCGGTAGAACTCCACCGTCCTGTCCAGGTCGAAGCAGGCGATCCCGATGTGGTCGATTCGCGTCAGCATGGACTCAGTGCAGCGCTCCCGGGACGGTTACGCAACGTGCGCGCGATCACACCGAAAGGCCGATGACGGGGTCGACCGCAGGTCAGTACATTCGAAGTAAACCCTCGTTCACTCTTCGGCTGTGCAGCCGGAAGGGGATAACAGACTCATGTCTTCCGCAACTTCCGCATCATCCGCAACGAACGGCACGACCTCCGTCATCGTCGCGGGCGCCCGCACCCCCATGGGTCGGCTGCTCGGCTCGCTGAAGTCCTTCTCCGGGGCCGACCTCGGCGGCTTCGCGATCAAGGCCGCCCTCGACCGTGCGGGGATCGGCGGCGACCAGGTCCAGTACGTGATCATGGGCCAGGTGCTCCAGGCCGGGGCGGGGCAGATCCCGGCCCGCCAGGCCGCCGTCAAGGCCGGCATCCCGATGAACGTCCCGGCGCTCACCGTCAACAAGGTCTGCCTGTCCGGCCTGGACGCCATCGCGCTCGCGGACCAGCTCATCCGCGCCGGTGAGTTCGACGTGATCGTCGCCGGCGGCCAGGAGTCCATGACCAACGCCCCGCACCTGCTGCCGAAGTCCCGCGAGGGCTTCAAGTACGGCGCGGTGCAGATGATCGACGCCATGGCGCACGACGGTCTGACCGACTCCTTCGAGAACATCGCCATGGGCGAGTCCACCGAGAAGCACAACACCCGCCTCGGTATCGCCCGCCCCCAGCAGGACGAGATCGCCGCACTGTCCCACCAGCGGGCCGCCGCCGCGCAGAAGAACGGCGTCTACGAGGCCGAGATCACCCCGGTCGAGATCCCGCAGCGCAAGGGCGACCCGGTCCTGTTCAGCAAGGACGAGGGCATCCGCGGCGACACCACCGCCGAGTCCCTCGGCAGGCTCCGCCCCGCCTTCGCCAAGGACGGCACCATCACCGCCGGCACCTCCTCGCAGATCTCGGACGGTGCGGCGGCCGTGGTCGTGATGAGCAAGGCCAAGGCGCAGGAGCTGGGCCTGGAGTGGATCGCCGAGATCGGCGCCCACGGCAACGTCGCGGGCCCCGACAACTCCCTCCAGTCGCAGCCGTCCAACGCCATCCGGCACGCGCTGAAGAAGGAGGGCCTGGAGGTCTCCGACCTCGACCTCATCGAGATCAACGAGGCCTTCGCGGCGGTCGCCGTCCAGTCAATGAAGGACTTGGGCGTTTCCATCGAAAAGGTGAACGTCAACGGGGGTGCCATCGCCCTCGGTCACCCGATCGGCATGTCCGGCGCCCGGCTGGTGCTGCACCTCGCGCTGGAGCTGAAGCGGCGCGGCGGCGGTGTCGGCGCGGCGGCGCTGTGCGGTGGCGGCGGCCAGGGTGACGCGCTGATCGTGCGGGTACCCAAGGCCTGACCGGGGCCTGCCCGCGGGTTCGCTGATTTCCCTCTTGTGAACGGAGCTGTGATGCAGGACGTCTCCTCGCTGGTCGCCCAGGCCAGGGAAGGCAGGCCGCGGGCCGTGGCCCGGCTGATCTCCCTGGTGGAGGGGGCGTCACCGCAGCTCAGGGAGGTCATGGCGGCCCTGGCGCCGCTGACCGGGAACGCCTACGTGGTCGGCCTCACCGGCTCACCGGGGGTGGGCAAGTCGACCTCCACCTCGGCCCTGGTGACCGCGTACCGCAAACAGGGCAAGAGGGTCGGCGTCCTGGCCGTCGACCCGTCCTCCCCGTTCTCCGGCGGAGCCCTGCTCGGTGACCGCGTCCGGATGTCGGAGCACGCCTCCGACCCCGGCGTCTACATCCGCTCGATGGCCACCCGCGGCCACCTGGGTGGCCTCGCCTGGTCGGCGCCGCAGGCGATCCGCGTCCTGGACGCGGCCGGCTGCGACGTGGTCCTGGTCGAGACGGTCGGCGTCGGCCAGTCGGAGGTGGAGATCGCCTCCCAGGCCGACACCTCCGTGGTCCTGCTGGCCCCCGGCATGGGCGACGGCATCCAGGCCGCCAAGGCCGGAATCCTGGAGATCGGCGACGTCTACGTCGTCAACAAGGCCGACCGCGACGGCGCCGACGCCACCGCCCGCGACCTCAACCACATGCTCGGCCTCGGCGAGTCCCGGGCCCCGGGCGACTGGCGCCCCCCGATCGTCAAGACGGTCGCCTCCCGCCAGGAGGGCGTCGACGAGGTGGTCGAGGCGCTGGAGAAGCACCGCGCGTGGATGGAGGAGCGAGGCGTTCTCACGGAACGCCGCCTGGCCCGGGCCTCCCGCGAGGTGGAGACCATCGCCGTCACCGCCCTGCGCGAACGCATCGGCGACCTGCACGGCGACCGCCGCCTGGGCGCACTCGCGGAGCGCATCATCACCGGCGAACTGGACCCGTACCGTGCGGCGGACGAACTGGTGGAGGGCCTGACACGGGGCTGAGTGGCCTGCGCCGGCACGTGGGACCAACCCGGCTGAAGCCCCTTGCTCGCGCTCGACACCGTCCCCGGCTGCGGCCGTGCATCCGCAGCCGGGGGGCGGCATCGAGCGGCGTCAGAGATCGTCAGGCAGCAGCCGGAAGGCGGGTTCTCCGGTGAGCGGCCGCATCATGCGGAAGTGGCGGTTCCTGGTGAAGAGGGACGTCGTCCGGAAGGCCGCCGCCAGTGCCACGTTCATCGCGTCCGCCAACCCCACTCCTGCCCCACCGTCGGTCTCGGAGTACCCGCGCATCACTGCCATGGCCGCCCTCAGATGTGGCCCGGTCTCGGGGATCTCGAACCTGCGGGCCTCGGTCTGCCCTGCGATGAAGTCCAGCGCGTTCACAGCGGCCCCGGATCCGATCCGTGACGTCAGCAAGTAGTCCAGTTCGGTGAGCACCATGGGGGAGACCACCAGGTGCCCCACGCGGGCCAGGGCTTCCCGATGAGTGGTGTGGCGGGGGTCTTTCGGGGTGAACAGCCGGTACAGGGCGTTGGTATCGGCGATGACGACCGGGACGTCAGTCATCGATCTCCTCGGCCGTGACCTCACCCATGCCGCGGAGCGTCGCCTCGATCTCGTCGTCGTCGAGTACCGGACCGTCGAGGTCAGGAATGTCCAGGTGGCCCATGGGGTCGGTGCGGAACGGGTACGCAGGGCGGCCGCCCGTCGGTGTCCCCCGGGGAACGATGTCCCCTATGGGCACGCCGTCCCGGGTGATGGTTACCGTCTCCCCGGCCGCCACACGGGCCAGGACGCGTGATGTCTGCTGATTGAGCTCCCTGAGCGGAACCTCGGCACCGTCACTCATCCGTTCACTGTACTACGCGTTCTACATCGCGGATGGTCCGCGCTCCGGGAACGGGAGAGGGAAGGGGCGGTGGGGGCGGAACCCCTCACCGCCCACCCGGCCCACCATGGTCAGTCGTCGTCGGAGTCCCCGTCGTCGTCCCGGTCGGCGGTGACCTTCCCGCTGTTCAGATCGACCCGCCAGTCACGGTCGTCGTCGCCCCCGCCGGAGACACGCGTCTCGGCCTCCCAGCGCCGGTCGTCGTCGTCATCGAGGTCGACGGAGACGACCGTCCCCTTGGCGGCAGCCGCCTTCGCGGCCTGCTCGGCGGTCACCTTCGCGTCCTTCAGCGCGGCCCGCACCTCGGCGGCGTCGTCCTCGTCGTCCTTTTCCGCGCCGAGGACCTTGCCGGTGGCCGGGTCGATCCACACGCTGCGCCAGGTGTCGCCCTTCCCGAGGACGTCGACCTCCCAGGCGCCGTCGTCCAGCTCGGCGGAGACGGCCGTACCGGGTGTGTGCCTCAGCGCGGCGGCGATGGCGTCGGCGGCGGTCACGTCACCGGAGACGGCACGGTCGTCGTCACGCGTGCCGTCCCGGCGGTCGTCGTCCCGGCGGTCGTCGTCCTGACCGTCGTCGTCCCGGCGGTCGTCGTTGCCACGGTCGTCCCGGTCGTCGTCCCGGTCGTCGTCGTCCGCGGCCCGGTTCTCCGCCCGCGTCACCGGAGTGGAGCCGTCGTCGTCCCCCGAGACCGCGATGGCCGTCGCCGTCCCCCCGCCGACCAGAGCCGCGGCCGTGACGACGGCGATCACGATGTTGCGCTTCATGTGGGTTCCTCCCGAGTCGCAGTGTTTCGCGCTGTGCACCATCAATCTCGCCGACCGACGCTGAGAGGAACCTGAAGCCGCCTGAAGTGATCTTCAGGTTCGCTTTGCGACCCTTGGCCCATGCGCCTGCTCATCGTGGAGGACGAAAGACGTCTCGCCCTCTCCCTCGCCAAGGGCCTGACCGCCGAGGGTTACGCCGTGGACGTCGTCCACGACGGCCGGGAGGGACTGCACCGGGCGACGGAGGGCACGTACGACCTCCTGATCCTCGACATCATGCTGCCCGGCCTGAACGGCTACCGGGTCTGCGCCGCCCTGCGCGCCGCCGGGCACGACGTGCCGATCCTGATGCTCACCGCCAAGGACGGGGAGTACGACGAGGCCGAGGGTCTGGACACCGGCGCCGACGACTACCTCACCAAGCCGTTCTCGTACGTCGTCCTCGTCGCCAGGATCAAGGCGCTGCTGCGCCGCCGGGCGACCTCCGGCGCCTCCCCGGTCCATGTGCACGGCGATCTCAAGGTCGACACGGCCGCCCGCAGGGTGTTCCTGGGCGAGGACGAGGTGGCGCTGACCGCCAAGGAGTTCTCGGTGCTGGAGCAGCTCGTCCTGCGGGCCGGCCAGGTGGTGTCCAAGGCCGACATCCTGGAGCACGTCTGGGACTTCGCCTACGAGGGCGACCCGAACATCGTCGAGGTGTACATCAGTGCCCTGCGCCGCAAACTCCGCGCCGGGCTCATCCGCACCGTGCGCGGTGCCGGCTACCGGCTGGAGACGGCGCCGTGAGCCGCCTGTTCGGCTCGGTCCGCGCGCGGGCGACGCTCGGCGCCACCCTCGTCGTCGCGGTGGCCCTCGTCGCGGCCGGCACCGCCGTCCTGCTGTCCCTGCGCTCGAACCTGATCGGCGAGGCCGGCACCCGGGCGGAGCAGTCCGCGCGGGCGATCGCCTCCGAACTCGCCACCCGGACGCCGTACGACCGGCTCTCCGGACTGGACGGCGACGACCGGCCGGTGCAGATCGTCGACGAGGACGGGACGCTGGTCGCGGCCTCCGAGGACCTCCAGCGGATCGACGGCACGGCGACGACCGAGGTGACACCACGTCCGTCGGCACCGGGCGACGATGACGACGGCGACGACGGCGACGGCGACGACGGTGATGACGACGCCAACGACTCCGGCGCGTCCCTGCCCCCCGGCGAGATCGGCGGGGGCACGACCTTCAGCAACGGCTCGGCCACCATCGACGGCGACGCCGAGGACTACCGGTTCGCCGCCGTGGACGTGGGAACCGCCGACCGGGGCCGCCTGACCGTCACCGCGGGCGCTCCGCTCGCCGCCGAGCACAGCGCCGTGAGCACCACGCTGACCGGCATGCTCATCGGCCTGCCGCTGCTGCTCGGGGTCGTCGCCGGAGTGACCTGGCTGGTCACCGGCCGGGCGCTGCGCCCGGTGGAGGGCATCCGCCGGGAGATGGCCGCGATCACCGCCTCCGAGGACCTCACCCGCCGCGTCCCCGAACCGGCGACGCACGACGAGATCGCCCGCCTCGCCAGCACCACCAACGAGACCCTCGCCGCGCTGGAGGCGTCCGTGGAGCGGCAGCGGAGGTTCGTCGCCGACGCCTCCCACGAGCTGCGCAGCCCCATCGCCTCCCTGCGCACCCAGCTCGAGGTGGCCGCCGCCCACCCCGAACTCCTCGACCTGGACGGAGCCGTGGAGGACACCGTGCGGCTCCAGCGCCTCGCCGCCGATCTGCTGCTGCTCGCCCGGCTGGACGCGGGGGAGCGGCCCGCCGACGCCCGGGTGGAGCTGGCTGCGATGGCCCGTGAGGAGGCCACGGGACGGACCGGCGTGACGGTGGACGCGGAGCCGGCGGAGGTGACCGGATCGCGGGGGCAGCTCGGCCGGGTGCTCGCCAACCTGCTGGACAACGCCGGGCGGCATGCCCGCGAGCGGGTCACCGTGACCGTGCGCCGCGAGGGTTCCTGGGCGGTGCTCGGCGTGGCCGACGACGGTGAGGGGGTGGCCGAGGCCGACCGGGAGCGGATCTTCGAGCGGTTCGTACGGCTGGACGCCGCCCGGAGCCGGGACGACGGCGGCGCCGGTCTCGGCCTGGCGATCGCGCGGGACGTCGCCGTACGGCACGGCGGAACGCTCACCGCGGGTGCGGCGCCGGCCGGCGGAGCCCTGTTCGAGCTCCGCCTGCCGCTCACCGGCTGAGACCGGCGGGCGGCGTCGGCGCCGGGGGCGTCAGGAGCGCCCGCGCTGCCCCCGCAGGTGCTCGGCGATGGGCTTGAGCGCCTTGTCGAGCTCGGTGAGCGTCTCGGGTGCGAGCAGGTCGATGAAGTGTCTGCGCACGGACGCCACGTGGTGCGGCGCGACCTTCTGCATGGTCTCCATGCCGTGGTCGGTGAGGACGGCGTACAGTCCGCGGCGGTCCGACTCGCAGTGCTCCCGCCGGACCAGGTTCGCGTTCTCCATACGGGTGATCTGGTGCGAGAGGCGGCTCTTGGACTGCATGGTGGCGGAGGCGAGGTCGCTCATCCGCATCCGCCGGTCGTCCGACTCGGACAGGTTCACCAGGATCTCGTAGTCGTTCATTGTCAGGCCGAACGGCTGCAGATCCTTCTCGAGCTGGTAGGTCAGCAGCTTGTTGACCTCCAGGTGGGTGCGCCAGGCGCACTGCTCCGCATTGGTCAGCCAGCGGGTGGCCGTCTCGGTCTCCATGAATGAAGTCTACCTAAGAAAGTTGAAAGGCGAACTAATGAGGCTTCCGTGTGACATCGCGATCACGCGTTCGATGTCACACCCCGCACATTACCGTTCACAGCCCGAAGCGACGCTGGAGGTCTCCGAGCTGTCCGGGAAGACGCGGTGCCCCCGCCCCCTGCCCGTGGCCACCCGGAACCCCTCCGCCGGGCACCCCCGGCTCGTGCGGAGGCACCCCCGTCGCCTGCTCCGTCATCAGCGCCTCGGACGACTGGAGCAGCACCGTGCCCGCCCCCACGAACTCGAACTGGTGCTCCTCGCCGGAGGCCCCGCCCAGGCCCGTCATCGCACGTAGACCGCCCATCACGCCGGTCATGTACCCGTGGTCGTAGTGGTGGCACGGCGACGGGCAGTCCGCCCAGCCGACCAGCGCCTGCGGATCCACCCGGATCGGGGGCTCCATGAACACCACCGGGCCGTTGGACGCCGCCACGAACTTCCCGGTTCCGATCAGCGTCAGAAAACCCGGCACGATCGACTGCTTCAGCGAAAGACTTGGCTGAAAAGCTAGCAAGTTGCCCGAGCGAATGGTCAGGTTGCCGTCCTCGAGGTCGTACGAATTCACATCGAAGGCCCGGTCGGCGAGGAGCATCTTGCCCGAGCCCTCCGCCACGACCCAGTCGCTCGCGTGCAGAGGCGAATGGAACGACGTACGGACAAGTCGGTCGAGTCGCCCGTGCCCGATCCCGTTGAACTCGATCGAACCGTAGTAGGCGATCATCTTCCCCTTCTGCATGAACCACTGGGTGCCCTTGAGCTCCACGCAGAAGGTGTAGTGATCGACGTTGTCATCGGCCGGCAGCGTCATCGGGTCGTGGACGGCGGGCCCGGCGCCGGGGTTCTGGAACGTGCTCACAGCTTCTCCTCGGACGCCTGGACGTACACGGCACCGCTGCCGCTCAGCTCCAACTGGAAGGCCTCACCGGAGCCCCGGCCCACCATGTCCCGCCAGCCGAGGGCGGTCGACAGCTTGTTGCGGACGTCACCGTGATGGGCGACGTAGGCCTGCGGGTCGACGCGCACCGGCCGCTGCGGGGTGATCGGGATCTCGATCACCCCGCCGTGCGCCATCACGCCGACCGATCCGTGCCCCTTCAGCGTGGTGGTGAACAGCCCCTGCCCCGAGACCTGCCCCCGCACCATGCCCATCACCCCGCCCTGGGAGCCGAGGAACACCGTGCCCTGCTCCAGCGTGCCCTCGAAGGCGAGCAGCCGGTCGGCCTCGACGTACAGGGTGTCCCCGGAGAGGCTGATCACCTGGATGTGGTGGCCGCCGTGCCCGAACAGGACGGTGCCGCTCCCCTCGACGGTCATCAGGGGCGTGTCCTCGTTGGCGACCCGCCGCCCGATCATCGACGTCAGCCCGCCCTGCCCGCCGCGCAGATTCGGGGTGAAGCTCACCTCGCCCCGGTACGCGAGCATCGCGCCGCGCTGACTGAACAGCCGCTGCCCCGGCGCCACCGTCGCCTCGATCATCTTCGAGTTGATCTCCCGGAAGGCCATGTCACACATCCCCCGCGATCGTGTTGCGCTCGCTGGGCTGGACGTAGACCACCCCGTCGCCCTCGAACCGGATCTGGAAGGCCTCGCCGCCGCCCTCTCCCATGAAGGTGCGGAAGGTCACGCCCGACTGGAACGACTGCCGCAGGTTCCCCTGATGGGCCACATAGGCGCCCGGGTCGACCGTCAGCGGATACTGCGCGCTGACCCGGAGCAGCAGGGCCGGCCCGTCCGACATGATCGCCGCCTGCCCGTGCCCCTCGATCGTGGTCGTGAACAGCCCGTTGCCCTGCGTGGCCCCGCGCATCCCGGTGAACGTGGTCCCGGTGCGCAGCCCGCCGTCGGTCGCCAGCAGATTGCTGGATTCGACGTACAGCGTCTCGCCCCGCAGCCCCACCAGGTTGATCTCGGAGGCCCGGTCCGCGAAAAAGCAGGTCCCGTGCCCCTTCACCTCCATCAGCGTCATCTGCTCGCCCGTGAGCCGCCGGGTCACCATCCCCCGGAGCCCTTCACCACCACCGCTGAGCTTCTTGAAGGCCATCTCTCCGTCGTACGCGACCATGGAGCCGTTCTTCGCCTTCACGGCATCCCCGGTCATGTCGACGGCGAGCACCTTGCTGCTCTGAAGTCGGAACATCGCCACGCTTGCGACGGTAGCTGCACCTTTGCCTCCGCCGACAGATCCGGAAGGGGGAGTCGTACCCCGATCGAACCCGTACGTGACCCCCTCCGGTGATCGCGTACGGGGTTTGCCACAATGGACGCGCTTGTGCGTATGTTCACAAGCCATCCGCACCGTCGACACCGACGTCTCTCCCACCGAAGGTGACCCGTGGACATCAAGACCGCCTCCGCCCTCCGCCGACTCCGCCTGGTCTCGGGCCCCGAAGCGATCTCGTTCCTGCTGCTCCTCGTCTGCTCGGTCCTGAAGCGGACCACGGACTTCAACGCCGTCCCGGTCATGGGCGCGGTCCACGGCTTCCTCTTCGTCCTCTACGTGCTCCTCTGGGCCGACGCCTGGAACCGCGCCAAGTGGCCGCTGAAGACCGCCGCCTTCTACTTCGCGATGTCGGTCCTGCCGGCCGGCGGCTTCTTCGCCGAGCGCCGCCTCAAGCGCGAGGCCGAGGACGCGGTGATCGCCTCCCGCGCCCGCACCGAGACCGAGGGGGTCGTCGGCGCATGATCGTCGCCTTCTCCGTGACGCCGCTCGGCGTCGGCGAGGACGTGGGGGAGTACGTCGCCGACGCCGTGCGCGTGGTCCGCGAGTCGGGGCTGCCGAACCGCACCGACGCGATGTTCACCTCCGTGGAGGGCGACTGGGACGAGGTCATGGACGTCGTCAAGCGCGCCGTGGCCGCGGTGGAGGCCCGCGCACCGCGCGTCTCCGTCGTCCTCAAGGCGGACATCCGCCCGGGTGTGACGGACGGCCTCACCTCGAAGGTGGAGACCGTCGAGCGGCACCTGGCCGAGTAGCCGGATGCGGGGGCGGCGTCCCCCGGGACCCAGTGGTGCCGCGCCGGACCGGTCGGGCCCACTGGGTCTCTTCGTGTGTCCGTGGCCGCTGCTACCGGCCGGGCCCGCCCGCCTGCCCGTCGTCCGGTACGTCAGGCATGTCCGGCCCCAGCCGCTCACCGCGCAGCACGGCGACCATGACCGCGCCCTGGAGTGAGCGGTCCGTTGCGACGGGACCGATGTGTGAGACAGGGCTGACCGCCATATGACCGGCCGGTAGGGTCTGGTCCGTGCCGAAGCCGCTCAGTCTCTCGTTCGATCCCATCGCCCGCGCCGACGAGCTCTGGAAGCAGCGCTGGGGAAGTGTGCCGTCGATGGCCGCGATCACCTCGGTCATGCGCGCGCACCAGATTCTGCTGGCCGAGGTCGACGCGGTGGTCAAGCCGTACGGGCTCACGTTCGCGCGGTACGAGGCGCTGGTGCTGCTGACCTTCTCCAAATCCGGTGAGCTGCCGATGTCCAAGATCGGCGAACGGCTGATGGTGCATCCCACGTCGGTGACGAACACCGTGGACCGCCTGGTGCGCTCCGGTCTGGTGTCCAGGCGCCCCAACCCCAACGACGGCCGCGGCACCCTCGCGACGATCACCGACAAGGGCCGTGAGGTGGTCGAGTCGGCCACCCGCGACCTGATGGCGATGGACTTCGGCCTGTCCGCCTACGACGCCGAGGAGTGCGGCGAGCTCTTCGCGATGCTCCGCCCGCTGCGGCTGGCGGCGGGGGACTTCGAGGGGGACTGACCCCCGCCAAGATCTCCCGGGCCGGGCGGTTACGCTCGACGGCATGAAGAAGAGCGTGTTCACCCGTTACCGGGTCATGGCCTACGTCACCGGTGTTCTCCTCGTCGCGCTGACCTTCGGCATGATCGGTAAGTACGTGCTCGACGTGGGTGGCGCGGCCGAGTTCACGCAGGTGGTCAGCATCGCCCACGGCTGGCTCTACGTGGTCTACCTGATCTTCGCCTTCGACCTCGGGTCCAAGCTGAAGTGGCCGGTCAAGAAGCAGCTCTGGGTGCTGCTGGCCGGTACCGTTCCCACGGCCGCCTTCTTCGTGGAGCGGCGGATCAGCCGTGAGCTCGAGGGCAGGATCGCGGACGGGGAACCCGCGGTCGCGTAACGCGTCTCACCGCCGTACGGAGCAGCGTGCGGCGGTCTCCCATCGACATTTACTTGGACGTCCTAGTAAATTCGTGGGTATGGACGCTCACGCCATCGAGGAAGGCCGCCGACGCTGGCAGGCCCGCTACGACGCCGCTCGCAAACGCGACGCGGATTTCACCACGCTCTCCGGCGATCCCGTGGAGCCGGTGTACGGTCCCCGGCCAGGGGACACCTATGAGGGCTTCGAGCGGATCGGCTGGCCGGGGGAGTACCCCTTCACCCGCGGGCTGTATCCGACCGGCTACCGGGGGCGGACCTGGACCATCCGGCAGTTCGCCGGATTCGGGAACGCCGAGCAGACCAACGAGCGCTACAAGATGATCCTCGGCAACGGCGGGGGCGGGCTCTCCGTCGCCTTCGACATGCCGACGCTCATGGGCCGCGACTCCGACGACCCCCGCTCGCTGGGCGAGGTCGGGCACTGCGGGGTGGCCATCGACTCGGCGGCCGACATGGAGGCCCTGTTCCAGGGCATCCCGCTCGGTGACGTGACGACCTCCATGACGATCAGCGGGCCCGCCGTGCCCGTCTTCTGCATGTACCTGGTCGCCGCCGAGCGGCAGGGCGTCGACCCGGGCGTGCTCAACGGCACGCTGCAGACGGACATCTTCAAGGAGTACATCGCGCAGAAGGAGTGGCTCTTCCAGCCGGAGCCCCATCTGCGGCTCATCGGCGACCTGATGGAGCACTGCGCGGCCGGCATCCCCGCGTACAAGCCGCTGTCGGTCTCCGGGTACCACATCCGCGAGGCCGGTTCGACGGCCGCGCAGGAACTGGCGTACACGCTCGCCGACGGCTTCGGGTACGTGGAGCTGGGGCTCAGCCGCGGGCTGGACGTCGACGTCTTCGCCCCCGGCCTCTCCTTCTTCTTCGACGCGCACCTCGACTTCTTCGAGGAGATCGCCAAGTTCCGCGCGGCCCGGCGGATCTGGGCGCGCTGGATGCGGGACGTCTACGGCGCGCGGAGCGACAAGGCGCAGTGGCTGCGGTTCCACACCCAGACCGCCGGGGTCTCGCTCACCGCGCAGCAGCCGTACAACAACGTCGTACGGACCGCCGTCGAGGCGCTGGCCGCCGTGCTCGGCGGGACCAACTCCCTGCACACCAACGCCCTCGACGAGACCCTCGCGCTGCCCAGCGAGCAGGCCGCCGAGATCGCCCTGCGCACCCAGCAGGTGCTGATGGAGGAGACGGGCGTCGGCAACGTCGCGGACCCGCTGGGCGGTTCCTGGTACGTCGAACAGCTCACGGACCGCATCGAGGCGGACGCCGAGAAGATCTTCGAGCAGATCAAGGAGCGGGGCCTGCGGGCGCACCCGGACGGGAAGCACCCGATCGGGCCGATCACCTCCGGCATCCTGCGCGGCATCGAGGACGGCTGGTTCACCGGCGAGATCGCCGAGTCGGCGTTCCGCTACCAGCAGTCGCTGGAGAAGGGCGACAAGCGGGTCGTCGGCGTCAACGTCCACACCGGGTCGGTCACCGGCGACCTGGAGATCCTGCGGGTCAGCCACGAGGTGGAGCGCGACCAGGTGCGGCTGCTGGGCGACCGCAAGGCCGGACGCGACGACGCGAAGGTGCGCGGCGCGCTGGACGCCATGCTCGACGCGGCCCGCTCCGGCGCCAACATGATCGAGCCCATGCTCGACGCCGTACGCGCGGAGGCGACCCTCGGCGAGATCTGCGGCGTCCTGCGCGACGAGTGGGGCGTGTACACGGAGCCGGCCGGCTTCTGAGCCGGGGCCGGACGGACGGGGCTGCGACGGCAGGCGCCGTGTCGAAGGACACGGCGCCTGCCGTCCGTGCCGCCGGGTGCCGGCCCACCCCGTCCTCGCGGAGGTCCCCGGCCGTGAGGACACCTCCCGCCTCCCGCCCCGTGCGGTCGTGCGGCACCGCTCCGGCGCGGGCACGTGCGGCCCCCGGAGTTCCCGGGCGGGATCCCCCGCCGCCCGGGAACGCTCAGCGGGAGATCAGCAGCACCCCGGCGTACGACAGCCCCGCCACGACCACCCACGCGCACAGGCCGAGCACCGCGACGCGGGCTCCCGTGCGGGTCAGGGCGGGCAGGTCGACCGCGCTGCCCAGGCCGAACAGGGCGGCGGCGAGCAGGAGTTCCTGGGCGACGTGGGCCGCGTCCAGAGCGGACGCGGGGAGCAGGCCCGTACTGCGCAGGGCCACGGCGGCCAGGAAGCCGAGGACGAACAACGGGACCAGCGGCACCCGGGGTGCCCCCGCCGCGCGCCCCGCGGACCGCCGCACCCCCAGCGCGACCGCGGCGACGATCGGGGCCAGCAGGGCCACCCGCATCAGCTTCACCAGGACCGCCTCGCCGAGCGCCGGAGCGCCCGCCGTCTGGGCGGTGGCGACCACCTGCCCGACGTCGTGCACGCTCGCACCGACCCAGCGGCCGAACTCCACGTCGCCCAGCCCGAGTACACCCTGCAGCAGCGGCAGTACGGCGATGGCGAGCGTCCCGCAGAGGGTTACCAGGGCGACCGAGGTGGCCGCGTCCCGTTCGTCGCTGCCCCGCGCCTCGCCCACCGCGCCGATCGCCGACGCCCCGCACACCGCGTACCCGGCGGCGATCAGCAGCGGCTGGTCGCCGGGCAGTCCCAGCCGTCTGCCGAGCCACCAGGTGCCCAGCAGGGTGACCGTGACCACGCCGAACACCATCAGGACGGTGGCCCAGCCCAGGGCGCGGATGTCGTCGAAGGCGAGCCGCAGCCCCAGGAGCACGATCCCGGCCCGCATCAGGCGCCTGCCCGCATACGACAGCCCCGGCCGCGCGGTGGTCCGTACGACGGTCCGCAGCCGCGGCAGATGCGCGGCCACGATGCCGAGCACCACCGCGGCGGTGAGCATCGGCACGGCGGGCAGGAGCCGGTGCACGCCCCAGGCGGCGGCCACCCCGAGCACGGCGAGGGCGAGTCCGGGACGGCGGGCGGGTACGGCCGGACCGTCCGGGGCCGTCGCCGCGGCGGGCCGCTCCCTCAGCAGCGCCATCAGCGGTCGGCCGGCTGCGGGTAGACGCGGCGGACGCTGGTGCCGGAGCGGGATATGTCGGCGCCGTAGACGTGCAGGGATATCGCCGTGCCCGGTCCGCCGTTCCAGACCCGGTGGATGTCCCCGGGCGGGGCGAAGCCGCAGACCTCGCCGGGTCCGCTCGCCACGTCGGCGGTGGCGACCAGCCGTGGGCCGGTGTCCGGCCCTTCGGCCGGCAGCAGCCGGTATCGCCGCTCGTGCTCCCGGCCCCGGTGGACGCCGGTGGTGCACCAGGCGATGTGGTCGTGCACGGAGGTGCCCTGGCCGGGCAGCCAGACCAGGGCGACGAGGGAGAAACTCCCGTCGTGCTCGGCGTGCAGCAGGTGCTGCCGGTAGCGCGCCGGGTCGCTCTCGCACTGTTCCGGGGTGAGCAGGTCGGCGGCGCCCAGGTGCGGCACGAGGCACTCGCCGACGAGGTGGGCCGTCGGGTCGGGCGGCAGTCCGCGGCCGACGGTGCCCGCAATGTCCGCGATCAGGGCGGTGAGGCGTGCGGTGGGGCGCGGGGCGGTGAAGGCGTTCGGGACACTGGTGGCACCGGCGGCAGGCATACGGGCAGCGTCGGACCGACCGACGCATCACGTCCAACGCGAGTTTCTTCGCCTTGCCCAAGCTCCGCTTATGGACCGGCCGTTCGTGGACGGCTCAGCAGCCGTCCTTCGCGGCGGCGACCGCCTTCAGCCGGTCCAGGACCCGCGCCGTGGCCGGTATGCGCAGGTGCTCGGGCAGGACGTACGCCGAGATCTTGCGCCGGGAGACGGGCCGGAGCGGACGGCCGGCGACCTTCGGGTGGCGCATGAAGTTGAGGACCAGCGAGGGGAGCATGGCCACTCCCAGCCCTTCCGCGACCAGGCTCTGCACGGCGAGGTTGTCGTCGGTCATGAAGGCGACGTCGGGGACGAAGCCCTCCTCCGCGCACTCGTGCAGCAGGTTCGCCCGGCAGCGGGGGCAGCCGGCGATCCAGCGTTCCCCGGAGAGCTCGGTGAGCCGGACCGCCCGCCGCCGGGCCAGCGGATGCCCGGCCGGCAGCAGTACGGTCAGCTGGTCCTCCAGGAGCGGGATCTCCACCAGCCCCTCCGGCACCTGTTCGTGCAGCCCGGGGTAGGTGAACGCCAGCGAGATGTCGCACTCGCCGCGGGTCAGCCGCCGCAGCGACTCGGGCGGCTCGTTCTCCAGCAGGTCGACGCGCAGGGCGGGGTGGTCGGCCGTCAGCCGGGCCAGGGCCTCGGGGACGAGCGTGGAGTTGGCGCTGGGGAAGGCGCACAGGCGGACCCGTCCGGCCCGCAGCCGCGTGAGCGCGTTCATCTGCTCCTGTGCGGCGGTCATGGCGCCGAGGATGGCCGAGGTGTGCCGGGCCAGCGCCTCACCGGCCTCGGTGAGCCGCAGCCCGCGGCCCACCCGGACGAACAGGGCGGAGCCGGTGTCCCGCTCCAGGGCCTTCATCTGCTGGGTGATCGCGGGCTGGGTGTAGCCGAGGGCACGGGCGGCGGCCGAGTAGGAGCCGGTCCTGACCACCTCGTGGAACGTCTTGATGTGCCGGGAATCGAACACCGGGGCATCATAAGCGGGATTTGGGGTGCCGCCGGGGCGGTGTCCTCCCGTCCTCCTGCGGCTTGCGGGCCACCGCCCCGTACAGCGGGATCACGGCGCTGTCGTCGGTGCTCTCCCCGTCGGCGACTTCGGGATGCCAGGCGGTCAGCTGGTCCAGCCCCGGGCCGACGAGGTCCGACCCTTCGACGAACCGGGCGGATTCCGGGCACCGGCGCAGGGACCGTCCTCGGCGCCGGGGACGGCGACAGGCGACTACCGGCCGATCGCGGCCGGTTCGGATCAGCCGGGAGCGGGAGCGGTGCCGGGAAGGGAGCCGGAGGCGAGGCCGGACAGCAGGACGCGGGTGAAGCCGTGCACCCACTCCTCGTCGGCCGGTTCCGCGCTCACCAGGGTGCGGTGCACCACCGCGCCGGCCACCATGTCGAAGATCAGGTCGACCGTGCGGGCCGCCTCCTCGGTGTCCTGCTCGGCCGGCAGTTCACCGCGTTCCTGGGCGCGGGCGCGGCCCGCGAGGACGAGACGTTTCTGCCGTTCGACGATGGAGGCGCGGATGCGCTCGCGCAGGGCCTCGTCCCGGGTGGCCTCGGCGACCACCGCCATCAGTCCGCTCCTGGCCTCCGGGCGGGCCAGTATGGCGGCGAACTGGAGCACCACGCCCTCGATGTCGGCGGCCAGCGAGCCGCGGTCGGGCAGGGTCAGCTCGTCGAAGAGCTCCGCGACCGCGTCCACGACCAGTTCGTTCTTGCCCGGCCAGCGCCGGTAGAGGGTGGTCTTGGCGACCCCCGCGCGGACCGCCACGTCGCCCAGGGTGAGCTTGGACCAGCCGAGTTCCACCAGGGCCTCGCGGGTCGCGGCCAGGATGGCGGCGTCCGCGGCGGCGTTGCGCGGGCGCCCGGTGCGGCCGGCGGGGGTGGGGCTCTGCATGGCACGACCCTAACCGGCGTGTACCGCGCGGCCGGTCGTGAGAGAGATCACGGGAGAGGGCACGGGGGAAGGGGTGCCGCGCGGACCCTGATCGGTATTACGCTACGACCCGTAGCGAAAGGCCCGCTCGACCGGCGTGCCCGAGCGACGACCACCGGCGCGGGGTGGGGACCCGGCGCCAACACCACACGTACGTCCGGGTTTCCCGGTCGTTTTTCACACACACGCGGTGTACGGGGGAGGATAGACGCATGCAGCCACGGAACATGTCCATGAGCGGGGTCGTCGACCTCGCCGCGGTGAAGGCGGCCCAGGAGGCCAAGGCGAAGGCGGAGCAGGCGCGCGCCGAGACGGCACGGCAGGGCGGCGGAGGTGCGATCTCCCCGGCCGATCTCGTCATCGACGTCGACGAGGCCGGATTCGAGCGCGACGTCCTGCAGCGGTCCACCGAGGTCCCGGTCGTCATCGACTTCTGGGCCGAGTGGTGCGAGCCGTGCAAACAGCTGAGCCCTCTGCTGGAGCGGCTCACCGTCGAGTACAACGGGCGCGTCATGCTCGCCAAGATCGATGTCGACGCCAACCAGATGCTGATGCAGCAGTTCGGGATCCAGGGAATCCCGGCGGTCTTCGCGGTGGTGGCCGGGCAGGCGCTGCCGCTCTTCCAGGGGGCCGCGGGCGAGGAGCAGATCCGCCAGACCTTCGACCAGCTGGTGCAGGTCGGCGAGCAGCGCTTCGGTCTGACCGGTCTCACCGTCGACCCCGACGCCGCGCCGGGCGCGGCCCCGGAGGCCGCCCCGGCCGAGACCGCCGGGCCCTACGACGCCCTGCTGGAGGCCGCCGTCCAGGCGCTGGACAGCGGCGACCTGGCCGGCGCCGTCCAGGCGTACAAGAACGTGCTGGCCGACGACCCGGGCAACCCGGAGGCCGCGCTCGGTCTCGCCCAGGCCGAACTGCTCCAGCGGGTGCAGGGCCTGGACCCGCAGCAGGTCCGCAAGGACGCCGCGGAGAAGCCGGGGGACGCCGCCGCGCAGATCGCGGCCGCCGACCTGGACCTGGTCGGCGGACATGTCGAGGACGCCTTCGGCCGGCTCATCGAGACGGTGGCGCGTACGGCGGGCGACGAGCGTGACGCCGCACGGGTGCGGCTGCTGGAGCTGTTCGAGGTCGTCGGCGCCGAGGATCCGCGGGTGATGGCCGCACGCCGGGCGCTGGCGCGGGCTCTGTTCTAGAGGGGTGAGGCGGGCGGACAGCACCGGGCCCTGAGCGGCCCGGTGTCCGGGCCGCGCCGGTACGGGTGCCGATAGTGCCCGTTCTGCCGGTCGTTCGGTCCGTGGTGCCCGAGTTACGGATGGGCTCACGAGGGCTCGATGCGGCCGCGCTTTACCAAAGCTTGGTAATCGCGGCCGCTGTTACTCCGAGTAAGTTGCGGGCGTTGATCTGTCGGATTCTGTCCACCGAACCATGGTTTTGTACGCCCCTCGCGGTGCACCGAGCGTCGCCGGGCGGAGCCTGCGGGTCGTGACGCGGTTATCCGGCCGTTACTAGCGAGTAACGAACCCCCTTGTGCGGGCGGCGAGAATGCACCACGATCGGCGACGCTCGGTCCCATACCCGCACCCCCGACAGCCGGTCGGGCCGCGGGAACCCAGGGGTCCCCACCGGGCAGAGCCGGCGGCAGTGGTGCCGGCTCTTGGACAGGGGGGTCTTCGTCCTTCGGGTGAAGCCTGTCCAGCAGGGTTGTGCGTGATGCGTGTCAGGCGCGACCAGTGGTTGTCGCTCGGGGGTGATCGCCGGTGATTCGGGCGCGTTGTACGTGTCGTCGAGTTCGGGCGCTCTCCTTCCCGAGGACGTAGCACTTCTCCCATCCCTGCCCGGCTGAGTCACCGTTCATGGCGGCGAGTCAGGACAGGAGATGTACGTCCGAGAAGGAGGAAATATGGAGTCCCAGGTGCGTGGCGGGACGAGATGGAAGCGGTTCGCTGTGGTCATGGTGCCCAGCGTCGCCGCCACGGCGTGTATAGGTGTCGCCCTCGCGCAGGGTGCCCTTGCGGCGTCGTTCAGCGTGTCGGGCCAGTCGTTCAAGGTCACCACGGACGAGCTCGTCGGGACGGGCTTCTCCCAGTACGGTGCCCTGGACGAGGGGTACACCCTCACCGGCAAGAAGACGGTTCACCCCGTCGCGGTCTCGGCGTTCAAGTCGGCGACCATCAAGAACATGTGCCAGTCGGTCGTCACCCCGAACATTCCGGTGCTCGGGAACGTCAGCCTGATGCTGCGTGCCGGACAGGGCGAGCCGGTCGAGGCCAAGAACCTCTACATCGATGTCGCCGACCTGAACGCCGACGCGACGTTCACGAACATCGACATCGGTGTGGCCGCCAAGGACGCCAGCAAGGGTCCGGGTATGAAGGGCGGCGGCGAGCAGGCGAACCCGTACGGCTTCGCCCAGCAGGCCGAGAAGGCCGTCCTGAAGGACGTGAAGCAGACGGCGTGGGCGACCACCGCCGGCACCTTCAAGCTCAGCGGTCTGAAGATGTCGCTCTCCACGGGTGTCAAGGAGTGCTACTAAGCACTCGCTGACGGGCGGGGGGGCCGGTGGCGCCCCCGCCCGTCCACCTTCCCGCCGTGCCTTCACGCGCGGCGCACATCACCACCACAGCAAAGCCGTACCAGGGAGCTGTTTTCCATGAGCGCCGAGACTCCTGCCGCTGCCGGCCAGTTCACCCGCCGCAGGCTGCAGTTCCGCGCCTGGCGGGGCGAACGGCCGTTCTGGGCCGGGCTGTTCGTCATGCTCGGCGGACTCCCCATCGCCTACTTCCCGTACGCGAACCTCCAGATCGGACACCTGACGCTGGCCATGGCGACCACGGCGGGCGCCGGGTCCCTGATCATCGGTGTGCTGCTCGTCGTCCTCGGCGGCAGCATCTGGTTCCAGAAGCACATCCGGGTCTTCGCCGGTGTCGCGGCGATCCTGCTGGCGCTGGTGTCCATCCCGGTGTCCAACATCGGCGGCTTCCTGATCGGCTTCCTCCTCGCCCTGATCGGCGGAGCGATGGCCGTGTCCTGGGCGCCGGGCGCACCTCCCGTCGAGGAGCCGCCGGCCGGCGGCGACGGCCACGGCGGGACTCCGGAGAGCGCGGACGCTGACACCACGGTTCTCGAACCCCTCGACGGCACCGCGCCGGCGGGCGACGAGGACCACTCCCACGCGCCCAAGACGCTGGGAGAGAAAGACCTGTCAGGAACGAGCCCGGCGAACGGGGCGAACGGGAGGCACAGTGCCGGCTGACGAGGTGACCCACGGGACTGATGTGGAGACGTCCCGTGTGAGAACCGGGCCGCGCCACGCGGCACCCAAGAAGCCGTTGTTCACCAGGTTCCACATGCCTGCCGGGAAGGCGATAGCCATCGCGGCGATGCCGACCGCGGTGCTCATGGGGATGGGTTTCACCCCGACTCTCGCCCAGGCCGACGACCAGCCGTCGTCGAAGAACCTGACGGCCGAGGAGTTCAAGGAGTGCCTGGAGGCCATCGAGGAGGCGGAGAAGGGGAAGGACGCCACCGCGTCACCCACCCCGTCCGCGACGGCCGACGACAGCGCGTCCCCGGACGAGGAGCCCTCGGCGGAGCCGACCCCCTCGGCACCCGCGCAGCAGGACCCGGGCAAGGACAGCGACAAGGGATCGGATTCTTCGCCGGATTCAGGTTCCGACGACAAGCCCGAGCCCGAGCCGACGCCCTCCACGTCCGCGGCCGGGCAGGCCGTCGAGCAGCCGGCCGAACCGGCGCCGGCCCCCTCGGAGACCGACCGCAACCTTCTGGAGGAGATCGGGGACGCCATCAAGGACGTCTTCACTCCGAAGGACAAGAAGGAGGAGGAAGAGGCGGGCCCGAGCGCCACCCCGTCCGCCTCCGCCCCGGCCGCCGGGGACGCGGCACAGGAGAAGTCGTCCGAACCGGCGAAGGACACCGCGAAGGACACCGCGAAGGACACCGGCGACCAGGCGTCCGACGGTGCCGCCGGCAAGGCGGAGGACAAGCCCGCCGACCAGCCCGAGGAGAAGGCGGAGGAGAAGGCGGAGGACGACGCGTCCGCGACCCCCGAGGCCACCGCCTCGCCGAGCCCCTCCGAGACCTCCGGCGCCGACCTCGCGGACTGCCCGGTCGCCACCGACGCCGAGGGCGGCGTCGACAACAAGGTCCCGCTGCCCGACACACCCTGGTTCCTGAACGCCAGCTCGCTGACGCTCAAGGGCGCCGACTACAAGGGCATCGTCGAGGTGCGGACCGCCGGCGGGACCACCAAGAAGGTCCTGAAGTACGTCGTCTCCAACGGCACCGACATCGGTGACCTGCACCAGACGGTCAAGGACGAACAGTCCGGCAAGACCTACCACGTGCAGGCCGCGAAGGGCTCGACGTCCACCATCCGCGACGGCGACACCGTGATGTACACGGAGAGCATCTCCGGCAAGCTGCTCGGGCTGATCCCGATCACCTTCGACCCGGAGCACCCTCCGCCGCTGAACATCCCGCTGATCTACTTCACCGACGTGACGGTGCAGCAGGCCGGCCAGTTCGGCGGAACCCTGCACATACCCGGCCTGCACCAGTACGTGACCTGAGCGTCCCGCGGACCCTTCCGGGCGCTGCGGAACCGCGCCGAGGGCGCCCCTCTGTCCGCAGGGGGCGCCCTCGGTCATGTGCGCCGTCAGGCGGTCGGGTCGCCCATGTGGTGGACGCGGACCATGTTGGTGGTGCCGGGGACGCCGGGGGGCGAGCCGGCGGTGATCACCACGATGTCGCCGTCGCTGAAGCGGTTCAGCCTGACCAGCTCCTGCTGCACCAGGTCGACCATCTCGTCGGTGCTGTTCACGAACGGCACCACGTGCGACTCGACGCCCCAGCTGAGCGCCAGCTGGTTGCGGGTCGACTCGTCCGTGGTGAACGCCAGGATCGGCTGGCTCGCGCGGTAGCGGGACAGCCGGCGGGCCGTGTCGCCGGACTGGGTGAAGGCCACCAGGCCCTTGCCGCCGAGGAAGTCGGCGATCTCCGCGGCGGCGCGGGCCACCGAACCGCCCTGGGTACGCGGCTTCTTGCCCGGCACCAGGGGCTGCAGGCCCTTGGAGAGCAGCTCCTGCTCGGCCGCCCGGACGATCTTCGACATCGTCCGCACGGTCTCGATCGGGTACGCGCCCACGCTGGACTCGGCCGACAGCATGACCGCGTCGGCGCCGTCCAGGATCGCGTTGGCCACGTCGGAGGCCTCGGCGCGGGTCGGCCGGGAGTTGGTGATCATCGACTCCATCATCTGGGTCGCCACGATCACCGGCTTGGCGTTGCGCCGGCAGAGCTCGATCAGGCGCTTCTGCACCATGGGGACCTTCTCGAGCGGATACTCCACGGCCAGGTCGCCGCGCGCGACCATGACGGCGTCGAAGGCCGCCACGACGGCCTCCATGTTCTCCACCGCCTGCGGCTTCTCCACCTTGGCGATGACGGGGACCCGGCGGCCCTCCTCGTCCATGATGCGGTGGACGTCGGCGACGTCGCCCGCGTCCCGGACGAAGGACAGCGCGACCAGGTCGCAGCCCATCCGGAGGGCGAAGCGCAGGTCCTCGATGTCCTTCTCGCTCAGCGCGGGCACGTTCACGGCCGCGCCGGGCAGGTTGATGCCCTTGTGGTCGGAGATGACACCGCCCTCGATGACGATCGACTTCACCCGGGAGCCCTCGACGTCCAGCACCTTCAGCTCGACGTTGCCGTCGTTGATCAGGATCTGGTCGCCGCGGTTGACGTCGCCGGGGAGGCCCTTGTAGGTCGTCCCGCAGACCGTCTTGTCGCCCGGGACGTCCTCGGTGGTGATGGTGAACTCGTCACCGCGCACCAGCTCGACGGGGCCCTCGGCGAAGGTCTCCAGGCGGATCTTCGGGCCCTGGAGGTCGGCGAGGACACCGATGGCCCGGCCCGTCTCCTTGGCGGCGGCACGGACCCGGTCGTACCGGCCCTGGTGCTCGGCGTGCGTGCCGTGGCTGAAGTTGAAGCGGGCCACGTTCATGCCGGCTTCGATCAGGGCGACAAGCTGCTCGTGGGAGTCGACCGCGGGGCCGAGAGTACAGACGATTTTCGAACGGCGCATGGGGCGATCCTATCGGTTTGTTTCGCTACGGAATATTCCGTCTGGCGGAAGATACACATGAGAAAGTCCCTGCTCAGTTGTTCTTTCCGACCAGTGCGTAGGTCTGCTGTGCGATCTCCATTTCCTCGTCCGTCGGCACCACCGCCACCGCGACCCGCGCGCCCTCGGGCGAGATCAGCCGCGCCCCGCCGCCGCGTACGGCGTTGCGCCCGCCGTCGACCGCCAGGCCCATCCCTTCCAGGCCCGACACGGCCGCCTCCCGCACCTCGGCGGCGTTCTCCCCGACCCCGGCAGTGAAGGCCACCGCGTCGACCCGTCCGAGAACGGCGTAATAAGCGCCGATGTACTTCTTCAGACGGTGAATGTAGATGTCGAACGCCAGTTCCGCCTGTTCGTCGCCCTCGTCGATCCGGCGCCGGATCTCCCTCATGTCGTTGTCCCCGCACAGTCCGACCAGACCGCTCCTCCTGTTCAGAAGCGTGTCGATCTCGTCGGCCGACATGTCGCCGACGCGCATCAGATGGAAGATGACGGCCGGGTCCATGTCTCCGGACCGCGTACCCATCACCAGCCCCTCCAAGGGCGTCAGTCCCATGGAGGTGTCCACGCAGCGTCCGCCCCGCACGGCCGAGGCGGACGCCCCGTTGCCCAGGTGCAGCACGATGACGTTGACCTCCTCGGGCGCCTTCCCCAGCAGCTTCGCGGTCTCCCGGGAGACATACGCGTGCGAGGTGCCGTGGAAGCCGTAGCGGCGGATGCGGTGCTCGTCGGCGGTCTTCACGTCGATCGCGTAGCGGGCGGCCGACTCCGGCA
This sequence comes from Streptomyces sp. CHD11, assembly GCF_018638295.1. GTDB lineage: Bacteria > Actinomycetota > Actinomycetes > Streptomycetales > Streptomycetaceae > Streptomyces. Next base: position 32,229 of record NZ_JABTTS010000038.1, read on the forward strand.
TCGTGGTGTGGAAGGAGGTGTCGAAGACGGCGACCTGCGGCAGGTCCGGGCGCAGCGCCATGGCCGTGCGGATGCCGGTGAGGTTGGCCGGGTTGTGCAGCGGGGCCACCGGGATCAGCCGCTCGATCTCCGCGAGTACCGGGTCGTCGATCACCGTCGGCTCGGTGAAGTGCTTCCCCCCGTGCACCACGCGGTGGCCGATCGCGGCCAGCTCGGGGGAGTCCAGGCCGAGACCGTCGGCGGCCAGCTCCCCGGCCATCGCCTTCAGCGCGGCGTCGTGGTCGGCGACCTGTCCGGTCCGCTCCCGGACCTCCCCGCCCGGTGCGAGAGGGGTGTGGCGGACCAGGGACGTCCGCTCGCCGATCCGCTCGATCAGGCCGGTGGCCAGCCGGCTGCTGGTGTCCATGTCCAGGAGCTGGTACTTCACCGACGAGGATCCGGAGTTGAGGACGAGGACACGGGTGGGGGTGCTCACTGGGCGGCTGCCTTCTCGCTCGGGGCCGCGGCCGGGGACGGCGACGGGACCGGGGACTGGGCCTGGATCGCCGTGATGGCGACGGTGTTGACGATGTCCTGGACCAGGGCGCCCCGGGACAGGTCGTTGACCGGCTTGCGCAGCCCCTGGAGCACCGGCCCGACGGCGATCGCGCCGGCCGAGCGCTGCACGGCCTTGTAGGTGTTGTTACCGGTGTTCAGGTCGGGGAAGATCAGCACGGTCGCCTGACCGGCCACCTCCGAGCCCGGCAGCTTCGTCGCCGCGACCGACGGCTCCACGGCCGCGTCGTACTGGATGGGCCCCTCGATCCGCAGATCCGGCCGGCGGGAGCGCAGCAGTTCGGTGGCGGTGCGCACCTTGTCCACGTCGGCGCCGGAACCGGAGGTGCCCGTCGAGTACGAGAGCATCGCGATCCGCGGCTCGACACCGAACCGCGCGGCCGTCACCGCCGACTGCACGGCGATGTCGGCGAGCTGCTCGGCGTCCGGGTCGGGGTTGACCGCGCAGTCGCCGTAGACGAGCACCTTGTCGGCCAGGCACATGAAGAAGACCGAGGAGACGATCCGCGCGTCCTCGCGGGTCTTGATGATCTCGAAGGCCGGCCGGATGGTCGCGGCCGTGGAGTGCACCGAGCCGGACACCATGCCGTCGGCGAGGCCCTCCTGCACCATCAGCGTGCCGAAGTAGTTCACGTCGGAGACGACGTCGTAGGCCAGCTCGACGGTCACGCCCCGGTGGGCACGCAGGGCCGCGTACCGCTCGGCGAAGGAGTCCCGCAGCTCGGAGGTGGCCGGGTCGATCAGCCGGGTTCCGCCCAGGTCGACGCCGAGGTCGGCGGCCTTCTTGCGGATCTGGTCGACGTCGCCGAGCAGGGTCAGCTCGCACACGCCCCGGCGCAGCAGTACCTCCGCCGCGTGCAGCACCCGCTCCTCGGTGCCCTCGGGGAGCACCACCCGGCGCAGGTCGGAACGGGCCTGCTCGAGCAGCTTGTGCTCGAACATCATCGGGGTGACCCGGTCGCTGCTCGGCGCGGAGACGCGCCGGGTGAGCTCCGCGGTGTCGGTGTGCCGCTCGAAGAGGCCGAGCGCCCGCTCCGCCTTGCGCGGGGTGGCCGCGTTCAGCTTCCCCTCCAGGGAGAAGAGCTGCTCGGCGGTGGGGAAGCTGGTGCCGGGCACCGAGAGCACCGGTGTGCCGGGGGCGAGCCGGTCGGCGAGGGTGAGGATGTGCCGGGCCGGGACCTCGTCCAGGGTGAGCAGGACCCCGGCGATCGGCGGGGTGCCGGCGCTGTGCGCGGCCAGGGCGCCGACGACCAGGTCCGCGCGGTCGCCCGGGGTCATCACCAGACAGCCCGGGGTCAGCGCGGCGAGGAGGTTCGGCAGCATGGCGCCGCCGAAGACGAAGTCCAGGGCGTCGCGGGCGAGTCCGGAGTCGTCGCCGAGCACCACCTTGGCGCCGAGGGTGTGCGCGATCTGGGAGACGGTGGGGGCGGAGAGCGCCGGCTCGTCGGGAAGCACGTAGCAGGGCACCGGCAGCCGGTCGGCGAGCCGCTCGGCGATCTCGTCCCGGTCCTCGCGGGCGACGCGGTTGACCGCCATGGCGAGCACGTCGCAGCCGAGGGTGGCGTAGGCGCGGTAGGCGTTGCGGGTCTCGGCGCGCACCGACTCGGCGGTCTGCCTGCGCCCGCCCACGACCGGGATCACCGAGGCGCCGAACTCGTTGGCGAGCCGGGCGTTCAGGGCCAGTTCGTCGGGAAACTGGGTGTCGGCGTAGTCGGTGCCGAGGACGAGCACGACGTCGTAGTCGCGGGCGACCAGGTGGAACCGGTCGACGAGGGTGGACACCAGCTCGTCCGTGCCCTGCTCGGCCTGGAGCGCGGACGCCTCGTGGTAGTCGAGGCCGTAGACGGTCGCCGGGTCCTGGGTGAGCCGGTAGCGGGCCCGCAGCAGTTCGAAGAGCCGGTCCGGGCCGTCGTGCACCAGGGGACGGAACACACCCACCCGGTCGACCTGCCGGGTCAGGAGCTCCATGACCCCGAGCTCGACGACCTGCCTGCCGTCGCCGCGGTCGATACCGGTCACGTACACGCTGCGGGTCACGCGCGCTCTCCGTTTCGTCGGGGGGCCGCAAGAGTCGTCGGCGGGTCGCGGGAGTCAACTCGCGGCCAGAAAAATCGCCCACCGAGGTGAGCGGATCCCTCTTGACAATACCTCCGCCGCTAGTTAGGGCGCCTGCCCGTCCGGCGTCGGCGGCGCACCGGACGGCATGAAACAATCGTGACTGGCTCACCGGTATCGACAGGGACCAGGAGACACAGCACGATGCGAATCGGAGTTCTCACCGCAGGCGGCGACTGCCCCGGCCTGAACGCAGTGATCCGGTCGGTCGTGCACCGCGCGATCGACAACTACGGCGACGAGGTCATCGGTTTCGAGGACGGCTACTCGGGCCTGCTCGACGGCCGCTACCGCAGCCTCGACCTGGACGCGGTCAGCGGCATCCTGGCGCGGGGCGGCACCATACTGGGCTCCTCCCGGCTGGAACGCGACCGGCTGCGCGAGGCCTGCGAGAACGCCTCGGACATGATCCGCGACTTCGGGATCGACGCGCTGATCCCGATCGGCGGCGAGGGCACGCTCACGGCGGCGCACATGCTGTCCGAGGCGGGCCTGCCGGTGGTCGGCGTGCCGAAGACGATCGACAACGACATCTCCTCCACCGACCGCACCTTCGGCTTCGACACCGCGGTCGGCGTGGCCACCGAGGCCATGGACCGCCTCAAGACCACCGCCGAGTCCCACCAGCGGGTGATGGTCGTCGAGGTCATGGGCCGGCACGCGGGCTGGATCGCCCTGGAGTCCGGCATGGCCGCCGGCGCCCACGGCATCTGTCTGCCCGAGCGCCCCTTCGACCCCGCCCAGTTGGTGAAGATGGTCGAGGAACGTTTCGCCCGCGGCAAGAAGTTCGCGGTCATCTGCGTCGCCGAGGGCGCCCACCCGGCCGACGGCACCATGGACTACGGCAAGGGTGAGATCGACAAGTTCGGCCACGAGCGCTTCCAGGGCATCGGTACGGCCCTGGCGTACGAGCTGGAGCGCCGTCTCGGCAAGGAGGCCAAGCCCGTCATCCTCGGCCACGTCCAGCGCGGCGGCGTCCCCACGGCCTACGACCGCGTCCTCGCCACCCGCTTCGGCTGGCACGCGGTGGAGGCGGCGCACCAGGGCCGGTTCGGCAGGATGACCTCGCTGCGCGGCACCGACATCGTGATGGTGCCCCTGGCCGAGGCGGTCACCGAACTGAAGACGGTCCCCAAGGACCGGATGGACGAGGCGGAGTCGGTCTTCTAGGCCGCACGCGGGGCCGGCGCTCCCGGCCCCGCCGCCCCGGGCGGGCCGCCGCACGTCATGCGGCGCGTTCCGGCAGGGGCGCGGCGGCGGTGAAGTGCGTGGTGTCCGCGGGGACACCGGTGTGTTCCGCACCGTTGTCCTCGCGGTAGCGCCATGCGAACGGCACTCCGCGTGCCGTCATCACGTCGGGGCCGTCCATCAGCTGGAAGTGCAGGTGCGGCTCGGAGGAGTTGCCGGAGTTGCCGCACTCGGCGATCTTCCGGCCGGCCGGCACCCGGTCGCCCACGGCCACCTCCAGCGAGCCGCGCCGCAGATGCGCGAAAGCCGCGTACACGCCGTCGCCGAGGTCCAGGATGACGTGGTTGCCCATCAGGTGCCTGGGCCAGCCGAGCCCGCGGACGAAGCCCTCCAGGCAGAGGAAGAGGAAGGCGGGCAGGGACATGCGCGACAGATGGTCCCGCTGCCGTTCCGCCGTCGCGACCACCACCGCGTCGGCGGGTGTGAGCAGCGGCATGCCGTAGGTGGGGTAGCGGCGGGGGTTCCTGGCGACCGGCCAGAGCCAGCGGAAGGGCGGGGCCGCCGGCACGGCCCCCTCCCCGTCCCCGCCTTCCCCGGGCACGTGCTTCAGGTCGATGGCGTACGTCTGCGCATGGCTGTGCGTGTGGCTGGGGACCTTCGTGGCCGGTCCGTTGAGCGCCAGCCAGCGCCCGGTGACCGGAACGCCGAGCAGTACCGGCTCACGGTCCAGGGGCGGACGCTGGGTGCGGATCAGGGTCATCCGCATGATCTGGCCGACGATCAGCAGCGCCACGCCGGTGTACCACAGGGGGCCGATCCCCTGCGCGTTCACCACAATGCACAGGGCGCCGGCGGCGAACACCAGACCGTAGCGCTTCCACAGCATCGTGAGCATGTGCATGTGCACCTCTTCGCAGGTGTGTCGGTTTCAGGGTGGTGTCGGCATCCTGTCACGCCGGAACAACGGCCTCCGGGGCGGTTGTCAGGAGGTGCCGACAGGGGGCAACTGCCGGGCGCCGGCAGGTGGCGTCGCGCTCCGTCAGCTCCAGATGACCATCGCGGGCCCTCAGCCTGCCGTCCTCGATGACGAGGATCTCGTCGGCGCTCGCGGTGGTGGAGACGCGACGGGCGATCGTGAGCACCTGGCAGCCGGCGCCGATGGTGGTGAGGGCGGAACGCGGCGCCTTCTCGGAGTGGGAGTCGGGGTTCGAGGTGACCTCGTCCGGCAGAAGTACCGCGGGGCGGGTCAGCAGGGCCCTGGCGATGGCCAGACGCTGCCGCCGGCCGCCGGAGAGTCCGATGCCGCCCTCGCCGAGATCGGTCTCGAGGCCGTCCGGAAGGGCGGCGACGAGGTCGGTGAGGTGGGCTGCCTCCAGCGCCCGGGTGATCTGTTCCGCCGTGGCACCGGGCCTGGCGTGGACGAGGTTCTCGCGGACCGTGCCCCGCATGAGGGGGAGTCCTGCTCGACCAGGCCGATGCGCGGACACCACCGATGCTGACCCCGCGGCGGCGAAGCAGTGCGCGGCCGGCCGGCCCCGGCGGTGCCGCCGGGAGGCGCGGTGGTCACGAGGGGAGGGCCGGCCGCCGGACGCGGACCGCCCGCGCACCGGTGCGCGCCGCGCGGCGGTTCACCGGCCCTGTTCCCCGACCGTCGTCCAGAAGTGTTCGACGATCCGCTCGAGGAACTCCCGGCCGCTGTCGCCCGCGTCGCCGTGGCCGCCGCCCCGGCTGAGCGTGGCGGCCATCTGGCCCCGGTAGTCCCGGTGCAGCCGGTGGAGCGCCTCCTCCAGCCGTCGCCGCTCCAGCGGCACGATCCCCGAGACCGGCCGCACATACGCCTGCCAGCGCGTCGTCACCGCACCGCGCAGCATCTCCGCGAGCCGGTCCTCCCGTCCGGTGACGGTGATGACGTCGGCCAGGGACAGGCCGAGCAGCCGGGCCAGGGCGGCGGACTGCCGCTCGCTGCCGCGCCACCGGTCCGTCTCCTCCATCCGCAGATACGCCTGGAGTTCGTGGCCGACCGTGCGGGCGACGTCCTCGGGCGCCAGACCGCGCGCGACGCGGTGCTCGCGCAAGGTGCGCGGGCGCCCGATGAGTTCACCGGGGGAGCACCACAGCACACCGGCCAGCGCGACCAGTTCGGGATGCGAGGGGGCGGCGGACCCGCGTTCCCAGGCGGCGACGAGCGCCGGGGTGACGTACGGCAGCCCGTAGGAGACGCGCAGGGTGTGGGCCACCTGCTCCGGGCCCAAACCCAGAGCGGCCCGCAGCCGAAAGGCGACGGGGGCGTTGAGCGGCGGCGGACGGCGGTCGGTGCGAGCGGCGGGTCGGTCCACGGTCCACAAGCTAGGGCCGCCCGCGAGGGATGACTACGGACTGTTCGGCCAGGATCACTGATTGTAGGAAGGTACGGCTACCGGCCGGTCGGCCGCCGGGGACGGGCGGTCACCCTTCTTCCACCCCCGGTCCTCCCGACCGGGAAACGCAAGCTCAGGGGGCATATGCGTACGTCGGCGCCGGAACCCGCGCTTCCCGGTTCGGGGCGCGGACGCACGGGGCTCGCATGCCCGTACGGCGACGTGGCCCGCGCGGACCCCCGCACCAGGACCGCACGCGCGGCGCAAACCGGTCGTTCCGCTCCCGCCGGACCTCAGCACCCGGGCACCCACCGGTACCGCAGCTCCGGTCGCCCCACCGTCCCGTACTGCGGGCGGCGTGCCGCGCGGCCCGCGTCCACCAGGTGCTCCAGGTAGCGGCGGGCGGTGATGCGGGAGATGCCGACCGCCTCCGCGACACCGGCCGCGGTGAGCCCTTCCCCGGCGTCCCGCAGGGCCACGGTCACCCGCTCCAGCGTGGGGGCGCTCAGCCCCTTCGGCAGGGCGGCCGGTCCGGGTGCGCGCAGGGCGGCCAGCGCCCGGTCCACCTCGTCCTGGCCGCTGGCCTCACCGACGGCCGCGTGGAACTCGGTGTAGCGCAGCAGCCGGTCCCGCAGCGTCGCGAACGTGAACGGCTTCAGCACGTACTGCACCACCCCGAGCGACACCCCCTCGCGTACGACCGTGAGGTCCCGGGCGGAGGTCACCGCGATCACATCGGCGTGGTGGCCGGCCGTCCGCAGCGAGCGGGCCAGCTGGAGGCCGTGCACATCGGGCAGGTGCAGGTCGAGGAGGAGCAGGTCGACGGGCGTGCGCTCCAGCATCCGGCGGGCCTGCGCACCGGTGTGCGCCTTGCCGACCGCGACGAATCCGGGCACCCGGCCGACGTACATCACATGGGCGTCGGCGGCGACCGGATCGTCCTCGACCACCAGCACCCTGATCGGCTGCCCGGCGCTCACCCGGCGCCTCCCGCGACCCGTGTGACCCGCGTGTCCGAGGCTTCCCCGAGCGGCAGCCGCGCCTCGAACACCGCGCCGCCACCGTCCCCGGAGTCCCCGGAGGTGACCGACAGGGTTCCGCCGTGCCGGGCCACCGCCTGCCGGACGAGGGCGAGGCCCAGGCCACGCCCGTCCGGCCCGGAGGGTTTGGTGCTGAAGCCACGCCGGAAGACCGCCTCCGCGTGGTCCGGGTCCACCCCGGGCCCGGTGTCCGAGACCCGCAGGACCAGTACCGAGCCGCCGTCGCCGGTCAGCGCCGTCACCGTCACCCGGGGCCGCACCCCGCCCTGCGCCGCGTCCACGGCGTTGTCTATCAGGTTGCCGAGGATGGTCACCAGGTCCCGGGCGGGCAGCGAGTCCGGGAGCAGACCGTCGTCCAGGCGGCTGTCGGGCGACACCAGCAGCTCCACGCCCCGCTCGTTGGCCTGCGCCGTCTTGCCCAGCAGCAGCGCCGCCAGCACCGGCTCGCTCACCGCCGCGACCACCTGGTCGGTCAGCGCCTGCGCCAGCTCCAGCTCGGCCGTCGCGAAGTCCACCGCCTCCTCCGCCCGGCCCAGCTCGATCAGCGAGACCACGGTGTGCAGCCGGTTGGCCGCCTCGTGCGCCTGCGACCGCAGCGCCTGGGTGAAGCCGCGCTCCGAGTCCAGCTCGCCCGTCAGCGACTGGAGCTCCGTCACGTCGCGCAGCGTCACCACCGAACCGCGCCGCTGGCCGCCGGTGACCGGCGAGGTGTTCACCACCAGCACCCGGTCCGCCGTCAGGTGCACCTCGTCCACCCGGGGCTCCGAGGCGAGCAGCGCACCCGTCAGCGGCGCCGGAAGATCCAGCGAGGCGACCGATCTGCCCACCACGTCCTCCCCGTCCTCGTCACGGTTCACTCCCAGCAGCTCCCGGCCGCCGTCGTTGATCAGCGCCACCCGGTACTGCCCGTCCAGCATCAGCAGCCCCTCGCGCACGGCGTGCAGCGCGGCCTGATGGTAGTCGTGCATATGGCTGAGCTCGGCCGCGTTCATCCCGTGGGTGTGACGGCGCAGCCGGGCGTTGATGACGTACGTGCCGATCGCGCCCAGCCCGAGCGCTCCGGCCGCGACCGCGAGCAGCGCGGTCAGCTGTCCCTGGGCGCGCCGGCTGATCACGTCGACCCGTATGCCCGCGCTGACCAGGCCGACGATCCGGTCGCCGTCCAGGATCGGGGTGACCGCCCGCACCGACGGGCCGAGGGTACCGGTGTAGGTCTCCGTGAAGGTGCGGCCCTGAAGCGCCGGTGCCGTGTTGCCCTGGAAGGTCAGGCCGATCTGGTCCGGGTCGGGGTGGGTCCAGCGGATGCCCCGCGGATCCATGACCGTGACGAAGTCGACGTCGGTGTCGCGCACCACCGCCAGCGCGTACGGCTGGAGCCCGGCCGACGGGTCGGCCGTACGGATCGCCTCCCGCACGGAGGGCGAGTCGGCGACCGAACGGGTCACCGCGGTGGCCTGGCGCTCGGCCGCCTCCTCGGCCTGGCCGCGGTCACTCACGTAGGTGAACAGCGCGTACCCGGCCACGACGACCGCGATGAGCACGGCCTGCATGGCGAAGAGCTGGCCCGCGAGACTGCGGGGCCCGGGGACGGGGAAACGCATCCGGCCAGTCTGCCCGCCCGTTCCGCGGTGAACTAAATGAACGGAAGGGTGACCACGCTCACAGGGCGCGACATAGTCACGGCGTTCCCCCAGGGCCGGACGGGCCCTGACCCATCCCCCGGACGTGAGCCGCACGCCGGTGATGCCGACGACGACGTCAAGGAGGGCCGCCGTGACCGACACAGCCGCTACGCCACCAGCCGCACCCCGAGCCAAGCGCGACCGCACGCACTATCTCTACATCGGGGTGATCATCGCGGTCGCCCTCGGCATCGCCGTCGGTCTGATCGCGCCCGATTTCGCGGTCGAGCTGAAGCCGATCGGCACCGGGTTCGTGAACCTGATCAAGATGATGATCTCGCCGATCATCTTCTGCACCATCGTGCTGGGCATCGGCTCCGTGCGGAAGGCCGCCAAGGTCGGCGCGGTCGGCGGCATCGCGCTCGGCTACTTCATGGTGATGTCGGTCGTCGCGCTCGGCATCGGCCTGATCGTGGGCAACATCCTGGACCCGGGCACCGGCCTCGCGGTCACCGACGCGGTCAAGGAGACCGGCCACGCGCAGGTCGACGCGGAGGCCAAGGACACCGCCGAGTTCCTGCTCGGCATGATCCCGACCACGATCGTGTCCGCCTTCACCGCGGGCGAGGTCCTGCAGACCCTGCTGATCGCCCTGCTCTGCGGCTTCGCCCTGCAGGCCATGGGCGACGCGGGCCGGCCGGTCCTGCGCGGCATCGAGCACATCCAGCGGCTGGTCTTCCGCGTCCTCGCCATGATCATGTGGGCCGCCCCGGTCGGTGCCTTCGGCGCCATGGCCGCGGTCACCGGCTCCGCCGGGCTGGACGCCCTGAAGAGCCTCGCGGTGCTGATGCTCGGCTTCTACGTCACCTGTGTGCTGTTCATCTTCGTGGTGCTCGGCACGATGCTGCGGATCATCGCGGGCCTCAACATCTGGACCCTCTTCCGCTACCTGGGCCGTGAGTTCCTGCTGATCCTGTCGACCTCCTCCTCCGAGTCGGCGCTGCCCCGCCTCATCGCGAAGATGGAGCACCTGGGAGTCAGCAAGCCGGTGGTCGGCATCACCGTCCCGACCGGCTACTCCTTCAACCTCGACGGCACCATGATCTACATGACCATGGCCTCGCTGTTCATCGCCGACGCCATGGGTACGCCGATGTCGATCGGCGAGCAGATCCCGCTGCTGCTGTTCCTGCTGGTCGCCTCGAAGGGCGCCGCCGGTGTGACCGGCGCCGGCCTGGCGACGCTGGCCGGCGGTCTGCAGTCGCACAAGCCCGCCCTGGTGGACGGCATCGGCCTCATCGTCGGCATCGACCGCTTCATGAGCGAGGCCCGCGCCCTGACGAACTTCGCGGGCAACGCGGTCGCCACGGTGCTGGTCGGCACCTGGACCAAGGAGATCGACAGGAAGCGGGTGAACGAGGTCCTCTCCGGACGTGCCCCGTTCGACGAGAAGACGCTGCTGGACGACCACGGCGCCGAGCCGGAGCCGGTCGCCGGGCAGAGCGGCGAGAAGGAGCCGGCGAGGGCCTGACGAGGTCGCCGCTCACCCCTTGTCCCGGGCGGCCGGACGCTCCCCCGCTCCGGCCGCCCCGCCACGGAGGCGCCCCGTCGGCGCCTCCCCCGCCGGGCGGCGGGGCTCCACCCCCGTGAGCCCTGTCGCCCGGCCTTTCGCGTCGGTCCCCGCGCTTGCCCTGACGCCGACGTCAAGGATTACGTTCGGCGGTATGCGAATCGGCGAGCTGGCCGCACGTGCCGGGACGACCCCGCGGACCCTGCGGTACTACGAATCCCGCGGGCTGCTGCCCGTGCGGCGGTCCGCCAACGGTTACCGGACCTACGACGAGAGCGATCTGCAGTTGCTGCGGCAGATCCGCACGCTCCAGGACTTCGGCTTCGGTCTGGAGGAGACCCGCCCCTTCGTGGAGTGCCTGCGGGCCGGACACCCCGAGGGCGACACCTGTCCCGCCTCGCTCGAGGTCTACCGGCGCAAGCTGGACGAGCTCGACGCCCTCATCGGTGAGCTGCGGACGGTGCGGGAGAAGGTCGGGCGGCAGCTGACACGCGCCGAGGCGGTGCGGGACCGGCTGGCCGCCGACGCCGCGGCCCCGGGTGGTCCGGAGCCGGTGTGTGAACTGGGAGGGGAGCCACGGTGAGAGGTGTGCCCGAGGTGAGCGATGAGAACTTCGCGGCGGAGGTGATCGGGGCGGAGCTGCCGGTGCTGGTGGAGTTCACCGCCGACTGGTGCCCGCCGTGCCGGCAGATGGCCCCGGTGCTGAGCGCGCTGGCCGCGCAGGAGGAAGGCAGGCTGAAGGTGGTCCAGCTGAATGTGGACGCCAATCCGGACACGACCCACGCGTACAAGGTGCTGTCGATGCCGACCTTCATCGTGTTCCGGGACGGGGAGCCGCTGCGGTCGATGGTGGGGGCCAGGCCCCGGCGGCGGCTGCTGGAGGAGCTACGGGACGTGCTCTGACCTGGTAGGCGACACAGAAGAACCCCCGGGCAATTGCGCCCGGGGGTTTCTTCTGCGTATATTCATTGATTCGCGACTTCGGAAGAATCGAAAGTCGCGGTGAAGTCCAGTGAGCAGAGTATATCCGGGCGGGAGCGGAATTGTCAAACACCGAATTTCCGGACGATGAATTGCGACAGGAACAGGAATTCATCGACGGACTCTACGCACGTGTGGACGTCCTCCGCGGTGACGCCGAGGACTCCGTCTCGGACGCCCTTGCCCGGGGCCACACCCCCAGGCAGGCCAGGCTGGAGCGGGACATCCTCGTCGCCGAGCGCTCCGGGCTGCTCGCCGCGCTGAACGCGGTGGACGGCTCCCTCTGCTTCGGCCGGATCGACCTCACCTCCGGCGAGACCCACCACATCGGCCGCATCGGCCTGCGCGCCGACGACCCCGAGCGCACACCCGTCCTCATCGACTGGCGCGCCGACGTCGCCCGCCCGTTCTACCTGGCCACCGGCCACACCACGATGGGCCTCGGGCGCCGCCGGCACATCGCCACCGAGGGCCGCCGGGTCACCGCCCTGCACGACGAGATCCTCGACCTCGGCGACGAGACCCGTACCGGCCACGAGGATCCCACCGGCGACGCCGTCCTGCTCGCCGCGCTCGACTCCGCGCGCACCGGCCGCATGGGCGACATCGTCCGCACCATCCAGGCCGACCAGGACCGCGTCATCCGCGCCCCGCACCGCGGGGTCATGGTGGTCGAGGGCGGCCCCGGCACCGGCAAGACCGCCGTCGCCCTGCACCGCGCCGCCTACCTCCTCTACGAGCACCGCGAACTGCTGGCCCGCCGCGCGGTCCTGATCGTCGGCCCCAACCCGGCGTTCCTCGGCTACATCGGCGAGGTGCTGCCCAGCCTCGGCGAGACCGGCGTGCTGCTGGCGACCGTCGGTGAGCTGTTCCCCGGCGTGCGGACCACCCGCACGGACACTCCCGGGGCCGCCGCCGTCAAGGGACGGGCGGAGATGGCCGACGTCCTCGCCGACGTCGTACGCGACCGGCAGACGCTGCCCGATCCGGTGATCACGATCGAGCACGACCGCGAGATCCTGATGCTCGACGACGGCCTGGTCAACGTCGCCCGCGAACGCACCCGAGCCGCGAAGCTGCCGCACAACGTGGCCCGTGAGCACTTCGAGGGCCACATCCTCAACGCGCTCACCGACATGGTCGCCGAACGCATCGGCACCGACCCCTACGACGGCGGCAATCTGCTCGACCCCAGCGACATCACCCAGATCCGCGACGAGCTCGCCGACAACCCCGAGGTCTGGTCCGCCATCGACCGCCTCTGGCCCCGCGTCACCCCGCAGCGCCTGATCGCCGACTTCCTCGCCGAACCCGGGGCGTACCTCTCCGACGGGGACGCCGCCGCGGTCCGCCGCCCGGTCACCCGGCACTGGACCGTCTCGGACGTGCCGCTGCTCGACGAGGCGGCGGAGCTCCTCGGCGAGGACGACCGGCTCGTCCGCGAACGCGCCGAGCGGGAGCGGCGGACACAGATCGCGTTCGCGCAAGGGGTGCTGGACGTCTCGTACGCCTCGCGCACCTTCGAGTTCGAGGACAAGGAGGACGACGACCCGGACTCCTCCGAGGTGCTGTCCGCGCACGACATCATCGACGCCGAACGCTTCGCCGAACGGCACGAGGAGGACGACCACCGCAGCGCCGCCGAACGCGCGGCCGCCGACCGCACCTGGGCGTTCGGGCACATCATCGTCGACGAGGCGCAGGAGCTGTCCCCGATGGCGTGGCGGCTGCTGATGCGGCGCAGCCCCACCCGTTCGATGACCCTGGTCGGTGACCCCGCGCAGACCTCGGAGGCGGGCGGCGTCGGCGCCTGGGAGGACATCCTCACCCCCTATGTCGGGGACCGCTGGGAGCACACCCGGCTGGGCGTCAACTACCGCACCCCGGCCGAGATCATGGACGTGGCCGCCGCGGTCGTCCGGGCCGGGCACCCCGGCTTCGAGCCGCCCGGCTCGGTGCGATCCACGGGCGTACGGCCCTGGGCCCGCGCCACCGACGACCTGCCCGGCGCGACCGCCAAGGCCGTCGCCGAACTCACCCCCGCGCAGGGCCGCCTCGCCGTCATCGCCCCGCGCGAACTGCACCGCGCGCTGGCCGCCCGGCTGGACGGGGTGACGGCCGGCGCCGAACCGGATCTGACGCACGACGTCGTGCTGCTCGACCCGCGCCAGGCCAAGGGGCTGGAGTTCGACTCGGTCCTCGTGGTCGAACCGGGCCGCTACGGCACCAGCGATCTGTACGTGGCCCTCACCCGAGCCACCCAGCGCCTCGGCGTCCTGCACACCGGCCCGCTGCCCCAGCCGCTGGCCGACGCCCTGAACTGAGCACCGGCGCGGGCCGCCGCGAGGCGGGAGCGGGGGCCGGGGCGCTCCGCGTCCGGCGGCTCCGCACGCTTCACCACGAGGCGGCGGACCCGCCGGTCGTCGTCCAAGGGCGCCGCCGTGGTCAGGCCGGGCGCAGCCACACCGTGGCCAGGGGCGGCAGGGTCAGCCGGATGCTCGCCGGGTAGCCGTGCCATCCCTGGGGCTCCGGCTTGACCGGGCCGGGGGTGGTGATGTCACCGCCGCCGTAGCGTCCGGTGTCGGTGTTCAGGACCTCGCGCCAGGCGGGCACGTCGTCGGGGACCCCGATCCGGTACTCGTGGCGGACCACCGGCGCGAAGTGCGACACCGCGAGCAGCGGGGTGCCGTCGGTGTCGTACCGCAGGAAGGCGAACACGTTGTCCTCGGCCGCGTCCCCGGTGACCCACCGGAAACCGGACGGTTCGGTGTCGCCCCGCCACAGCGCCGGGGTGTCCCCGTACACGGTGTTCAGGTCGCGCACCAGATCGCGCACACCCCGGTGGTCGGCCTCCGCGCCGTAGTGCGGGTCCAGCAGCCACCAGTCCGGGCCGTGCGCCTCCGACCACTCGGCCCCCTGCGCGAACTCCTGCCCCATGAAGAGAAGCTGCTTGCCCGGGTGGGCCCACATGAAGCCCAGGTAGGAACGGAGATGGGCGCGCTGCTGCCACCAGTCGCCGGGCATCTTCGACACCAGCGATCCCTTGCCGTGCACCACCTCGTCGTGGGAGATCGGCAGCACGTAGTTCTCGCTGTACGCGTACACCATCGAGAACGTCATCTCGCCGTGGTGGTACCGGCGGTGGACCGGTTCATGGCTCATGTACGTGAGCGAGTCGTGCATCCAGCCCATGTTCCACTTCAGCCCGAAGCCCAGCCCGCCGAAGCCGCTCGGCCCCTTGTGGTGGGTGGCCCGGGTGACACCGTCCCAGGCGGTGGACTCCTCCGCGATCGTCACGACCCCCGGCACCCTGCGGTACAGGGTCGCGTTCATCTCCTGCAGGAACGCCACCGCGTCCAGGTTCTCCCGGCCGCCGTGCTCGTTCGGCGTCCACTGGCCCGGCTCGCGCGAGTAGTCGAGGTAGAGCATCGAGGCGACCGCGTCCACCCGCAGCCCGTCGATGTGGAACTCCTCGCACCAGTACAGGGCGTTGGCGACCAGGAAGTTGCGCACCTCGCGCCGCCCGAAGTCGAACTCCAGGGTTCCCCAGTCGGGATGGGCCGCACGCAGCGGGTCCTCGTGCTCGTACAGCGGCCGTCCGTCGAACTCCGCCAGCGCCCACTCGTCGCGGGGGAAGTGCGCCGGCACCCAGTCCATCAGTACGCCGATGCCCGCCCGGTGCAGGGCGTCGACCAGGTACCTGAAGTCGTCGGGGCTGCCGAGGCGGGCCGTCGGCGCGTAGAAACCGGTGACCTGGTAGCCCCAGGAGCCGCCGAAGGGATGCTCGGCGACCGGCATCAGCTCGACGTGGGTGAAACCGAGGTCCTTGACGTACGCCGGGAGCTGGTCGGCGAGCTGACGGTAGGTCAGCCCGGGTCGCCAGGACGGCAGGTGCACCTCGTAGACGGAGAACGGCGCACGGTGCGCGGGCACGGCGGACCGGCGCTCCAGCCACTCGGCGTCGTCCCACACGTACGCCGAGGACGTGATGACCGACGACGTGGCCGGCGGCACCTCCGTGCGGCGGGCCATCGGGTCGGCGCGCAGGGTCTTCGAGCCGTCGGGGCGGGTGATCTCGAACTTGTACAGCTCGCCCTCGCCGATCCCCGGCACGAACAGTTCCCACACCCCGGTGCCGCCCAGCGACCGCATGGGGAAGCCGGTGCCGTCCCAGAAGTTGAAGGTGCCGGTCACCCGCACCCCGCGCGCGTTGGGCGCCCACACCGAGAAGCGGGTGCCGGCGACGCCCTGGTGGGTCATCGGGTGCGCGCCCAGCACCGTCCACAGTTCCTCGTGCCGGCCCTCGCCGAGCAGATGCAGATCGAGTTCGCCGAGCGCGGGCAGGAAGCCGTACGCGTCCTCGGTCTCCTGCACCGCCCCCTCGTACGTCACCAGCAGCCGGTACGCCGGCACCTCGCGCAGCGGCAGCAGTCCCGAGAAGAAGCCGTCCCCGTCGTCGTGCAGGTCGACGGTCATCCCCCCGGAGACGACGGTCACCGCCAGGGCGTACGGCCGGAACGCCCGGAAGACGACACCGCCGGGCACCGGATGCGCGCCGAGCACGGAGTGCGGGGCGTGGTGCGCGCCGCTCAGCAGCCGCTCCCGGTCGCCGGCGTCCACGGCGGGGGAGACGGCGATCTCCATCTCCATCGCGGGCGGGACGGGTGAGGGACCTGACGGTGGGGATGTGGCGGCCCGCGAGGCGGACGAGGGGGCGACGGCCGCCTTCCCGGCCTTCTTTTTCGCGGCGCCCTTCCCGGCCGCCGGCACCTTCCTCTCCGCGGTCTTCCCCGCGCTCTTCCCCGCGGTCTTCTGCGCGGCCTTCTTCACCGTCGTCTTCTCGGTCGCCGCCTTCGCGGCCGTCACCTTCGCCGCCGCGGGGGTCTTCTTCACGGGGGTCTTCTTCGCACTGGCCTTCTTCACGGCTGCCTCCTTCCGTGCGGGCGCCGGTGGCCCGGTGCGCCGCTGCTCGGCCGGCTGCTCCGGATGCGAACCGCTGGACGTGGGGCGGGGGGTCACGGGCGAGGCCTCCAGGGCGACGGTCGGGGGCGGGCGGGGCTCGGGGGCCGGGTCAGATCCGGTCGGTGGTGGCGAGCCGGTGCGCGGCCGCCAGCGGTACGGCGAGCCAGTCGGGGCGGTGCCGGGCTTCGTAGACCGCTTCGTAGACCGCCTTGTCGGTCTCGTACGCGCGCAGCAGCACCGGTTCGGTACGCGGATCGCGGCCCGAGGCCTCCGCGTACCCGGAGCAGTACGCCGCCCGGCAGTGGTCCGCCCAGTCGTGCTGCGGCGGGTCCACGGAACGGGCCGCGTAGTCGAAGGACCGCAGCATGCCGGCGACATCCCGCACCGCCGGCTGCGGCATCCGCCGTTCCGCCAGTGGACGGGACGGCTCCCCCTCGAAGTCGATCAGCGACCACTCTCCCGCCGGGGCCCGCAGGCACTGCCCGAGGTGCAGATCGCCGTGCACCCGCTGGGCGGTCCAGGTGCGGCCCTCGGCGGCCAGATCGTCCAGCGCCGTGTACGCGGAGCGCAGGCCGTCCGCGTACGGGCGCAGCGCCGGCACCGCGTGGACGGCCGCCTCCAGCCGCTCGGTCATCCCGGCGACCATGGAACGCAGCTGGACGTGTCCCAGCGTGACGGTCGGCAGCGCGCGGGCCAGCGCGGTGTGCACCTCGGCGGTGGCCCGCCCGAGCGCCCGCGCCTCGGCGACGAAGTCCTCGCCCTTGGCCAGCTCCCGCAGCGCCAGCTCCCACCCGTCCGCCGCCCCCTGCACGAACGGCTGGAGCACCCCCAGGACATACGGTTCGGCCTCGGGCACCGGGCCGGGCACCTCGCCGGGGTCCGTGACCAGCCAGGCCGTCGGCGGGGGCACCCGGGGGCAGCCCTCGCGGGCCAGCGCCAGCGGCAGCTCCAGGTCGGGGTTGATCCCGGGCACGATCCGGCGCAACAGCTTCAGAATGAACGTATCTCCGTAGACGACCGACGAATTCGACTGCTCGGCCGTCACCAGACGTGGCACCAGACCGGAGCGGATCTCCTGGCCGGGGTCCCGCTCGAAACGGAGCCCGCCGATCCGGGCCTGGGTGCGCAGGGCCTCCAGGAGCAGCTCGGCGGGCCGGGTGTCGTGCAGGGCCTCGTAGACCGTCCGTCCGGCCAGCGGGCCCCGCGACACATGACCGATCAGCGCGGGCGCGAGCCGGGGCGGCAGCGCCTCGCGCACGCCTATGAGCAGCTGGTAGCAGTCACCGGGCTGCTCCTGTCCGGTGTGCCCCGGCTGGAGCGGCTGATGGGCGCGGACCAGCAGGTGGTACAGACCCAGTTTGGCCGTCGGCGGCAGCAGCTCGGTGGCCGCGACCAGGGCGAACCCGGTGACCGGGCGGCCCTTGCCGGCGAACCAGCGCTGCCGCGGCAGCCACTCCCGCAGCAGCGGATCCAGTGACGCAAGGAGGCCGGGCGGGGTCGTGACAGTGCGTGTGACGGCTTCCGACATGGCGTCGCGTCCTTTCCCCTCTTTCGGCACGCCTCAGCGGGCGCCACCGGTGGGCGGGGTGTTACTGATGCGTGCCCAGGGCGGGCCGGTGAAAACCGTCCCGCCCCGGGTTCTAGGCGGCGTCCTTGCGGAGCCGGAACCAGTAGAAGCCGTGGCCCCCGAGGGTCATCAGATACGGCAGTTCGCCGATGGCCGGGAACCGCACCCCGCCGAACAGCTCCACCGGGTGCCGCCCCTCGAAGGCGCTGAGATCCAGCTCGGTCGGCTGTGCGAAGCGGGAGAAGTTGTTGACGCAGAGCACCAGGTCGTCCCCCTCTTCCCCATTCGGGGGGGCCTCACGCAGGAAGGCGAGGACGGCGGGGTTGGAGGAGGGGAGCTCGGTGTAGGAGCCGAGGCCGAAGGCGGGGT
>NZ_JABTTS010000039.1 GCF_018638295.1 Streptomyces sp. CHD11
CCCCTGACCGGCAGGGCGGCGGCAGGCAGCCGCGGGCGGCGTCAGTCACGGTCCGCGCGTGGCCGGGACCGCGCCGCGAGGCCGACGGCGGTGGCCGCCGGCGCGGGACGGTCAGTGGCCGCCCGGTCCGCCGCTGCCGAACGACCCTCCGCTGCCCTCGTCCCAGCGCGGGCGCCCCCCCGGCGCGCTGGGACGGCTGCCCGCGTTGCCATGGCCGCCCAGGTCGTGCGGCGTGAGGCGCTCCTCGCCCGCGGGGACCTCGTTCGGCTCCCGGTGCTCCCGCACCTCCCGGACCGGCCCCCCTTCGGGCATCCGGGGCTGCTCCTCCGGCCGGGGCCGGCGGGTGCTGCTGTTCCTGGTCCGGCGGCTGCCGAGGACGAACATGCCGATCAACAGGGCCAGCACCGCCACTGCCGCCAGCCCGAGGCCGATGCCGAGGGCGCCGCGGCCCGCCGCGAGGTCGGCCGTCTCCATCCATGCGGTGTTCATCATGGCTCGCGGGTACCCCCGCTCCCCGGCGCGAACCCGGCACACCTCCCCGCGCCCGTACCCCCGGCCCGCGCCGCACCCGTGCCGGGCCCGCGTTTCCGCCGTGGCCGCACTACGCCCCCCGTGACGGGCCCACGTTTGACCGCCGGGACGACGGCTACTCGCGCGGTGTGACCACGACATCGCAGAAGGAGCTGTTCCGGTTCCTGGAGGACCGTTTCGCCTGTGCCCAGGCCTGCACCGAGTGCGCGCGTGCCTGTGCGACGCGGGCCAGTCTGGCGGACCCGGACGGCGCCGAGAACCAGGAACTCGTACGGCGCAAGGGCATCATGTGCGCGGAGGTCTGCGACGCGACCTGCCGGGTGCTGTCCGAGCAGAGTCAGATGGACGAGGCGACGATCCGGATCCAGGTGGAATGGTGCCGGCAGCTGTGCCTGGAGAGCGCGCGGGTGTTCGACGGCCACTCCGGGGCGGAGGGGACGGCCGAGGCGTGCCGGGCCTGCGCCCGTGCCTGCACGGAGTTCCTCGCCACCCTGAACTGACCGTCCGGAACGGTCGGAAGCCGCCGCCCGGCGCCCGGCACCGTACAAACTCGGGCGAGTTGTCGCCATACTGGACGAGCCGGGGGAGCGGGGCGGACTGCGACGGGGGCGGGCGAAGGAGATGGGGGACAGCAGGCTGATCCACGGCCGGTACCGATTGCTCGACCGGATCGGACGCGGCGGCATGGGGGAGGTGTGGCGGGCCCGGGACGAGTCACTGGGGCGGCACGTCGCGGTGAAGTGCCTCAAGCCCGCCGGCCCGCAGCACGACCAGTCGTTCGGCCGGGTGCTGCGCGAGCGGTTCCGGCGCGAGGCCCGGGTGGCCGCGGCCCTGCAGCACCGCGGGATCACCGTGGTACACGACTTCGGGGAGTCCGAGGGCGTGCTGTATCTGGTGATGGAACTGCTCCGGGGCCGCAACCTCAGCCAGCTCCTCGAGGACAACAAGCAGCACCCGCTGCCGCTCGACGACGTGGTGGAGATCGCCGGGCAGGTCGCCGCGGCCCTCGCCTACACCCACGACCAGGGCGTCGTACACCGCGATCTGAAGCCCGCCAACATCGTGCGGCTGGACGACGGCACCGTGAAGATCTGCGACTTCGGCATCGCCCGGCTCGGCCACGACGTCGGCTTCACCTCGCGGCTGACCGGCACCGGCGTCGCCATGGGCACCCCGCACTACATGTCGCCGGAACAGATCAGCGGCTCGCAGGTCGACCGGCGCAGCGACCTGTACTCCTTCGGCTGCGTGCTGTACGAGATCGCCACCGGTGTACCGCCGTTCGACCTGGACGACGCCTGGGCGATCCTCGTCGGCCACCGCGACACCCCGCCCCGGCCGCCGCGCGGCCACCGCGCCGAACTGCCCGAGCGTCTGGAGCGGATCATCCTGGACCTGCTGGCCAAGGAACCCGCCGGCCGGCCGGACAGTGCCCGTGAACTCGTGGACCGGGTGGGCGCACTGCGCACCGTCCCGGCCGCGGTGGCGGCCGGGAGCACCGGACCCACCGGACCCACCGGACCGCCCGGTGCGACCGGGCACGCGGACACCGGCCGGCGGGCCGGGGAGCTGGAGCCGGCGGGGCGGACGGCCCGGCTGCCGTCCTGGACCCGGGGCATGACCACCGGGCACAAGGCGGCCGCCGCCGGACCACGCGCCACACCCCCCGACCCGGCGGCCGGCCTGTCCGGTGAGTGGACCGCCCGCCCCGCCACCGGCGCCCCTCCGACGCCCGTACCGCGGCAGCGGCCCGCCCCGGATCCGGAGGCGCTGAAGGCCCTCGCCGGGCGGCACAACGCGGGCCTGAGCCTGGGCCGCCTCGGCCGCTGGGCGGAGGCGGGGGAGGTGCACCGCGCGGTCGCCGCCGAGCGTGAGCACCTCCTCGGCCCGGAGCATCCCGACACCCTCGCCAGCCGCTACGAGGTCGCTTTCACCCTCAGCCGCACCGGCCGTCCCGCCGAGGCCCTGCGCGGATACAAGGGCGTCGCCGAGGCCCGTATCCGCGCGCTCGGCGCCGACCACCCCGACACCCTGGCGGCCCGCCAGGAGATGGGATACGTCCTCGGCCGGCTGGGCCGCCCCTTCGACGCCCACCAGGTCTACCGGTCGGTGCTCGCCGCCCGGGAGCGGACCGTGGGCGCCGACCATCCCGACACCCTGCGCTGCCGCCACAATCTCGCCTTCAGCCTCGGCGAACTCGGCCGTCTGGAGGACTCCCGCGAGATGGCCGGCGAGGTCGCCGCCGCCCGCGCCCGGGTGCTCGGACCCGAGCATCCCGACACCCTCGTGACCCGGTACGAGGTCGCCTACACCCTCGGCAGGCTGGGTCGCTGGACGGAGGCCCTGGAGACCTACCGCGAGGTCGCCGAGGCCCGCGCCAGGGCTCTCGGCCCGGACCACGGCGACACCCTCGCCGCCCGCTACGAGACCGGTATCAGTCTGGGCCGGCTCGGCCGCACCGGCGAGGCCCTCGACCTCTACCGCGGCCTCGTCCGTGACCGCACCCGCGTGCAGGGGCCCGCCCACCCCGAGACCCTGCGCGCCCGGCACGGCCTCGGGGTCAACCTCGGCCGCCTCGGCCGCTGGACCGACGCCCTCGCCGAGTCCCGCGAGGTGTACGCCCTGCGCGAGCGGGTCCTCGGCGCCGACCATCCCGACACCCTGGTCAGCCGCCGTGAGGTCGCCGTGGGCTGCGGCTGGCTGGGCCGGTGGGCGGACGCCCTGGACGGGTACCGGGGAGTCGCCGGGGCCCGTGAGCGGGTCCTCGGCGCTGATCACCCGGACACCCTCGCCGCCCGGAACGACGAGGCGCACTGCCTGGAGCGGCTGGGCCGCGACAAGGAGGCGGCCGAGCTGTACCGGAAGGTCGCGGCACTGCGCCAGCGGCCGGCAGCCGGAGCCTGAGCGGACCGCGTCCGGGCGGTACGGGTGACCGCGTGCTACGAAGAACCATGACCGCACCCGAGGGATCCCGGACGTACTCCCGCACATACGACGCCGTGATCGTCGGCGGGGGCCACAACGGCCTCGTCGCCGCCGCCTACCTCGCCCGCGCCGGGCGCTCGGTACTGGTGCTGGAGCGGCTGGACCACACCGGCGGGGCGGCGGTCTCCACCCGCCCCTTCACCGGCGTCGACGCCCGGCTGTCCCGGTACTCGTACCTGGTCAGCCTGCTTCCCCCGAAGATCGTCCAGGACCTGGACCTCGACTTCCGGCTGAGTACGCGCACCATCTCCTCCTACACGCCCACCGAACGCGGCGGACGGCCCACCGGGCTGCTCGTCGGCGGCGGTGAACAGCGCACCCGCGAGGCCTTCGCCCGCCTCACCGGTTCCGAGGACGAGTACCGGGCCTGGCAGCGCTTCTACGACATGACCGGCCGCGTCGCCCGCCGTGTCTTCCCCACGCTCACCGAACCGCTGCCCACCCGCGACGCACTGCGCCGCACGATCGACGACGAGGAGGCCTGGCGGGTCCTCTTCGAGGAGCCCATCGGAGTCGCCGTCGAGGAGCGATTCGCCGACGACCTGGTGCGCGGCGTCGTCCTCACCGACGCCCTCATCGGTACCTTCGCCGACGCCCACGACCCCACGCTCCGGCAGAACCGCTGCTTCCTCTACCACGTCATCGGCGGCGGCACCGGCGCCTGGGACGTGCCGGTCGGCGGCATGGGCGCCCTCACCGACGCACTGGCCGGAGCCGCCCGCGCCGCCGGAGCGGTCATCGCCACCGGTCACCAGGCGGTCCGCATCGACACCGACGGCCGCACGGCCGAGGTCACCCACCGCACCGCCGGCGGCGAGGGCGTCGCCACCGCACGGCACGTCCTGGTCAACGCCTCCCCGCGGGAGCTGGCGGCGCTCACCGGCGACACACCCCCGCCGCCCGCCGAGGGCGCCCAGCTCAAGGTGAACATGCTCCTCGAGCGGCTGCCCCGACTGCGCGACAGCTCCGTCGACCCGCGCGAGGCGTTCGCCGGCACCTTCCACATCGCCGAGGGGTACGGCCAGCTGGCCGCCGCGTACCAGCGGGCCGCCGCGGGCGAACTGCCGGACGCCCCGCCCTCCGAGATCTACTGCCACTCCCTCACCGACCCGACGATCCTCGGCCCGGACCTGGCCGCGCGGGGCTACCAGACACTCACCCTGTTCGGACTCCACACCCCCGCGCGGCTGTTCGAGCAGGACAACGACGCCGTACGCGAGGAACTGCTGAAGTCGGCCCTCGCTCAGCTCGACGCCCATCTGGCCGAACCCCTCGCCGACTGCCTGGCCACCGACGCCGACGGACGCCCGTGCCTGGAGGCCAGGTCCCCACTGGACCTGGAGCGTGACCTCGGCCTGCCCGGCGGCAACATCTTCCACCGTGATCTCTCCTGGCCCCACGCCCAGGACGGCACCGGCCGCTGGGGCGTGGAGACCCGGCACACCAACGTCCTGCTGTGCGGTGCCGGCGCGGTGCGCGGCGGCGGGGTGAGCGGAGTGCCGGGACACAACGCGGCCATGGCCGTCCTGGAGGCGGGGAAGGACTGAGACCCGGAGGAGGCGCGGCGGGGGAACCGACGCGCCGGCTCAGCCGGCCGACCGGGTCCACCCCTCCGCCCGCAGGCGCGCCGCGTCGGCCGGGCGCGCCTCGTCGAAGAGCCGGCCGTGCGGCGTGGGGGACGGGGCGAGGAACGCCTCGGCGTCGGTGACGAGTTGGCGCAGCGGAGCCGGCAGCGGTCCGGCACGGCGCGCCGATCCGTGCGATCCGTGCGATCCGTGCCGCAGGGTGGGCCTCGCACCGCGCGCGGGCGCCGCCGAGACGGTCGTGTCGGCCGGCAGGGCGGCGAACGCCAGTGCACCGCCCGGGGCCGGCGCGCCGCCGCCCGGCCGGCACCGGCCGATGCCTCCCGGCCGGGGCCGCCGCGTCCGTCGTCGGGTCTCTCCCTTCGGTCGGTCCTCCGGCTCAGCGAGTCAGACGGCGGCTGCCCGTGCCAGGGTGCCGCCGGGGGGTGTTCCGCCGGACCGGGGCGGCGGGCGCGGCAGGTGCGGACCCCGCCCGCCCGGGGCGGGGAACGGGCTCCGCGTCCCAGTTGCTCCGTGGCCTGTCGGGGGCAGGACCCGGTCGCTAGGCTGACCGCGGACGACGACATCGGGAGGAGCACGGACGTGGCCGAGAGCACCACCCAGCAGCGCCCGCTCACGGGCTGGGACAAGCCGGACCTGGACCTGAGCAACGCGCAGTGGCAGTCCAGCAGCCGGGGCAGGGGCGATGTCCAGATCGCCTTCGTGGAGGGATTCATCGCCATGCGCAACAGTGGCCGCCCGGAAAGCCCGTCCCTGATCTTCACCCCCGCCGAGTGGGGAGCGTTCGTGTCCGGGGCGCGCGAAGGGGAGTTCGATCTGACGTGAGCGGCGCGGCCGCCGGGCGCCGGCGGCCGGGGGCAGGGTTCCCCGCGTACGTCCGGAAACGCGAGCCGATGCGTCCTCCCCGGCCATGAATGAGCCGGACCGGCCGGGGAAGCCGGAGACCGTACCTGGAAGGCGAGGAACTCATGAGCAGCCAGCCGGTCGTCGCCGCGGTCGACGGTTCGCAGGACAGCCTGCGTGCCCTGGAGTGGGCGCTCGACGCCGCGCGCCGGCGCGAGGCCCTGCTACGGATCGTCCATGTGCGGCAGTACCCCCACTGGACGAAATCGGACGTCCTGGCCGTCGGGACGCCCGAACAGGACGGTGATCCCGTCCTCGGCCCTGCGCGGAGCCGTCTGGCGACGGAGTCCGTGCTCCCGGCCGTCGAGTACGTCGTGCTGGAGGGCGCGCCCGGCGTGCTGCTGCCGGAGGTGGGGGAGACGGCCGGGCTGCTGGTGCTCGGCTCCCGGGGGCGCGGCGGTTTCGCCAGTCTGCTGCTCGGCTCCAACTCGCTGGCGGCGGCCCGTGACGCCGAGTGCCCCGTTGTCGTGGTGCCCCGCCCGGCGCAGGACGACCGGGCGGCCGGAGCCGGTCCCCTGGTGGTCGGCGTGAACGCCGACAGCCCCGATGACGCGACACTCGCCTTCGCCTTCGCCGAGGCCGCCCTGCGCGGTGCCCGGCTCAGGGTCGTCGCCGCCTATCCGTGGCCACTGCATACCTGGATGCTGCCGGGGGAGATGCCACCGCCGGACATCGACCAGGACGCGGTCGAACACGAGACGCGGATCCTCGCCGAGGGGTTCCTCGCCGCTCACCGGGAACGGCATGCCGGGGTCGCCGCCGAGGTCGAGGTGCTGCCGGGCGACGCCGCCGGTCACCTGGTCGAGGCGTCCAGGGAAGCGGAGCTGGTCGTCGTGGGACGACACCGCCGCCGGCTGCTGGCCCCCGCCAGGATGATGGGGTCGGTCACCCAGGCGGTGCTGCTCCACGCCGAGTGTCCGGTGGTGGTCGTACCGCCGTCCCCCGTGGAGGGGTAGCCCGGACGGGCGATGGCCGGCCGCCGGGGCGGCCCGCTCCCGCGGACCGCGGCGCCGGGAACGGGACGCGTCCCTGGCACCGGTGGCCGTCGCCCGAGCATCCGTGCGCCCGTCCGGACACGTACCATGGCGGCATGTCGTTCCTCCGCCGCCGCAGTGCCACGCCCGCCGGGCCCGAATTCGACGTTCTGGCCATGGACCCGGGCGACTGGCCCGGCAATCTGGGTGCCGGGCTGCTGCCCGCCCCCGACGGAAGCTGCCAGGGCGTCTTCCTGCGGTACGACCTGTTCGGCGGCCGGGGACCGGCGATGATCATCGGCAATCTGCCCGAGGACTCGCCGGCGCGGGACGTCCCCGAGGGTGAGGTCCCCTTCGAGGTGGGACAGCTGCTGCTGGCGCTGGAGAACGACGAGGAGGTGACCGTCGTCGGCACCGAGGACGCGCCCGTGATGCAGGGCGACAACCTGCTGATCGTGCGGCGCGTCAAGCTTTCCGAAAGCCGGATCTCCTGCGTGCAGTTCGACCGCAGCGACAACGTCCTGGTGACCATCGCGGCCTGGGACCGCCCCATCACCGACGATCTGTACGCCCTGCTCAAGCCGCTGCCGGCGGAACTGTTCCAGCAGGGCTGACCGCAGCACCGACGACGGCCGCGCGTGAAGGGCCGGGTCCCCCGCGGGGACCCGGCCCTCGTCATGCGCCCGGTGCTGCGGGTGTCGCTACGACGGCCTCACCGTGACGTCCGCCGCGCGCACGAAACCGACCCGGTGGCCGAACTGGATCCCGTAGTACTGGTCCTTGCCCCGCACCACCCGGTGCGAGGCCCCGTCGAAGGTCACCGCGTAGTAGTACTCGCCGGGCACCTTGCCCCCGGTCACGTACTTCTGGCCCTTCAGCACGGTGTAGGGCAGCGGCGACACCGCCTGGGCCGGCACCCCCTCCGGGTAGGCCTCCTTCTCCGGATACGCCCTGCCGTAGACGGGCACGGACGCGAGTCCCTTCCTCGGAGTCACCACCATGCCCTTCGCGGGCACCGCGGTGGGACGCTCCTCCGGGTTCCTGAACCACGCCTTCCGGCCGAGGTACCAGATGGCGGTCCAGTCGCCCCACCGGCCGGCCACCGCGTAACTCTGGCCCGTGGAGACCCGCGAGGACAGATCGTTCACCCCGGTGGTGGGGGCCGAGCCGAGGCCGATGTCCCGGATCAGCGGGGAGCTCTCGTCGTGGTCGGAGTACAGCCGCACCGCGCTGGACCCGTGCGTCGCGCAGGGCTCGCCCACGCTGTCGCAGCCGGTGAAGACCGGCCGGTTGGCGGTGTAGTCGGGCCGGATCGTGACCACGCCGGAGTGCTTGCCGGCCGTCGCCTTCAGCGGGCGGCCCAGCAGCTCGAAGTAGTGCCGCCAGTCCCAGTACGGTCCGGGGTCGGTGTGCATGCCCGGGATGGTCGCCGTGGTCGTCCCCGGCACCGTGTCGTGGCCGAGGATGTGCTGCCGGTCCAGCGGGATGTCGTACTTCTCGGCGAGGTATCTCACCAGCCGGGCCGAGGACCGGTACATCGCCTCGGTGTACCAGGCGTCGGGGGCCGTCAGGAAACCCTCGTGCTCCAGGCCGATGGATCCCGCGTTGACGTACCAGTTGCCCGCGTGCCAGGCCACGTCCTTCGCCTTCACGTGCTGGGCGATGTGCCCGTCGGTGGAACGCAGGCTGTACTGCCAGGACACGTAGGTGGGGTCCTGCACCATGTCCAGGACGCCCTCCCAGGCGCCCTCCGTGTCATGGACGACGATGTAGCGGATCTTCTGCGAGGCGGGCCGGTCGCCGAGATCGTGGTTGCCGTAGTCGCCGTCCCCGAACTCCTCGTAGGGCGCCGGGATCCACTCGCACGACACCGTCGTCGGGCACTCCGTCCCGGCGGCGGAGGTCTCGCGCAGTCCCGCCCGGGCCAGGGCCGAGGTGTCGGGCGCGAGGCCCGGGCGGGCGGCCAGGGCGATCCGCTGCCCCGCGTCCGTGATCCGCTCCTGCCCGGCCCGGATGACCTCGTACACCTCGTCGGCGTACGTCTGCGCCGACGCCGTGTCGTCCGCGCCGGAGAAGAGCGCGACCGCCCCGTACCAGTCCGCCGGGTCCTCGCTCCCGGCACGGCCCAGCCGTCGCTGCGCCTCGGCCAGCAGTGCCGCGCCGCCCGCCACGTTCGCGACCGGGTCCTCGCGCAGCTGTTCGGGGCTCAGCCCGGTCAGCCGGGCGGCCTTCGGCAGCGTGGTGAGCCGGTCCGGCAACCCGGCGGTGCGCGGTGCCGGTGCCCCGGGACGCAGCGCCGGCCGGGCGTCGTCGCCGCGCGGGTCCTCCGTGCCCTGGCCGTGGTGGTCGGCTGCGGCGAGCGCGGTGCGGGCGTCGGTGAGATGCATCGGCCCGTAGCCGCCGGTCACACTCGCAGCGCCGCCGTGCCCGTCCCAGCGGGACTGCAGATAGGAGACGCCCAGCAGCACACTCTGCGGCACGTCGTACTCGGCGGAGGCGGCGGTGAACGCCTGCTGCAGGCGGGCCGTGGCCGGTGGGGCCGGGGTGGGCGCGGCGCCCAGCAGGGGGAGGGTCAGGGCTCCCGCGGCGAGTGCGCGCAGGGCGAGGGAGGCCCTCCCGTTCGAGCGCGGTCGGGACCGGAGGGGAAGCCGGGAGTGGGGGAGGGCGGCGCGTCGTGACGGCCCGGCCGCACGGCCGGGGTCGGTGGGGGGTCGTGGCAATGCAGCCTCCTGGGACGGACGGGGCACGATGCGCCGCGTGGAGCCGAGCGGTGCGTGTCAGTGCTACCGGTCAGCCGATAATCCGTCAATCATGCCCAGGAGGGCGTCGATTCCTCTGTTCATCGTGGTGCGCGCTTGTTTCGTGGCGGGCGGTGACGGGACCTGCGACGCGTCAGTGGTGTACACCGGTGGTCGCGGCCGGCGGCTCGCGCCGGGCCGCGTGACCCACTCGCCCGCGCCCGCTCAGGGCCCCTGTCGCGTGGAGCTAGCGGGTGCCCACCGCTGCCCGTACCGCCCGGCGGGCCAGCTGGCAGTCGTCGTGGAGGCGGCGCAGCAGCAGGCGCTGTTCCTCGCCGGAGGGGACGGCGCCCGGATGCCCCGCCGGCACCGTCTCGTGCATCGAGCGCTGCACGGCCGTCTCATAGGTACGGATCTCCCGGGTCAGCACCAGCATCAGGTTGACCAGGAACGCGTCCCGTGAGGCGAGACCCGCCGACTGGGCGATCTGGCTGATCTGGCGCCGGGCGACCGGCGCGTCCCCGAGGACCGACCACAGCGTCGCCAGGTCGTAGCCCGGCAGGTACCAGCCCGCGTGCTCCCAGTCCACCAGCACCGGGCCGGCCGGCGAGATGAGGATGTTCGACAGCAGGGCGTCGCCGTGACAGAACTGGCCCATGCCCTGCCGCCCGGTCGCCAGCGCGATCCCGTGCAGCAGCTTCTGCAGGTCGCCCAGGTCCCGGTCGGTGAGCAGCCCCAGCTCGTGGTAGCGGGAGATGCGGGCCGCGTAGTCCAGCGGCGCGTCGAACGTCCCGGCCGGCGGCCGCCAGGAGTTCAGCCGGCAGATCGCGCCGAGCGCCGCCCTGATGTCCGCCCGCGGTGGTGCCTCCGCCGGGTGCCGCTGGAGCGCCGCCACCCGGCCGGGCAGCCGCTCGATCACCAGCGTGCAGTTGTCCGGATCCGCCGCGATCAGCCGGGGCGCCCGCACAGGGGGGCGGTGCCGGACGAACGAGCGGTATGCCGCTATTTCGTGGCGGATGCGCTCACTCCACGCCGGGGAGTGGTCCAGTAAGCACTTGGCGACCGCGGTGCTGCGGCCCGTGGTGCCGACCAGGAGGACGGACCTGCCGGTCCGGCGCAGCACTTGGACCGGGGCGAACTCCGGACAGATGCGGTGCACCGAGGCGATCGCGGTACGCAGTTGAGCGCCCTGCGGTCCGGACAGGTCGAGCCGCCCGCTGAGCGGCTGGGTGCCCGGTCCCGCGGTGCGCCGTGCGCTGCCCGCGCCGAGCACCGGGGTCGCCGGGCGCGCGGGGGAGAGATAGGGGCCGCTGTCCGACGGACGCGGACGCAGCGGCCGGGGCGGGGCGGACACGGAGGACGATGCTGCGTACATGGGTGATACAGATCCCTTCGTGTGCCTGCGACGTCAGTGCACCACCCGCCCCGTACACCCGGCGCACCCTGGGGGAATGTCCCTGCGGCGACGGGGTCGTGGTGGCGCGTTCCTACTCGACACCCGATGGCCCCTGGCACACCATCTGGCGCACCCTGGCGAACCATGGCGAATAGTCGCCCGGCAACCCGCACCGGGCTACTGTCAACTCAGCCGAGAACCTGGGGGCTTGACGTGAGCGGACAATCCAACACCCGGCTCTCGGACCTGTTCGGCCTGGCCGGCTGGTCCAAGGGCGAACTCGCGAGGCTGGTCAACCGGCAGGCGGCGGCCATGGGCCACCCCCAGCTGGCGACCGACACCTCCCGGGTGCGGCGGTGGATCGACATGGGAGAGATCCCGCGTGATCCCGTACCGCGGGTGCTGGCGGCCCTGTTCACCGAGCGTCTCGGCCGTGTCGTGACCATCGAGGATCTCGGTCTGGTCCGGCACGGGCGTACGGGGAAACGGCCACGCCCCGGGAGTGCGGAACATCCCGACGGAGTGCCGTGGGCGCCCGAGCGGACAGCCGAGGTCCTCACCGAATTCACGGGAATGGACCTCATGCTCAACCGACGCGGCTTGGTGGGCGCGGGCGCCGCGCTCACCGCGGGCTCCGCACTCAGCAGCGCCATGCACGACTGGCTGCACACCGATCCGGCCCTGACCGCCGACGCTCCCCGACAACACGATCCGCTGCGCGCCGACCCCGCCGGTTTCGACCGGTACGAGGCCGCCCCGATCGGCTCGCAGGAGATCGAGGAACTGGAGCGCTCCGTGGAGGTGTTCCGCGCCTGGGACGCCGCCCGGGGCGGCGGCCTCCAGCGCAAGGCGGTGGTCGGCCAGCTCAACGAGGTGGGCGGCATGCTCGCCTACCACCATCCACCCCATCTCCAGAGGCGCCTGTGGGGCGTCGCCGCCAACCTCGCCGTGCTCGCCGGCTGGATGTCGCACGACGTCGGGCTGGAACCCACGGCCCAGAAGTACTTCGTCATCGCCGCCCACGCGGCCCGGGAGGGCGGCGACCGTCCGCGTGCCGGTGAGGCGCTGTCCCGGGCGGCCCGTCAGATGGTGCATCTGGGCAGGCCCGACGAGGCGATGGATCTGATGAAGCTCGCCCAGTCCGGCTCGGGCGAGGAGGTACTGCCGCGCACCCGCGCGATGTTCCACACCGTGGAGGCCTGGGCGCAGGCGTCCATGGGCAAGGGACAGGCGATGCGCCGCACCCTGGGCCGCGCCGAGGACCTGTTCGTCTCCGACAAGGGGGACGTGCCGCCGCCGAACTGGATGCAGCTGTTCAACGAGGCGGACCTGTACGGCATGCAGGCCCTGGCGTACCGGACGCTCGCGGAGTTCGAACCGGACGCCGCCACGCACGCCCAGCATTACGCGGACAAGGCACTGGCCCTCAGGGTCGAGGCGCAGCAGCGGTCGAAGATCTTCGACTTCCTGTCCATGGCCTCCGCCTGCTTCATCGCCGACGATCCCGAACAGGCGGACCGGTTCGCGCGTCTCGCCCTGGTGTCGATGGGGCAGAACTCCTCGCGCCGCACCTGGGACCGGCTCCGTGAGATGTACCGGCTCACCGCCGAGTACTCCACCTATCCGAGGATCCAGGAGCTGAGGGAGGAGATCGAGCTGGCGCTGCCCAGGCCCCGGGGCAAGAAGGGAAGCGCCCAGGCCTGAGGGTCAGGCCCCCGCGGGGCCGCTAGGAGGCGACCCGGGCCACCAGCACGCAGGCGTGGTCCTCGCGTTCCCCTTCGCCGAACTCCCGTATCACCGCGCGGACGCAGTCCTGCGCCGCGCGGGCCCCGGCGAGACCGGGGGCGAGGCCGAGCAGCCGGTGGGCAGCGGCGGCCCCGGCCTGTCCGGGTACCAGCCCGTCGGTGTGCAGCAGCAGCAGGTCGCCGACCTCGAGGGTCTCTTCGGCCTGCTCGTAGGCGGAGCCGGAGGCGGCTCCGAGCAGTACGCCCCGTGGCGCTTTCAGCGCCCGCCCCGTCCCGCCGCGGAACAGCAGCGGGGCGGGGTGTCCGGCCTGGGCCCACAGCAGTGAGCGGGTCGCGGGCCGGTAGCGCAGGCAGACGGCGCTGCCCAGGACCGGCTGCGCTGCTGTGTCCAGTAAACGGTTCAGGCAGGCGAGCAGCGGGCCCGGTTCGGTGCCGGTCATCGCCATGCCGCGCACCGCCCCGAGCAGCATCGCCATGCCGGAGGCAGCGCCGACCCCGCGTCCGGTCAGGTCGCCGACGCTCAGCAGTGTGCCGGCGTCGGAGAGTTCGAGAGCGTCGTACCAGTCCCCGCCGACCGGCGCGTGGACCGGGGGCGGCACATGGGCGGCGGCTATGTCCAGGGTCCGCGGACCGTTGTGCGGGAGCTGCAGGGAGCCGCGCCACGGTGGCAGCACGGCCGCCTGCAGCTCGGCCGCCAGCCGGTGCTCGGTCCGCGCGGCGGCATGCCGGTGATGGTGCAGCGAGTCACGGGTCTCGCTCACCTCCCGCCGGCGGCGGCGCAGTTCGCTGACATCACGCAGTACCGCCCACATCGAGACGGTACCGCCGTCGGCCCCGAGTACCGGCTCGCCCATCATGTGCACGGTCCGCACGCCGTCGTCCGCGCGCGGGACACGGAACTCCCCGTCGATCGGGCGGCCGTCGACCAGGCAGCCGGTGACCATCGCCGTGAGTGCGGGACGGTCCTCGTCGAGTACCAGTGACGGCAGTTCGTCGAGGGAGAGCGGGGGAGCGTCCGGGTCGCGCCCCAGGATGCGGTACAGCTCACCGGACCAGCTCACCTCGTCCGTGAGCAGGTTCCACTCGGCGCTGCCGACCCGGCTGAGCAGGGAGTCCCGCCGCGGCGCTGCGCGGTCCCCGGCGGACGGTCCCGGAAGGGGGTCGTCCCGGAGCTGGGCCAGATGCCGGTCCAGGTCGTCGAGCTGATGCAGCGCCAGGTCGCACAGCGCGCGCCGCCAGCGTTCCCTCGGGTCCGCCTCGTCGGCCGGTGAGTCACGCCGTACGGCGTCCACGTCGCCCTTGAGCCGCCGGGCCTGCGAGATGAGCGCGTCGACCGGGCCGCGCGGGGGCGGCTGGGCGGCTGGGCGGTCCGCGGAGAGGTGGGACGGCATGACGCACTCCGATGCGGGACGGTACGGCCCTCGGGTCGGCGGAGGGACCGTAACGACTGTGGCACAGCCCGCGACAGCCTGTAAGGGATTCGGCAACACGCGACAAGGCGATGCCCATGGCATGTGCCACCGTCTTTACGGGCTACCCGGGGGTAGCCGCGGGTAGCCCGGTGGATTCACCAACTCCTCTGGTACGCAAGTGACTTGAGTGACCTTTCGGCCGGCGGACTTGCTCACTCACGCGTTCGACGCTCAGGTGTCTGTGTCGAGGTGACCGGCGGGTAGCCCCGCAATGCGGTCCCGCCCCCGGGCGGCCCGGCCCGCGCTCAGTAGCGCAGGACCGCGGCCATCCCGTCCGCGTCCGCGAGGGCGCCGTCCGGGACGAAGCGGACCTCCGCTCCCGTCTCGAGACACTGCTCGACGATCTCGTCCACGATGTCCTCGCGGGCGTCCAGGTCCCCGTCCCCGACGACGACGAGATGCTCTCCGGCGTCACGCACCGTGATCCGGTAGTTCTCCTCGACGGCCAGCAGCCGGATCCGGCCCTCCCGGGCGCTCTGCCACAGCTCGTCCACCCCGGCCGCGAACTCCTTGCGGCCGCGGGCCGACTCGAGCGACCGGGCCACGTCCTCGGTGCTCCTGCGCGCCTCCTCCTCGAGCGCCGGCCGCACGGCCTGCCACACCGCCTCGTGCGTCCCGTGCGCCAGCCCGCCGTGCGGTACCTGCACGGCGTCCCTGGTCGCGCTGCCGGCCTCACCGAGCAGGGACAGGGCGGCAGGGTCGCCCGTGATGTACAACGGCCGCGGGTGGTGGCGCAGCAGTGCGCCGATCGCCGCGTCGGCCTCGCGCAGGAACCGGCGGGTGTCCTCGTCACGGAAGTTGCTCGGCTGGTCGCCGGCCCGCTCCTGGCGCTCGGGGTCGAAGTTGGGCTCCTCGCGGACGAGCGGGAAACCGCCGGCCCGTTCCTCGGTGACCCGGTCCACCCCGCCGCTCCACAGGGTGGCCCGGTCGGCGGAGACGGAGAGCACCCAGAACGGCCGCTCCGCCGTGTGGGCGGAGACGAGGTTCCGGGTCAGGAACGTGTCCGAGAGGACGACCCGCTCGGGCACGCTCCGGGCGAGGGACCACACCTGGTGTTCGCCCGGGGCGGCGAAGATGGCCAGACCGTCCTCGGTGTGGGACAGGTCGACCTCCGCGAGGGCCCGGTCCAGCTCGCGGGACACGTCGGCGCGCCGGTCCCGGGTGACCGCGGGATCGTCCTCCAGCTTCTTCTTGGCCTCGGCCACCATGTTGCGCAGCCGGACCGCGTCCTGGGCGTTGAGGGGATCGCGCCGGTGCGTCGGCGTCAGCAGGGACACCGCGGGGTAGGGGCGCGGGCGGCGAAGCTCGGCAAGGGTCGCGGGACTCAGATCGTGCTCCATGACAGCACCATAGGGCGAATTCCGGGATGCGGCATTTGGGGCAAGGATCCCGGTGTGGGGTACGGGCCGGTGAGCCAGGCGCTGCACGCCGGCGCGGGAGACGACCCTCTCTGTATCCGGCTCTGTATCCGGACCCGTATCCGGACCCGGGACCCGGAGCGGCGGGCGATGGGCGTGACACGCGGAGGACGGCGTGCGACGCGTGGCTCGTACCCCGGACACCGGCGGCCGCCGGCCCGGCCGGTTCCGAGCGGGGAACGGTGCACCCACCCACCCCCGCCCGGGACTTCCCGGCCGTAGGTGCGGGGGCCGCGCCGGCCTGGACGTCCGGCCCGCGTGCCGCCCGCCTTCTCCGTGTCCGGCGAAGGGAGGCCGCCGGAACGCCGTGAGGGAACGTCCGCGGGGCGGCGGGGAGCCGGGCACCTCGGTGCCCGGGCTGTCCGGTCAGACCCGGCCGTCGTCCTCGCGGCCGCAGGAACTGCCGTCCGGTGGCAGGGAGCCGTGCAGCAGGAAGTCGTCGATCTTGCGGTGTACGCACTCGGACGAGCCGTAGCCGGTGTGGCCCTCGTTCCGGTTGTCCAGTACCACCGCCGGGGAGCCGAGCCGCTCGGCCGTCTGTACCGTCCACCGGTACGGTGTGGCCGGGTCGCCCCGGGTACCCACCAGCAGTATGTCCGGCGTGTCGAGATCCTTGACCTTCTCCCGGATGTAGCCGGTGCCCCGGGGCCTCCCGAAGCAGAGCATCACCTGGGCGAGCCGGTACCGGCCGAAAACCGGCGATGCCTCTTCGTAGGCCGTCCGCAGCCGGGCCAGGTCCCGGGTCAGCCGCTCGGCGTCCGGCCGGTCGGGATCGTCCGCGCAGTTCACCGCCATCAGCGCCGCCGGCAGGTTGTCCATCGGTACGTCCTCCGGGTCGGCCAGGGGCTCGTCGGCCCGCTGCGGCGCGGGCAGCGCCACCCCGCCCGTCGCGAGGGCCTCCACCCCGCTGGTGTCCCCGTCCTCCATGAGCTGGGCGAGCGCCCGTTGCAACAGCGGCCACATCTCCTTGGTGTACAGCCCCTGACCGATGGCGGCGGCCAGGTCCTGGCCGGTGAACTCGTAGCCGAAGTCCGTCGGCACCGGGTTCTCGTCGAGCGAGTCGACCAGGTCCACGACCTCGGTGCGGGCGTGGCGCGCGTCCTGCCCGAACGGACAGGCGAGTTCCCCGGTGCACCAGGTGAGGAAGTTGTCCAGAGCGGTCTGCTGTCCCCGCGCGCTCGCCAGCCCCTGCTCGGCGAGCGGCTCGGTCAGGGTGTCGACGCCGTCCAGTGCCATGCGCCCGACCTTCCGGGGGAATTGGGCCGCGTACACCGCTCCCAGCCGGGTTCCGTAGGAGAATCCCAGGTAGTTGAGCTTCTTGTCGCCGAGTGCCTGGCGCATCACGTCAAGGTCGCGGGCGACGTCCACGGTGCCGATGTGATCGAGGACGGGGCCCGAGTGTGCGGCGCACTCGGCGGCCACCTCGCGCAACTGCCGCAGCGTCTCGCGCGGATCGGACATGTCCTCGCCGTCGGTCGCCTCCAGCGCCCGGCCGGTCGCCTCGGCGCCGCAGCTGACCGGTGCGGAGCGGCCGACGCCGCGGGGGTCGAACGAGACCACGTCGTAGTCGTCGGTCAGGCCCAGGAAGTGCTTGCGGCCGTGCGCCAGCCCCAGCACTCCGGAGCCGCCCGGACCACCGAAGTTCAGCACCACCGAACCCCGGGGCCGGCCCGAGCCCCGGTAGCGGGCGAGGGCGAGATCCAGGGTGCCCTTGCCGGGCTCCGCGTAGTCGAGCGGAACGGTGATCTTCCCGCACTGGATGTCCTTGGGCAGGTCCATGCCGCCCTCGCACGCCGCCCACTCGATCCGCTGGTCGTAGAACGGGTCGAGGTCCGGTCCGGAGCGGCCGGTCGCGGTCAGGCCGGTGCCCAGCAGGGCCAGCCCGACCGCCCCGGCGGCCGCGCAGCGCCCGACCGAGGGGTGGACCGCGTACCGGCGGAAACGGAGTCGCACGGTCAGCTTGGCCAGCATCGATGCCTCCAGGGACGCCCCGACCGGCGCCCTCGCTCACCATAGGCGGGCGCCGGGACCCCCGCTCGTCGGCCGCACGGCGGCACCCTGTCGCCCGGATCCGCGTCCGTGCGCCGGGGGTTCGACCGGCTTTGCCCGGGGTTCGAGTGGCGGGGCCCCCGATGGGGTGAACCGGTTGCGGCATACGGATGAGCCATAACCCGGATGCCGCAGCCGCGTTCCATCCGGTGCGGGCGAGTGCTCGCGACCATGTCTGAAGGGCAGGGAACCTATGAGACGGGTTACCCGAAACGGTGTACTCGCCGTCGCCGCCGCGTCGGGCGCGATGGCCGTCGCGATGCCGGCGTACGCCGACGCCGGGGCGGACGGCGCCGCGGCCGGTTCACCCGGGGTGTCGGCGGGCAACGCCATCCAGCTCCCGGTGCATGTCCCGGTGAACGTGTGCGGGAACACGGTGAACGTGGCGGGTCTCCTCAACCCCGCCGCGGGCAACGCCTGTGTCAACGAGGACGCGGGGGAGCGGAACCCCTCCTCCCCGGGCTCCTCCACCACGTCCGCCGCCGGGAGCGGCACGCACGGCTCCCCGGGCGTCCTGTCCGGCAACGGGGTGCAGCTGCCGGTGGATCTCCCGGTCAACATCAGCGGCAACAGCGTGAACGTGGCCGGCGCGGGGAACGCCGCCGCCGGCAACAGCTCCGCGAACACCCCGGGCGAGCGCCCCGACCGCCAGGAGCGACCCGCACCTCCGGCGCCGCCGCGCACCCTCCCCGCCCCGGCACCCCACGCGGTGCCGCAGGAGCCCGTGGCTCTCGCCGAGACGGGAGCCGGCCGGACGCTTCCGGTGCTCGGGACCGGGGCCGCGTTCTTCCTCGCCGGCGTGGCTCTGTACCGCAGGGCCCGTGTGCGGGCGGGCGGCTGACCTGCCCGGGGAGACGCCGAGGCGCGCGGGATCCCGCCGTCGCGGCTCCGCGGGCCGCCCCCGGCCGCTGAGGATCGCCGCGCGCCCCGCGCCGGCCGGAGCTTGCCCGCTATCCGTGGCCGAGTGCGTCGCGCGGTGCCGGGCCCGGCGGCGGACGTCACCGTGGGACGGAACCCGCGGGGTCAGCCGGCGGCGCCGTGGAAGCGCCGGTGCAGTTCCCTGACCTCCTCGGTCAGCGCGGGCACGGGCCCGGCGACGGCCACGGCCGGGGCGATCTCGGGCACGGGCAGCGGCCGCACCGGCGAGGCGGGCACCCCCAGCTCCGTCAGCCAGGACACCAGCTGCGCGGACGAGGCGACGTACACGATGCGTCCGAGACCCACCCAGGCGTGCGCGGCTGCGCACATCGGGCAGTGTTCACCGGAGGTGTACACCGTGGCGGCGGCCCGATCGGCGGGGGTCATACGGGCCGCCGCCCAGCGTGCCAGCTCGAACTCCGGGTGCCGGGTCCGGTCGCCGGTCGCCACGCGGTTGTGGTCCTCGGCCAGCACCGTGCCGTCCCCGGCGACCAGGACCGAGCCGAACGGCTCGTCACCCGACTCGAGCGCCTTGGCCGCCAGCTCCACACACCGCCGCAGATACGGCAGTTCGTCGTCCCTCACGACCATCCCGGCCACAGTTTCCTCCTCTGCGCGACGGCCTGATCCACCGCCACCCTAATTCGGTTGCTCCCGGGCAGGGCCCGTGCTGAGGTCGCCCGCATGGACAACTCCGCGGTACTCGCCCTGTACGACCGTGACATGCGCGAAGGGGCGCGGCCCGACGGCCCCGGGGCCGTGGTCGAACGGGCCGGCGCCGTGGTACGCCAGACCGCTCCCGCGCACGGCTGGAACGGTGTCGTCTGGTCCGCCCTGGAGCACGCGGACGCGGACGCGGCGATCGCGGAGCAGATCGCGCACTTCACCGGGCGCGACCGCGAGTTCGAATGGAAGCGGTACGGACATGACCTGCCCGCGGATCTCGGCCGGCGGCTCGTCGCGGCCGGGTTCACGGCCGAGCCGGACGAGACGCTGATGGTCGGCGAGGTGGCCGGGCTCGCGCGCGACGTGAGGCCCCCCGAGGGTGTCCGCATCGTGCCCGTCACCGGCCGGGCGGGAGCGGACTTGCTGGCCGAGGTGCACGAGAAGGCGTTCGGCGCCGACGCGTCCCGGTTCCGCCGGCACCTGCTCGACCAGCTGACCGCTTCTCCCGGCACGGTCGTCGCCGCCGTCGCCCTGGCCGGCGCCGAACCGGTGAGCGCGGCCCGTATGGAGCTGACTCCAGGGGCGCGGTTCGCCGGGCTGTGGGGCGGTGGCACCGTGCGGGAGTGGCGGGGGCGGGGTATCTACCGGGCGCTCGTGGCACACCGGGCCCGGATCGCCGCGGACCGCGGCTACCGCTACCTCCAGGTGGACGCCTCCGATCAGAGCCGCCCGATCCTGAGTCGTCTCGGCTTCACCGCCCTGACCACGACGACCCCGTACGTGTACGTGCCGCGACAGCGGTGACGGCCGGCCCGCCCGCCCCCGCTCGCCCCGAGATGTCCACCGGAACACCGAGCCGCAGATCCTGGACTCCACGGCCTTCGAGCGGGCCTTCGGCCTGGCGCCGACGCCGCTCGAAGAGACCGTGGACGCGACGGTCACCTGGTACGAGCAGTGGCTGTCCCGTCTGTGACAGGTGCCGCCGGGCTCGTCAGCGGCCGGCCTTCGACCGGTCGAGCGCGGCCACCCCGACCGCGGCGAGACCGATCTGGATCAGCCACTCCGCCCAGTCGACGCCGTCGGTGTCGGCCACCCCGAAGCCCGCGGCGATGGCCGAACCGATGAGCGCGGCGACGATGCCGACGAGGATCGTCCAGAGAATCCCGATGCGCTGCCGGCCCGGAACCACGAGCCGGCCCAGAATGCCGATGACAATGCCGATGACGATGGCACTGATGATGCCGTCGATCTCCATCTCGCCCCTTCTCCTCGAGTCGTCCGCTGCAGTGCGTCTGCCCCCTCGCCGCGCGAACACTCCGGGACGGACGGGAAAGGGCCGGTCCGCGGCTGACGCGGACCGGCTCCCGGCTCTCCTTCCGCCGCCGGCGCTACGACTTGGGCGCGCTCCTGACCGCCGTGGCGGCGCAGACCGTGCCCAGCATGACGGTGAGAGCGCCGATGATGACGTTGTTCCAGATCACGCCGGCGTCGGGGTTGGTGCCGACGATCCACGGCGCGACGATCATCCACGCGCCCAGGGCGCACATGGCCCCGCTGAGGCCGTACATGCGTGCCGGAGCGGCGGTGAACCCCAGGGCGAGCAGGCCGATCGCGATGCCCACGATGAGGTTGTGGGTCACGAGCGCGGGCTGGCTCGTCGTGTAGTGGACGATCCACGGGGACACCGCGCAGTAGAGGCCGAGCAGGAACACCGGACCGTCCACCAGGGCCACATCGCGGCCGCCGAGCATACGGTCGTAGCGTGCCCGCATTTCGGGCGCATCGGGGTGGCTCGCGATGTCACCGCGCGGGTGCGAGACGTTGGCCATGAGTCGTCTCCTTCGATTGGCAGGCGTGACCGCTTCGAGCTGTTTCGTGCTGTGTGCGGCATAGGGCCGCGCTATCCCATTCTGGACTTATTTTTCCCTTATGTGT
Source organism: Streptomyces sp. CHD11 (assembly GCF_018638295.1). Taxonomy (GTDB): domain Bacteria; phylum Actinomycetota; class Actinomycetes; order Streptomycetales; family Streptomycetaceae; genus Streptomyces. The sequence goes on from NZ_JABTTS010000039.1 coordinate 21,314, forward strand.
AGACCCTGGCGGGGAGTGCTTCAGGGACGGCGGCGGCTCCCGGGGCCTTCTATAGGGTGACCCTGTGGCCACAGCAGACGACGCGGAGCGGCAGACGGCGCGAGACGGCGGTTCCCCTGCGCCGGCGGCGGCCGACCTTCATGCCTTCGCGGTGCAGCTGCGGAGGATGAACGGCGAGATCAACCGCATGGTCCACGGCTTCGCACTCCGCGACGGACTGCATGTCACCGACGTCCAGGCGCTCGCGGCGATCCTGGACGCGGACGAGCCGATGACCCCCGGCCGGCTCAGGGAACACCTCGGGCTCACCTCGGGGGCGGTGACGGCGTGCGTGGACCGGCTGGAGCGCGCGGGGCATGTCGTCCGGGTCCGCGAGAGCAGCGACCGCAGGGTCGTCCACCTGCACTACGCGGCCGACGCCAGGGCGGCGGCCCGGACCTACTTCCGCCCGCTCGCGCAGGCCGCCGGTTCCGCCCTCGCTCGCTTCGAGGGTGCGGAACTCGACGCCGCCCTGAGGTTTCTGACTGCGCTGAACGAGGAACTAGCGCTCCGCGGTACCTCCGGACGGCCCTGACCGTCCGTCCCGTCCGCCGTGACCGACCCGCCCGTGCCGTTCGCCGGTGCGGTCCCTGTGTGGTCTACGATCACCACCGCAATCTATTTCAATCATTGAGATAGTCATTCATTCAGATGGTTTCGCCGCACCTGGAGAGCGATGAACGCCTCGTCCCGATGGGCCCGCCGGCTCGTCCCCGTTTTGCTGCTCGTCGTGTGGCTCGGCATCGGCGGGGCGTTCGGCTCCTACGCCGGCAGGCTCGGCGAGGTCGCCACCAACGACCAGGCCGGCTTCCTGCCGCGCGGCGCCGAGTCGACGGAGGTCATCGAAGAGCAGAAGGCCTTCGACCAGGACGAGACGCTGCCGGCGATCGTGCTGTGGACCGCCGACGAGGGCGAGCCGGTGAAGGAGCGGCAGGGCGAGGCCACGCGCTCGCTCGCCTCCCTCGCCGGCACCCCGGGCATCGCCGGAAAGGCATCCCCGGCGATCCTCTCCGAGGACGGTGAGGCGCTCGAAGGCGTCGTCCAGCTGGAACCCGCCGACGGGGACGAACTCGCCGAGGCGCTCGACCGCATCCGCGCGGCGGCCGGGCAGGTACCGGGCACCACGGTCCAGGTGGCCGGCCCCGCCGCGACCCAGGCGGACCTCTCCGATGCCTTCGCCGGGATCGACGGCCTGCTGCTCGGCGTCGCGCTGGTTGCCGTCCTGGTGATCCTGATCCTGGTGTACCGGAGCGTTCTGCTGCCCCTGGTGATCATCACCTCCGCGGTCATGGCGCTCGCCCTGGCCTGCGCGGTGGTGTACGCCCTCGCGAAGAACGACATCGTGCGGGTCGACGGCCAGGTCCAGGGCATCCTGTCCATTCTCGTCATCGGCGCCGCCACCGACTACGCCCTGCTGCTCACCGCCCGCTTCCGGGAGGAGCTGGCCCGGGACGACCGCTTCACCGCCATGCGGTCCGCGCTGAAGCGGACCTGGGGCGCCGTCGCGGCCAGTGCCGCCACCGTCGTACTGGGGCTGCTCGCCCTGCTGCTCAGCGACCTCACCAACACAGCCGCGCTCGGACCGGTCGGCTCGATCGGTATCGCCTGTTCCGTGCTCAGCACCCTGACCTTCCTGCCCGCGGTGCTGGTCCTGCTCGGCCGCGCCGCGTACTGGCCCGCGAAGCCGCACAGTGCCGAGGAACGGCGCGCCGGTGACGGCGTGTGGCAGCGGGTCGCCTCCCTCGTCGGCCGCTCCCCGCGCAAGGTGTGGGCGTTCACCCTGGCGGGGCTCGTCGTGTGCGCCGCCTTCTCACCGGCCCTCACCTCCAAGGGCGTTCCGCTCGACGAGACCTTCGTCAACGACGCGCCCTCGGTGGCCGCCCAGCGCACCCTGTCCGAGCACTTCCCCGGTGGCTCCGGCAACCCCACCGTGGTCATCGCCGACGCCGGCCGGCTGGAGCAGGTGGTGGCCGCCGCCGAGGACACCGAGGGTGTCGCCTCGGCGGCCGGCACGACGGCCTCCGGGCGTCCCGGCGGCGAACCTCTCGTGGTCGACGGGCGCGTCCGCGTCGACGTCACCCTCGACGCCGCCTCCGACAGCGACGCCGCGAAGGACACCGTGGCCCGGCTGCGGACCTCCCTGCACGCCGTTCCCGGCGCGGACGCCCTGGTCGGCGGCTACACGGCCCAGCAGTACGACACCCTGCGGACGGCGGAACGCGACCGCGGACTCATCGTCCCCGTGGTCCTCGTCGTCATCTTCCTCGTGCTGACCGTGCTGCTGCGCTCGCTGCTGATGCCCGCGCTGCTCGTCGCCACCGTCGGGGTCAACTTCCTCGCCACACTGGGTGTTTCCGCGCTGGTCTTCCCGCATGTGTTCGGATTCACCGGTACCGACCCCTCGGTGCCGCTGTACGGCTTCGTGTTCCTGGTGGCGCTCGGCGTCGACTACAACATCTTCCTCATGTCCCGGGTGCGGGAGGAGTCACTGCGTCACGGAGCCCGGCAGGGCGTGCTGCGCGGGCTGGTCAGCACCGGCGGGGTGATCACCTCGGCCGGCGTGGTGCTGGCCGCGACCTTCGCGGCGCTCGGGGTGATCCCGCTGGCCTTCCTGGCGCAGGTCGCCTTCATTGTCGCCTTCGGTGTCCTCCTCGACACGCTGGTCGTCCGCTCCCTGCTGGTGCCCGCCCTCGCCCTGGACCTCGGTCCGGTCGCCTGGTGGCCGGGCCGGCTCTCGAAGGAGCGTGCCGAGGCGCGCGACTGACGGTCCCGCGGCCACGGGCGCGGGACCCCGTGCCGGGGGGGGGGGGGGGGGGNCGGATCGCGCCGGACATGTCCGGCGCGATCCGGGGCAGCCGCACCACACGACGACGGACGCGGCCGGCGGATCCATGAAGGGCGGACGGCCAGGCACGGACGGACGGCGCACACGGACGGCGAACGGACGAACGGCAGAGCGCGGCGCTGCGGGCCGCGGGCCGGCAGGAGGTGCCCACCGACATGAACACCGTGACGGGAGCCAAGGTGCTGGAGCGATTCCCCGCGGGGTCCCCGCGCGGATCCTGGCCCGCCGAGGAGTACGCGGCCCGGCGCCGTGCCGGGGGCGAGCCCGCGACCGTCGTCATGGATCTGGAGTCGGACGCGTTTCTCGTCGTGGTCCCGTCGGGGGACGACTGATGCAGTGGTCCCGCCGGGGGACGACGGTCCCGCCGGGCGGCGACTGATACAGCGGTCCCGCCGGAGGGCGACTGATCCATGGCCCCGCCGGGGGACGACGGACCCCGTGGTGGCCCCGCCGGAGGACGACGGACCGTGCTGCCGCACGCTCCTGTGCCCGGTGACTCCCAGGGAGTCACCGGGCACAGGCATGACGATTGGTCTAAACCCTTGACTGGTACAGACCAACGCGGTTGAGTGTGCTCCACACCCCCACCACGGCCGCCCCCCACCGTGACCGGCCCCTTCGGCGCGTGCGGGCGAGACCCCGCTCAAGGCGAGTTCCCGCCCGGGAGCGGCCGTGTCCCGCAGAGGAGTTGATCCCTTGTCGAGACGCCGCATCGCCGCCGTGACGGCCGCCCTGGTCCTCGCCGGCAGTGCCCCCGTGATCCTTCCCGCCGCGACCGCGACCGCGACCGCCGCCTCCGCCGCCTGTTCCAGCTATCCGAACTGGAGGGCCGGTCAGTGGTACAACGCCGGTGACATCGTGCGCTACACCGACGGCCGGGCCTACATCGCCGAGCACGCCAACCCGGGGTACGACCCCGTCATCAGTACCTGGTACTGGGAACCGTACGCCTGTGACAACGGCCCTGGGACGCCCGTCGGCAACTTCGTCGTGACCGAGGCGCAGTTCAACCAGATGTTCCCGAACCGCAACGGCTTCTACAGCTACGGCGGGCTCATCGCCGCGCTGAGCGCCTACCCCGGCTTCACCAACACCGGCAGTGACGCGGTGCGGAAGCAGGAGGCCGCCGCCTTCCTGGCCAACGTCCACCACGAGACCGGCGGCCTGGTGCACATCGTGGAGCAGAACACCGCCAACTACCCGCACTACTGCGACTACGGACGGCCGTTCGGCTGCCCGGCCGGCCAGGCCGCGTACTACGGACGCGGACCCGTGCAGCTGAGCTGGAACTACAACTACAAGGCCGCGGGCGATGCGCTCGGCATCGACCTGCTGAACAACCCCTGGCTGGTGCAGAACGACTCCGCCGTGGCCTGGAAGACGGCCCTCTGGTACTGGAACACCCAGACCGGCCCCGGCTCGATGACGGCGCACAACGCCATGGTGAACCAGGCGGGATTCGGCCACACCATCCGTGCCATCAACGGCTGGGTGGAATGCGACGGCAAGAACCCGGAGCAGGTCCAGAGCAGGGTGACCAAGTATCAGCAGTTCGCCCAGATGCTGGGAACCACTCCGGGCGGCAACCTGTACTGCTGACGCGGGACCGTACGCCGTGGTGTCATGCCCCTGACCATCCGCACGGTCGTCGCCCGCCTCGCGCGCACGGCCGTGCCCGGACGAAGGGCATCCATCATGCGCACCCCCCACGCCCTCCTCGCCACGACCGTCTCGGCCGCCGCGCTGGCCGCGACGGTCGTGGCACCGGCGCCCGTCTCGGCCGCCGACGCCCTTGTGCCGCCCGGCGCCTACTACGTCCAGAGCGCGACGACCGGACTCAACGCCGCCGACGCCGCGGGGGCGGTCGAACAGCACCGGCCGCGCGGCGACGAGGGCCGCCAGCGGTGGCAGTTGCACGCCGACGGCACCCTGGAGAGCACCGACAGCCCCGGCGCCTGCCTCGGCCGCACCGGCGACCGGGCCCGCACCGTGAGCTGCGCGAGCCCGGAGGCGCGCTGGGAGCTCGCCCCCGTCGGCGCGGACCGGTTCACGCTCACCGTCCCCGGCACCGACCGCCGCCTCACCGTCGCCCCGAAACCCTCCGGGGCCAACCACCCCGCCCCGCTGGCCGTCGGAGCCGGCTCCGACGGCCTGGCGGGCTGGTACCTCACCCCGGTCGACCCGGCCACCCGTCCCATGCCGCCGCAGCACCTGCGCACCCTGGACCAGGTCACCTTCCTCACCGCCCACAACGCCTACGCCAACGGAGTGGACGGTGGCTTCGCCCCGCCCTTCGTCGACCTCTTCCCCAACCAGAGCCGGGGCATCGAGCGTCAACTCGCCGACGGTGTCCGTGGGTTCATGCTGGACATCCACCAGACCCCGGACGGTGCGATCCTCTGCCACAACAGCTGCGCCCTGGTGCGCAGACCGGTCGCCCTGTGGGTCGACCTCCAGCGGATGGTCGACTTCCTGCGCGCCCGTCCCGACCAGTTCGTCACCGTGTTCCTGGAGGACTACGTCGATCCGGGGGTGCTGCGCGCCGAACTCGCCCGCGTCCAGGGGCTGGACGATGTGCTCTACCGGCCGGATCGCACCGGGGTCAGGGAGAACGGCTGGCCGACGACGGGGGAGCTCGCCGCCGCCGGACACCGGCTGCTGATCTTCAGTGACCACAGCCGGGACGCCGACCGGGCCGCCGGCCTGACCAGGGACACCTTCGGCGTGATGTACCAGCGTGAATGGACCGTCGAGAACTACTGGTCCATGGGTCCCGGCGTCGGCGCCTCCGACTGGTCCTGCTACAGCCGCTGGTACGACGCGGGCACCAACCTCCCGCTGACCCGCACCGAGCCCGGCTTCCGCCCCCTGTTCGTCATGAACCACTTCAGGGACGCGGCGATCACCTCCACGGCCGGGACCGACAACTCCAAGCTCGCCGACCGGGCCCGCCGCTTCTGCCAGCCTGCCGCCCGCAAGAAGCCCAACTATCTCGCCGTGGACCACTACGACCTCGGTGCCTCCGCGTCCGCCGTCACCGCTCTCAACACCTACACGTATCCCTAGCCGCTCGTCCGGCCCGTTCCGGGGAAAGGCCCCGGAACGGGATTGGCGTCCGCGGTGGTTTTACGTATAACCTCTCCGGTCAATCCCCCTGCGAGAGGTCACGATGAGACGCATTCCCCTGGTCACCCTCGTCGTGGACGACTATGACGAGGCGATCCGCTTCTACACCGGGGCGCTCGGATTCCGGCTCGCCGAGGACGCGCCCCGGCCGGACGGCGGCCGCTGGGTCGTCGTCGAACCGGACGCCGGGCACACCGGTACGGGACTGCTGCTCGCCCGCGCCGTGGGGGAGGGGCAGCGGGCCAGGATCGGTGACCAGACCGGCGGCCGGGTGGCCTTCTTCCTGTACACGGACGACTTCGCCCGTGACCACGCGCGCCTGACCGCCGCCGGCGTGACCTTCCTGGAGGAGCCGCGCCGTGAGCCGTACGGCTCGGTCGCCGTCTTCCGGGACCTGTACGGCAATCGCTGGGACCTGCTCCAGCCCGCCGCCCGGCCCGCTCCGGCAGCCTGACCCCACTCGCGCCGCCCGGCCCCGGCTGTGCCGCCTGATCTCTCCGCCGCTTCGAACCGCCCGCTCAAGGAAGGCCCCGCCATGAACGCTACGCGCGTAGACACCGCTGTGATCCGCCACCTCCCCAAGGCCGTCCTGCACGACCACCTCGACGGCGGGCTGCGCCCCGCCACCGTGGTGGAGCTCGCGGACGCGGTCGGTCACACCCTGCCCACCACCGACCCCGACGAGCTCGCCGCCTGGTTCGTCGAAGCCGCCGGGTCCGGCGACCTGGTCCGCTACATAGCCACGTTCGAGCACACCCTCGCCGTGATGCAGACCCGCGAGGGCCTGCTGCGCACGGCCGAGGAGTACGTCCTCGACCTCGCCGCCGACGGCGTCGTCTACGGCGAGGTGCGCTACGCCCCCGAGCTGAACACCAGGGGCGGTCTGACGATGAGCGAGGTCGTGGAGACGGTCCAGGAAGGGCTCGCCGCCGGTATGGCCAAGGCGGCCGCCGCCGGGACGCCCGTACGGGTGGGCACCCTGCTCTGCGGCATGCGGATGTTCGACCGCGTCCGCGAGGCAGCCGACCTGGCCGTCGCGTTCCGGGACGCCGGGGTCGTCGGCTTCGACATCGCCGGCGCCGAGGACGGCTTCCCGCCCGCCGACCACCTCGCCGCCTTCGAGCACCTGCGCCGCGAGAACGTGCCGTTCACCATCCACGCCGGCGAGGCACACGGACTGCCCAGCATCCACCAGGCCCTCCAGGTCTGCGGCGCCCAGCGCATCGGACACGGCGTGCGACTCACCGAGGACATCCCGGACCTCGCGGCCGGCAAGCTCGGCCGGCTCGCCGGCTGGGTGCGCGACCGCCGCATCGCCCTGGAGATGTGCCCCACCTCCAACCTCCAGACCGGCGCCGCCGGCTCGATCGCCGAGCACCCGATCACCGCGCTGAAGGACCTCGGCTTCCGCGTCACCCTCAACACCGACAACCGTCTCGTCTCGGGCACGTCCATGACGCGGGAGATGTCCCTGCTGGTCGAGCAGGCCGGCTGGACGGCGGAGGACCTGCGCACCGTCACCGTGAACGCGGTGAAGAGCGCCTTCCTCCCGTTCGACGAGCGCGCCGCCCTCATCCGGGACGTGATCCTGCCCGGCTACGACGCGGCGCTCTGAACCAGCCCCCGCACGTACGCGGCCTGTCCGACGTGCTGCAGATCGTCGGACAGGACGCTGACCAGCCGTACGCCCAGCGTCACCGGAGGATCCCAGCCCTCGTCGACGACACGCTCCAGCTCCTTGGCGGTCAGCGCGCGCAGGGCCTCCAGGGTCCGCTCGTGCACCGCGTCGTGATAGCCGGTCAGCAGGTCACCGGAGTCGACCCGGACCCTGCCGGCCTGCGCCGCGGTGTGACCGTAGCCGGTGTCGTGCCGGGACAGGCCGAGGGCCAGGCGCTTCTCCCAGTCACCGGAGAGCCACACCTGGTCGAGGCCGAAGGCGTCGGCGATGTGGTCGTCCTGCACCCGGGTGAGGTGCCAGACCAGCCAGGAGACGGAGTTGGCGCCGGGGCCGGGCCGGGCGTTCAGCTCGTCGGGACCCAGCCCTCCGACGGCGGCGTGGACCTCTTCCCGGATGCGGCCGAAGCCCTCGATGAGGATGTCCTTGGCATGCATGCCTCCACCTTCGCGCATCCGGGCCCTTCACGCGCCCCCGTTGTCCAGCAAAGCCATCAGCGCCCGCGCCGCCGGGCTGGCCGCCCGCGGGGACGGCACCAGGGCGACCGTCTCGTACGCGGCCTCGTCGGTGTCCTTCAGCGCGAGCGCGGTGAGGGCCTCGCGCTTGTGCCGGAAGTGCCGCGGCACGACGGCGATGCCCAGGTCCTCGTCGACCAGGTCGAGCAGACTGTGCACATCGTTGACCTCCAGCGCCACCGTGCGCCGTACGCCGGCGGCGGCGAAGGCGGCGTCGGTGGCACGGCGCGGACCCCAGTCGGGGTGGAAGTCGACGAAGACCTCGTCGGCCAGGTCGTGCGGGGTCAGCGGCATCCCGGCGCGCGCGAGCCGGTGGTCCGGATGGCACAGCACGGTCATCGGTTCGCTGGTCAGCGCCACGGACCGCAACTGCTCCGGGTCCGCCTCCGTCCGGTAGGCGAAGGCCAGGTCCAGCCGCCCCGCCGCGACCTCCTCGGCCAGCGCGGCCGAGCCCCACTGCCGCAGGCGGATCTCCACGTCCGGGTGCCGCCGCCGGAACATGGCGAGCAGTTCCGCCACGTTCACCCCGGCGATGCACTGCTCGCTGCCCAGCGCGAGGGTGCCGCGCAGCACACCCTGCACCGCCGCCACCGCCTCGTGCGCCGCCCGCACCTGCGCCAGGACGCGCTCCGCCTCCGTCAGCAGCGCCCGCCCGGCCTCGGTGAGCGTCACCCTGCGGGTCGTCCGGACGAACAGTGGTGTCTGCAGCTCGCGCTCCAGCGCCCGGATGGACGCCGACAGGCCCGACTGGGAGACCATCAGCCGTTCCGCCGCGCGGGTGAAGTGCTGGTCCTCGGCGACGGCGACGAAGTGCTGGAGATGGCGCAGTTCCATGATTGAGAAGCGTATCCGCTGAATTCCATCGGATTCTCCTGTTGGACCACTGCCCGCAGGTCACGACAGAGTGGAAGGGCGGTTCGAGGAACCGCCGAGACGTGTGCCTACCCCCCTGGAGTCGCGTTGTACACCGCACACCCCGACCGCTATGCGGACCTGCCCTACCGGCGCGCCGGACGCAGTGGCCTGAAGCTCCCCGCGCTCTCGCTCGGACTGTGGCACAACTTCGGTCCCGACCGTCCGGCCGGGACCCAGCGCGCCATCCTGCGCCGCGCCTTCGACCTGGGCGTCACCCACTTCGACCTGGCCAACAACTACGGGCCGCCGCCCGGCGCGGCCGAGTCCGCCCTCGGCGAGGCGCTGAGGGCCGACTTCGCGCCCTACCGCGACGAACTGGTGATCTCCACCAAGGCCGGTTACCTGATGTGGCCCGGCCCGTACGGCGAGTGGGGCTCGCGCAAGTACCTGCTGTCCTCGCTGGACCAGAGCCTGAGCCGCATGGGTCTGGAGTACGTCGACATCTTCTACTCGCACCGTTTCGACCCTGAGACTCCGCTGGAGGAGACGATGGGCGCCCTGCACTCGGCCGTCCAGCAGGGCAAGGCGCTGTACGTCGGCGTGTCCAACTACTCGGCCGAGCAGACCCGGGAGGCCGCCCGCATCCTCGGTGAACTGGGCACCCCGCTGCTGATCAACCAGCCGCGCTACTCGATGCTCGACCGCCGCCCGGAGGACGAGGGGCTGATGGACGCCCTGGACGAGCTCCAGGTCGGCTCCATCGCCTACTCCCCGCTGGAGCAGGGGCTGCTCACCGCCCGTTACCTCGACGGCATCCCCGAGGACTCCCGCGCCGCGAGCGACAGCCCCTTCCTGAACACCGACGCGCTCACCGGGGAGCTGGTGGACCGGCTGCGGTCGCTGAACGAGATCGCCGCCTCCCGCGGCCAGACCCTGGCGCAGATGGCGCTGTCCTGGGTCCTGCGCGGCGGCCGGCTGACCTCCGCGCTGGTCGGCGCGAGCAGCCCGGAGCAGCTCGAGGACAGCGTGGCCGCCACCCGCAACCTCGACTTCACCGAGGACGAGCTGAAGCGCGTCGACGCGGTCGTGAAGGCGTAGGACAGACCCCGGCGGGCCGGGGTCACGCGCTCGCGTGCACCCGGCCCTTCCCCGCGGCCGTACCCGGCCCGGCTCCGGCCCACGGTGTCCAGGACGATCACCTCCGCCCCCGCCGCGGGAGCCGGACCGCCCGCCTCGTCCACCGGCTCCCCTGCGTGGTCACACGCTCGGGGGGCCACCCGGCGAACCGTTTCGGCCAGACATCACCGTGAATATGCCAGGAGACTGGCCGGAAACACATGGTGACAGTGGTTCACAGGTGAACATACTCGACAACGAGAGCGCTTCACACCGCGCGACGGCGCCCTCACGCACAGCATGCGAGCCACGAGGCGGGCAGCCGGCCCGGCCCGGCGGGCGAGCAACGCAGCGGGGGAGGGAACGGGAACGTGCACGACGAATTCCTGTGCCACGTCACGGCGTACGGAGTCTGCGACGGCCGCCGGATCGGCGTACCGCTGGGCACCTACCGGGCTCCCACGCTCGCCCTGGCCCTGTGGTGGCTGCGTGACCGCGCCTCCTGGATCGCCGAGCGGCTGGACCCGCAGCCCGACGCCGAGCACTTACCGCCGGGCGCGCTCGTCCCCGTCGCCGACGGCGTGCCCGATGTACCCGCCGTGCTGCGCACCTGGTGCGGCGATGACGCCCGGCAGGAAGAGGTGGCCGAGGCGCTCGCCGCCGGACGCCTGGTGCGCCTCGCCACCGGCGACGACACCACCGAGTACGAACTGCTGGCCGAATCCGTGGACGCCCTGCGCATGCAGCGCGCCGCGCGTGTCCTCGGTGTCCCGGTCGCCTGAGCGGATGCGGACCCCGGTGAACGGATCAGCGGTCCGTTCCGCCGCGCCGCCGGCGTACGACGGCTGCCGCGCAAGCTCCCGCGAAGCCGGCCGCCAGCCCCCACAGCAACGCGAGGCCCAGGGTTCCCCACAGCCGGGGCTTCAGCAGCACCTCTCCGGACAGCCCCTCGCCCAGGTCGCCGATGCCGAGCACGGACAGACCGATCCGTGCGGAGATCCGGACCGTGGCACAGATCATCAGCACCGTCAGCGCGAGCGCCACCGCCAGGCGCACCGCGTGCTGCCAGATCCGGACGCGCGGCGGTGACGCGGCCGCCATCACGAAGGCGACGGTCAGCAGCAGCACCGCGTCCACCACCGGCAGCCACCACCACCTGCCCCCGTCGTGGTCCACGAGCGCCCCCAGGTTCAGCTCCGAGACATCCGGAGTGCGCAGTACCTCGTCGAGCACCTGCGGCACGGGCAGCCCGAACGGCCCCTCCACCCGGCCGTCCCAGGTGGCACCGAGCCCGACGGTCAACGCGAGCCAGGCCACATTGGGCAGACCCAGCAGCGTCACCGCGAACGTCTCGACCGGGTGGCCCCGGGTGGCGGCGACGACCAGCGCGACGACGAGAGCGATGACGACGGAGGCGAGCAGCAGCCGCACCATCGCGAGCGCCGCGGGTCGTACCGAGGCGTGCGCGCGCGGCAGTCCGCCCGGCAGCGGCGCGCCACGGGACACCATCAGCGCCACCAGCAGCACCCCCGCCAGCCAGACCAGGCCGATGAGGACGGTCGGCAGCACATCGGCGGAGAACCCGACCACCGGGCGGAAACCGAACAGGTCGCCGAGGTCACCGAGCGGGCCGTCGCCGAGGGAGATCGCGAAGGTGTGCCGGGCGGCAAGCGCCAGGCCGAGCAGCGCGAGCAGCCACAGCACGGCGATCCTCGCCGCCCACCAGCCCAGCTCGGGCGCGCCGGCAAGCGCCCGGCGACGCTGCGGACGCAGAAACCCCCAGCCGATGACCAGCGCCCCGGTGAGGGTGACGGACAGCGGAATGACCGCCAGGCCGCCCTCGGTGCCGGCCAGTCCGCCGGCGTCCCCGGACAGTTCCACCGTGCCGCCGACGGCCGTCACCACGGCGGCCGCGACCACCTGGGGAAAGGCGTCTCCCGGGAGGTCCGTGGCGCCGGACGCCCACAGCCCGAGCGCGGCCACCACGCCCATCGCGGCAAGCGCGCCGAGGACCGTGACAAGGGCCTGCGCCCAGCCGTGGCGGGAGACCGCGGGGCCGGAGGAGGTGGGTGCGCTCACGTGTGCACGCTAAGCAGCACCGGTCGGCGTCGCCTGCCGGGAGGTCCGTCCGCGTCGCCGGACGGACCTCCCGGTCCCCGGTGTCGCGGGACGCCTACGCCGCCCGGATGTCGTGGCGGGCGTGGTCGGCGCGCGTCACCAGGGCGTGGTCGCCGAGCCCCAGCAGGCGGTCGGGCGGCACTTCGCCGGCCGTCGTGAGGACCGCCTCGATGCGGCCGTCGACCGGGTCGAACGCCGCGTCCAGCACGGTGCCGCGCTCTTCCCCGCACTCCGTGAGCACTCGGCTCCCCACCAGTTCGTGGTGGTCCGTGACCTTGCCCGGACCGCCGCCGGACCGTCCGCCGGTCCCGCGGACGACCAGCGTGCCGGGTCCGGCGGCGCGCAGGGCGTCCCACGCCACCCGCGCGCTCCTGTGCAGCCGGCCGCGGGCCACCACGACGTGCGTCACCCGCCAGGGCGCCCCGTCCACGCTCAGCGACCGCACCACGCCGACCCGGCCGTCCCCGCCGGGAGTCAGCACGGGCAGCCCTCGCACCCGGGAGAACAGCATCACCGGGACACACCCCGTCCGCGGTCGTGACGGGCACCCACGCGGGCCGTGAACGCCGGCAGGTCGTCGGTGACGTACGTCGTCGCGTGCGCGGGTATCACCAGCGTCCGGCCGGTGACGCTCAGGGCCTCGCCCCGGGGCACGTACACCCGGTGCCGGCGGTGCCGGGAGCCGTGCACCAGCTCCCGGTGCGCGGCCAGCCGGAAGGCGACGAGCCGACCGCTGGTGCCGCCCTCGACCAGGACGTCGAGCACCGTCCCCACCGTCTCGCCCTCGTCGGTCACCACCTGCGCCCCGAGCAGCCGTCCGCGCACCGCCTCGCGGCGCGCCGCCGAGAGCGGCAGGCCGCACAGCGCCCCCGCGTCGCGCACCATGACCGCATGACGGCCCAGACAGTGCACCACGGGCCAGGGCAGACAGTACGGCAGGGGCCCCGACAGCAGCGTCCGGCCGGTCAGGGTGAACATTTCGATCCGCCCGGCCGGGGCGTCGAGGACGGTGTCCTTCACATGGGCCACGACGTCCCCGCCCAGCGTCACCACGGGCAGGGTCGTCAGGCTCCGTACGCCGGTCAGTCCGTTCATCGCGCACCCTTCCGCCGCGTCCGGCGACTCCCGGGTTCCCAACGGCTCGGAACCGAACACGGATCAGGTGGACTGCACCGCCGGACTCGGGGTACCAGGACTGGTGCAGATCATCCGGCCGGGCCGGCTTCGCAGAGAGAAAACGCATGACCTATCGCTTGGACGAGGCAGTGATACCGAGTGGTTCCGACGTGCCCGTGGAGCCGCTGCGGCGGGCGGCACACTTCACCGGCGAGCCGGGATGCATCGCCGCTGCGCGGGCCTTCGCCGGGGACTTCCTCGAACAGCTCAGGACCCAGTGGTGCGCCTCGATCGGCGCGCGGTCCGACGGCGCGGTGCTGCTGGTCGTGAGTGAACTGGTCACCAACGCGGACCGGCACAGCGAGGGCCCGTACGTCCTGGAACTCGAGGGCACGGACACCTCACTCACCGTGTCGGTCTACGACAGCAGTGCCACCCTGCCCCGCGTCTTCCCCCGCGATCCCCAGCGGGTCGGACGGCACGGTCTGGAGATCGTCCGGGCGCTGGCACTGGAGGTCGGCGTGGAACGGGTACCGGTCGGCAAGCGCGTACGAGCCGTACTGGACCTCGCCGGCGACTGACCCGCCGCGAGCCGCCCTCAGGCGCAGCCGAGTTCGCCCAGCATGCCCTCGCGCAACCGCGCGATGATCCGCTTGATCAGACGGGACACGTGCATCTGCGAGCAGCCGAGGCGCTCGCCGATCTCCGCCTGGGTGGCCTCCTCCACGAACCGCAGATGAATGATCTCCCGGTCGCGCTCGCTGAGTTCCGCCATCAGCGGGGCCAGCGTGTGGAAGTCCTCGACGAGCCGCAGCCCCTGCTCCTCGATCCCGATGAAGTCCGCGAGGACCGCTTCGCCGCTCTCCGGGCCGTCACCCGTGAGCGCGGCGTCCAGCGACGAGGAGTTGTACCCGTTCGCGGCGATCTGCCCCTCGACGACCTGCCGCTCGGTGATGTTCATCAGGGTGGCCAGCTCGGCGACCGTGGGTTCCCGGTCCAGCCGGCTTGCGAGTTCCTCGCGGGCCTTGGCCAGCTCGACCCGCAGCTCCTGCAGCCGCCGCGGCACATGCACGGCCCACGTGGTGTCCCGGAAGAACCGCTTGATCTCCCCCACGATGTACGGCAGCGCGAACGAGGTGAACTCCACCTCGCGGGAGAGTTCGAACCGGTCGATCGCCTTGATCAGACCGATCATCCCGGTCTGCACGATGTCGTCCATGTCGTCGCCCCGGCCGCGGAACCTTCCGGCCGCGAACCGCACCAGCGACATGTTCATCTCGATGAGGGTGTTGCGGGCGTACTGGTAGTCGTGGGTGCCCTCCTCCAGCTCCGCCATACGGCGGAAGAACTGGCGGGACAGCATCCTCGCGTCGCGCGGAGCGACGCTCCGTGCGTCCAGTTCCAGCGGTTCGCCGCCATCCGCTCCGGCCTCGGTGTGCCCTTCGACTACCTGCGCCTGCGACCGGTTCACGGCGGTCCTCATTTCCTCTCCCCAAGAACGTCACGGCTGCCATGTGCCTGGCCTCGCGAGTACCCGGTGCGCACGAACTCATGCACACCGGATTTCCCGGCGCCCGGCAACGCGGCGCGCACCGTGTGTCTGCGTCCGAGAGTACGGCGTCCCGCCCCGCACGGCAGCCCGGTACGGCGAGCCGCGCCGTCGTCACCCGGACTTCACTCAGGGCGGAATGCCGCGGTCTTCCCCTCCGCCGCGGAATTCCTAGGGTGAGAACGTGACCGATCCAGCGCCGCACCGCGCCCCTGACGCCCGCGTCATCCCCCTGCGACCCGCACCGGCCCGGCCGCCCGCCCCGCACGCCGTCCCCCGGGATCCGCTGTGGCGCGACCTCGTCGGCGATGTGCTCCGCGCGGAGCGCCTCGCCCAGGAGCGGACGCTGAAGGACGTCGCCGACGAGGCCCGGATCTCCATGCCCTACCTCTCGGAGGTGGAGCGGGGCCGCAAGGAAGCCTCCTCGGAGGTTCTCGCGGCCGCCGCCCACGCGCTCGGTCTGGGCCTCGGCGACCTGCTGTCCCGGGCCCACGGCGAGCTGGTCCGCGTCACCGGCCGGCGGACTGCCGCGCCGCGGGGTGTGTCCGGCTCCGCGCACGACGGAATGTGCCTGGCCGCCTGACCCCGGCCCGGCGCCTCACACCCGCACCAGGCGCCGGGCCAGCACCTCGTCCGCCAGGCCGTACGCCACGGCCTCCCGGGCGGTGAACACCTTGTCGCGGTCCATGTCCGCCCGCAGCGTCTCCGCGTCGTGGTGCGTGTGCCGCGACAGCACCTCCTCGACCTGGGAACGGATCCGCACCATCTCCTTGGCCCGGAGCGACAGATCGGACGCCGTGCCGCGCGCCCCGCCCGCGGCCGGCTGCCCGAGCAGCACCCGCGCGTGTTCCAGCACGAACCGCCGCCCCGGATCACCGCCGGCCAGCAGCACGGCCGCCGTGGAGGCCGCCTGCCCGACACAGAACGTGGAGACGGGCGCCTGTACGAAGGTCATCGTGTCGTAGATCGCCATGAGCGAGGTGAACGAGCCGCCGGGGGAGTTGATGTACACCGCGATCTCGCTCTCCGGGGCCGCCGACTCCAGATGGAGCAGCTGAGCGATGACGACGTTGGCGACCCCGTCGTCGATCTCGGTCCCCAGGAAGATGATCCGTTCGGAGAGCAGCCTGCTGAACACGTCGTAGGACCGCTCGCCCTGCGGCGTGCGCTCGACGACGTTCGGAATCGTGTACGTCCCCATCACTGCAGCCCCATCCTGCGCCGTGCCGACGCCGGGCGGACGTCGTCGAGCGACTCCACCACCCGGTCGACCATCCCGTACTCCAGGGCCTGTTCGGCGGTGAACCAGCGGTCCCGGTCCCCGTCCCCGGAGATGGTCCGCTCGGACTGTCCGGTGTGTTCGGCGGTGATCCGTTCGATCGTCCGCTTGGTGAACTCCAGGTTCTCCGCCTGGATCTCGATGTCGGCGGTGGTGCCTCCGATGCCGCCCGACGGCTGGTGCATCATGATGCGCGCGTTCGGCAGGGCGTACCGCTTCCCGGGCGTGCCGACGCAGAGCAGGAACTGGCCCATGCTGGCCGCGAAGCCCATCGCCAGCGTCGACACGTCGTTGGGGATCAGCCGCATCGTGTCGTAGATGGCCAGACCCGCGTGCACCGAGCCGCCGGGACTGTTGATGTACAGACTGATGTCGGTGCGCGGGTCCTCGGCGGACAGGATCAGCAACTGCGCGCAGACGCGGTTGGCGGAGACCTCGTCGACCTGGGTGCCGAGCAGCACGATCCGCTGCGCGAGCAGCTGGGCGGCGAGATCGTCGTCGTACCGGGTCGGCGGGGTGTCGCCCTCCTCGGCCCGGGGAAGCGGTGGGGCCGGCCGGGGGCCGGCCGCGAATGGAGACATCGGCGCTCCTGAGGGGTCGTCGGTCGAGCGCGGCCGGGACGACCGCGTTCCTCCACTCTTGACCGGGCGGCGGGCCGGACGGGGGCTTCTCTGCCCCTGGCAGATCGGCTACCGGCAGAGCGCAACCGCATCGCCCCAAGGGGCCCGTCCGAGAGCCTTGCCCACCGGGCCTTGTCCCCCCGGGTACGCCCCGTATCGCTCCGCCGGTTCTGCCCCGTCCGGTCGTGCCCCTGCCGGGCTCCGTCCCACCGGGCCCGTTCTGCCGGGCCCGTCCCACCGGGCCCGTTCTGCCGGGCCTTGCTCCGTCGGGCTTTGCTCCGTCGGGCCCCGGGCCGACCGGGTCCGGCCGGCCCGCCCCGGTCCCGGGGAGCGGCGGCGCACCGCCACCACCGTCGTCCGGCTCCGCCGCCCGGAGCCACTTCTCGCGGCAGCGATGAGTTCCGGAGCACGCGACGGTCGACACTGATGACCGCGCTGCACGCACAGGAGGTACTCATGACCACCGACGGATTCACCACGTGTCTCTGGTTCGACGGACAGGCCGAGGAGGCCGCGAACTTCTACGTCTCGGTCTTCGAGAACTCGGGCATCGGCACCGTCGTCCGGAACACCGCTGCCACGCCCGGCGCCGAGGACTCCGTGCTCACCGTCGACTTCACGGCCAACGGCCAGAAGTTCGTCGCGCTGAACGGCGGACCCGAGTTCACGTTCAGCGAGGCGATCTCCTTCCAGCTCGACTGCGCCGACCAGGCGGAGATCGACCACTACTGGGACCGGCTCGCCGAGGGCGGCGGCGAACACGGCCCCTGCGGCTGGCTCAAGGACCGGTTCGGCGTCTCATGGCAGGTCAACGCGGTCCGGCTGACCGAGATGATCAGCGACCCTGACCGGCAGAAGGCGGACCGCGCGATGAAGTCCATGATGACGATGGGCAAGCTCGACATCGCCACCCTGGAGAAGGCCTACGCGGGGGAGTGACGGCCGTGGGCGGGACGGTCGCCGAACGGTCCCGCCGCCGCTACCCGCGTTCCGCCAGGATCTCCGCGATCACATGGCGTGAATTCGCCGCGAGCGCCGGATTGGTGTCCCAGTAGTACGGCAGCTGGATCAGCGAGATCGACAGGGCCCAGCCCCGCCCCCGCGCCCACTCCGCCTCGTCGGCGCCCACCGCCTCCCGGAAGACGTCCCGCACCCCGGCGGGCAGCAGATTCCAGGCGACGATCAGGTCCACCGCCGGATCGCCCACGCCGGCGCAGTCGAAGTCGATCACCGCGGCGAGCCGGCCGCCGGCGGTCAGCACGTTCCCCGGCGACAGATCACCGTGCGCCCAGAGCGGCGTCCCGGCGTAGTCGGGGACATCCAGTGCCTCCTCCCACAGCCGGGTCACCGTCTTCGTGTCGGTCCGCCCCGCCAGCCGCGCGATGGCCTCGCGCGTCGGAGCGTCCCGGGTGGACAGGGGGACACCGCGGGGGCACGCCGGAGCGTCCGCCGTGACGACCGCGCGCAGGGCGGTGATGTGGGAGGCGAGGTCGGCCGCGAGCGAACCGGGGTCCTCCAGCGCCCCCACGACCGGGTTGGAGCCGTCCAGCCAGCGGTACACCGACCACGGCCACGGGAACCCGTGCCCGGCCTCACCCCGGCCCAGGGGCTCCGGCGACGCGAACGGCAGCCGAGGTGCCAGCCGGGGCAGCCAGCGCTGTTCGTGCGCCACGCTGCCGACGGCGCCGGGATGCCGGGGCAGCCGCACCACCAGCTCCGCACCGAGCCGGAACATGGCGTTCTCCGTCCCCGAGGACGACAGCCGCTCCACCGGCAGCCCGGCCCACCGCGGGAACCCGTCCGCGATCAGCCGCCGCACCAGCGGGACGTCGATGTCCACCTCGTCCGGACGCATCCTCGGCGTACCCATGCCGCTCATCCCAGCAGCGACCGCATCCGGTGTCGAACGCTTTTCGCACTGCCCGCGGAACGGTCGCCGCACGCACCGGACGGCCCCGGCCGGGCCGGCGTCCGGCGTGCGGGCCGCGACAACGGTGACCGGCGCGAGAAGCCGGACCGAACGACCTGTCCGCACAAGCCGCGGCCAAGCCCACGGCATCCGAAGGTGCCCCGTGCCGGGCCGACGCGGCGGCCCACGGCGTCGAGGGAGCCAGGAGCACCTGCGGCGCCGTCCTCGCGGGGCCTTGGGCGGGTCGTCGCCGGAGCCCGGCGACCGCACCCCGGGCCCACGCCGACGGCAGGGTGGTGGCGGCCGTCCTACCGCCCGTACCGGGCCAGGAGGGCGGCGCGCGGTGGTGTGCGTGTGCCGCGGCCCAGGACGCACGCGGAGGCGGCCGGACGGTCCCGGGACCACGGCGGAGAGCTGCCGGAGGGCGTGGCATGATCGGCGTATGCGTGAACGAGTGGTGGCCGCGTGCGACGGGGCTTCGAAGGGAAACCCCGGGCCCGCCGGCTGGGCCTGGGTGGTCGCCGACGCGTCCGGGACGCCGGTCCGCTGGGAGGCGGGGCCCCTGGGCACGGCCACCAACAACATCGCCGAACTCACCGCTCTGGAGCGGCTGCTGGCGGCGACGGACCCGGCCGTGCCGCTCGAGGTGCGGATGGACTCGCAGTACGCGATGAAGGCCGTCACCACGTGGCTGCCCGGCTGGAAGCGCAACGGCTGGCGCACGGCGGCCGGCAAACCGGTCGCCAACCAGGAACTCGTCGTGCGTATCGACGGCCTGCTGAGCGACCGCTCGGTGGAGTTCCGTTACGTGCCCGCCCACCAGGTCGACGGCGACCGCCTCAATGACTTCGCCGACCGCGCGGCGAGCCAGGCGGCCGTCGTGCAGGACGGGGCCGGCAGCGCGCTGGGCTCGCCCGAACCGCCGGCCGCCCCGGACCGCCCGGCGGGCGGCGCGGCGAAGCGCGGGTCCGGCGGGAAGAAGACGCCCCGGCAGCGCGGCGGCGGCTCTCCGGGCCGCACCATCAAGGCGAAGTTCGCGGGCCGCTGCCCGTGCGGACGGTCCTACGCGGCCGGCGAGGCCATCGCCAAGAACGACAAGGGCTGGGGCCACCCCGAGTGCCGGACGGCCCAGAGCGTCTGAGCGGCGCCCGCCCACGGGGGAGCCGCCCGGCGTCCCGGTGACACGGATGACAGACTGACCCCCATGGACGAGCGCACATTCGACAGGTCGGGTCAGCACGCATCGGTGATCGGTCTCGGCACCTGGCAACTGGGGGCCGACTGGGGTGACGTCGACGACAAGCAGGCCCTCACGGTCCTGGAGACCGCCGCGGAATCGGGCGTCACCTTCTTCGACACCGCCGATGTCTACGGTGACGGACGCAGCGAGCAGACCATCGCGTCGTTCCTGAGCGGACGGCCCGATCTGCACGTCATGGTCGCCACCAAGATGGGCCGCCGGGCCGAGCAGCTCCCGCAGAACTACGTACTGGACAACTTCCGCGCGTGGAACGACCGATCGCGGCGCAACCTCGGGGTGGACCGGATCGACCTGGTGCAGCTGCACTGCCCGCCGACCCCCGTCTACTCCACCGACGAGGTCTTCGACGCCCTCGACACCCTGGTGGCGGAGGAGCGCGTCGCCGCCTACGGCGTCAGCGTGGAGACCTGCGCGGAGGCGCTGACCGCCATCGCCCGCCCGAACGTGGCGAGCGTGCAGATCATCCTCAACCCGTTCCGCATGAAGCCCCTGCGCGAGGTGCTCCCGGCCGCCCGCGAGGCGGGCGTCGGCATCATCGCCCGGGTCCCGCTCGCCTCCGGACTGCTCTCCGGCAAGTACACCCGGGACACCGTCTTCGCCGAGAACGACCACCGCAGCTTCAACCGGCACGGCGAGGCCTTCGATCAGGGCGAGACCTTCTCCGGGGTCGACTACACCACCGGTGTCGAAGCGGCCGCCGAGTTCGCCGCGCTCGCCCCCGAGGGATACACCCCGGCCCAGCTGGCGCTGCGCTGGATCGTCCAGCAGCCCGGCGTCACCACCGTCATCCCCGGCGCCCGCTCGCCCGAGCAGGCCCGCGCCAACGCGGCCGCCGCCCGGCTGCCGGAACTCTCCGAAGCGACCCTCTCGGCGATCGGGGACCTCTACGACCGCCGTGTCAGGGACCAGGTGGAGGCCCGCTGGTAGCGGCGGGCGTCACGGCTCCAGGCGCAGTTGCCTCTCCTGCTCCTGGTCGCCTGCGGCGGTGCCCTCGTCGCGCGTGGTGAACGACCGCGCGAGGGCGTCGCCCGCCCGTCGCACCGCCTGCGGAGTGCCCTGCACGGTGACGTCCACCGGCGCCGACAGCAGCCCCGCGTCCCGGTGCCCGGCCGGCGGGCCCTCCCCCTCCCCGGTGAAGGTCGCCACGCGGACCGTCGCACGCTCCCCGGAGGGCTGTTCCCGCGGCGCACCGAAGGTGGCCTCCAGGGCCCGGACGACCGCTCGGGCATCGTCGGCGTCCCCGCCGCTGAGCGTCACGGTGAGCTGGGTGTCCGGCATACGTCCCACGACCTCCTGGCCTCGCTGACATCGAGCTGCCCGGGTAACCGCGCCCCGCGGGCCCAAACCGGAGACCGGCGGGGGAGGGCCGGCGTTTTCGGGGAAGCAGGTAGGAGTCCGACGCCACAGTCGCGCGCCGCGGGCCTGTGCCCGTCGGACTTCTGGGGACTTGCCGATGCCGCACGACAGGGAGGCGCTGTGCCGGACACGGAGCGGGGTGGGAGCGTGCGCCGGGGGCGCGACGAGACCGAGGACGAGAGAGCGGACCGGATGTGGACGGAACTCATCCAGGAAGTCCGCGTCGCCCAGATGGGCGTGCAGATCCTGTTCGGGTTCCTGCTGACCGTCGTGTTCACCCCGAAGTACGCCGAACTGTCCGACACCGATCAGACGATCTACATTGTGACGGTGGTCCTGGGCGCCTGCGCCACCGGTGCGCTCATCGGCCCGGTGTCACTGCACCGGCTCGTCTCCGGACGGCGCATCAAGGCGCACGCGGTGCGCTGGGCGTCCCGCCTCACCCTGCTGGGCCTGCTGCTCCTGCTCGCGACCACCAGCTGCTCCCTGCTGCTCATCCTGCGCGTGGCCACCCATGACGACTTCGTCCCGTACCTGGTGACCGGAGTGGTGTGCTGGTACCTGCTGTGCTGGTTCGGCCTGCCGCTGTGGGCCCGGCACCGCCACACGGCGCGCTGACGGGGAGTGGGCGCGCCCGGCGGCCGGGTTCGCGCTCCCGGCGGCTCAGCTCCCGGCCAGGACGTCCGCGAGGAAGTCGTCCACGCGTACCTCCTCACACCCCGGCGCCACCATCCCGCGGGTCTCCCGCAGGAACTCCCCGACGCTCTCGGCCCAGGCGAACACCACCGCGTGATGCCGGCCGCCGTCGGCGCGCGCCTCACCGAGGAACTCCATCCGCAGTTCCTGACCCACTCCCCGGGACTCCGGGGACAGCCGGACGTCCCCGATGCCGACCGGGCGGTCGAGACCGTCGGTGACCATCTCGCGGTCCAGTTGCCAGCGGGCCAGGACCCGGCCGTCATGACTGAAGACGAGAGTGACGGCGAACGGGTCACAGGGGTCGTAACTCAGGTGAGCGAGCACCGGAAAGCGGTCCGCGACGCCCGCCTGGAGCTCCACCACCAGGGTCTTGTGCACGAACGAGTTCACGTGAAGGCCTTTCGGGCAGTACCGGCGTAGAGCCCTCTAGTACCCCGCATCCGCGCGTGATGCTCGACTGGACGGGTGAATCCGGGCCCGGTACGGGTGCACTCGCGACGCGTCCCGTCCGCACCCGTGCCGAGCACCGGGCCGCCGGTGTCAGCCGAAGGCGTCCCGCAGGGCCGGCAGCAGGGTCTTCTCCGACCAGTCCAGGAAGGGCGGTTGCGACTCGCCGCCGATCTGCACCAGGGCGACCTCGGTGAAACCGGCCTCGGCGTAGGGGCGGACGGCCTCGACGAACGCCTCCGGGTCACTGCCGCAGGGGATGGACGCGGCGACGTCGTCCGGACGGACGAACTGGGTCGCCAGGGTGAAGGAACCGGGGTGCGGCAGCTCGGAGTTGACCTTCCAGCCGTTGCCGAACCAGCGGAACTGGTCATGGGCGCGCGCGACGGCCGCCTCCCGGTCGGGGTCGTAGCACACCGGCAGCTGTCCCACCCGCGGCTTGCCCCGGCCACCACTGCGGTCGAAGGCGTCGAGCAGCTCCGCCTTCGGCTCGGTGGCGATCACCAGATCGGCGAGCCGGCCCGCGAGGTCGCAGGACCGCGCCCCGGACACCGCGACACCGATCGGCGGCGGCCGGTCCGGCAGGTCCCACAACTTGGCCGACTCCACGTCGAAGTGGGTTCCCCGGTGGTTCACGTGGCCGCCCTCGAACAGACCGCGGATGATCTCCACCGCCTCCTCGAGCATCTCGTGCCGCACGTCCACCGACGGCCAGCCGCCGCCCACCACATGCTCGTTCAGGTTCTCCCCGGAGCCGAGCCCGAGCCGGAACCGGCCCTCGGACAGCAGTTGCACCGTCGCCGCCTTCTGCGCCACCACCGCCGGGTGGTAGCGGAACGTCGGACACGTCACGTACGTCATCAGCGGAATGCGCGAGGTGGCCTGCGCGGCGGCGCCCAGCACGCTCCAGGCGTACGGCGAGTGCCCCTGCGACTCCAGCCAGGGGAAGTAGTGGTCCGAGGTCACCGAGAAGTCGAAGCCCGCCTCCTCGGCCCGCACCACATGTCCGACCAGCTCACGCGGCCCGGCCTGCTCCGTCATCATCGTGTATCCGATGCGCACCATGACGCCCGGGTCCCCCGGACGCGGGCGGTGAAAACGGTGGATCACCCGTCGGCCCCGCGGGCAGGATGGCCCCATGAGCGCTCGCCCCCTTCCCCCCTCGGATCCGGCCGCCCAGGGCGTCGACGCGTCCGGTGTCCACGCCTTCCTCGACGCACTCGAGGCCGCCCCCGGCATCGAGCCGCACAGCCTGATGATCCTGCGCCACGGCCATCTCGTGGCTTCCGGCTGGTGGGCGCCCTACACCGCGCCGCGCCTCCATCTGCTGTACTCGCTCAGCAAGAGCTTCACGGCGACCGCCGCCGCCCTCGCCGAGGGCGAGGGGCTGCTCGACTTCGACGCCCCGGTGCTGTCGTACTTCCCGGAGTTCGAGGCCGACGTCACCGACCCGCGCAGCCGGGCGATGCTGGTCCGGCATGTGGCGTCCATGGCCAGCGGACACGAGCGCGAGATGATCGACGCGGCGTACGCCGCCGACCGCGCCGAACCCGTGCGCGGCTTCCTGCTCCAGCCGCCCGAGCGTGAGCCCGGCACCGTCTTCGCCTACAACCAGCCGTGCACCTACACGCTCGGCGCGATCGTGCAGCGGGTCACCGGCCAGTCGCTCACCGACTACCTGAGGCCCCGGCTGTTCGACCCGCTGGGCATCGGCGAGACGGTGTGGCAGCGGGACCGTACCGGCCGTGAGATCGGCTTCAGCGGACTGTACGCCGCGACCGACGCCGTCGCACGGCTCGGCCTGCTGTACCTGGACGACGGGGTCCGGCAGGGCGAACGGCTGCTGCCCGAGGGATGGGCCGCCCGCGCCTCACGCCCGCACGTATCGACCCGCGGCGCCATGGGGGAGGGGGACCGGCAGGACTGGGACCGCGGCTACGGACACCAGTTCTGGATCTCCCGGCACGGCTTCCGCGGCGACGGCGCGTACGGGCAGTTCTGCCTGGTACTGCCCGATCAGGACGCCGTGATCGCCGTGACGACGGCCACCGAGCGGATGCAGGAGTACCTGGACCTGGTCTGGCGGCACCTGCTGCCCGCCTTCCGGCCCGCGCCGCTGAGCGGCCGCCGCCGTGCGGACGCGGTGCTGCGCGAGCGCCTCGACCGGCTCGCGCTGCCCCCGGCCGCGGGTAGTCCGGTACCGCCCCAGGGCGCCGGGGACTGGCCGGGAGCCGCCTTCGTCCCGCGGGGCGGCATCTGCGCCGACCAGCCGAAACTGACCGCGGCCGAGGTCGTGGCGGACGCCGGCGGCTGGACGCTGCGCCTCACGGAGGACGGCGAGCCGTTCGACGCGCGGTTCGCGGGTCCGGGCTGGAGTGTCGCAGAGGAGCCCGTCCCGGCCGCCGCGAGCGGCGGGTGGTCCGACGACGGCACCCTCACCGTGGACGTGGTGTTCCTCCACACGCCGCACCGGCTGACGGTCACCTGCTCCCTGGCGGAGCGGACCTTCACCGCCCGCTGGCTCACCCGTCCGCTGCACGCGTGGCCGCTGAGCGGGCTGCGCGCCCCGCGCGGCTCAGCCGGTGCCCGGCCGGAACGTCCGGAGGAAGGTGCGTAGCGCCTCCCGGCCCGCGGGTTCGTCCCAGTCGGCGGCCGGGGTCGTCCAGCGCAGGGAGAAGCCCCGGCCGCCGCCCAGCAGGAAGCCCCGGCCGAAGGTACGCACCCGGGCGCCGTCGTCCTCGGCGTACCACTCCATGTCGGCGGCCTCGCGCCCCTGGTAGGTCCGCGCCCGGATGCCGCCGATCCGCCGGTAGCCGCCGGACCGCACCAGTCGCGGCTCCACGTCGTCCCGCCACACGGCCACCGCGTCGGACCCCACCCGCTCGCTGTAGGTCACGGCGAGCGTGCGCGGATCCCCCTGGGCGCCGAAGGTGACGCGATAGGCCAGGCCGGGGGTGCCCGAGGTGTCCAGCCGCTTCCAGCCCGCGGGCAGCGCGACGGTGAACCCCTCCGGGGCCCGGTACGTCCGGAATCCGGGCGGGAGGCCTCCCGTGCCCGACGGGGAAGGGGTGGGAGCGGCGGCCGGCGGGGCGGTGTCCCGCCCGCCGGGGCTCGCGCCGCCGCTCGCGTCGCCGGGCGTGCCGGGACCGGCCGGCGCGGACACCGAGACCGGTGGCGCGTCGGCGGCGGTTCCGTCCCCGGTGCCGGGCAGCTCCTGGGTCGCGGCGAGCACGGTGACCGCGACGGTGACGACAGCCAGAGCGGTACCGAGCACCAGCGTTCTCCCGCCCCACGCGCGGCCGGCTCCGCGCGGCCGGGCGTTCGCCGGCTCGGCTGCGGCGGCGCCGGGGCCCTCGGACAGCGCACGGGTGAGCATCTCCCGGACCACCTGCCGGTTCAGCCGCTCCCGGGCGTCCTTGCGCAGCAGCCCCTGGACGACCAGGGTGAGCGGACCGGACCGTAGCGGAGCGCGCAGCGGCAGCCGGTCCACCCCTCTCAGCGTGGCCTCCGGGCGTCCGCGGTCCCGGAACGGCGGGCGGCCCTCGAGCATGGTGTAGACGATCGCGCCCAGCGCCCACAGATCCGCGGCCGGGCCGATCCGCTGGTCGCGGGCCTGCTCAGGAGAGGCGTACGACGGTGCCGTGAGCCGGGGCGCCGACGTCGTGCCGGCCAGGCCGTACCCGGTGACGACGACCGGGCCCTCCTCCCGCAGGAACACCTGGCCGGGGCTGAGCTCCCCGTGCGTGACCGCCTCGGCGTGCGCCGCGTCCAGGACGTCGAGCACCTCCAGCGCGATCCTCGCGGCCCGTGCGGGGGTGAACGTGCCCTGCTGGGCGAGAACCTCGTCGAGGGGCGTGCCGTCGATCCAGGCGGTGACGGTCCACAGGGAGCCGTTCTCGTCGACGGCGTCGACGACCGTGGCGGTCCGGCCCGGGCACAGCCGGCTCACGCTCTCGGTGGCCCGCAGCACACGGGAGGGAGCGCGCCGGGCCGCCTCGCCGGCGTCCCGGGGCAGTTCGGTCAGGGTGACCAGGCACGGGCGTCCCGCCTGCAGATCGTCGGCGTACCAGCTGACGCGATTGGTCTCCCGGTGCGTGACCTCGACCAGCCGGTACCGGCCGGCGACCGGCCGGTCCCCGGAGACGTGCGCCCTGCCCATGGCCATTCCCTCGTCGAACCGCTGGATCCCGCTGTCCCCAGTGGTACGGGGGAGCGGGCCGGGTCCGTTCAAAGAAAGGCTCAGCGAAGCCCGAAGTGTTCCGCCCAGGCGATCACGTCGCCGGTGGTGGCGTTGCCGCCGCACACCACGAGACCGAGCCGGGCGCCCTCGCCGACCCGCTCCAGCACCCGGCACGCGGCGGGCAGCAGACAGCCGGCGGCCGGCTCGGCCCACACCTTGGCGTGGTCCGCGAGTTCGAGGGACCCCCGGACCGCCTCCCGGTCCGGCACCACCAGCACCTCGGTGACCAGCTCCGACACATGCGCGTACGTCAGGTGCGAGACGGCCGGGGCGCTCAGCGTGGAGACGATCGACGTCAGCTCCACCGGCACCGGACGGCCCGCCGCCAGCGCCTCGGACATCGCCTGCGCGCCCTCGGTCTCCACGCCCCAGACCCGCACCCCGGGCCGCAGCGCCCGCAGCGCCGCCGCGACACCGGAGATCAGCCCGCCGCCCCCGATGCTCACCAGGACGTCCGTGAGGTCCCCCGCGTCCGCGGCGAACTCCAGCCCCACAGTGCCCTGACCGGCGATCACCTCCGGGTCGTCGAACGGGTGGACCAGGGTCAGCCCTTCGTCCCGGAGCCGCTCCGTCAACCCGAACGCGCCGTCCATGTCGTCGGTCACCCGCACCGACGCGCCCGCGGACTCCGCGGTCTCCACGGCCCGGGCGGGCGCCGAACGCGGCATCACCACCGTGGCCTTCACATCGAGGGCGGCGGCCATCACCGCGAGGGCGACCCCGTGGTTGCCGCCGCTCACGGCCACGACCCCGGCGGCCCGCTCGGCCCCGGTCAGCGCCAGCAGCTTCGCCGCCGCGCCGCGCACCTTGAACGAACCGGTGCGCTGCAGCAGCTCCAGCTTGGCCGTGACCGGCACGCCCAGCAGGTCCGACAGCCCGGGGCTCGGCACCGTCGGGGTCCGCACCACATGCCCGGCGATCCGCTCGGCCGCTGTCTCGATGTCGGCGATCCCGATCACGACGCTCATCCTCTCCGGCGCGGGGCCAGGTGATCCGCACCGTGCCCCACCCTGAACCGCGCCGGGGCCGTGGTCAACAACGTTCAGTGCTGCTGGGCCTTGTGCGGTGTCGCCTCGCTGGGCCGCACCACGACATACCCCTCACCCTCCAGCTTCAGCTGCACCGCCTCGCCCGACCCGCCGCGCAGCATCGACCCCACCGACTGCGAACGGTGCAGCGAGGTGGTGAGCCCCGCTGTCCAGCCCACGATCGCGTCCGTGTCCACGAAGACGGGCCACCCCGGCGACACCGGGATGACCAGCGGATCTCCGTCACACACCAGTCCCAGCCGGCCGTGTCCGGTGAACACGCTGTTGAACAGGCCGCCGCCGGTGATGCCGGCGCCCTTCACGGTCGAGATCCGGTACGACAGCGAGGAGTCGAAGCACAGGACGTTGCGGCCGTTGACGGTGAACTCGTCGCCGGGGTCGATCTCGACGATGAAACAGTTCTGCGCCTCGTGCGCGAACCAGGCCTCGCCCTGCCCGCGCACCGCCATCAGCGCCAGCCCCTCGCCGGTCACCGCGCGTTTCAGCATGCCGCCCACGCCCTGGCCCTTGCGCTCGAACCGCAGGTCGCCGCGGTGGGCGACCATCGCGCCCTGGCGGGCGAGCATCTCGCCGTCGACCGTGTAACGGACGCACTTGGCGTTCTCGACCGTCATGCCCGGAGCCGTCGCCGGCTGCACCCTGTGCTGACTGGAAAACAGGTCACCCTTCATGGGGGCATCCTCGCCCGGACTCGTCCCGTGCGCCAGGATGCCGTCCGTACGGCACGGCGGGCGGGGCCGCTCTCAGGCTCCGAAGAGCTGGGTCCAGTACGTACCCGCCCGGCCGCCGCCCGCGAAACCGACGCCGATATGGGTGAAGCCGGCCTTGAGGATGTTGGCGCGGTGGCCGGGGCTGTTCATCCAGCCCTCCACGACCTCGGCGGCCGAGCGCTGTCCGCAGGCTATGTTCTCGCCGACCGTCCGCCGCGCAGCGAGCGGACGCCCGCCGGCGTCGGCGACCTGGAGCACGGCGGCGGGCAGGGCGCTCAGCGGTGTGCCGGGCGCGGCGGGGCTGACCGCCACGGTGACCCGGCAGGCGCCGGAGCGCAGCGCCCGCGGGTCGACGGTGAGCGTGTCGGCGGCCAGCCGGGCGCCCGGGGCGGACGGCTGGCTGTAGAACACGAAGTCGCCGTCGCCGCCGGCCTTTCCGCCGTCGTCCGTGATCAGCGCGGACACGTCGAAGGGCCCGGTCACCCGGATGGTCACCGCACCGCCCGGAAGGGCCAGATTGCCGCCGGGAACCATGTCGTTCAACGCGCCGTCCTGATCTCGTCGTCACGCGGACCGGGTGGGGGTGTCCGGAGAACGACGCACGGGCGACGCGGGTTCCCGCCCGCACGGCTCAGCGGCGCAGTGCCGCGCTCCAGTCGGCGGGGACCCGGCCCGCCGGTCCCGGAGCCGGCTGGTCGGCCGGGTGGCTCACGGGCGGGGCGAGCTCGGGGCCGGACCCGTACAGCTCGTCGGTGGCGTAGTTCCAGAACCAGGCCTCACCCGGCTCGTAGCTGCGGACCACGGGATGCCCGGTGGACTCGAAGTGCGCCGTGGCGTGCTGACCGGGTGAGCTGTCGCAGCAGCCGATGTGGCCGCAGGTCGCGCAGCGTCGCAGATGGAACCACCAGCCGCCCGCGGTCTCACAGTCGGCGCATCCCGCTCCGGTCGGCGGGACACTGGGGTCGATGGTGTGCTCGCTGGTCATTACGGGCTCCTCGGGGGTGTCGTCGGGGTGCGGTGCGGTGAGGGGCGGCATCGCGTCGATCGCCGCGGCGGTGTCCGCGCACGCGGACAGCAGCATCCCCGCGCGCCCGGGTGCACGTCCGGGGCCTGTTCCGGGAACTCGACGCCGTTCTTCCACGGCATCCGGTGGTCGCACGGGATCACGGCGACGAGGTCGCCGCGGAGTTCCGGTTCGCGCAGCGCGTCCAGGGCGGACTCGCCGGACTCCGCGCGCACGATCCGGTACGACGCCCCGCAGCGCGGCCTGGGGTCGCGGGCTTCGCGGGCCACGGCGCGGGAGGCTCCCGGGTCGTCGTCCACGGTCGCGACGACGGTCCGTGCTGCGTCGGCGGCCTCGGCCATGAGTCCCCCATGTCGGCATGGGCTCCCCGGCACGGCGAACCCGTTCTGCCGTCGGCCACCGCACCGGCCCTGCCCAGCGTATGGGTGTTCGCCACGATCCGCTCAGGAACGTGTCGCTCCGGGTGTCCCACCCGCTCCCACCTCGGCGTCCCCGCAACGGCGTAGGGAAGACTGGACCCGCGCAGTGGACACGACGCCTGGAGGAACCGCATGACGCACCCGATCACGGCAGGGATCGACGGAACCGGGGAGAGCCTCGCCGCGCTGGACTGGGCGGCCAGGGAGGCGGTTCGCCGGGGGCTGCCGCTCAGGGTGGTGCACGCCTGGCGGTTCGAGGCACACGAAGCGGTGGACACCGGGGACAGCGCGACCCAGGAGCAGTGGGTGCGCGACTCCGTCGGGGAGGGGGCCCGCGCCGTCCGGGAGCGGCACCCGGAGCTGTCCGTGACGGTGGACGTCCTCGAGGGTGACGCCGTGGAGACGCTGACGGCCCTCACGGCTGAAGCGGAGATGCTGGTCCTCGGCTCACGCGGGCACGGCCGGATCCTGGGCTTCCTGGTCGGCTCGGTCGGCCAGCAGGTGATCGTCGGGGCGGGCGGGCCGGTGGTGTTCGTCCGCGCCGGGGACCGGGCGTCGAACGAGGTCGCCGCGCGGGAGATCGTGGTCGGACAGCAGGGCGACCCGGAGGACAGTGCCGCCGCGCTCGGGTTCGCCTTCGAGACCGCCGCCCGGCGCGGCGCGAGCCTGCGCGCCGTGCGCGCCTGGACCCTGCCGCCGGTGTTCGCCTACAGCCCCGCCTCGCTCCAGCTCATGGACGAGGCCGGAGGGCTGGAGCCGTACGAGCAGAAGGCCCTGGCGGCGGCGCTCGCACCGTGGCGGGAGCGCTACCCGGACGTGCCGGTGGTCGAGCACGTGGAGATGGGCAGCGCCGGCCAGGTGCTGCTGTCGGTGTCGGGCACCGCCCAGCTGATGGTCGTCGGCCGGCGTGCCCGCCGTACGGCGGTGGGCACCAGGATCGGCTCGGTGGCCTACGGGGTGCTGCACCACGCGGACTGCCCGGTCGCCGTGGTGCCGCCCGCCTGAGCCGGGCGCCGGCTCAGTCGTCCGCCGGCCGCAGGGTGGTCCGCGTCCTGGGCAGGATGGAGCGGATGTAGTCCTCGACGGCCGTGTCGAGACCGATGTCCTGCTGTGCCCGCTCGGACAGGTACCAGCGGTGCTCCAGGAGCTCGTGATAGATCTCCGCGGCGTCCATCGGACCGCGCAGCTCCGGCGGGACGGAGCGCACGGTGGGCCGGAAGACCTCACGCACCCAGCGGTGGGCGAGGACTTCCGGGCGGGCGCCGTGGTGGTCACCCCCGCCCGAGCGGAGCCGGGAGCCCGGGGGAGGGTCGCCCGGGGCGTAGTCGTCCTGGGTGGCCATCCAGCTCTCCAGGTCGTTCAGCAGCCGCCTGGCCTGGTTCTCCTCGGCGTCCAGACCGGTCAGCCGCAGCAGCTGCCGCTGGTGGTGGCCGGCGTCGACGACCTTGGGCACGAAGGTGACGGTGTCGCCGTTGGAGGCGTGCTCGATCTGCATCTCGGCCACGTCGAAACCGAGGTCGTTCAGCCGCCGGATGCGGCGCTCGATGTAGTGGTACTTGCCCGCCGGGTAGACGGAGGTGCGGGTCAGCTCCTGCCACAGTTTCTGGTAGCGGGCGCAGATCTCGGTGCCGAACTCGATGGGGTCGACGGAGGGGTGCAGCGCCCCGGAGGCCTCCAGGTCGAGCAGCTCGCCGCTGATGTTGACCCGGGCCAGATCGAGGTCGTACTCGCGTTGCCCCACGCTCAGTTCGGGGTGCAGATCCCCGGTCTCGGCGTCCACGAGGTAGGCGGCGTAGGCGCCCGCGTCCCGCCGGAACAGGGTGTTGGACAGCGAACAGTCGCCCCAGGCGAACCCGGCCAGGTGCAGCCGCACCAGCAGCACGGCGAGCGCGTCCATCAGCCGGTGCATGGTCGCCGGACGCAGCGTCGTCTCGAACATCGACCGGTACGGCATCGAGCCACCGAGATGCCGGGTGACCAGGACGCTCTCCAGCTGCTCCCCGGCCGGGTCGGTGCGGCCGGTGACCACCGCGAGGGGATCGACCGCCGGTATGCCGATCCGGTCCAGGTCGCGCAGCAGTTCGTACTCGCGCAGCGCGGGCCGCTGGGCGAGCTCCTTCACCGCGATCACCTCGTCGCCGGCGCGCGCGTAGCGCACCACGTGCCGGGAGATGCCGCGCGGCAGCGGCACCAGGTACTCCTCGGGCCACTCCTCCAGCGGCAGGTGCCACGGCAGTTCCAACAGGAGCGCGGGGTGCTCCGGGTTGGTCGCGTTGATCTGCAGTGCCATGGCTGCGGTGTCCTCGTCTCGCGGGTGATCGTCACCTCACTCTATTGCGCGCGCTCCCGGGCCAGCCGGGCGGCGTCCCGCACCGGCCCCTTGTGCAGCGGGCCGTGGCCGGGCAGCAGCAGGTCCCCGTCCAGCTCCGCCAGGACGTCCAGGGAGGCCACGGCGGTGGCGCGCTCGTGGTGGAACATGTCGGTCAGCATCTGCGGCCCCCGCGCCCGTGCGGTGGGGTGACCGGTGACCAGGGCGTCGCCCGACACCACCACCCCGGTGTCCGGGAGGTGGAAGGCGCAGTGTCCGGCGGTGTGGCCGGGCGTGTGCACGGGCACGGGCCGGCCCGGAAGATCGAGGGGGCCCGGCCCCGGGAACGGCTCGGGCGCGGTGACCGCGACGTTCGCCGTCGCGCCGCTGCGCAGGGCGTGCGCGGCCCACGGCAGCACGCCCGGCCGCCACCCGCCCCGCAGCACCCGCCCGACGCTCACCTGGTGCAGGAAGTCCCGGCGCGCGTGCGGTACTTCGGCCTGGTGCGTGAGAACCGGGGCGCCGTACGTGGCGCTCAGGTACTCGGCGGAGCCCTGGTGGTCGTTGTGGGCGTGGGTGATCAGCACGGCCGTCACCGCCTCCGGTGAGCTCCCCACCTCGGCCAGGGAGGCGAGCAGCCCCGCGCGGTCACCGGGGTAACCGGTGTCGATCAGTGTGACGGCGTCCCCCTCGGTGAGGATCACCCAGTTGGTGTCCTCGCCGTGCACCAGGAAGGTGCCGTCCGCGACATGCCGCACCGCTGCTCGCATGATCCTCCTGGCCCGGGCCGAGTGTTTCCTGTCCGACGTGAGAAGGAAAGCAGATCACGGCACGGACGCGGGCGGCGGGCCGGGCGGTGACGGCGCCGGCCCCGGTGAGGCACCCGTCCGCGTCCCGAACAGGAACCGGGTCACCACCGTCCTGCGCACCCCGTACTCGTACAGCGGGAGGAGCACCGCCAGCGAGGCGGCCACGATCACCGCGTACTTGACGGCCATCGGAGCGGACCAGCCGACCACCCCGTACGCGAAGGCGACGACGACCGGCTGGTGCAGTACGTACAGGGGCAGCGCCGCGAGTCCCAGATACGCCAGGAACCCGGACCCGCGGTCCGCCCGGGACCGCCCGCCCGGGGGCCCGGGCCGTGGCCGGTCCAGCAGGCCGAGGATCGCGGTCACCCAGCACCAGCCGGCCGCGCCGAACAGGGCCCGGGTCGTCAGCGCGAACGCGGTCCGGTCGGTGAACGGGTCGTCGCCGGCGACGAAGCCGGGCGCGGCCCCGGCGAACAGCACCACACCGAGCACGCCCACGGGTACCGCGACACGGCGGGTGGCCTCGCGGACCCGCTCGTCGTCGGCGAACGCGAACCCGCAGACGAAGAAGAGCAGATAGGCCCAGCGGTTCCACCCCGCGAAACCCTCCTCCATGCCGAGCAGCGCGTTGACGGCGGCGAGCGGCAGCGCGGGCAGCAGGAGCAGGGCGGGCCGGCGCCGCAGCGCGGGGGCCGCCCGTCCGGCGCCCGCCGCCAGCCGGGCCGCCACCGGCACGAGCAGCAGACAGAAGACGAGCAGCAGGACGACGAACCAGAGATGCCCGGTCTCGAAGTGGTCGCCCTCCAGCACGAAGGGGAAGTCGGCGAGGTCCGGGCGCACGGTGAGGAACCGTGTCCAGAACCGGCCGTACGGCTCGTCGTATCCGGGGTCGGCGGCGCGCAGCCGCAGCCACTGGGGGAGAGGGCACAGGACGACCGTGCCGAAGACCAGCGGGACGCCCAGGCGCAGCAGCCGCTCCCGGGCGAAGCCACCGGGTCCCCTGCGGCGGACGGAGTGCCGGGCGCCGAGACCGGCGACCAGGAACAGCATCGGCATGGCCCACACCACGCCGAAGCCGGCGAGGACGGTCACGGCGTCCGTCGTCGTCGCGTTCTTGACGTAGAAGTCGTCGTCCGGCGAGAAGACGAGGGCGGAGTGGAAGAAGACCAGCCCGAGGACGACCAGGGCGCGCAGTATGTCGAGTTCGGCGCGCCTGCCGGCCGGCGCCCCGCGCTCCGTGTCCCAGCCCATCGGCCCCTCCCCGCGCCGGGTGCGGCCCAGTCTGGGGGAGCGGGGGCGGGGAGGACAGGCTTCCGGCCGGTCAGTTCACACCGTGCGGGCGGAACTGGACGCTGATGCGCGGTCCGGCGGCACGGGCGCTCTTGGGCACGCAGTGTTCCCAGGTGCGCTGGCAGGATCCGCCCATCACGATGAGGTCCCCGTGTCCGAGCGGACGGCGCACGGTGTCACCGCCGCCCACGGGGCGCAGCAGCAGATCGCGCGGCGCGCCCACGGAGAGGATGGCGACCATGGTGTCCTCGCGGGCTCCCCGGCCGATGCGGTCGCCGTGCCAGGCGACGCTGTCCCGGCCGTCCCGGTAGTAGCACAGTCCGGCGGTGGCGAACGGCTCGCCCAGTTCGCCGGCGTAGTGCGCGCTCAGCGCCTCGCGCGCCTCGGCCAGCACGGGGTGCGGCAGCGGATCACCCGCGCGGTAGTACGACAGCAGCCGGGGCACGGCCACCACCTGGTCGTACATCTGCCGCCGCTCCGCCCGCCAGGGGACTTCGGCGGCCAGCCGCGCGAAGAGCGCGCCGGAGCCGCCGAGCCATCCCGGCAGGACGTCGATCCAGGCACCCCGGCCCAGGTGGGTGCGGCGTATCCCGTCGAGCGGGCCCGGCCGCACCTCGTCGGCCTGGTCGAACAGCGATGCCTGCAGTGCCGGTGGGTGGTGCGTGGTCATGGTCCCAGCGTACCCCTTATTCGAAAGCTTGTTCTAGATCACGTGTGCGGATCCGGATGGCTGCGCGGGATCCGCAGGAACAATCCGTCCCCGGGTCTGTTCGATACGCGGGTGTATCGGATACGTTCCTGTATCGAACGGAGGAACGGACATGGCAGCGGACGGCACGGCGGGGCGCGTCACCAGACGCCGGCTGCGCACCCGCGCGAACCTGCTGGAAGCCGCGTTCACCGTGTTCGCCGCCAAGGGCTTCGGACATGTCTCGATCGAGGAGATCTGCGAGACCGCCGGCTACACCAGGGGCGCCTTCTACTCCAACTTCGCCGGTCTGGACGAGCTGTTCTTCGCCCTGTACGCGGAGCGCGCCGAACTGATCGCGGAGCAGGTGTCGGGCGCTCTCGCCCTGGACGGCCCCGATCTCGACGTGCCCGCCGCCATGGACCGGGTCGCCGACATCCTGCTGCTCGACCGCGACTGGCTGCTGGTCAAGACCGACTTCCTGGTGCACGCCGCCCGCGACCCGGAAGTGGCCCGCAGCCTGCTGGAGCACCGGGCACGGCTGCGGCGGACCATCGCCGACCGGCTGGCCCGCGCCCGGGGCCACACGGAACTGCCCGCCGTCCTCGGCGGGGCCGAGGGCGCCGCACACGCCGTGGTCGCCGCCTACGACGGTGTCACCACCCAACTGCTGCTGGACCGGGACGTCGCACACGCCCGGACCTGGCTGAAGCAACTGCTGACCGCGCTGCTCACCGTATGAAGGAAGGGACGGTCGCCATGGATGCCGACGTCATCGTCGTCGGAGCGGGACTCGCGGGCCTCGTCGCGGCCCACGAACTGACCAGCCAGGGGCGCAGGGTTGCCCTGGTCGACCAGGAGAACGCCGCCAACCTGGGCGGCCAGGCCTTCTGGTCCTTCGGCGGGCTGTTCCTGGTGGGCTCACCGCAACAGCGGCGCCTGGGCATCAAGGACTCCTTCGACCTGGCCTGGAGCGACTGGCGGGGCAGTGCGGGCTTCGACCGCCTCGACGACGAGGACAGCTGGGCGGTGCGCTGGGCACGCGCCTACGTCGAGTGGGCGGCGGGGGAGAAGCGGTCCTGGCTGAACGGACACGGCATCACCTTCCTGCCCACCGTCGGCTGGGCCGAGCGCGGCGACCTCCGCGCGGACGGCCACGGCAACACGGTGCCCCGCTTCCACATCGCCTGGGGCACCGGAACCGGCGTCGTCGAACCGTTCGTACGGTACGCCCGGCAGGCCTCGCGCGACGGCCTGCTCACCTTCCACCACCGCCACCGGGTCGACGAACTCGTCCTCCAGGACGGCGCCGCGCGGGGAGTGCGCGGCACCGTCCTGGCGCAGGACGACGCACCGCGCGGGGTCGCCTCCAGCCGCGAGGGCATCGGCGAGTTCGAACTCACCGCCCAGGCCGTCATCGTCACCAGCGGCGGCATCGGCGCCGACCACGACATCGTCCGCCGGTACTGGCCCGAGCGGCTGGGCACCCCGCCCCGGGAGATGGTCACCGGGGTCCCCGCCTACGTCGACGGGCGGATGCTGGACATCAGCGCCCGCGCGGGGGCGCGGCTGGTCAACCGGGACCGTATGTGGCACTACACCGAGGGGTTGCAGAACTGGGACCCGGTCTGGCCCGGCCACGGCATCCGGATCCTGCCCGGACCGTCCTCGATGTGGTTCGACGCCCTCGGCCGCCGGCTGCCCGAGCCCTGCCTGCCCGGCTACGACACCCTCGGCACACTGAGGCACCTGCGCACCACCGAGGACATCGCCGGCCACGACCACTCCTGGTTCGTCCTCACCCAGAAGATCATCGAGAAGGAGTTCGCCCTCTCGGGCTCCGAACAGAACCCGGACATCACCGCCAAGGACCGGGCCGGATTCCTGCGCACCCGGATCCTGGGCAAGGGCGCCCCCGGACCGGTCGACGCCTTCCTGCGCAAGGGCGCGGACTTCGTCACCGCCCCGACCGTCGAACAGCTCGTCGAGAAGATGAACGGCCTCACCGACAAGCCCCTGCTCGACGCGGCGCTCCTGCGGCGCCAGATCGAGGCCCGCGACCTGCAACTGGCCAACGGCTACAGCAAGGACGCCCAGGTGCAGGGCATCCACAACGCCCGCCGCTACCTCGGCGACCGCCTGGGCCGCGTCGCCGGCCCGCACCGCATTCTGGACCCGGCGGCCGGCCCGCTGATCGGCGTCAAGCTGCACATCCTCACCCGCAAGACCCTCGGCGGCATCCAGACCGACCTGGACTCCCGCGCGCTCGGCGCCGACGGCCGGCCGGTGGAGGGGCTGTACGCGGCCGGCGAGGTGGCCGGCTTCGGCGGCGGTGGCGTCCACGGCTACAACGCCCTGGAGGGCACCTTCCTCGGCGGCTGCCTCTTCTCCGGCCGCGCGGCCGGCAGGGCGGCGGCCGAGCGGACGGCGTAGGGCACGCGGTGCCGGCCCGCCCTCAGTCCTCGAGAAGGCGGGCCAGCACCCCGGCGTGGCTGTGCCCGGTGTCCTTAGACGCGGTCAGCAGGGTCACCGCGCCCTTCTGGGCCAGTTCCCGCATCTGCTCCAGGAGTTCGGCCGCCTCGGGGGCGGCCAGCTCCGCCTCGTACCGCCCGCGGAACTCGTCGTACGAACCACCGTCCCCGTGGTACCAGCGGCGCAGTTCCGTCGACGGTGTCAGCCCCTTGGGCCACGCGTCCACCTGTGCCGCGTCCTTCGCCAGGCCACGCGGCCACAGCCGGTCGACCAGGACGCGGACGCCGTCGTCCGGCTCGGGCGGTTCGTAGACACGGCGCACGCGCACGCTCATGTACCGCTCCTTCCACAAGCCCCCGGTGAGCCCTCTGCGGGAGGACGTCTCACGAGCCGCCGGCCCGCCGCGCGGCGATGCGCCGCCGCAGCGTACGCCGTTCCGTCTCGCTCGTCCCGCCCCACACACCGATGGACTGCCCCGTCTCCAGGGCCCAGTCCAGGCACTGCTCCCGCACGGGGCACCCCCGGCACACCGCCTTGGCCTGCTCCGTCTGCATCAGGGCGGGGCCGGAGGTGCCGATCGGGAAGAAGAGTTCGGGATCCGCGGTCCGGCAGGCCGCGCCGCTTCGCCAGCTGTCCATCGAAAAGTCACCTGCGCTCGAAGTCGCTGCACACCCCTTCGGGTGCCTTGCTCCCTTCGGGTCACCTGCCGGCAGGACGTGAAACAGTGCGGACGGTCACTGTTCGCGCAGACCCCACGGCGAACCGTACGCGGTCAGCAGGTCCAGGAACGGGCCCGCGGGGAACGCCTCCGGACCCAGCACGCCGGTGCCCGACCAGGCGCCGCCGGCGACCAGTTCCAGGGCCACGACCGGGTTGACGGCGGTCTGCCACAGCACGGCCTGGCAGCCGTACTCGGCCATGGACCACTCGTTGTCGACCACGTGGTACAGATACACCTCGCGCGGTGCCCCGTCCCTGATGCCCCGGACCCAGGTGCCGGCACAGGTCTTGCCGCGCATCCGCTCCCCGAGCGTGGCCGGGTCGGGCAGACAGGCGGCGACCACGTCCCGGGGGGAGACCCGCACCGGCCCGTCGGGACCCGGTACGGTCACCGGCTCGGTGCGGTCCAGGCCGAGCAGGTGCAGCGTCCTGAGGGTGTCGACGAACTCACGGCCCAGACCGTACTTGAAGGTGACCCGGCGGGCGTCGATCCAGCGGGGGACGAGCAGTACCTCCTCGTGCTCGACGTTCACACACTCCACCGGCCCGATGCCCCCGGGGAAGTCGAACACCTCCGGCTCGCTGAAGGGTTCGGTGGTGAACCAGCCGCGCTCCTTCTCGTAGACGACCGGCGGGTTGAGGCATTCCTCGATGGTGGTCCAGATGCTGAAGGAGGGGGCGAAGCCATGACCGTCCACGGTGAGGTCGGCGCCGTCGCGGACGCCGATCTCCTCGATCTCGTCGAAGAGTTCGTCGGCCGCGTACCGGGCGAAGACGTCCGACAGGCCGGGCTCCACACCCATGCCGACCAGGGCCAGCCCACCTGCCTTCTCCCACTCGGCGTTGTGCGCGAACTGCTCGTCGCCGAGCTTGACCCCGCATTCCTCGTACGGACGTTCGGCGTGCGGTCGGGACAGGGACATCGCCATGTCGACATACGTGGCCCCGGCCTCCCGTGCGGCGCGGAACAGCGGCATCACGAACCGGGGATCGGTGGCGTTGAGCAGGACATCACAACCGTGCTGTCCGAGCAGCTCCCTCACCCGGCCCTCGTCGCCGGCGTCCACGCGCTCGGCCCGGAACCGGGAGCCGTCCGCGCCGAGGGCCGCGACCGCCGCCTCGGCCCGGGAAGGGTCGTAGTCCGCCACGACCATCAGGTCGAAGAACGGCCGCCGGGCCGCGATCCGGGTGATCGCCGTACCCACTCCGCCCGCTCCCACCAGCAGTACACGCATGACGGCGCACTCCCCTTCTCTCGTCACGTGCATCGCGTGCGTCTCATGGATCCCGGACCCGCACGCGGGGCCCCGACGGGGATACAACGCCCTGCCCCCGCGTAAGGTCAATGGCGTTGGCATAAGCCGCAAGCGGAGGAGGAGGCATGCCGAAACGCGTCGTCCACGAGGAGCGGCGGCGTCGCCGCAGGCCCACCAAGAGCGGTCGGGTGCTGTCCGAGACGCTGATCGTCGAGACCGCGCTGCGGCTGCTGCGCGAGCACGGCAGCGCGGGCCTGACCGCCCGCCGGCTGGGTCTGGCCCTGGACTGCGACCCGAGCACCCTCTACCGCTACTTCCGCGGCATGGACGACCTCACCCTCGCCATCGGTGACGCGCTGATCGGCCGGGCGATGCACGGATGGCGCCCGGCCGGGCCCTGGCAGGGCGACCTGCGGGCCATCGGGCTGCGCATCCACACCGCCTATCTCTCGCACCCGCAGGCGGCGGTCCTCACGGCAAGCCGTGTCTCCGGCCGCGACCGCGAACTGGCGGCCGACGAGGCGGTGCTGGACGTGCTGCGCACCGCGGGCTTCCCGCTGCCGGAGGCGGTACGCGTCTACCACGCCTTCATCGACACCACGCTGGCCTTCGCCGCCCTCGACGCCGCGTCCCTGGCGCTGCCCAGCGCCGCCCGGCGAGCCGACGAGGACATGTGGCGCTCGACCTATGCCCGCCTCCCCGCCGCCACCCACCCCCGCCTTGCCGAGGCCGCCCCGCTGCTGGCCACCCGCATGGTCACCAGCGCCTACCCGACAGCCCTGGACATGCTCCTCACCAGCGCCGAGCACAGCCTGACGGCGCACCGGACCCGGTCGGCACCCTCCGGCACCCCGGCCGGCGGCGCGGCCGGCGGAACGCCCGGGGACATCCCTTCTCCGGCCGTCGGGCGCGGGAACCCGGACTGAGTTCCCGACCCGGGGGGTCCGCCGGACGGACGCCGCACGTCCTGCCACCGCGTCAGGGACTTCCGGCGGACCAGGCCGGAGGGAAGCACCGGCGGGCGGGTCCGGTCCGGCGCCGCCCGGGGACGCCTGTTCCCGGCCGTCGCCCGCGGGCGCCGGGGCCGGGCCGGCCGACACCGTGTCCTGCCGGACGGGCGCCGGGAGTCCTCGCCACCGGCCCGGGTCTGTCCGGCGGACAGGCGGAAAGAAGGCGCCGGGTGGGCAGGGTCCGGTGCGACGGAGTGCGTGCGTGGCGTCGCGAGGCAGACGGGAGTGTGAGGCCAGGGCCTAGCGGCGCAGCGCCGCCGCCGCCGTTTCGGTGACCGCGTCGGTCACGGCCGCGAGGGCGGGAGAGTCCAGCTTCCACTGCTGCCAGTACAGGGGCGCGTCGACCGCTCGGTCCGGGGCGAACAGCATCAGGCGGCCGGCGCGGAGCAGGGGCTCCGCCTGGGGCTCCGGGACCATGCCCCAGCCCAGCCCGGCGGCGACCGCCTCGACGAACCCTCCGAGGTGGGGACATGGTGGCGGCGCGCGCTCGCCTCGGCGCCGCCGTGGGTGAACCGTCGTACGAAGCCGTCCTGGAAGTCGTCCCGCCGGTCGAACACCACCACCGGCGCCCCGGGCAGTGTCTCCCGCAGCGGCGCCGTGAGGTGTTCCGCGGCGAACTCCGGGTTCGCCACGGGGAGGTAGCGCATCCGGCCCAGATGTCGCACGGAGCAGCCCGGCACCGGATCGGGTGACGAGGTCACCGCGGCCATCACGGTCCCTTCGCGCAGCAGGGCGGCCGTATGCGCCTCGTCCTCCCGGCGCAGTTCGAAACAGAGTCCCGTCCGGGAGGGCAGCCGGGTGAGCGCCCCCAGGAACCAGGTGGCCAGCGAGTCCGCGTTCACCGCCACCGACACCCCGATCGGCTCTCCGCCCCGGTTCAGCCCCAGCTCGGCGTACGCGTCCCGTTCCAGCCGGGCGACCTGGCGGGCCAGCCGTACCAGTACCTCGCCCGACTCGGTCGGCCGTACCGGCTTGGTGCGCAGCAGCAGCACCCGGCCCGTGCGCTGCTCCAGCGCCTTCACCCGCTGGCTCACCGCCGACGGTGTCACGTGCAGCGCGGCTGCCGCCGCCTCGAACGTCCCCTCGTCCACGGCCGCGAGCAGGGTCCGCACCTGGTCCAGGGGAAGATCTGACATCACGACGGCTAAGGGTACCTAAGAATCCTTAGCTGTACTGCACCACGGGTGCGCCCTTAGCGTCCTGCGCATGACCAGCTCCCTGACCACCGCCGCCGCCGGATTCGGCACCGGCCTCTCTCTCATCGTCGCCATCGGCGCCCAGAACGCCTTCGTCCTGCGCCAGGGCATCCGCCGTGACGCCGTGGTCGCGGTGGTCGGCATCTGCGCCCTGTCCGACGCGGCGCTCATCGCCCTGGGTGTCGGTGGCGTCGGCGCGGTGGTCGTGGCGTGGCCCGGGGCGCTGACGGCGGTCGGCTGGATCGGCGGAGCCTTCCTGCTCGGCTACGGGGCCCTGGCGGCCCGCCGGGTGTTCCGCCCGGCCGCCACGGGACTGGGGACGGAGGGCGAGGCGGCCGGTTCACGCCGCCGGGCCGTTCTGGCCTGTCTGGCGATGACCTGGCTCAACCCGCACGTCTATCTCGACACGGTGTTCCTGCTGGGCTCGGTCGCCGCCGACCACGGTCCGCTGCGCTGGACCTTCGGCCTCGGCGCGGTGGCGGCCAGCCTCTGCTGGTTCGCGGCGCTCGGTTTCGGAGCCCGCCTGCTGAGCCGCTTCCTGGCCCGCCCCACCGCCTGGCGCGTTCTGGACGCACTCGTTGCCACCACCATGATCGTCCTCGGCCTCACGCTGATCGCGGGAGCCTGACGCCACGGCCGTCCCCGGTGCCGTGGCGGTCACGTCCTCACGAGGGCGCGAGCCCTGTCGCGGATGCGCGACGCGGCCTTCTCCGCGCGACGCGGCTCCCGCCGCCTGCCCGGGGTCAGCCCTGCGGGCGTGCCGTCGGCGTCGGCCCACCCCGGGTGAGCCGTGGTGGTGCGGCCGGGGCGAGGGGCCGCGGTCGTACGGCCGGGAGGCTGTGCGCCGGCCTGTGCGCTCCTGGTCCATGGCTCGTCGGCGATGCCCGGTGTCTGCGGGGGCGCGGTCGCACCGCTCAGGAGGCAGTGCGCAGGCCTCGTGCCGACCCACACGTCCGTGAATCGTCGTCGCCGCCAGGCGTCCGCGGACCGGGGCCGCCCGCCGTCCCGCTCACCCGCGCGGCGCGGGTGAGCGGGTCAGAAGTCCGTGGGCAGGCCGCTGGCCTCGGCTATGCCACGCAGTTCCTCGTTCTGACGGTGG
This sequence comes from Streptomyces sp. CHD11, assembly GCF_018638295.1. GTDB lineage: Bacteria > Actinomycetota > Actinomycetes > Streptomycetales > Streptomycetaceae > Streptomyces. Next base: position 64,132 of record NZ_JABTTS010000039.1, read on the forward strand.
CGGTCCCTGATGAAGTCGGCGATCTCGCCCAGCCGGGACGGGTCGGCGGCGGTCGCCGCGTCGGTGACCACCCTCACCGGTCCGGTCTCGTCGACGTCCAGCTCGACCACCTCGTTGTCCAGGCGGCCGGTGACGGCGGTCGCGATGACGAGGGCGGCCTCGTCACGCACCTCCTGGGGCAGTTCGTCGTCGCCGCTCTCCAGGGCCAGGTCCAGCCCCGCGAGCCGGTGCTCGTCGATCGCCTCGAGGACGGGCTCCACCACGCGGAGCAGAAGCCGGTAGTCCTCGGTGTCCATCCGGACCCGCAGGAGGTCGAGGTAGACGTCCACGGGCCGGCCTTCCGGGGGGATCTCGGATTCGCTCATCGGCTCCGGGTTCCCCGCACCCGGAAAGTCATACGGCGGCCGGCCTGGCGGCGGTGCGGGACCCGTCCGGCCCGGCGGACGCCAGCCAGCGGTGCGCGGTGGTGAGCGCCTGTCCGACGTCCCGGGTGCCGGTCGACACGCACAGCGTGTAGGCCAGGTCGGCGGTCCGCGGGTCCGCGGCGCCGGTTCCGGCGGCCGTCAGGGCCTCGTACTCCTCGACGAGGCGGCGCAGCACAGTGGGGTGAGGCTTCAGCATTTCTTTCTTTCTCTCGCATTCCTGTCCGGGCGGGCCCTGATCACACCGTCGCCGAGTGTCCGCCGGTGCTCCGCGTGTTCTTCCGCTGCCCCATCACATCCGCGCGCACCCGGGCGCAGCTGCGGCTGATGAGCCGGGAGACGTGCATCTGGGAGATGCCGAGCCGGTCGGCGATACGGCTCTGGGTCATGTCCTCGAAGAAGCGCATGTAGAGAATGGCGCGCTCGCGTTCCGGGAGCCGGCGCAGCCCTTCCTTGGCGGACTCGCGGTCGACGACGACGTCGTACGAGGAGTCCGCGGCACCGAGGGTGTCGGCGAGGCTGTAGCCGTCGTCGTCGGACGACAGCTCGGCGTCCAGCGACAGGGTGCTGAAGCTCTCCAGCGCCTCCATCCCGGCGGTGACCTCCTCCTCGGTCAGTCCGGTGTGCGCGGCGAGGGCCGCCGTGGACGGCTCGGGGCTGCCCGGACTCTGGGTGAGCTCGCGCCGCGCCACCCGCACCTTGTTGCGCAGTTCCTGCACCCGCCGGGGCACCCGCAGCGCCCACATCCGGTCGCGGAAGTGGCGCTTGACCTCGCCGGTGATGGTGGGGACGGCATAGCTCTCGAAGGCCCCGCGGCTCGGGTCGAACCGGTCGATGGCCTTGACCAGCCCGAGGGCGGCGACCTGGCGCAGGTCCTCGATGGACTCACCGCGGTCGCGGAAGCGGCCCGCGATGCGGTGGGCCATGGGCAGCCAGGCGGTGGCCAGCTCGTCGCGGACCGCGTCCCGCTCGGGGCCGTCCTCCAGCGAGGACAGCCGGTGGAACAGGGCGACGGTGTCGGGGGCGTCGTCGTGCCGCCGGCGGGGTGGAGCGGTCGCCGGGTCGGAGGAGTCGGAGTGGGGGGTGGACGTGTCAATGAGCATATGATTTCGCTCCCGAACGGTGGTTTCAGGGGACTACCGCGGGACGGTCGCCGTCGGGACACCCGGAGGGTCCTGAGCGGCCGTGCCTCTCCCGCTGGCGCGCCTCCGGTCCGAAGCACGAACCTCCGATTGCCCCCGCACCGGTAGAACAAACTCCGCTTCTCCGCGAAATGTGCCGGGGGCTCATACCAGGGGCACGACAGCGGTGATGCACTTGCCGCCCGCGGGCAGATCGGACACCCGGATGTCGTGGGACAACCGGCACACGATGGGCCAGCCGTGACCGCCGGGGCGGCGGCGTCCCTGCCGGTCGGGCTGGGCCACCACGACGGGCAGTTCGTCGCTGCGGTCGCTCACCGACAGCCGCACCCCGGGACCCTGGACGTCGACCCGGAAGTCGGTGACTCCTCCGCCGTGCAGGATCGCGTTGGTCGTGAGCTCGGAGGCGACGAGCAGGACGTCCGCCAGCGCGTCGGTGTCACAGGCCGTGTGGGTGGCGCGGCAGCGTTCGGACACCGCCCGGGCGACGGCCTCGCGCACATCCGCAGGGCGGGCCGGTACCGCGTGGCGCGCACCGGGCGGGTGGACAAGGGGTTCGGTGGTGTACTCCTCACTCATGCTGCGGCTCCCTGCTGTCGATCGCTGTCGGTGGTTCGGCGAGCGCCTCGGACCTCCCTTTTCGGCTCACCTGTCCCGTTACCGGCAAACCTCCCGACCGCTTTCCGGACTCCTGTCATCCGAACGCCGCAGGCGGGTACGCGGTCCGTATGACCGATGTGGTGGACTCGGACGAACTGCTGCGGCGTATTCAGCGAGCGAGGGCCTGCGCGGCGCAGGAGGAGCGGGCCTGGCGGGCCCGGGGCGCGGAGCTCGGACGCGCGGATCCCGGTGATCCGGCCACCGTGCGGGACGCGGAGGTGCGCGGTGTGGCCTACGCAGTGGTGGTGCGGGTGCTGGACGAGATCCTGACGCCGGGCAGGCACGCGGCGCGGGGCTGAACACCGGCGGGTGGATTGCCGCCGCCCGAACCCGGGCATCCGCGGGCCCATGACCGTGGACCACAACCGGGCGCCGGTTCTCGAAGCACTGGAGGGCTACCACCGCGAGGGGCGGCTGAGCTTCACCCCGCCGGGCCACAAACAGGCCCGCGGCGCCGACCCGGCGGTGCGTGAGGTGCTGGGCGACGCCGTGTTCCTGGGCGACGTACTGGCGACGGGCGCGGCCCGGACCCTGCCCAGGGCGCCGCGGGTGGAGGTCCCGGAGCGGGCGGATCGCGGCCGAGATGGTCACTCCGTACCCGCCCGGCATCCCGGCCGTCCTGCCGGGTGAACGGCTCACCGCGCCCGTGCTCCGGTATCTGCGCGCCGGCCTGGACGCGGGGATGTACCTGCCGGACCCGTCGGACCCGTCGTTCGACACGGTCCGCGTGGTGGACGGGAGTGCCGGGTGAGGCCGTAGTGAAAGAGGTCACTCGACCCGGTTAACGGAACACCGGGCAAGTGGTTTATCGTTCACTCATACGTGGTGACGGAGTCGACGACCTGTCCTCCGGACACCACCGCTTACGGCCCTGGCTGGCCTCCCCCGTCCAGCCAGGGCTTTTTCATGCCCGGCCGCGGAGATTCCGGCCCGCCGAGGTGCCCCGCACGGCGGCAGCGGCTGAAATGAAGAGAGGGAACGCACCACCGGAACCGATTGCCCGGCGAGGAGCCCCACGCCATGACCAAAGCGATCAAAATCCTGACGGCCCTCCCTCCTCCACAGCGCGAGCGGCTGATGGCACTCGCGCGGGAGGTGTCCTTCCCGGAGGACACCCGGATCTTCGAGTCGGGAGGCACCGCCGACCGCTTCTGGGTGATCCGCTCCGGCGCGGTCTTGCTGGACCAGCGGGTGAGCGAACTGCGCCGGGTGACGGTCGCCGGCCTCGGCGCGGGCGATCTCCTCGGCTGGTCCTGGCTGTACCCGCCCTACGAGTGGGACTTCGGCGCGGCGGCCTTCAGCCCGGTGCGTGCCTACGCGTTCGACGCGGCGGAAGTGCTGCGGCTGTGCGAGGAGGACCCGCGGCTCGGACTGACACTGGTGCGCAAGGTCGCCGAAGTGCTCGCCCACCGGCTGGAGACGACGCGCGGCAAGCTGATGGAACAGTACGCGCTCCACCGGCACACCGGGCTGGTGTAGCCCGGCCGCGGGCCGCGCGCCCGGCGGACCACCGGGGAGCCGTCCCGGCGGGGCCACCGGCCCCGGGGCGGCGGTTCTCCGCACGCGGTGGCGGGCGCGTCCGCGGGTCCCGCGGACGGTCCGGGGTGGAGCCGGGGTACGGCGAGGTGCCGGTCGGGGGAGGTGGGGCTCAGGGTGCGGGGGCGGGCGCGGGCCGGTGGGCGGCGTTCCCAGGTGGGGACGTTCAGCGGTCGGGGGTCGTGACGCGGACGTCCAGGGGGCGGGCGAGGCCGACCACCGCTTCGTCCAGGCGTTCCAGATGGCGCAGGACCCGGCCGGTGATGCGGCCGTAGCGGGCCGCGCCGTCGTCGCCCAGGAGGGAGGCGATGCTCGGGCCCGTCTCGACCGGCGCCGGGACGTCCTTCTCCGCCACCCGCGCCGTGATCGTGCCGATGTTGCGCACCGTGCGCCCCGCCGCCCCCCGCAGCCGGGGGTCCGCGGCGATCGAGGGATGCGTCGGCAGCAGCTCGGCCGTCGCCGCCAGCGAACGCGCGTGGTACGCGCAGGTCTCCAGGAGCGCCACCACATAGCGCGCGTTGGTGCGCCGGGCCCGCAGCGGGGTGACCGGGTGGGTCAGCGGCTGGGTGGCGCCGCGCAGGTCGCCCAGCGCCTGGTCCAGCTTCCGCGCCTTGTCGAGCAGGTCGTCGGAGGGCCCGCCGCTGAGCTGTCCGACCGCGGCCTCGGTGACCTCACCGAGCCGCTCCAGCACCGTGACCAGCAGTTCGTTGGTGCGCCGGTCGGTGCGCACCGGCAGCACCAGTGCCGCCGCGGCCACCCCGCAGGCCGCGCCCAGCGCCGTCTCCTCCAGGCGCAGCACCAGCACCTCCCAGCTGTAGGTGTGCAGCAGCGTGTACAGCAGTCCCAGCATCGCTGTCACGAAGAACGACATCAGCGTGTAGGACAGCGGCGCCGTGTAGAACATCAGGAAGATCAGCACCAGCACCAGCAGGAACGCCGCCAGGGTGCTCCCGCCGACCACGGCCGCCAGCGCGATCCCCGCGGCCACGCCGAACACGGTGCCCAGCAGCCGCCGGTAGCCCTTGACCAGGATCTCGCCGGTCGAGGCCGTGTTGATGAAGACGATCCAGCAGGTCAGCACCGCCCAGTACCAGCGGTCCGTGGACAGCAGCTCGCCGCCGATGATGGCCAGCGTCGAGCCCACGGCCACCTGGACGGCGGCGCGCGTGGTGGGCCGCCGCAGGCCCGTCTGCGTGGCGTCGGACTCCGTCTCCTCGCCGGCGTCGATGGCGGCGTCCTCGGCGTCCAGTTCCTCCCGGGACCTGGCCGTCGCGGGGCTGTCGTCCGACTCGTCCTGCGGACCGTCCAGGGCGATGCGCAGCCCCATGACGGCGCGGGCGGTCTCCCCGAGGGCCCGGAACACGTCCTGTACGGCCGGTGTCGCGGGCGGCAGGTTCTCCCCGTCGCGGTAGGCGAGCAGCCGGTTGCGCACCCGGGCCAGGCCCGTACCGGGCACCCCCGTCCGCAGCACCAGCTCGCGCAGGGCGAGCAGATCCCGGCGCAACCGGTCGGTGGCCTCGTCCGGTCCGGGCAGCCGGCCGACCTCCGGAGCCGGCGCGCCGGGCAGATGCAGGGTCAGGGTGTCCGCCCGTTCGGCGCTGCGGGCGGACAGCAGCAGCAGACCCAGCCGTTCGGCGGCGATCTCGGCGTCCGCGATCCGGCGCTGCACCAGCCGCGCCGCCGACTCGTCGGGCGTGCCCTCCTCCAGCCGGGTCTGGATCATCAGGGCCGTCTCGTGCAGGCGGGCGTTGCCCTCCCGCACCTCCTCCAGCGCCTTGTCCATCCCGTCCGGTCCGGCATCGAGCAGCGCCAGCTGTGCGGAGACCAACTGCGCCAGCCGGGCCCGGAAGGCCTGGCGCAGCCGCTGGAGCAGACCGGCGGGGGTCACCGGGACCACGGCGAACCGCACCAGCGCGCTGCTCGCGAAGGCCACCGTCATGGCCGCCCACAGCCCCGGCAGCCGGCCGGCGGAGGCGCCGACGAACAGGGACACGAAGTAGAGCTGGAACCCGATCAGGCCGAGCCCGGTCCCGCGGTCCCCGAACCGGCGGCCGTAGACCGCGCAGAAGATCAGGACGACGAAGAAGACGTCCCCCACGACCGTCCGCTCGCTGAGCACCGCCCCCAGCGACACGGACGCCAGCGCGACCGGCAGTCCGAGCGCCAGCGTGACGGCCTGGGCGCCGCGCTGCCGCTCCCGGATCGCGAAGGTGGCGGCCATCGCCGTCATGGCCCCCGCCACCAGACGGGTGATCTCGAAGCCGAGCGAGGCGAGCACGGCCAGCGTCAGGGCGATGGCCCCGACCGTCCGCAGCGCGGCCGTCAGCCGCAGCAGACCGGGGTCGGACGCCGCCAGACGGTCCCGCAGCCGTGCCCGCCCCGGACGTCCCGCCACATTCACTCCGCCGTACCCTCCCCTGTCGTCCCCGCTCCCACGGACCGGGCACCCCGGCCGCGCCGTGTTCCTCCGCCGCCCGGACGCGCGTACCCGGACCCCCTCCCGGCGCCCGCGCGCAGCCGCCGGCCCCGTGCGGTCCGGTCCGGGCGCCGGGCCCCGGCCCGGCCGGTCACCGAGCCGCCCGGCCCGCTTCCTCGACGTGCGCCCGCACCTGCTCCGGCGTCAGGTAGGCGTCGAGGTATTCGAAGTCCCGCAGATTCCCGGGCCGGTGCGCCTGGAACCCGGTGCGCACGAAGTCGTCGCCGGCCACCGCGTTCAGCAGCCAGTCCGTCATGACCCGGGTCTTGGCGACATTGGTCCGCAGCGCGGACCAGTGGTAGCCGCGGGCCACCGCCTGGGCGGGCAGCCCGTGCAGTTCGAAACCGAACGGCCGGGACACCGCGTCGGTGCCGCCGAGGTCCACCACCAGCCCGAGGTCCCGGTGGACGTACGGCCGGGTCGCCCGGCCCCGCAGGGTCGCGATGACGTTGTCGGCGACGTGCCTGCCCTGCCGCAGCGCGTGCTGCGCGGTCGGGGGGCACACGGCGCCGTCGTCCTTGGCCAGATCGGGCACCGCGGCCGAGTCACCGAGCGCGAACACCCCGTCGTGGCCCGGCAGGCGCATGTCCGCGTTGACCGCGAGCCGCCCGCGGACGGTCTCCGCGCCGAGTGTGGCGATGAGCGGACTGGCGACCACTCCCGCGGTCCAGATCAGGGTGTGGGTCGGCACCACCCGGCCGTCGGTGAAGGTGACCTCCTCGGCGCTCGCCTTCTCGATCGAGACCCCCAGCGAGATCTCGATGCCGCGCCGGGTCAGGATCTCGTGCGCGCTGCGCCCCAGCTTCTCGCCCAGTTCCGGCATCAGCTTCGGCGCGATGTCGATCAGATGCCATCTGATCAGGCCCGGGTCGATCCGGGGATAGCGCTTCACTGCGGCGTGCGTCAGCCGCTGCAGACAGGCCGCGGTCTCGGTGCCGGCGTATCCGCCGCCGACCACCACGAACTGCAGCCGCGCGGCCCGCTCCGCCGGATCGTGGCTCGCGTCGGCCAGATCGAGCTGGGAGATGACGTGATCGCGGAGATAGGCGGCCTCGGCCAGCGACTTCATCCCGAAGGCGTGGTCCGTCAGCCCCGGGATGTCGAAGGTGCGGGTGACACTGCCGGGGGCCAGCACGATGTAGTCGTACGGTTCGTTGACGATCTCGCCGTTGACGATGCGGACCACACAGACCTTGGACCGCAGATCCACGCCGATGGCCCCGCCCGGGATGATCCGGGTGCGGTACCTCTCGCTGCGGCGCAGAGAGAGCGCGACCGACTGCGGGGTCAGTACACCCGAGGCCACCTGGGGGAGCAGCGGCAGGTAGAGCTGGTAGGAGAACGGTGTCACCAGCGTGAGGTCGGCCTCGTCCGGGCCGAGCCTGCGCTCCAGCCGCCGCACGCACTCCACGCCGGCGAAACCCGCGCCCACCACGAGGATCCTGGGTCGTGTCACGGTTCCATCCCTTCCTGCGGCTCCAGGCGGTCTGCCTCGGACGCCGATGCCTGACGCGTGCCCCTCTTCAGCACCACGATGCCCTCACCGGCCAGGGAACGCACCGGGAAGGCCCCGCGGACGCGCCTGTCACCCCCGCCTCAGCCGTGCAGATGGCACAGCAGCAGGCACACGTCGTCCTCGCGCTCGGAGTCGCTCAGCAGCGGGTGGAGTATCCGGTCCGCCGACTCCTCCAGGTCCGCGTCCAGATCGGCGGAGCCGAAGGTCCCGAGGGACTGCGCGAGCCGTTCGATGCCCGGGTCGATGCCGAGGGCCCGCCGCTCCACGAGCCCGTCGGTGTAGAGCGCCAGGGTCGTACCGGGCGTCAGCCGCTCGGTGTGGTCGGCGATCTCCTGGTGCAGCGGAATGCCGAGCATCGCGCCCGGCTTGGCGTCCAGGATCCGCACCCGCCCGTCGGGCAGCCGCAGCACCGGCGGCGGATGGCCCGCGGCGGCCCAGGTAAGGGTGTGCCCGTCCGGGTGGAACCGCGCGATGACCGCGGTGGCGAACAGATCCGGCTGGAGATGCCGCAGATACCCGTGCAGCCGGGTCAGCAGCCGGCCGGGCCCGCCGCCGTCGACCGCGTAGGCGCGCAGCGCGGTGCGCAGCTGACTCATCATCACCGCCGCGTGCAGCCCGTGCCCGGTCACGTCGCCGATGACGGTGATCAGACTGCCGTCCCGCTGGCGGAACGCGTCGTACCAGTCGCCGCCGATGTTCAGCCCGTGCGTGGCCGGCAGGTAGCGCGCCGCCAGACTCAGGCCCGGTGTCGCCGGCAGCTCCGTGAGCAGGGCGCGCTGCAGCGTCTCGGCGATGTCCCGGTTGTGCTCGAACCGGCGGGCGTTGTCCATGGCGGTACCGGCCCGCCGGGCGAGTTCGATCAGCATCACGGCGTCGTCCGGATCCCAGCGCTCACCGGGCGGCGTCAGGGTCAGCACACCCAGCGGAGTACGGCGCGCCGGCAGCGGGAGGCAGAGCAGGGGCCGTTCGGGAGCCAGGGCCGACGGCGGCCGGTCGTCCACCCCGGGCAGGCCCCCGGGGTGGTCGGCGGCGTACTGCGGACGCCCGGTGCGGGCCGCCAGGACCGCCGCCCCCGAATGGTCGGCCGGACGGTACCGGCCGTCCTCGTGGTCGAACAGCCAGACGTCGACACCGGCGGCGTAGCGCGGCACCAGCAGCTCGGGCAGCCGGCGCACGATCTCGTCGTGGTTCAGCGAGGCGTTCAGCGCGGCGCTCGCGTCCGCCAGGAACGTCAGCCGGTGCCGGGCGTTCTCCGCCTCCTCGCGCGCCCTGCGCTCCGCGGCGAACGCCTCCTGCTGCGCCCGTCCGGCCGCGTCCAGCTCGGCGTGCAGGACGACGACGCCCTGATTGGTCTGATGCAGCTCCTCCCGGTGGAAGGCGACCAGCTCCTCCTGCTCGGCGAGCCGCTCCAGCACCACGGCCGTGTCCTCGTCGGCGCCCAGCAGCGCCTCGGACAGGGCGGCCGGATCCTCCGTGGCCGGGTCCGCCCCGGTTGCGCCCCGGCCCAGGCGCTCGTTCCGGCCGGCGCCGGCACCGACCTCGGCATCCTCACCGGACACCTGCTCCAGCACCACGGCCGTGTCCTCGTCGGCGCCCAGCAGCGCCTCGGACAGGGCGGCCGGATCCTCCGTGGCCGGGTCCGCCCCGGNGCTCCAGCACCACGGCCGTGTCCTCGTCGGCGCCCAGCAGCGCCTCGGACAGGGCGGCCGGATCCTCCGTGGCCGGGTCCGCCCCGGCGATGCCGTCCGGCCCGGGGCAGGGAGCGGTCACGGTCCACGCGTCGCCGCCGGCGGCACCCGTGCCGGGGGCCGGGGCCACCTCCAGGCGCAGGTCCGTCGTTCCGGCGGCGGAGCCCGGCCCCTCCAGGGTGAGTACCCAGACGCCGCCCCGGGTGAGGCACTGCCGCAGCCGGCCGCTGAGCGCCGTGGTCAGCCGCACCCGTTCCAGGGTGGGAACCCCGTACGCCGCGGCCAGCCGGGACACGGCGGTGCGGGCGCGTGCCGCGTCCGTCACGCCGCCGATCCGCCAGCGGCGTGTCATGGGCGCTCCGACGGGACGGGAGCCAGCACGGCCACGGCGGTGTCGTCCCGCACCGGGCGCGCGGAACTGCCGGCGTCCCGGACGGTGACGGCGGCCGTCACGGCCGGATCGGCCGGCGGCTCCCCGGTGTCCGGGGGAGGCGTCCAGCGGCCGGGAAGCCCGTCCGTGTGCAGGATCAGCAGGCTTCCGGCGGTCCAGGGGACCTCGTCCTCGCGCACGGTGTGCGGCTGGTGGACCCCGACGATGCCCGGCCGGGACAACAGGGACCGCCAGCGGCCGTCCTCCCGCAGCCGGGCCGACACATTGCCGATCCCCGCGAAACGCAGCCGTCCCGTCCAGGTGTCCAGCTGGGCCACGGCGACGGCCGCGCCCCGCGTACCGGCCAGGGCCGCGTGCAGTTTGCGCAGTGCCTCGGTGGGCGGCAGCCGGGCCCAGTGGCGCAGCTCCTCGACGGCGGCGGTCGAGGCCCGGGCCGCCTCGCTGCCGTGCCCCAGCCCGTCGGCGAGCATCAGCGTCGTACGGTCGCCGGACCTGATCCAGGTCCAGGCGTCCCCGGAGAAGTCCGCGCCGGCGAACGGGACGTTCACGCCGCCGGCGTGCACACCGAGGTCGCGCGAGGGCTCCTCGCCGTGGCCCGTGCGGCCGGGCGCGGGGGCCACGGCGCCGACGCGGGCCACCGCCACGGTGCCCCGTCCGGGCACGCTGTGCAGGCCGAAGTCGTCGGAGAGCCGCCGGCACGTGCCGAGACCCGCGCCGAGCGAACCGCTGGAGGAGAACCCGTCCCGCTGAGCGACCGCCGTATCGGCGATGCCCGGACCGTGGTCGAGCGCGGTGATCTGCACGGCCCGCCCCGGCCGGCCCTCCCGCGGCAGCGGCGGGTCCACGACGTCGATGAGCACCCCGCCCGCGTGCGCGTACTTGAGCAGATTGGTGGCCAGCTCGGTGGCCACCAACGACACGGTGGCGGTACGCCGCTCGTCCAGCCCGGCCAGGGCCGCGGCCTCCTCCGCCGCGACCCGTGCGTCACGGACCCGGGTCGGGTCCTGCACCGGCACGTCCCAGACGCGGGGCATCAGGCGTCCCCCCGCGGCCGCGGGGGCCGGGTGACCCATGAGGTGACCCGCACCGTCGTCCCCGCCCCGGGGGCGGTCTCGACGGCGAATTCGTGCACCAGACGACGGGCGCCGCCCAGCCCCATGCCCAGCCCGCCGCCGGAGGTGTAGCCGTCGCTGAGCGCCCGGTCGAGATCGGAGATGCCGGGTCCCGAGTCGCTGAAGGTGAGCCGCAGCCCGTCGGTCCCGCCGGTGGTGACGTGCGAGGCCTCCATCCGGCCGCCTCCGCCGTGCACCAGGGTGTTGCGCGCCAGCTCGCTGGCGGCGGTCACCAGTTTCGTCTGGTCCACCAGGGAGAAGCCGAGCTTGGCGGCGGCCTGCCGCACATGCTGGCGTACCCACACCAGATCCATGTCCGACCGGATGGGCAGGCGGGCCTCGACGCCCGCTGCGGTGTCCATCACGGACTCCCCTCGCGCCCGCCGCCGGACCGCGGCGCCACGACGGGCTGCACGAGGTACTCCATCGCCGCCTCGGTGGTGAGGGCGGTCCGCAGCCCCGGCAGCGTCAGCCCGAGCTCCACCAGGGTGATGGCGACCGCGGGCCGCATGCCGGCCACCACGGTCCGCGCGGCCAGCAGCTCGGTCTGGGCGGCGATCTCTGCCAGGACCCTGCCGAGGAAGGAGTCGACCATCTCCACACCGGAGATGTCGATGACCACGCCGGTGACCCCGCTGCGCACGATGGTCTCGGCGAGATCCTGCTGCAGCTGGAACGCCATGCTGTCGTGCAGCTCTCCCTGGAGGGTGACCAGCAGCACATCCCCGAGCCTGAGTACCGGCACATGTCCCGCGACCGGGCGGGAGAGGCCCTCGCTCACCGTCGTACCGCACCGTCGGGCACCGCGTTCACGATGTTCGCCCCCAACTCGTGCAGGCAGTACGCGAGCGCGTCGGCGAGGCTCGCCCGGGTCTTCACCGTGCCGAGGTCCAGACCGAGGTGCACCATGGTCTGCGCGATCGCCGGACGGATACCGGAGACCACGCACTCCGCGCCCATCAGCCGGGCCGCGGCGACCGTCTTCATCAAATGCTGCGCCACCAGCGAGTCGACCGTCGGCACACCGGTGATGTCGAGGATCGCGAACCGGGCGCGCTGGTCGACGACCGCGTTCAGCAGGGTCTCCATCACCACCTGGCTGCGGGCGCTGTCCAGCGTGCCGATCAGCGGGACGGCGACGATACCGTCCCAGAGCTTGATCATGGGGGTCGCCACCTCCAGCAGCTGGAGGCGCTGCCGGTCGGTGAGCGCCTGGATCTCGCTCAGGGCGGTCTGCATGGCCACCAGACGCAGCGTGCCCATCAGGACGCTGAGCGCCGTGCAGGCCTCCCGCAGCCGCTCGGGATCCTCCTGCTCCAGATCGGCGACCAGGAGGTTCTCCACCGGCGGCAGCAGCGCGGCCAGTTCGGCCGAGACCTGGGTGGCGGACAGTCCCGCGCGGGAGCGGGCGGCCCCCATCCGGGCCAGCTGCTCGCGCACCCCGGAGAAGCCCGCGGCGTCCGGGTCCTCGACCCGCTGTGACTCGGCGACCCGGGCCAGCGCGTCGACCACCGCCTTGCCGGCCTCCACCGCCTCCTCGCGCGAGACCGTGAACACCGCACGGAACAGGGGCTCGTCCGCCCACCGCTGGGCGATCTGCTCGCTGCGCCGCCACAGGAAGTCCCTGATCTCCTGCGCCGGTGTCGCCGGTGTTCCGCCCGTTTCGTGCTGCGGCACCTGATTCCTCTCCTCGTCGTGGTCGCTCGCGGTCGTGGTCCCTCGCGCCGGGCCCGCCTCGGGGCACCGGGCCGGGGGACGCGTTCAGGACTCCGGCTCGGCCGCGGGCGTCTCCGGCTGCGCGTCCACCCGCTCCAGCGCCTCCTCGAGGCTCTCCGACACCGGAACGGTGATGCTCACCCCCGTCAGGTCCAGGATGCGGCGCACGGCGGGGGTGGGGGAGATGATGTGGACGCTCCCGGGCAGCTCCCGCGCCTCCTGGTACACGCGCAGGATGATGTTCATGCCGGACGAGTCCATGAAGGGGACCGCCGACAGATCGAGCAGGAAGTGCCGGCGGCCGTGGTGGAGCTGGTTCGCCAGGTGGTGCTGGAACTCGGTCGCCGTGTCGACGTCCAAATACCCCTCCACCGTGAGAAGGGCCACATCCTCCCTGGGAAGGGTCACTTCGACGGACAACGGGTCCTGGGCAGTGTGCACGGAGTACCTCCAACAGGTGATCAAGCTCTTCGTCGCGCAGCCGCGCGTACCCCCGATTCGCCCTCTCATGCCTCCGCGCGCCGCCCGTCCGGGTGACGTGGCTCATCCCACGCGGATACCCACGATGCAGGTGTCGTCGTCCGTGTCCGACCTGCTGTAGGTGAGCAGGCGGTCGAGCCGCTGGTCGAGCGTGCCGGGAGCCGTGGCCGCGGTGGCGAGCAGATGGGCCAGGGACTCCTCCACCGTACGGTCCCGGCGCTCGATCAGACCGTCGGTGTACATCAGCAGATTGTCCTCGGGGGCCAGCCGTACCTCCGCCTCCTCGTACGACGCCTCCGGCACGGCACCGAGCAGCAGCCCGCCCGTCATCGGCAGCGGAGCGGCCTCGGAGCCCCGTACCAGCACCGGCGGCAGATGGCCCGCCCGTGCCCACCGCAGCGTGCGGGAGGCCGGGTCGTACAGGCCGCAGACCGCGGTGGCGCTGACGCCGCCCGTCAGATGGTGCGTCACGATGTTCAGCCACGACAGCAGCTGCCCGGGGCCCGCCCCGGTGACGGCGAGTCCGCGCAGCGCGTTGCGCAGGACGACCATGCTGGTCGCCGCCTCTATGCCGTGGCCCGCCACGTCGCCCACGCACAGCAGTACCAGCCGGGACGGCAGCACCACGGCGTCGTACCAGTCGCCGCCCACCAGCTGCTCGGCCTCCGCGGGCCGGTAGCGCACGGCCACGTCCAGGCCGGGCATCTGCAGCGGCGCCTGGGTGGGCGGCATGATGGCGCGCTGCAGCTGCAGGGCCAGCCGGTCCCGCTCGCTGGCGTGCTGCTCGGTGTGCGCCAGCTGGTCGCGGGTGGCGGCCAGCGCCACCTCCGTCCAGTGCTGGGAGGAGATGTCCTGGTAGGCGCCGCGGGTGGTGAGCAGCCGGCCGTCGGTGTCCAGCACCGGCTCGGCGACCACCCGGATGTGCCGGGTCACCCCGTCCGGCCGCTGCAGCCGGAAGGCCGCCGAGGCCGGCCGCCGGTGGTGCAGCAGCGTGCGCAGGAAACGGCCGATGGCGACGGCGTCGTCCGGATGGGCGTGCGCGGGCAGCTCCTCCAGCGGCACCGGGGGGCTCGTCTGCGGGCGCCCGTACAGGTCGAAGAGCTGGCCGTTCCAGGTGATCTCCCCGGTCAGCAGGTTCTCCTCGAAACCGCCGATCCGGCCGAGCCGCTGGGCGTGCTGGAGCAGGCTCGCCAGCCGTGCCGTCTCGTCCTCGATACGCCAGATCAGCAGGATGCCGTCGCCGTGCCGGCTGACGCTGATGTCGGCGACCGCCGCCAGGGGCACCTGGCCGACGAGCGCGGTCAGATGCATGCGCCGGGCCCGGAACGGCTCACCCGTCGCGTACACCCGTTCTATCCGCTGGAACAGCTCGCTGTCCCCGGCGGCCATCGGATAGGCCTCCAGCATCAGCGCGCCGCTGACCATCGCGCGCGGCCGGCCCGCCGGGTCCAGGAAGCGGCTGTTGACGTGCTGGATACGGAAGTCCAGCAGGTGTCCGGAGGCGTCCAGGTGCGGCACGAGGACGAGCGCCGGGTCGTACAGCCCGTCGGCCAGATCCATCAGCTCCGCCGCGTCCGGCAGCGCCCGCGGCTGCCGGGCCGGGCCGCTCGGCGGCGTGTACGTCTCCAGGGTGTGCGCGCACAGCTCGGCCAGGGCCTCCACCTGGCGCACGATCTGCGGCGGCTGCTCGGGCAGCGGAGCGGGCCAGACGATCTCCAGCACCCCGTACACCCGCCCCCCGGTACCCGCGGGCACGGCCGCCCGGCCGCCGTCCGGGTAGTGGTGCCGCCCGACGCTGGGCAGCCCCCGGTCGTCCGGCGAGGCGATCCACAGCCCGTCCCGCTCCGCCAGCGCGCAGCGGGCGACCGTCGCCACGTCCGGCGGCACGTAGTACCAGCGTGCCGCCTCGGCCGGGGAGAACCCGGCGCTGCCCGCCAGGGTGAGGGACCCGTCGGCCCCGGCCGCCCAGATCGCCACGGCCACCGCGCCCAGCGGGCGCAGCGCCTGCTCCAGCAGGGACTCGGCCACCGCCTGCGTGTCGTCCGCC
Source organism: Streptomyces sp. CHD11 (assembly GCF_018638295.1). Lineage (GTDB taxonomy): Bacteria > Actinomycetota > Actinomycetes > Streptomycetales > Streptomycetaceae > Streptomyces. Next base: position 79,318 of record NZ_JABTTS010000039.1, read on the forward strand.
GCCAGCGCCCCGCTCTCGGCCGCCCGCAGCCGCACGGCCGCGGGCTCCGGACCGGCGTCCCGGGCGGCCCTGGTGGCGGCCAGGAAGGCGTCCGTCACCTCGGACATCCGGTCCCGGGCGGCCTGGTTGATGACCTCGACCGCGAACTCGAGCTGTGTGGTCCCGGCCTGCTCGGTCAGCTCGGAGAGCTGGCGCGCGGCCTGCGCGGGACCGCATCCCAGGCGCTCCACGAGGATGCCCTTGGCGAGTTCGATCAGCGCCCGGCCCTCGGCCTCCGCCTGGGCGGCCCGCACCTCGCGGCTGAGCCGGTCCACGGTGGCCGCGAGCCTGCCCACGGGCGAGTCCGCGGACACCCCGGCGGGCCCCGCCGACGGGTGGCCCGGCGTGGTTCCGGGCTGCTCGTCCTGCTCCTCGGTCGTCACGGTGCGCACGCTCCTCGGCGGCTGCGGAGTCCTGCGGCGGGGTTCATGCGGGCAGCCAGCGGCGGACACAGGCGATCAGGGCCTGGGTGTCGACCGGCTTGGTGACGTAGTCGCTGGCCCCCGACGCCAGGCTCTTCTCCCGGTCCCCGGGCATCGCCTTCGCGGTGACGGCGATGATGGGCAGCTCGGCGTACTGCGGCATGGCGCGGATCTCGGCCGTGGCGGCGTAGCCGTCCAGCTCGGGCATCATCACGTCCATCAGCACCAGCGCCACGTCGGGGTTGCCGAGGAGTCTCTCGATGCCCGCGCGGCCGTTCTCCGCGTGCAGCACCCGGAAGCCGTGCAGCTCCAGGATGCCGCTGAGCGCGAAGAGGTTGCGCGCGTCGTCGTCGACGACCAGGACCGTCCGGCCGGAGAACGAGCCGTCCACCACCGGCTGCGGGGCGCTGCGGTGCGCGTCGTCGCCGCGCACCAGCGACAGCACGTCGCCGGGTTCCTCGGCGGCCAGGTGCAGGGCGATGCGTTCGCGCAGTTCGTCCAGGCTGGACAGGAACTCCAGCGACGTACCCCCGGCCCGGGAGCGCAGCGTCTCCTCCACCGCCGCGTCGGTCCGGTGACCGCTGTGTACCAGCACCGGCACCCCGGCCAGGCCGGAATCGCCCCGCAGTGCCTCCAGGAACCGGGCGACCTCCGCCTCCATGCCGAGCTCCAGCACCACGCAGTGGCACGGATCGGCGGCCAGCGCGCCGGCCGCCTCCTGAGCGCCGACGGCCGTGATGATGTCGACCGACGGCCGGGAGGTGCCGTCGCCCTGGGTGACGTCCTGCACCACGCTCTCGGCGACCAGGGTCAGCAGGCCCCGGGGCCGCTCCTCCACGACCAGCAGACGCCGCGGGCGCGGTCTCGACCCGGCGCCCGCCTCGATCGCCGGCAGCGGCCGGGACGACGCGTCCGGCAGCAGCGCCTCGGAGGGACCGTCCCCCTGCGCCGGCCGCAGCAGATCCTCGAAGTCCGGCCGGGCGACGGGCAGGAACAGGGTGAAGGTGCTGCCCTGGCCCGCGACGCTGTCCACGGTGACCGCGCCGCCGAGCAGATGCGCGATCTCCCGGGTGATGGACAGACCGAGCCCTGTGCCGCCGTACTTGCGGCTCGTGGTGCCGTCCGCCTGCTGGAAGGCGCCGAAGATCGACTCGAGGTGCTGTTCCGGGATGCCGACACCGGTGTCCCGCACCCGGAAGGCCACCACCGGCCCGCCCCGCAGCACCCCGGCGGGCACCTCGTCGTCCGGCGCGGGCTCGATCCGCAGCTCCACGCCGCCGCGCTCGGTGAACTTCACCGCGTTGGACAGCAGATTGCGCAGCACCTGCCGCAGCCGGGAGTCGTCGGTGAGCAGGTCGGCCGGCGCGCCCGGCGCCGTCGTCACTGTGAAGTCCAGGCTCCTCTGCATCGTCATGGGCCGGAAGGTGGCCTCGACGTACTCGACGAGCCGGCGCAGTTCCACCCGCTCGGGGCTGACGTCCATCTTCCCGGCCTCGACCTTGGACAGATCGAGGATGTCGTTGATCAGCTGCAGCAGGTCCGAGCCCGCCGAGTGGATGATCTGCGCGTACTCGACCTGCTTCGGGCTGAGGTTGCGCGAGGGGTTCTGGGCGAGCAACTGGGCCAGGATCAGGAGGCTGTTCAGCGGAGTGCGCAGCTCGTGGCTCATGTTCGCCAGGAACTCCGACTTGTACTTCGAGGCCAGCGACAACTGCTGCGCACGCGCCTCCAGTTCCTGCCGGGCGTGCTCGATCTGCAGGTTCTTCGCCTCGATGTCCCGGTTCTGCGCGGCCAGCAGCGCGGCCTTCTCCTCCAGTTCGGCGTTGGAGTGCTGCAGTTCCTCCTGCTGGGACTGCAGCTCCGCCGAGCGTTCCTGCAGCTCGGCGGTGAGCCGCTGCGACTCGGCCAGCAGCTCGTCGGTACGGGCGTTGGCCACGATGGTGTTGACGTTGACGCCGATGGTCTCCATCAGCTGGACCAGGAAGTCCCCGTGGATCTGGGTGAACGGGGTCACCGAGGCCAGCTCCATCACGCCCAGCACCTGGCCCTCGACCACGATGGGCAGCAGCACCAGCGAGGTCGGCACCACCTGGCCCAGACCGGAGGAGATGGTCATGTAGTCCGGCGGCAGCTCGTTCACCGTGATGGCGCGGCGGCTGCGGGCGGCCTGGCCGACCAGGGTGCGGCCGAAGGCGATACGGGTGGGCCGGCCGTGGTCGTCCGGGTAGCCGTAGGAGCCGACGAGCCGCAGCCCGGGCCCCTCGTCGCCGTCCTCCACCAGGTAGAAGGCGCCGTACTGGGCCGACACCAGCGGCACCAGCTCGTCCATGATCAGCTCGGCGACCACGGGCAGGTCGCGGTGCCCCTGCATCAGGCCGGAGACCCGGGCGAGGTTGGTCTTGAGCCAGTCCTGCTCCTGGTTGGCCCGGGTGGTCTCGCGCAGGGACTCCACCATCGCGTTGATGTTGTCCTTGAGCTCGGCCACCTCGCCGGACGCCTCGACGGAGATCGAGCGCGTCAGATCACCCTCGGCGACGGCGCTGGTGACCTGGGCGATCGCGCGGACCTGCCGGGTGAGGTTGCCGGCCAGTTCGTTCACGTTCTCGGTGAGCCGCTTCCAGGTGCCGGAGACACCCTCGACCTCGGCCTGGCCGCCGAGGCGGCCCTCGGTGCCGACCTCGCGGGCGACGCGGGTCACCTCCTGGGCGAAGGCGGAGAGCTGGTCGACCATCGTGTTGATGGTGGTCTTCAGCTCGAGGATCTCCCCGCGGGCGTCGACGTCGATCTTCTTCGACAGGTCGCCCCGGGCGACGGCGGTCGTCACCAGCGCGATGTTGCGCACCTGGCCGGTGAGGTTGTTGGCCATGGAGTTCACGTTGTCGGTGAGGTCCCGCCAGGTGCCCGCGACATGGGGCACGTGCGCCTGGCCGCCGAGGCGGCCCTCGGTGCCGACCTCGCGGGCGACGCGGGTCACCTCGTCGGCGAACGCCGACAGCGTGTCCACCATGGTGTTGATGACGTCGGCCAGCGCCGCGACCTCACCGGCGGCCTCGACCCTGATCCGCTGCGACAGGTCGCCCCGGCCCACGGCGGACGCGACCTGGGCGATGGAGCGGACCTGACCGGTCAGGTTGGACGCCATCACGTTGACGTTGTCGGTGAGGTCCTTCCAGGTGCCGGAGACACCCCGCACCTGGGCCTGGCCGCCGAGGCGGCCCTCGGTGCCGACCTCGCGGGCGACGCGGGTGACCTCGTCGGCGAAGGCGGAGAGCTGGTCGACCATCGTGTTGATGGTGTTCTTGAGTTCGAGGATCTCGCCCCGGGCGTCGACGGTGATCTTCTGTGACAGGTCGCCCTTGGCGACCGCCGTCGCCACCAGGGCGATGTTGCGCACCTGGCCGGTGAGGTTGCCGGCCATGAAGTTCACCGAGTGGGTCAGGTCACGCCAGGTGCCCTTCACGCCCTGCACGTCGGCCTGGCCGCCGAGGCGGCCCTCGGTGCCGACCTCGCGGGCGACGCGGGTGACCTCGTCGGCGAAGGCGGAGAGCTGGTCGACCATCGTGTTGATGGTGTTCTTGAGTTCGAGGATCTCGCCCCGGGCGTCGACGGTGATCTTCTGTGACNGGCGGCCCTCGGTGCCGACCTCGCGGGCGACGCGGGTGACCTCGTCGGCGAAGGCGGAGAGCTGGTCGACCATCGTGTTGATGGTGTTCTTGAGTTCGAGGATCTCGCCCCGGGCGTCGACGGTGATCTTCTGTGACAGGTCGCCCTTGGCGACCGCCGTCGTCACCTGGGCCACGTTGCGGACCTGCGCGGTGAGATTCCCCGCCATCGCGTTCACCGAGTCCGTCAGGTCGGCCCAGGTGCCCGAGACCCCCGGCACCTGCGCCTGTCCGCCCAGGGCCCCCTCGGTGCCGACCTCGCGGGCCACGCGTGTCACCTCGGAGGTGAACACCGACAGCTGGTCCACCATGCCGTTGAAGACCTTGGCGATGTCGCCCATGAGGCCGTCCGCCTCGTCCGGCAGCCGGGTGCCGAAGTCCCCGTCCCGTACGGCCGTCAGCCCCGCCAGGAGCCGCATCAGCTCCTCGTCCCCCGGAGCGGCTTCGGTCCCCCCGGTGCTCTTGCTGGTCATGCGCACCCTCGTTCCGGCAGAGTCAGTGCGCGTTTCCGCAGTTCACGGATGTGCGCGATGAGAAATACGCCGCAGGCTAACCCAATTCGAGGGCGCAGAACAAAGCGTGGGCCGGTCCCGGAAAAGTCGCGGACGGCAGGCATGTCCCACGTTCTGGCGGGTACTTGACGGGGTTCTCGCCGGGCGCGCGGCACCGGACCACCGGCGCACGATTTCCGGTCGGCGCTGTTCGAATGTACGGGCGCCCGCCGGGTATTGGCTGCAGTGGAGGAGGGAAGCGGCCACGCCGCACCCGCTCCTCCGCGACGCGCACGTCCACCGGGGAGGCAACGAGCAGTGGCCATCGACAGCATCTGGTCCTACGCGCCGGACCTGAGTCACCTCGCGGAGCAGGAACTGACGGGCTACACCGTCCTCGCGAGCGACGGCACCATCGGTCAGGTCGACCGGCAGGCCGAGCACCACGGCATGCGGCACCTCGTCGTCGACACCGGAGTCTGGGTGTTCGGCCGCAGCCTCCTGGTGCCGGTCGGCACGATCGCCGGCGTGGACGCGGCCGAGCGGAGGCTGACGGTGTCCTGCACCCGGGCCGAGGTCAAGGCGGCCCCCCGCTTCCGCACCGACAGCGAGACCATGGATCCGGCCTACCTCACCGCGGTCGGCGACTACTACCACCGGCTGCCGCCCCGCGAGCGCTCGGCCGGCTGAGCACCGGCGCCGGGCGCCTCACCACGCCGGGCGCCTCACCACGGCAGGAAGACGTGGATGTCCTTGCCGCGCTCACTGCCGACGACGCTGACCTGATCGCAGAGCGTGTGGATCAGGTGCCAGCCGATCCCGCCACCCCCGCTGCCCGGATGGAAGGGCCGCGGGGCCGGCTCGGTGGTGCTCGTGTCGTGCATCACCACATGCACCCCGTCGAAAGTCCTGCGCAGCCGCATCTGGAACGGGCCCGGCGCGTACTGGACCGCGTTGGCGGCCAGTTCCGTGACCACCAGGAGAATGTCGTCCCAGTGCTCCGGAGCCGACGGCGCCGACGCACGGGCCAGGTCGAAGAGGAATTCCTCCGCGACGATGCGCGCGTCCGTCACATCGTGCAGCTTCCCCGGGAAGCTGGCGATGCGGCTCGTGATCTCCTCGCCGGCCAGTGTCCTGTCCCCATACCGCTCGGGTGCCATCTCGCCTTCCGGGCCCCGGCTCGGCGGGGCGGGTAGTTCCGTGTCGTGCGGGTCCTTCCGTCTGTGGGTTCCCGCGCGGGCGGAGCCTACGCGCCCGCATGCCCGTGCCCGGTCGGTGACAAACCCGTCACCGACCGCGCGCTCAGCGGAAGACGCTGTCCGAGTCGTCCCAGCCCGGGGACTCGCCGGACACCGGGCCACGCCCCGGACGCGTGCGCGACTGGTACATCGCGTCGATCTCCAGCGCGTAGCGCCGCACGATCTCGTCCCGGCGCAGCTTCATCGACGGGGTCAGCAGACCGTTGGTCACGTCGAACGGCTCCGGCAGCACCCGGAAGACCCGGATCGACTCGGAGCGCGACACACTGCTGTTCGCCGCGGCGACCGCCCGCGCGATCTCCTCGCGCAGCGCGTTCTCCTCCCTGGCCTCCCGGGTCGGAGCGTCGCCCGGCAGGGACAGCGTGCCGCGCCAGTGCGTCACGAAATCCGGGTCGAGGGTGACCAGGGCGCCCACACACGGCCGGTTGTCGCCCACGACGACGGCCTGATGGACCAGCGGGTTCATCCGCAGCCGCTGCTCCAGGGCCGTCGGGGCCACACTCTTGCCGCTGCTCGTGATGATGATGTCCTTCTTGCGGCCGGTGATGGTGAGATAGCCCTCGGTGTCCAGCCGCCCGAGGTCACCGGTGGCCAGCCAGCCGCCGCGCAGCGCCGCCCGGGTGGCGGCCTCGTCGCCCACGTAGCCCTGGAACACCGACGGGCCGCGCACCAGGATCTCCCCGTCCTCGGCCACCTGGATCCCGATGCCCGGCAGCGCCTGTCCGACGGTGCCGGACTTCTCCCGGCCGAACGGCTGCATCGTCACCCCGCCGCTGGTCTCGGTCAGTCCGTAGCCGTCGTGGACGTAGATGCCGATCCCCTCGTAGAAGAGGGAGAGGTCGCGGTTGAGCGTGGAACCGCCGGAGGTGGCCCGCCGCACCCGGCCGCCGAGCGCCGCCCGCAGCCGGCGGTAGACGGTGCGCTCGTAGAGGGCGTGCTGCAGCTTCAGGTCGAGGCCCGGCCCGGAGCCCCGTCCCAGCCGCTGACGCTCCACCGCGGCGGCGAAGTCCCTGGCCGTCTCCGCGGCCCGCTCGAACAGGGCCCCGCGTCCCTGCTGCTGCGCCGTACGCAGGAAGTTCTTGTAGATCTTCTCCAGCAGCGAGGGCACCGCGTACAGATAGGTGGGCCGGAAGGTGCGCAGGGCCGAGGAGAGCGACTCCCCGCTGAGATCGGGCTCGTGGCCCATCAGCAGCCCGCCGCGGACGCACAGGCTCTGGATCATCAGACCGTAGACGTGGGAGAACGGCAGGAAGGCGAGAACGGCGCCCCGCTCCCCGGGCGGCGCCGCGGTGTGCCCCCAGCCCTCCAGCAGGGTGTCGCAGATGAAGGCCAGCCCGCGGTGGCTCAGGGCACAGCCCATGGCGTGGCCCGAGGTGCCGGAGGTGTAGGCGACCACGGCCGTCGAGTCCGGCAGGACGATCCGCCGCATCGAGTCGACCGTGGCCGTCGGTATGAACTCGCCGCGCGCCGCCAGCTGCTCCAGCCCGCCCGAGTCCAGCTGCCACACGTGCCTCAGGCGCGGCAGCGCGGCGCACACCGACCCGACGGTCATCACACTCTGCTCGTCCTCCACCAGCACGGCGACACAGCCGGAGTCCCTGAGGATCCACTCCACCTGCTCGCGCGAGGAGGTCGGGTAGATGGGCACGACCTCGGCGCCGACCGTCCACAGGGCGTGGCAGAGGAAGGTCCACTCGCAGCGGGTGCGCGCCATGATCGCCACCCGCGCGCCCGGCGAGATCCCTGACGCGATCAGGCCCTTGGCCAGGCCGACGACCTCGTCCCGGAACTCCGCGGCGGTGATCTCCTCCCAGCTGGAGGAGTCCGGGCCGGAGCGCCGGGCGAGCACCGGCAGGGTCGGGCTCCGGTCCGCCCTCACGAAGAGGCTGTCGGCGAGACCGCCGGCCAGGGGCGAGGCGGACGGGGGAGCGAGAGCGAGGTCGCTCATGCGCTGCTCCTGACATGTACGGGGTGTGACTCGGCCGGTGAGGACGGTCATCGGCGGTGCCTGAATCTAGTCGAGCCCGCCCGCCCCTGTGCCGGGATCGCGACAAGTGTGTCCACACTGATGATCTCGCCGGATTCGGGGACCCGTACCGCATGAGCTACGTCAATCCAGATCCCGAACCGGAACGCAGCACCGGCCTCGAAGCGGGCGGCGGCGTCCCCCCGGGCGAGACCCCGCCCGCGGAGAGCAGCATGCCCGAGGCGGGCCCCCGGGAGACGCACAACCCGACCAAGGGCTGGGCCAAGGGCCCGCTGACCGCGATCCTCGCCGTGGTGATCCTGGTCGCGGCCTTCTTCCTGGTCTACGCCCTGATCCTCATCCTCTGACCCTGGCAGGACCTGCCCGACCCGAGGGAGGGAGACGTCACTGGTCCGGCAGCAGCCGTCCCAAGGTCCCGACGCCTCCTGCTGCCGCTGGCCCGTGCCCCGCGGGCGGGCCCCGCACGCACGAACAGCGCCGATGAGCGCGGCGCGGCCTGCGCCTTCTCGCAGGCGCGGTGCGGGAGACCTCCTGAGGACGGCCGCCGCCGGACCGGCGCCGCGTTCAGGATTCGACGCGGTCCAGCTGCTCCAGCGCCTCTTCCACGGCGGCCTTGCCCGCGGGCAGCAGTGGCAGCCGCACGTCGGGCGTCGGGATGAGACCGCGCTCGTGCAGCACGCCCTTGACCACCGACGGGTTCGGCTCGCGGAAGCACGCCGCCGACAGCCCGGCCAGCGCGTGCCCGAGCGGGCGGGCCCGTGTCACCTCGCCGGCCCGCCAGGCGTCGTGGAGCGCGGCGAACCGGCCGGTGGCCAGGTGCGCGGTGGCGAGGATGCCACCCGAGGCGCCCATCGCCAGCAGAGGGGAGACGAAGAGGTCGTCGCCCGCGAGCACGTGGAAGCCGGGGGGCGGATCCGCCATGAGCCGCACCGTCTCCTGGCCGATGCCGCCCGTGGCGTGCTTGACGGCGACGACGCCCGCCAGGGTGCCCAGGGTCCGCAGGGTGACCGCACTGAGGGTGAGTGCCGTGCGGTACGGGATGTCGTACACGATCAGCGGCACCGGGCTGACCTCCGCCAGCCGGGTGAAGTGGGCGATCACGCCCTCCTGGGAGGGGCGGGTGAAAGCGGGGACGGTGACCAGCGCGGCGGCCGGCGACGGCCAGGGGGACAGTCCGGCGAGCGCTGCTTCGCTGGCCCGTGTGTCGTTCGAGCCCGCCCCGACGGTCAGCCAGGCACCGCGCTCCCGGCAGACGCGGTCGCACACCCGGACGACCTCCCGCTGCTCCGCGGCGTCGAGGGTGGCCACCTCGGCGGTCGTGCCCAGAGCGACGATGCCCTTCGCCCCGTCGTCGAGGACCCGGTGCGCCAGACCTTCGAGTGCCTCCGTGGCCACCTCCCCCGACGGGGTGAACGGCGTGACGAGAGGGACGTGAATACCCTGTGGGAATGTCTGCTCTGCCATGGCCTCAGAGTGCCGCTCCCGATGAGCCGGGTCCAGGTCACCTTTCTGACGTGAGGAATCAGCTGAACTGATGCTCGATGTCCGACGGCTGCGGCTGTTGCGTGAACTGTCCTACCGGGGCACCATCGCGGCCGTCGCCCAGGCCTTCTCCTACACGCCCTCCGCCGTGTCGCAGCAACTGAGCCTCCTCGAGCGGGAGGCGGGCATCGCGCTGCTCGAACGCACCGGCCGCCGCGTCACCCTGACACCGGCGGGCCGTCGTCTGGTCGGCCACGCGGAGGCGGTCCTGGAGCGCCTCGAACGGGCCGCGGGCGAGCTCACGGGCTTCCGTACCGGCCCCACCGGCCCGCTGCGCGTCGGCGCGTACCCGACGGCGGTCAGGGCACTCCTGCCACCGGCCCTCGCCGCCCTCTCGGCCGACCACCCGGGCCTGGAACCCATGATCTCCGAGGTCGATCCGGCGGAGGTGGCCCACGCCCTGCGCGCCGGACAGCTGGACGTCGCCCTGCTCCACGAGTACGACTTCGTCCCCTGTCCCCCCGACTCCGGCCTCGGCACCACGCCCCTGCTCACCGAGCCCATGTACCTGGCCTCCCTCACCGCCCGCGAGCCGGACGGGGAGCATCCCTGCCTCGGGCCGTGGCGGGAGGACCCCTGGATCACCTCGACGCCGCAGACCCTGTGCCACACGATGACCGTACGGGCCTGCCAGGCGGCGGGCTTCACGCCGGTAGTGCGCCACCGCGTCGACGAATTCGCCACGGTGCTGCTCCTGGTGGCGGCCGGACAGGGCGTGGCCATGGTGCCGCACCTGGGTATCGCCGACGCACCGTCCGACGTGGTGCTCACCCGGCTGCCCATCGAGCGGCGCACGGTCATCGCGTACCGCAGGGGCGCCGCGGGGCATCCCGCCGTCGAGGCGGCGGTGGCGGCGCTGCGTACGGCCGTGCCGCCCGAGCTCCGGAGCGGGCGCCGACCGGTGGAGTGACGCTCCCACCTGGGCGAACGGCCGGCATCCGGGGCCGGGTGCGAGCGGCCGCGGTGTCGGCCGTGACACGGCGTACCCATCGGACGGGTCCGTCCGATAAGTGATCACCGACGCGACGGGTGACCGGACCGGGCCGCCGGCGCCCCGGATCCGCTCCCGGCCGGCCGGGCCGGACACCCCCTCTAGGCCTGGGTGTGCCGCACGCACTCCGTGACGACGTCCCTCAGGCTCTCCGTACGCCGCATCAGGTCCCGCTGCACCTGGGCGCCGTTGCCGTCGCGCAGCAGCCGGGCGCATCCCTCGCGGGCGCGCTCCAGGTCACCGTGCGCCTCCAGGGCCTCGGCGCAGTGATCGAGGAGGCCGTGCACGACCGCCTCGGCGGGGTCGCGCCGCATGGTCCGCGGGTCGAGCAGTTCGCCCGCCAGGCCCGAACGGGCCGCCTGCCAGGCCGCCAGCCGGAGCAGGCTGACGCCCGGATCCAGTGGCTCCCGGCCCGCCCGCCAGTCGCGCGCGGCGGTCTCCACCAGTCCCCGGGCCAGGGTGGCGATCAGCCCCGCGGTCTCGGCGTGCAGACAGACGTCGGAGACCCGGATCTCCACGGTCGGATACCGCTGGGACAGCCGGGCGTCGAAGTAGATCATGCCCTCGTCGAGGATGACGCCGGTGGCCACCATCTCGGCCACCTGCCGGTGGTACCGCTCGGGTGAGCCGAACATCTCCGTCGGACCGGCGGACGGCCAGCGCTGCCAGACGCGGCTGCGGTAGCTGTTGTACCCCGTGTCGCTGCCCTGCCAGAACGGGGAGTTGGCGCTCAGCGCAGCCAGTACCGACAGCCAGGGCCGCAGCCGGTCCAGGACCGCGGTGCCCTCCTCGTCGGACTCGACGGAGACATGCACGTGGCAGCCCATGACGAGCTGCTCCCGGGTGGCGATGCCGTACTGCTCCTCCATCCACCGGTAGCGCTCGTTGACCCCGATGGAAGGACTGACCGGGAGCGGGGACGTGGCGAGCGCGGCGACGGCGCAGCCGATCTCCCCGGCGTGACCGGCGGCCTCCTTGCGGCAGCGGACGATCTCCGCCCGCAGGCTCTCCATGGACGACTGCGGATGCGTGGCGAACTCCAGCATCTGCTCGTGCAGTTCCTTCTCGAACACATCCTGCCCCGCGTCGTCCCGCTCGGCCCGGGCCAGCACCGCCGCGGACATGGCCCGCGGTTCGCCGGAATCCGGATCGACCAGGAGGAGCTCCTCCTCCACTCCCACGGTGCGCACGTGGTGCCCGCCCTTCTGTGACCTGCCGCGACGACGCCGAGATGCCTCGGCCGTACGGTCCCGAATGCCCCGCGGCGGCCGGGGGACACCTGGGCGTCGTCGTCGGGTCTCAGAGAGGGACGGGCGCCAGCCACACCGTCGCGAGCGGCGGCAGCGTGAGCCGGACGCGGCCGTCCTCGGGCTTGACCGGACCGGGGCTGGTCACGTCACCGCCGCCGTAGCGCGCGGCGTCGGTGTTGAGAACCTCCTGCCAGGCGATCACGTCGTCGCCGACGGTGAGCGGGTAGTCCTGGCGGACCACGGGGGAGAAGTTCGACACCGCGAGCAGCGGCCGGCCCTCGGCGTCGTGGCGCAGGAACGCGAAGACGTTGTCGTCGGCGGCGTCGACCGACACCCACCGGAACCCGGACGGGTCGGTGTCGCGCTGCCACAGCGCCGGGGTGGCCCGGTAGCGGGCGTTGAGTTCGCGGACCAGATCCTGGACCCCGCGGTGGTCCCCGGCGGAGTGATATCCGTCGTCGAGCAGCCACCACTCCGGCCCCTGCTGCTCCGACCACTCGGCACCCTGGGCGAACTCCTGTCCCATGAACAGCAGTTGCTTGCCGGGATGGGCCCACATGAAGGCCAGGTAGGCACGCACGTTCGCGCGCCGCTGCCACCAGTCGCCGGGCATCTTCGACACCAGCGCCTGCTTGCCGTGCACCACCTCGTCGTGCGAGATGGGCAGGCAGTAGTTCTCGCTGTAGGCGTACACCATCGCGAACGTCATCTCGTGGTGGTGGTACTTGCGGTGCACCGGCTCGTGGGAGACGTACTCCAGCGAGTCGTGCATCCAGCCCATGTTCCACTTCAGTCCGAACCCGAGACCGCCGGTGTCGGTGGGCCGGGTCACCCCGCCCCACGCCGTGGACTCCTCCGCGATGGTCACCACACCGGGGCAGCGCCGGTAGACGGTGGCGTTCATCTCCTGCAGGAACGCCATCGCGGCCAGATCCTCCCGGCCGCCGTAGGCGTTCGGCTCCCAGCCGCCGTCCTCGCGTGAGTAGTCCAGGTAGAGCATGGAGGCGACGGCGTCCACCCGCAGCCCGTCGATGTGGAACTCCTGGCACCAGTACACGGCGTTCGCGACCAGGAAGTTGCGCACCTCGGTGCGGGCGAAGTCGAAGGTGTACGTCCCCCAGTCGGGGTGTTCCGCCCGCCGGGAGTCCCCGGGCTCGTACAGCGGCTCGCCGTCGAACCTGGCCAGCGCCCAGTCGTCCTTGGGGAAGTGCGCCGGCACCCAGTCCATGATCACGCCGATGCCGGCCCGGTGCAGGGCGTCGACCAGGTATTTGAAGTCGTCGGGGGTGCCGAGGCGGGCCGTCGGCGCGTAGAAACCGGTGACCTGGTAGCCCCAGGACGGGCCGAAGGGGTGCTCGGCGACCGGCATCAGCTCCACATGGGTGAAGCCCATGTCATTGACGTACGCGGGCAGTTCCTCGGCCAGCTCGCGGTAGGTCAGCCCCGGACGCCAGGACGGCAGATGCACCTCGTACACCGAGAACGGCGCCTCGTGCACGGGCTTCTCGGCCCGTGCCGCGAACCAGCGCGCGTCGCCCCACTCGTAGTGCGAGGCCGTCACGACGGACGCCGTGTTCGGCGGCGCCTCCGTGCGCCGGGCCATCGGGTCGGCCTTGAGGAACCGGTGGCCGTGGCGCGAGTGGATCTCGAACTTGTAGCGGGTGCCCTCGCCGACGCCCGGCAGGAACAGCTCCCACACCCCGGACGAGCCGAGGGAGCGCATCGGGAACGCCGTGCCGTCCCAGTGGGTGAAGTCGGTGGCGACCCGCACGCCCTGCGCGTTGGGCGCCCACACGGTGAAGCGGGTGCCGGTGACGCCCTGGTGGGTCATCGGGTGCGCGCCGAGCGCCGTCCACAGTTCCTCGTGCCGGCCCTCGCTGATCAGATGCAGGTCGAACTCGCCGAGCGCGGGCAGGAACCGGTACGGGTCGTGCGTCTCGGCCGCCTCGTCGTCCCCGTAGGCCACCGCCAGGGTGTACGCGGGGACCGCGTCCAGCGGCAGCACGGCGGAGAACAGTCCGTCGCCCTCCGAGACGAGCGGGGTGCGGGTGCCGTCGACGACCACGCCGACCTCACGGGCGAAGGGGCGCAGCGCCCGGAAGGCGACCCCGCCGGGCACCGGGCGGGCGCCGAGCAGGGCGTGCGGATCGTGGTGGGCGCCCGCCAGCAGACGTCCCCGGTCGGACGGGCCGAGGGCGGGTGCGGCGCCGGGGGGCGCGGCGGCGGACGGGACGGGCCCGGCCGACTCGGGAAGGGGTGTGTCACGCAGGGCCACGGCTTCAGTCTCCTCTCACGGCGAGGCGCTCGATCGCCGCCATGGGTACGGGCAGCCAGTCGGGTCGGTGCCGGGCCTCGTACAGCACCTCGTACACGGCCCGGTCCGTCTCATAGGCGCGGAGCAGGCCGTGCTTCTTGCGCGGGTCCCAGCCGGCGCGGGCGGCGTAGCCCGCGCAGTAGGCCTCGCGACAGCGACGCGCCCATTCCGGGCGCCAGGGGCGGCGCTGGCGGGCGGCGTAGTCGAAGGAACGCAGCATCCCGGCGATGTCCCGCACGGGGGAGTGGGCGCTGCGCCGTTCGGAGAGCGGCCGGGACGGCTCGCCCTCGAAGTCGATGACGAACCATTCGCGTCCCGCCCGCAGCACCTGCCCCAGATGCAGGTCGCCGTGGATGCGCTGGGCGGGCGGGCCGGCGTCGCAGGTGGCCAGCGCGGCGAAGGCGGCCCGCAGCCCGGGTACGAACGGCTGGAGCGCGGGCACGGCGTGGGCGGCCGCGGTGAGCCGTTCGGTCATCGCCGCGGCCGTCCGCCCGTTCTCCCCGGGGGTGCCGATGGGGAACGCCGAGGACAGCGCCAGATGGACGTCCGCCGTCGCCCGGCCCAGCGCGTGCGCCTCGGCGGTGAAGTCGTCACCGCCGGCGAGCGCCTCCAGGGCCAGCGCCCAGCCGTCGGAGGCGTTGCGCAGATACGGCTGGAGCACGCCGAGCGTCGCCTTGAACGGATACGTGGTGCCCAGCCAGGCCACCGGGGCGGGGACCCGGTGGCAGCCCTGGCGGGCGAGCGCCCCCGGCACCTCCAGATCCGGGTTGACGCCGGGCTGGATGCGGCGGAACACCTTCAGGATGTACTCGTCGCCGTACACCAGCGAGGAGTTGGACTGTTCGGCGGTCATCAGCCGGGGCACCAGTCCGGCGGGCACCTGCTGGGCTTCGTCGCACTCGAACCGCAGCGGACCCGCGCTGCCGGGGCGGCGCAGCCGCTCCAGCAGCAACTGGGCGGCGCGCGGGTCCTGGAGGGCGTCGTAGACGGTCATTCCCGCCAGCAGACCGGCCGGTACCCTGCCGATGAGCGCCTTGCCGAGCCGCGACGAGGGGTGCTCCCGCACGCCGAGGAGCAGCTGGTAGCAGTCACCGGCCGGGATGGCGCCCCCGGGGGCGGGCACGCCGCCGTGGGCGGCGTGCACCAGTACGTGCAGACAGCCGGGGAACAGCTCCGTCATCGACAGCACACCGAGGTCGGTGACGGGCCGGTCCTTGCCGGCGAACCAGCGCTGCAGCGGCAGCCACTCGCGCAGGAGCCCGGTGAGCGACTCCAGAGGCTCGGCGGGCGCGCTTCGCGGGCGCAGGAATGCGGTCTTCGTCATGGTGACGCCTCCTTGCGCCGGCACACCCTCACGGTCGTCGGCCGATGCGGGACGCGACCCGGGTGAGCCGGAACCAGTAGAAGCCGTGGCCCCCGAGGGTCAGCAGATACGGCAGTTCGCCGATGGCCGGGAACCGCACTCCGCCGAAGAGTTCGACGGGGTGGCATCCGCCGAACTCGCGCAGGTCGAGCTCGGTCGGCTGTGCGAAGCGGGAGAAGTTGTTGACGCAGAGCACCAGGTCGTCCCCCTCTTCCCCATTCGGGGGGGCCTCACGCAGGAAGGCGAGGACGGCGGGGTTGGAGGAGGGGAGCTCGGTGTAGGAGCCGAGGCCGAAGGCGGGGTTCTGTTTGCGGATCTCGATCATGCGGCGGGTCCAGTGCAGCAGCGAGGAGGGGGAGGCCATGGACGCCTCGACGCTGGTGACCTGGTAGCCGTAGACCGGGTCCATGATGGCGGGCAGGAACAGGCGGCCGGGGTCGGAGGAGGAGAATCCGGCGTTGCGGTCGGGGGTCCACTGCATGGGGGTGCGCACCGCGTCGCGGTCGCCGAGCCAGATGTTGTCGCCCATGCCGATCTCGTCGCCGTAGTAGATGATCGGCGAGCCGGGCAGGGAGAGCAGCAGGGCGTTGAAGAGTTCGATCTGGTTGCGGTCGTTGTCCAGGAGGGGTGCGAGGCGGCGGCGGATGCCGATGTTGGCGCGCATGCGGGGGTCCTTGGCGTACTCGGCCCACATGTAGTCGCGTTCCTCGTCGGTGACCATCTCCAGGGTCAGCTCGTCGTGGTTGCGCAGGAAGATGCCCCACTGGCAGCCGGAGGGGATGGCCGGGGTCTTGGCGAGGATCTCCGAGACGGGGTAGCGGGACTCGCGGCGTACGGCCATGAAGATGCGGGGCATGACGGGGAAGTGGAACGCCATGTGGCACTCGTCGCCGCCGGCGGAGTAGTCGCCGAAGTAGTCGACGACGTCCTCCGGCCACTGGTTGGCCTCCGCCAGCAGCACCGTGTCCGGGTACTGGGTGTCGATCTCCTTGCGCACCCGCTTCAGGAACGCGTGCGAGGCGGGCAGGTTCTCGCAGTTGGTGCCCTCGGCCGCGTACAGGTACGGCACCGCGTCCAGGCGGAACCCGTCGATCCCGAGGTCCAGCCAGAACCGCAGGGCCGCCAGGATCTCCTCCTGCACGCGCGGGTTCTCGTAGTTGAGGTCCGGCTGGTGCGAGAAGAAGCGGTGGAAGTAGTACTGGCCGCGCACGGGGTCGTACGTCCAGTTCGACGCCTCGGTGTCGACGAAGATGATCCTCGCGTCCGGGTAGCCCCGGTCGTCGTCGGCCCACACGTAGAAGTCGCCGTAGGGACCGTCCGGGTCCTTCCTGGACTCCTGGAACCACGGGTGCTGGTCGCTGGTGTGGTTCATGACGAAGTCGATGATCACGCGCATGCCGCGCTGGTGCGCGGCGTCCGCGAACTCGACGAAGTCGGCGAGGTCGCCGAAGTCGGGCAGCACGGCGGTGTAGTCGGCCACGTCGTAACCGCCGTCACGCAGCGGTGACTTGAAGAACGGCGGCAGCCACAGGCAGTCGACGCCCAGCCACTGCAGATAGTCGAGTTTGGCGGTCAGACCCTTCAGGTCGCCGATGCCGTCGCCGTTGCTGTCCTGGAAGGAGCGGACCAGGACCTCGTAGAAGACGGCTCGCTTGAACCACTCCGGGTCCCGGTCCCTGACCGGCGTGTCCTCGAAGGTGTCCGGGACCGGCTCGTTCACGGTCATGACGTTCCTCGCCCTCCGTTTCGCTGTGCGGCGGGCGGTCGCTGGACGTGCAGAACATGCGCGGGAGCCCGCCCCGGCTCCAGTCGCACGTAGTTGGTGCCGCCCCAGAGGTACGTCTCGCCGGTGAGCTCGTCGCGCACCGGCACCGACTCGTGCCACTCCAGGCCGAGTTGTGGCATGTCCAACGAGACAGTCGCCTCCTGGGGGTGATGCGGGTCGAGATTGACGACCACCAGCACGACGTCCTCACCGCTGCGCTTGCTGTACGCGAGGACTGCGTCGTTGTCGGTCCGGTGGAACCGGAGGTTCCTGAGCCGGCGGAGCGCGGGGTGCTCCCGGCGGAGGGTGTTGAGCCTGGTGATGAGGGGGGCGATGGTCCGCCCTTCCTTCTCGGCGGTTTCCCAGTCGCGGGCGCGGAGCTGGTACTTCTCGCTGTGGAGGTATTCCTCGCTGCCTTCGCGCAGGGGGGTGTTCTCGCAGAGTTCGTAGCCGCTGTAGATGCCCCAGGTGGGGGAGAGGGTGGCGGCGAGGACGGCGCGGACNCTCCCGGCGGAGGGTGTTGAGCCTGGTGATGAGGGGGGCGATGGTCCGCCCTTCCTTCTCGGCGGTTTCCCAGTCGCGGGCGCGGAGCTGGTACTTCTCGCTGTGGAGGTATTCCTCGCTGCCTTCGCGCAGGGGGGTGTTCTCGCAGAGTTCGTAGCCGCTGTAGATGCCCCAGGTGGGGGAGAGGGTGGCGGCGAGGACGGCGCGGACCTCGAAGGCGGGGCGGCCGCCGTGCTGGAGGTAGGCGTGCAGGATGTCGGGGGTGTTGGCGAAGAAGTTGGGCCGCATGGAGGCGGCGGTCTCCCCGGCGAGTTCGGTGAGGTAGTCGGTGAGTTCCTGTTTGGTGGTGCGCCAGGTGAAGTAGGTGTAGGACTGCTGGAAGCCGGTCTCGGCGAGGGTGCGCATCATGGCGGGCCGGGTGAAGGCCTCGGCGAGGAAGATGACGTCGGGGTCGGTGCGGTTGATCTCGCCGGTGACGCGTTCCCAGAAGAGGACGGGTTTGGTGTGGGGGTTGTCGACGCGGAAGATGCGTACGCCGGTGTTCATCCAGTGGCGCAGGATGCGGCAGGTCTCGGTGATCAGGCCGTCCATGTCGGCGTCGAAGGCGATGGGGTAGATGTCCTGGTACTTCTTCGGGGGGTTCTCGGCGTAGGCGATGGAGCCGTCGGGGCGGTGGTGGAACCATTCGGGGTGTTTGTGGACCCAGGGGTGGTCGGGGGAGCACTGGAGGGCGAGGTCGAGGGCGATCTCGAGGCCGAGGGTGTTGGCCTGTCGTACGAACCGGGTGAAGTCCTCGAGGGTGCCCAGT